>JBJMGP010000096.1:0-61524 GCA_045807865.1 Pyrinomonadaceae bacterium
CCGAGGTGACGACGCGCGAGGTGGGCGCGGGCGCGGCGCCGGCCGCGGCGGCCTCCGCCTGCTCGTCGTCCTCGGCGCTCTTGCCGCTCAGCTGCTGGCCCTCGACGACCGCGTCGGCGATGCGCGAGGCGAAGAGCCGGACGGCGCGCAGGGCGTCGTCGTTGCCGGGGATGACGTAGTCGATGCCTTCGGGCGAGCAGTTCGTATCGACGACGGCGATAATGGGGATGCCGAGGCGATTCGCCTCCTTGACCGCGATGTCCTCCTTGCGCACGTCGATGATGAAGAGCGCGTCGGGCAGACGGGTCATGTTCTTGATGCCCGAGAGGTTCTTGTCGAGGATTTCGCGCTCGCGGTCGAGCTTGATGCGCTCCTTCTTCGTCATCTTCTCGTAGCGGCCGTCGGTCTGCATCGCTTCGAGGTCGCGCAGGCGCTTGATCGACTTCTGCACGGTCTGGAAGTTGGTCAGGAGGCCGCCGAGCCAGCGCTGGTTGATGTAGTACTGGCCGGCGCGCTCGGCCTCCTCGCGGATGGCGTCCTGCGCCTGCCGCTTGGTGCCGACGAAGAGGATGTTGCGGCCGCGCTCCTCGCCCATCATCGCGGTGACGAACGTGATGGCGTCGCGGAACATCTTCTGCGTCTTCTGGAGGTCGATGATGTTAATGCCGTTGCGCTCGCCGAAGATGAACTCCTTCATCTTCGGGTTCCAGCGCCTGACCTGGTGGCCGAAGTGTACGCCGGCCTCCAGTAATTCCTTCATCGTGACGGTGACTGCCAAACTGCTCCTCCTTCAGGTGATTGGTTTAATGTACTCGCCGCGCCCCAAGCGCCCTTTCAGGGGCAACCAACCGGGCCGCGACAATGGAATGTGCGAAGCGCGTGAACGGCGAACCGTAAACCGTGACAAGAGAAAGACTGGTCTTACCTTGTCACGGTTTACGGTTCACCGTTCACGGGGTTATCTCTTCGAGAACTGGAAGCGCTTGCGCGCGCCCTTCTGGCCGTACTTCTTGCGCTCCTTTTGGCGCGGGTCGCGGGTGACGAGTCCGGCGTCCTTGAGCGCGGGGCGGAGGTCTGAGTTGAACACCATCAAGGCGCGCGTGATGCCGTGGCGCAGCGCGCCGGCCTGCCCCGCCGGGCCGCCGCCCGCGACGTTGACGACGATGTCGAACTTGCTGGCGGTGTCGGTGAGCGTCAGCGGCTGGCGGATGACCATCCGCAGCGCCTGGTTGGGGAAGTACTCGTCGAAGGTCTTGCGGTTAACGCGGATTTCGCCGGTGCCCGGCCGGAGGTAAACGCGCGCGGTCGCAGTCTTGCGCCGCCCGGTGCCGTAATACTGGATGTCTGCCACAGTTCCTCTTCCTTAACTTGTAACTTCGGTTAAGCCTTCTGCGCCGCCGCCTTCGGGCTCAGCGCGAGCGGCTCGGGCTTCTGGGCGGTGTGACGCGTGAGCCCCTCGTCGTCGGCGTAGACCTTGAGCTTCTTCGCCATCGCCTTGCCGAGCTTCGTCTTCGGGAGCATGCCCTTGACGGCCAGCTCGATGACCCGCTCGGGGTGGCGCGCGAACTGGTCCTTGACCGAGATCGAGCGCAGGCCGCCCGGGTAGAGCGTGTGGTGGTGGTACATCTTCTGGTCGTTCTTCGACCCCTTGAAGACCGCCTGCTTGGCGTTGATGACGATGACGTGGTCGCCCGTGTCGAGGAAGGGCGTATACTGCGGCTTGTTCTTGCCGGTCAGCACGCGCGCGACCTCGGTCGCGAGGCGGCCGACGGTCTGGCCCGCCGCGTCCACCACGTACCACTTGCGATTCTCAGCGAGTCCGTCCCCGCTCGGGAAGTATGTTGACATAAGGATAACTCTCTCAAGTTTAAGCGTCTAAAACGCGAACGGGTAGAATACTTAACCGGTTTTTCGTTGTCAAGCCGCGGCGGAGCGTGGGCACGGCCGCTCAAGCTGAAGGCTCCCAGGTCTCGACAGACCTGGGAGCCTTCTTCGGCCCTGCAAGCTGGCCGCCGACCCTCGGGCGCCTATTCGGGCGGGGTCTGCTGCTGGTCGTCGGTGCGCTTCTTGAGCTGCGGCGCGTCCGACTTCTTCTCGGGCGCGGTGCCTTCGGTCGGCGTGCCGGTCTCGTCCGCGTTGGGCGAGCGGCGCTTGAGGGTCGGGCGGCCCGGGGCGCCGTCGTCACCGGGGGCGATGTCGCCCGCCGAGGAGGCGCGCGCGTTCGAGAGCCGCAGGAGCCGCGCCTTGACGCGGTTGAATTCCGAGGTCGAGAGGATGTACTCCTCCTTGTCGGGGAAGCGCGCCACGAGGGCGCGGGTCGCCTCCATGCGGTCAATCGACTGCGGGTGCGACTCGAAGAGCTTCGAGAAGGTGCCGGGCTTCTTCTTGTTCTTCGCCGCCAGCTTCTCGAACATCGTGGACATCGCGTTCGGGTCGTAGCCGGCCGCCCACATGTACTCGACGCCGAGCATGTCGGCCTCGGACTCGGCGCTGCGGTTGAACTTCATGAAGCCGAGCAGCGCGCCGAAGTTCGCGCCCTGGTTGATGAGCATCCCGCCCAGGCCGCCGAGGAAGATCGAGCCGGCCATGAGGCCGATCTCGGCCAGCATGCCCTTGGCCTGATTCTCCATCGCGTGGCGCGCGGCGACGTGCGCGATCTCGTGCGCCATGACGCCCGCGACCTCGGCCTCGTTGTCGGCCGCGAGGATCAGCCCCTTGTTGACGAAGAAGAAGCCGCCCGGCAGGGCGAAGGCGTTGACCTCGTCGGAGTCGATGACCTTGATGGTGAAGGGAATCTTCGAGTCGGAGTGGAGGACGACGTTCTGCCCGACGCGGTTGATGTACTCGGTGATGACGGGGTCGTCGATGAACTTGGCCTGGCGCTCGACCTCGGCGGCGAGCTGCCGGCCGAGCGCGACCTCCTTGTCGATCCCGCCGGCAATCTTCGGGATAAGGATGCCCTTGTTGATGTTGCGCTTGCCGATCAGGCGCGGGTCTTCCTTCTCCGAGAGCGGCTTGCCCGCGCCCGACGAAGCGGGCTGCGCGGCGGCGGCCTGCTCGTCCCTGGCCTCGTCGCCGCTGCCCTTCTTGTTCTTCTGATCCTTGACGGCCGTCTCCGGCCTGGCGGCCGCGGGCTTCTGTGCGTCCTGGCGGCGCAGCGGCGCGGCTACCGCCCCGATTGAGCCCGCCCAGAGGCTGGAGATGAGCCCGAGCGCGACGAGCGAACGGGAGAATCTGTAATGCATCACGTGTGCCTCCAAAATTTCTTGCCTACGTCTGCGGCCGGAAGGAAGTTGAACCTCTTCGGCGAAGCCCTCGCGCGCCCGTAGCTGTTCCGCGTCCGACTCGGTCGCCCACGTGGGCGACGTTTGAGGGTTGAATCGGACGGCCGTCGAAAGGGAACCCGGAAAGGCGCGAATCTTTGATGCAGCGGGGCGCGCAACAGGTTGTGTCGCGCCGTCTGCGGCTCAGGTGCTTCGGCTTGGAAGCCCGGGCCGGTCTGTCTGCGGAGGAGACTCGGGCCGGATTATAGCAGCAGGGAGGCCGCGCGCGGGAGCAAAAACTTATTCGTTGCCACCGCGCGCGTCAGCGTGCTAGATTCAAAAGTGCCCTTCCTTCCTCGCCCGTTGAGGAGCCGGCCCTGAGCCACAGCCGCTATGTTTCCCGCCGGGAGCGCATGAAACGGATACAAGATAAGATCAAGGACCTGGTCGAGCCGCAGTCGTTCGAGCAGGTCGGGAACTTCGCAGAGGACCCCGCGCAGGCGCTGGCCGCCTACCGCTTTACGGACGTTACCTCCGACCTTTTGTCGCGCTGGCTCGACGCGCTGGCCGACCTGCCGGCGGGGACGGGCGCGGCGCGCGCGCTCGCCGGGGCGCGCGGCGTCGGGAAGAGCCACACGCTGGCCGTCTACGGCGCGCTGGCCGGGTCGGAGCGCCTGCGGCAGGGCGTCGAGGACGCGCACGTCCTCGCGAGCGCGCAGCGCCTGGCCGGGCGGCGCTATCTCGTCGTGCGGGTCGAGCGCGGGACGCGGCCGACTCTGGCCGACGAGCTGGCGGCGAGCTTCGCGGCCTTCTTCGGCGGGAGCGAGGCGCAGTGGGGCAACCGCGACCCGGCAGAGGTCCTGGCCGTCGCCGCCTCGCGCGCGATGGGCGAGACGCTGGTCGTCGTCATCGACACGGCCTTCAACCGGCCGGCGCGCGTGGCGCGCGACGACGGCCCGTACCTGGGCTCTCTGGCCGGGGCCGCGCGCGGCCTGAACGTCTTCCTCGCGCTGGCGCTCGACGACGACATCGCGGACGCCGACGGTGCGAACGTCGCCGTCGCCGGCACGTACCGCATCGACTACCTCGACCCGGAGAACCTCTACCGCGTCGCCGACCAGTTCGTGCTGCGCAAGAAGCCGCAGGTCGGCGACACCCTGCGCGAGATCTACCAGGCGCTGCGCGCCACCGTGCACGAGTTCAACTGGAGCCATGCGCGCTTCGCGTCCGTCTACCCGGTGCACCCGCTCGTCGCGGAGGTCGCGTCGGGCGTGCGCCTCTTCCTGCCGAAGTTCGCCTTCCTGCCGTTCGCCGCCTCGGCGGCGGCGCGCGCCACTTCGCGGCAGGCGCTCGCGCTCGTGCTGCTCGACGAGGTCTTCGACGCGACCGAGGAGGACTTGCGCCTCAACCCGGAGCTGCGCGAGCTGTTTGCCACCTACGACCAGCTCACGGCGGCCTGCATCGGGCAGCTGCCGATCATGCAGCGCTATCAGGCGCGGCTCATTCTGAAGAGCCTGATCGTGCTCTCGCTCGACGGCCGCGACGCGACCCCGGGCGAGATGTGCGCGGCGCTGCTCCTGACCGACGAGGACGCGGGCGGCGACGCCCCGCGCAGGGTCGCCGAGACCTTGGCGCGCTTCGCCTCGGAAGCGGCCGAAGGCAGCTTCGTCCTCGCGGACGGCCCCGGCGGCGAGAAGCGCTACCGCTTCTACATCCCCTTGCACGAGGCGGCCGCGAAACTGATTCAGACGGCCGCGCCCGCTCCCAAAGTGGAAGCGCCGGCCGCACAGGCCCAGGCGAAGACGGAAGCCGGGTCGGAAGTAAAGTCTGAGCCGAAGCCGGAAGCGAAGCCGGAGGCGACGGCGGAAGTAAAGTCGGAGCCGTCAGCGCTCAGTGCGGAACCTTCGCGGCCGGAGCCGGAACCACCCGCGCGCGAGGCGGCGCCAAAGGTCGAAGCGGCCGCACCGGAGCCGCCGCTGGCCGAGCCGTCCGTGCCTTCACCCGCAGTCGCGGAGAGCCCGCGCCCGACCCTCGCCGAAGAGGCTCGCGCGAAGGCAGAGACCGTCCCACAGTTTAAAGATGAGGCGGCCGCGCCGGACGCGGAGCCGCTCTCGGCCGAGCTGCTCGATTGGGCTCGAATGCTGACGGGGCGGCCTGCGCTCGGCGAGGCGCAGGGGCGCGCGCCGCACGCAGAGGTGAAGGCCGCGCTCGGGCTCTGGCTCAAGGAGTGGAAGCTGCTCGGCCTGCCGCAGAAGTTCGACGCGCTGCCCGACGCATGTCTGACGACGCGCGTGTGGAAGGCGGAGGCCGAGGTGCGCAGAAGCTTCGGGCGCGCGGCCGCGGCGCTCGAAGCGGAGGCCGCCGGCAAGATTGATTTGGAGGAGGCGCTCGCGCGCGTGGCCGAAGCCTTCCGGCGCGCGCCCGGCTCGGTGGCGCGGCTGACGCGCACGCTCGAAGACCTCTGCGGGTTCGTCGAGATCGTGGGCGCGCGCGAGCGCGTGCGCGCATACCTCGCCGCGGCCGAGCCAACGGGCGTCGAAGAGATCGAGACGGCGCGGCGCGAGCTGCTCAACCTCGCGCACGAGTCGAACAACTTCCTCGACGCCACGCGGCGCGAACGCTTCGAGCGCCTGTGGCGCGAGTGGCGCGCACGCTACGGCGAGCATTACGCCGCGCTCCATGATAAAACTGTCGGCTCGGGCGGGGGGCGCGATTCGCTCCGCGCCCTGCGCCGCTCCGAGCGCTGGCGCGAGTTCGAGTCGCTCGCGCGTCTGCCGGTCGTGAGCACGCAGGTCTGGCGCCAGGCCGAGGGGCTTCTGCGCGTCGCCGAGGGGACGCGGTGCGGGCTCGACGTGCGGCGTCTGCTCGCGGGGCAGCCCGTCTGCGCGTGCCAGTTCCGCATCGTGCGCGCCGAGGAACTGACGGAGCTGCCGCAGGAACTTGAGGCGTTGATGGAGCGTGGCCTGAACGTCTACCGCCGGACGCTGCGTCTGTTGGGGGCGCCGCTCGCCATCTCGCTCGACGCTCTGGCGCGGCGTGACGCGGACGTAGAGACGGCGCGGCGCGCGCGCGTACTCTCGACGGCGTTCGGGCAGGATCATCTGCCGGAGAAGTTCACGCGCCCGGACGTGCGGCTCATCGACCGCGCGCTCAAGCGCATGCCCTCGCCGCCGCCCGTCAGGGTCGTCGCGCCCAACGGCGAGTCCGGCCTGCTCACGCGCGACGAGCTGCGCGCGCGCTTCGAGCAGTGGCTCGACGAGCTGCCCGAGCAGCCCGTGCTCATCGAAGTCGTCTCGAAGGCAGAGATCAACGCTCCGTAAAGTGAAGGCAAAAGGCAAAAGCCAAAAGGCAAAAGTCGAAAGGGGAGGGGGGCGCGAGAGGCGTTCCGCCTCCCCTTCAACACGTTCGGCGGTCGTCGTCGGCGCGGGCCGTCTGGGGACGGCGCTGGCGCTGGCGCTCGACGCCCGCGGCTACGAGGTGCGCGCGCTCGTCTCGCGCACGGCCGCACACGCGCACCGCGCGGCGCGGCGCATCGGCGTGGACGCGCTCGCGCTGGGGGCCGAGGGGTTCGCAAGGCTCCCCGCCGCCGAGCTGCTCTTCATCACGACGCCCGACGACGTGATCGTAGAGGCGGCCGGACGGCTGGCCGCCGAGCCCGCTTTAAAGTCCCGCGTCGCGCTGCACGCGAGCGGCGCGCTCTCGTCGGAGGTGCTCGCGCCTTTGAGGGCGCGCGGGCTCGCGGTCGGCTCGATGCACCCGCTCGCGGCCGTGAGCGAAGGCGGGGCGGCGGGCGCGGAGAGTCTGCGGGGGGCCTTCTACTGCGTCGAGGGCGACGACAGCGCCGTGCGCCGCGCGCGCCGCGTGGTGCGCGACCTCGGCGGCGAGACCTTTACCATCGACCCCGGCGACAAGGCGCTCTACCACGCGGCGGCCGTCATGTCGGCCGGGCACGTCGTCGCGCTCTTCGACATGGCCCTCGACACGCTCAGGCGCTGCGGCTTGTCGGAATCCCGCGCGCGTCAAATCCTACTCCCGCTCCTTTGCAGCGTCGCCGACAACCTCGCGCACCAGGCGCCCGCACGCGCCCTCACCGGCAGCTTCGCCCGCGCAGACGTTGAGACCGTCCGCAAGCACCTGCGCGCCCTCGCCCAACTCGAAGACTCCGACGCCCTCGCCGTCTACAGGCTGCTCGGCGAGCACTCGCTCAAACTCGCGGAGGGCGCCGACCCCGACCTTGTGGAGACGATTCGGCGACTGTTAACCAAATCAACGCCGCGGAGCGGCGTTTGAATTTAGCCCGGCCTTTCAAGGCCGGGGTCACCAACCATTAATGAGTACCGCGTCGCGTCAGCGACGCCTGAACGTGCCGCGCCGGTTCAAGCGTCGCTGACGCGACGCGGCCGCGTTTGATTCGACGTTGACCCGGCCTTGAAAGGCCGGGCTAAATTCAAACGCCGCTCACGCGGCGTCTTACATGCTGCTTGCGCCGCGCGCGGCTTGGCGCTAGAGTAAAACTCAAGCCATAGAAGTCGCAGCAGAAACAGAGAGCGAAAGGAAAGACCCCGCTTTGCCCCTGCCGCCGAACACACCGAGCGCGAGCTACAGCCTGACGTTGCGCGTGAAGATTTCGAACAAGCCCGGGCAGCTCGGCGAACTGACGACCGCCATCGGGCGCGCGGGCGGCGACATCGGCGCCATCGACATCGTGAGCGTCGGACGCGACCACATCATCCGCGACCTCACCGTCAACGCCGGCTCGGCCGACCACGGCAAGACGATTGTGGACGCGGCGCGCGCCGTGGACGGCGTCGAGGTCATCAACGTCTCAGACCGCGTCTTCCTCATGCACCTCGGCGGCAAGATCGAGGTCGTCTCCAAGGCCCCGCTCAAGACCCGTGCCGACCTCTCGATGGCCTACACGCCCGGCGTCGCGCGCGTCTGCGAGGCCATCGCGCGCGACCCCGAGAAGGCCTTCACCCTGACCATCAAGCGCAACACCGTCGCGGTCGTCACCGACGGCACGGCCGTCCTCGGCCTCGGCGACATCGGCCCGGCGGCCGCGCTCCCCGTGATGGAGGGGAAGGCGATGCTCTTTAAAGAGTTCGCGGGCGTGGACGCCTTCCCCATCTGCCTCTCGACGAAAGACCCGAACGAGATCGTCAACACCGTCAAGCGCATCTCGGTCGCCTTCGGCGGCATCAACCTCGAAGACATCTCCGCCCCGCGCTGCTTCGAGATCGAAGAACGTCTCAAAGAGGAACTCGACATCCCCGTCTTCCACGACGACCAGCACGGCACGGCGGTCGTCGTGCTCGCGGCGCTCATCAACGCGGTGAAGCTGACGGGGAAGCGGATGGAGGACTTGAAGGTCGTCGTCAACGGCGTGGGCGCGGCGGGCGTCGCCTGCTCGAAGATCGTGATGAGCGCGGGGGTCACGAACCTCGTCGGCTGCGACCAGCACGGCGCCATCTACGAGGGGCGCGAGGAGCACATGAACTGGGTCAAAGAGCACTTCTCGCGCATCTCGAACCCCAACGGCGAGCGCGGCTCCGTCCATGACGTGATTAAAGGCGCGGATGTCTTCTTCGGCCTCTCGGCGCCCGGCGTCATCGACGTGGAGGACGTGAAGCGGATGGCGCCCGCCCCGATCATCTTTGCGATGGCGAACCCGACGCCGGAGATCATGCCGGAGGAGGTCGCGGGCCTCGCCGCGGTGATGGCGACGGGGCGGAGCGACTACCCGAACCAGATCAACAACGTGCTCTGCTTCCCCGGCATCTTCCGCGGCGCGCTCAACTGCCGCGCCTCGCGCATCAACGAGGAGATGAAGCTCGCGGCCGCGCAGGCCATCGCCTCGATCATCACCCCCGAAGAGCTCCACCCCGAATACATCGTCCCCTCCGTCTTCGACAAGCGCGTCGCCGAGGCCGTCGCCCGCGAGGTTGAAGAGGCCGCCTACCGCACCGGCGTCGCCCGCCGCGAACGCTCCCGCGCCGACATGCTGATGTGAGCGCGCGAAGTACGGCGCTAAAATGAACGGCCGCGAGAGGCAGACCTCGCGGCCGTTCCGGACGGCGTGTCGGCGTTTTAATCCGCGCCTGCCGGCTATTCTTCCTTCTCGTCCTCGTCCTTCTTCTTGTCTTCGGCGAGGGCGCCGGCGACCGCGGTGGCGATGGCTGCGGGGTTCCCCGTGGCGACAGCCGCCCCGATAGTCACGACGGCGGTCACCACCTTGAGGATTTTGTTCACCTTCTTGATGTTCTGGATGGCCTTCTTCATCTTCTCGGTGGCGCCCTTGATGCTCGCCAAAGTGGGCTCCAAGTCGGCCACGTCGATTTTGATCGAGATGGCGATGAAGTCGGACGCGTAATTGCGAACCGTGAACTCCAGACCCTCCAGCTTGGTGCGCTGGGCCGGGGTCAACTGAGAAAAGTTGGTGATCTGGTAGTCGCTCAGCTTATTCGCGACCTCGCGAAAGAGTTTGGCAAGCGCGAAAGCCTGCTCGCTGGTCAGCTTGGGCATCTCATCTCCTCCTCGGGGCTAGAAAGCCTTACGGAAATCCTCAAACGACGTGTTGATCGCGCTCCCGTAGGAGAGCACCGTCCGCAGCACGGCCTTGGAATTGAGGTCGTTGCGGCTGTCGTAGAGCTTCTGGTGGCCCTTGGCGACGCCGTCGAGGGCCTTGGCGTAAGCCTGCGCCGCGGCGATCTTCTGGTCGATGGCGTTCTCTTCGTTGTCCCACTGCCCCTTGACCATGATGATGGGGAGGGGGTCTTGAAACTCCGCGCCGCCGCTGGCCGCGGTGTGCGCGGCCACCCGCCCCATGTACTCTTTGTACTGGGCGATGCTCAGCTTGTAGGAGCTGCGCATCTGGTCGCGTTCGAGTTCGAGTTGTTCGACGTAATCCCTGGCGACGATCTTGCTCAGCTGCGCCGCCGCCGTCTGCACGTTGGCGTTCTGCTCTTCGAGCGTTGCCTTCAGTTGCTTGCGGCGGTAGCCCTCGGCGAACGCCTTGGAGAGGAACTTCGCCAGCCCCTTGACCGCGTTGACTTCCGGCGCGTTGAAGATGTTGCCGCCCGTGAAGCTGTCGCCCAGGGCGTCGAAGTCTTTGTCGAAAGAGATCAGGTCGTCGGCCGCCAGCTCGCCCATGACCTTCAGGTAGCTGAACAGAATCCCGTTCGCCTCGATCAGGCGTTTCTCGTCTTCGGGGCCGAACTCCTTGCAGGCTTCGGCGAGCTGCTGCTCCTCCGGGGAACCTTTCTGCGGGTGGGCGACAGCCGCCAGCCTGATGGGGTCGAGCAGCGACTGCCCGACCTCCCGGTAAGTGATCCGGCGCCTGCACGACGCGTTAAAGTCTTTGGCGAGGGCGGGGAACCGCTTGCCGACCTCGGCCGCGCTCTCCGTGAACTTCCGTATTGCGGAGAGGTCTGCGCATGCGCTGCTGCTCAGGGCGGTCGCGAGGATTAAAAACAGCGCGACGCCCCTTCTCATTCCGCGTAGCCTTATCATGGAACCTCCATCTCTGAGTGGTGTTCGTCTGGAACAGGTGTCTCCCGGTGCCTGGGCACCCCGCCGCGAGGCTAGTCGCTTCCCTTGCCTTCAGACACCCCTTATTGAGTGAGTGCCCCTCGCGGCGGGTAGTCATCACTTACATATGATAACCAGGCGAGAAACATTTCAAGGGAAGGTGTATTTCGGGGTGAGTGCGAGGAATCTCGTGCCGGGCGTGCCCTGGTCGGGAAGGGTCTTCGACAAGCGCGTCGCCGAGGCCGTCGCCCGCGAGGTTGAAGAGGCCGCCTACCGCACCGGCGTCGCCCGCCGCGAACGCTCCCGCGCCGACGTGCTGATGTAAACAGGCGCCCACCCGGCCGGAGTAAGAACGGATGCGCCCGAAGGGGCGTCTTTACCGGCGGCTTGTAGTACGCCTAATACTTGTTATGCTCTAGCGAAATTCGGAGGACACAAATCATGGAAGATGAACTGTGTAAAAAGATGAGGGATGAAAATTGGAAGTGGGCAGATAAAGACCCACATGCCTTAGCCATCCTCGAAGGGAAAATTGCAGAGGTTGGGCGCACCCTCGGAATGATTACCTATTCTGATCTGGTCAAGGGCGTAGATTTCCACCTGCCGAATGTGCGAAATGGTCAGGCTTACCGCGTACCTATCCACGACTGGTCTGGATTCGATAGAGGCATGGTTGGCGAGTTCTTAGGCTATATCTCCATGCGAAGCTACTGCGAGCATGGCTTCATGGCGAGTGCTTTAGTCGTGAATCGGCTAGAGTATAAACCTAGCGACTTGTTCTTTGAATGGATGGTGAGACTCAATGTTCTGCCCGAGACCAATGAAGGAACAGTCTTAAAATATTGGATCGAGCAAGTTAATAAAGCTCATAATTGGTATAAAGCGGGCCGTCAATAATAACGGCGAGCATAACAACGGCATGCACCCGACCCGCGACACGACGGCTCTTATCAAACTCTACCTTGCGGGCGGGCGGGTGATGCCGGGCGTTAGGCATCTTCCTTATGGAGGAACTTCACAACCCATCGGCGATGCTATACTGCCTCCATGAATTTTGAGTGGGGCGAGGAAAAGGCAGCGGCCAATCTCGGGAAGCACGGCGTCTCTTTCGCGGAGGCCCAGACCGTCTTCGACGACCCGCTCTATGTGGATTTCTATGACCCGGATCATTCCTCCGACGAGCAACGCTATATTATCATCGGGCAGTCGCGGCAGGGCCGCCTGCTGCTCGTGTCGTACACGGAGAGAGGCGGCGCTGCCCGGTTGATTAGCTCGCGGGAGGTGACGCCAGCGGAGCGGAAAGCATATGAAGAAGGTTGAAACCGAGATGGAAGATGAACTCCGGCCTGAATACGATCTGGGTACGTTGCGCGTGCGGAAGCTGGGGCCGGGTCGCAAAAGGTTCGGTGATGTCGTCAGGTTAGAACCTGACGTGGCCGAGGCGTTCCCGGACGCGGATGCGGTGAATGAAGCCCTCCGCTTCCTCATCAGAGTCACAAAAGAGAATCAGTCCAGCATCCACCCGGCGAAGGGCGATGCCTAACAACGGCATGCACCCGACCGCCGACACGCTGCTTCTCATCTACTTTCAGAGATATGGGGCGGCGGGTGAGGCCGGGCGTTATGCGCTGTTTTTGGCGGATGCGACATGGCTAAAGGGGCAACCGCAATTCTACATTCTTCCCGCAAGCTTATTCCTTCTTCACTGAAACGCTTAGGCCATCAGTCATTAAGGAGACTAAGGCTTTGGCAGAAGAGATGGCACCCGGCGGCGGAGCGATTACATCTGGGTTGTGGCAGCAACCTGCTGCCGGGTTGGGCGAATGTCGATCTGGAGACCGCCGCCGGGGTAATCCAGCACGATTTAACCGAGCCGTTTCCGCTTCCCCCGGGGGCGGTAAAGTTCATCTACAGTGAACACTTCATCGAACATATCACTAGAGCCCAGGCCCTGGCGCTCCTCAGGGAGTGTCAGAGAGTGCTGGCACCGGGCGGGGTCATACGCCTGAGCACACCGAACCTGAGAAAGTTTCTGGACGAGTACGCGGCGCGCCGGACTGCGGAATGGTCGGATGTGGACTGGCATCCGAGCACCCCCTGTCAGATGGTAAATGAGGGGATGAGGTTATGGGGGCATCAATTCGTTTATGATCCGGACGAGCTCACATTACTGTTGCACGAGGCCGGGTTTGAGCACATCACCCAGGTTCCCTGGCGGGAGAGTCTCCACCCGGAGCTTAAAGGTCTTGAGCGCCGCCCCTTCCACGGGGAGATTATCGTCGAGGCGATAAAGCGCTGTTGATGCTTGTATTGCCAAAACGCCGCTAACCAGGCTGTGTCTCCGCGTCTCTGTGTTAAAAGCCCGCCCCATACGCTCTCGAATGAAGACCGCTCGGACGGCGAAATGGGCGTATGATAAGGCGGCTGTGCTCCGTCTGTTTCGAAGGGGGTCTGGTCGCCGATGCCGCCAACAAGCTCGGAGGGTTTCGAGGTCCGCCTCATCGACCGCCGGAAAGGTGTGGGGCTGTTCGCGACGCGGAAGTTCGGCGCGGGCGAGGGCATCTATCGTCTGGACTACTGGTCGCGGGCGCAGATGCCGATGCACTCGACGAATCATTCGTGTGACCCGAACGCCAGCTTCGACGGGGATGGGATGCTCGTCGCGGTGCGGCAGATCGAGGCGGGCGAGGAGATCACCTACGACTACAGGGCGCACCCTTTGCCGGCTTCGCCCTGGAACTTCGAGTGCCGTTGCGGGGCGGAAGGGTGCGTGGGGTGGGTGGATGTCCGGGCGGGCGAGGAGTTGGGGTAGTATTCATATGTTGGCAGCGGCGGGGAGGCCGGGCGTTTGGCCCCTTCGGGCGTGCGGGGCGACGGCGTGAGCGCGATGAGCGTACTCGAAACCAAAAGGCTGATCCTCAGGCGCTTCACGCTTGACTCTTCCCATTCACGGCCCGCGCCCGCCGCCGACACGGCGGCTGTCAGGGTTCTCCATCTCACGCGGCGTCGTAGCCGGGAAAGAGCTTGATGGTCTTGTCGAGAGCGGCGCGGTTTTGAGCCGGAGCCCCGCGCGTCGATAATAAACGAACTGCACGCCCGGCCGGGGCGTGAAACGGACTTGGCCCGCACTCCCGAGCTAAAGAGGACTTCCGCCGATGACAACCCGCGCCAGACTCCTGAAGGCCGCGCTCTGCGTCTTGACGCTCTGCTGCGCCGGCGCACGCGCGCAGACGACGCCGCCCGCGAACACCCTCCCTCTTCCGAAAGACCCGACGGGCGCCGTCTCGGCCGACCCCGTCGCGAATGAGATCGCGCTCCTGCGCAAGTCTCTCCAGACCTTGAACGCGCGCCTGCGCGAGATCACCGAGAAGGTCTTCTCGCCCGACGCCGTGAACCCTTCGGCCGCGGCGCCGGGCGGTAAGCTGAGCCCGCTCGCGCAGAACCTCGACATCCTGAGCAAGGCCGAGCAGCGCGCCGAGGTGATGCGCCGCCAGCTCTTAGAGATGACGGAGAAGGAGACCGCCTACCGCACGCGCATGATGCAGCTCGACGACGACATGCGTCCCGAGAGCATCGACCGCTCCCTGAGCGGCATCGGCACGACCCGCACGCCCGACCTGCGCGACCTGCGCCGCCGCCAACTCGACAACGAGCGGAGGGGCGTCGAGATTCTATTCAACCAGGCGTCCGCCAGCCGCGTCCGCCTCGAAGACGACCTGAAGCAGGCCGACCTGCTCGTCGCGCGCATACGCCAGCGCCTCCTCCCCCTCATCGAGAAGGAGATCGACAAGCTCAACCCGAACCCCTGATAGTTTGGACGCCGCGCCGGAAGAGACCTCGCCGCAGCAGGATCAGAAGGATGAGCGGCGGCGCGAAGAGCACGAATTCGAGGGCGAGATACTTCAAGATCGCCGCGGGTGGGAGGCGTGAGGGTATCTCGGAGAGTCCCCACCAGCGCAGCCCCAGTCTCTCCGGAGAGAAGGGCCAGAACAGCTCCAACCCTCCGCCCTCTCTGGTCGTGGCGAAGTCGAGGAGCACGTGTGAAGCGTAGGCCAGCCCGAAAGCCACGGCCTCGCGCACACGGCGCCGGCCGAGCGCCAGCAGCAGACAGACGAAGACGGCGAGCGCGAAGACGAGCGAGTGCGTGAACCCGCGGTGCCACGCGCGCGAGCGGAAGAGGAAGACGAGGATGAAGTCGGAGTCCGCGGCGTTGGCGAGCACCGCGCCCGCCGCCAGCGCCAGCCGGTACCTCGGACGCCCCGCCCGCGGCAGCACCGCGGCCACGAAGCTCGCCCCGAACAGGCTGTGCGCGACGGGCATGGGCATGGTTTATCGGGGAGGGCTTGTTCAGACCGTCGCGCGCAACGACTGTGCGATGAGCGGGACGACGCGGCGCGGGACGGCGATGGCCTCTTTGATGTGGCGCGAGTTGGTGAAATGGCCGGCGACGTAGAGGCCGGGGACGTTGGTCTCGTAGGTGTCGGGGTCGTAAGAAGGGATCTCCGTCAGCCCCGAGCGCTCGGTGCGCACGCCCGCGCCGCGCAGCAGTGTGAGGTCGGCGTCGCTGCCGACGAGGACGAAGACGGCGTCGTTCGGGAGCGCGTGCGTCTGGCCGCGCTCATCCTTGATGAGCACCTCGCTCTCCTTAATCTCCAAGACCTCCGAGAAGGTGAAGAGGCGCAGCCGCCCCTCCTCGATCTCGCGCTCAAGCGGCCCGCGCACCCAGTGCTTGATGCAGCCCCGCTTCGGGTCGCGGTTCTCCCAGTCCGTGGGCCAGATGGCGAAGGTCGTGCGCGCGCCGCCCTCCGAGAGGAAGAGCGCGGCCTCGGCCGCACTGTTCCCGCCGCCGACGACGAGCGCGTCCTTGCGCACGTATGGGAAGGGCTCGACGAAGCGGTGTTGGACTTTGGGGAGGTCTTCGCCGGGGACGCCGAGGCGCCGGGGCCGGGCCATCCCGCCGATGCAGACGAGCACGCGCGACGCCTCGTAGGTGGCGCGCGACGTTCGGACGCGGAAGCCCTCGGGACGAACGGGATTGGGCGGCTCGATGCCGATGACCTCTTCCTCGGTGTTGATGCGTAAGGAGTGTTCGAGGGCGAAGCGGACGTAGTACGAGAGCAACTCCTCGCGCGTCGGCTTCTCGCGGCAGGGGCGCAAGCTCCCCTCCTCCAGCTCAAGCTCGTTCGTGGTCGAGAAGACCGTCAGGCCGACGGGGTAGTGATAGACCGTGTCGGCGATGAGCCCCTTCTCGACGACCAGATACGAGAGTCCCTCGCGCGCGGCCACGTCCGCCGCCGAGAGGCCCGCCGGCCCCGCGCCGATGATGAGTAAGTCGAGTCGTGCTTCGCTCATGTCGATTCCTTAAGCGGCTCAATCCTCGCACGCCTCGCGCCGCCGTTGCAACTCGGAGGGCGCGGGCGCCGAGCCGTCATGTTTGCGCGGGCTCTGAGGCGGTCGGTATAATGCCCCGGCCGCAAGAGTCCGTCCGAAAGAGAGCCGCGCGCGAGGAGCCGAGAAGCGTGTGACCACGACCGAGCCTGCATGTCAGGGCACCCCCGAGGGCGCCGCCCTGCGCGTCGAGCGCCTGCCGTTCCGCCGCGTCCCGCACCAGTCGCGCCTCTTCCTCGAATACCTCGAAGACCCCTTGGCGCTCCGCCGCTTCTACCCCGAGGCCGTGCGCTCCCACCCGGAGCTGTCGGCGCGGCGCGCGCGCGTGCTCGAAGCCTATCAGACCGACCGTGACGCTTTGGCCTCCGCGCTCGCCGAGTCGAATCGGCGTTGGAACGCTTCGGCCGAGACGTTCGCGAACATCGAGCGCCTGCGCTCGGACGGATCGGTCGCGGTCGTCACGGGGCAGCAGACAGGGCTCTTCACGGGGCCGCTCTACACGCTCTACAAGGCGCTCTCGGCCGTGAAACTCGCGGCGTGTCTGACGGCGCGCGGCACCGACGCCGTTCCAGTCTTCTGGATGGCGACCGAGGATCACGACTGGGAGGAGGTGCAGACGGCGCAGGTCATCGCCTGCGACGGGCGGCTCGCCTCGGTCGGCGTCCCCGGGCGCCTGCACCGGGAGGGCGAGCAGGTGGGCGGCGTCACGCTCGACGCGAGCGCGGAGGAGGCCGCGAAGCGCCTCTTCGAGCTGATGCCTTCGAGCGAGTTCCTGCCCGACCTCGAAGGCCTGGTGCGCGACGCTTACGCGCCGGGCCGCCGCTACGGCGAGGCGTTCGCGCGGATGCTCGCGGCGCTGACGGGGAAGTACGGGCTGATTCTACTCGACCCCGTCGAGGCTTCGATCAAACGTCTGGCCGCGCCGCTCTACGCGTTGGCCGCGCGCCTCGGCGCGGAGATAGCCGCCGCCACGGACACGCGCTCGCGCCGGCTTGAGCGCGAGGGCTACCACGCGCAGGTGCACACCTCGCCCGACTCCTTCCCGCTCTTTCTCATCGACGAAGGCGCGCGGCGCGCGCTCACCCGAAATAACGAAGGCCGTTATCGCGCGAAGGGAACCGGTCACGAGTGGACGGCCGAAGAGCTGGCCGCGCTCGCCCTCGCGGAGCCCGAGCGCTTCAGCCCGAACGTCACGCTGCGCGCGGTCGTGCAGGACTACCTGCTGCCGACCATCGCCTACTTCGGCGGCGCGGCCGAGGTCGCCTACTTCGCGCAGACGGCCGAGAGCTACCGCGTGCTGGGCCGGCCCGCCACGCCGATCCTCCACCGGGCGAGCCTGACCATCGTCGAGCGCCGCACGGGGCGCACGCTCGAACGCTACGGTTTGAAGCTCGAAGACTTCTTCGGCGGGCTCGACCCGGTCATCGCGCGGGTCGTCGAAGAGCACCTCGGCGCGGAGGTGGCCGGCGCGTTCGGCGAGACGGACGCCGCGGTCGCGCGCGCCCTCGACGAGTTACGGGTTAAGCTCCGCGACTTCGACCCGACGTTGGGCGACGCGCTCGACGGCGGGCGCCGCAAGATTGCATACCAGCTCGAAGGCTTGCGCGCGCGCTTCCACCGCGCGCAGATGCAGCGCGACCGCGCGGTGCTCAGACAGTTGGAGCGCGCCTCGACCGCCCTCTATCCGGAGAAGAGCTTGCAGGAGCGGCACGTCAACGTGACCTCCCTGCTCGCGCGCCACGGCCGCTACCTCGTCGAGTGGATTCACGACGCCATCGACCTCTCGACCAACGACCACCAGGTTGTTTACCTCTGAGCAGAACCACACCCAGGCGCCCTCCGTATAACTTCTCGACACGAGCGAGAGGAGTCAACCCCGGATGCTCTGCCCGAACTGCGGAACGAAGACGACGACCGAGCACAAGTTCTGTCGCAACTGCGGCATGAACCTGGAGCCCGTCTCGCGCGCGCTGGCCGCGCACCTCTCGGGCGGCGGCGCGGCGGCCGGCCAACTCGCGCGCGCGACCGAGCAGCGCGCCCTCCGCCGCATGACGAACGGGCTGCTGGCCGGCATCGTCGTCATCATCTTCGGCCTGCTGCTGATGGCCTTCCTGCCGGGCAAAGCCTTCAAGTTCTTAGGCACCGCGTCGGCCATCATCGGCGTCGTCGCCGCGCTGATGTCCGTGCTCTCGCCGCTGCGCACGATGGGCGGCGGCGGCGCGCAACCCACGCCTCAAGCGCTCGACGACGCGGCGCCGAATACGGGCCGCCTCCTCCACGAGCAGACCTTCGAACACGTCCCGACCAGCGTCACCGACCACACGACCGAGCTGCTCCACGTCGAAAGCAAAGACCGCGAGCCGCGGGACTGAACACGCCGCTTTTGCCTGAACCCCCGCCGACTCGTTACACTGCATCCCGCATGTCAAAGATTCGCGTCCTCTCCGACCACGTCGCCAACCAGATCGCCGCGGGCGAGGTGGTCGAGCGCCCGGCCTCGGTCGCCAAGGAATTGGTCGAGAACTCCATCGACGCCGGCGCGCGCCGCGTCGAGGTCGAAGTGGAGGCCGGCGGCCGTCGTCTGCTGCGCGTCTCGGACGACGGCGAGGGCATGACGCGCGACGACGCCGTGCTCGCCTTCGAGCGCCACGCCACTTCCAAGATCGCCGCGGTCGAAGACCTCGACCGCGTCAGCACCCTGGGCTTCCGCGGCGAGGCACTCGCCTCCATCGCCTCGGTCGCGCGCATCGAGTTGGTCACACAGCGGGAAGGTGAGACGGAAGGCACGCGCATCCTCATCGAGGGCGGACGCATGCGCGACGTGGCGCCCGCCGCGCGGCCGCGGGGGACGACCATCACCGCCCGCGACCTCTTCTTCAACGTCCCGGCGCGCCGCAAGTTCCTCCGCTCCGAGGCGACCGAGAGTTTCCATCTGACGAACCTCGTCACGCACTACGCGCTGGCGCACCCCGAGATCAGTTTCACGCTCACGAACAACGGGCGCGAGGTGCTGCGCGCCGCGCCGGCCGCGGACTTGCGCGAGCGCGCGTATCAAATCTTCGGCGACGACTTTATCGAGAGCCTGCTCGCGGTCTCGGGCAGCTTCGCGGGCGTCGGGCGCGTCTCCGGCTTCGTCTCGGCCCCGCGCGCGCGGCGCACGACGCGCGACGCGCAATACCTCTTCGTCAACGGGCGCTACGTGCGCGACCGCCTCGTCGCGCGCGCTCTCACCGAAGGCTACCGCACCGTGCTCCCGCACGGCGTCTACCCCTCGGCGCTGCTCTTCCTCGAAGTGCCGCCCGAAGAGGTGGACGTGAACGTCCACCCGGCGAAGACCGAGGTGCGCTTCCGCCGCGCGTCGGCAGTCGCCGACGCCGTGCGCGAGTCCGTGCGCGCGGCGCTCTACGCCGGCGGCTATCTGCGCGACGACGCGAGCTTCGCGGTTGACATGAACGGGAACGAGTTCGCCGCGGACGGCACCAGCGAAGTCGAAGGCTCAAGCCAGAACGGCTTCGAGCCCGCGCCGGCCTCCTCTTTCCTGAGCGACGTGGCGTCGAATGTTCGCCTCGGCGACTCGGAAGCGTCCAACACTTACGACGCGGGCGCGGCGAAGCAGGAGACCATCAAGTTTGGTTGGACGCCCGCGGCCCCCGCGGACGATGAGTCGCCCTTGCAGCAAGGAGTGGCCGACGAAGGGCAGCGTCCTTCAACGTCCGCGCTCGACGCCATCGCGCGCAGCGGCGGATTAACTGAGGCGCCCGCTGCGCTGCCGCCGCTCAACTCGGCGGCGGGCATCGTGCGCGGGGTCGCGCCCGACCAGCTCACGCCGGACATCAGGCCGCTCGGCCAGCTCGAAGAGAGCTACATCCTTGCGACCGACCCGGAGGGGCTGCTCCTCATCGACCAGCACGCCGCGCACGAGCGCGTCCTCTTCGACAAATACCGCCGCCTCGAAGAGGCGCGCCGCCCGGAGTCGCAAAGTCTCCTCGTCCCGGAGACCTTCGACCTCACGCCCGCGCAGGCCGCGGCCTTCGAAGAGGTCTCCGCGGAGCTTGAGGGCATCGGCTTCTCTTTAACGCGACTGTCGGGGCGCACGGTGGCGGTGCGCGCCGTGCCCGCAGACCTTCCGCCCGCCGAGGCGCGCAACCTGCTCGCCGAAATCCTCGACACCGTCGATTCCGAGAAGCGCGGGCGCGCCCGCGAGACTTTGCGCGACGAGGTCGCGGCCTCGCTCGCCTGCCACGCCGCCATCAAGGTCAACATGCCGCTCACGCACGAGAAGATGCGCTGGCTCATCGACCGCCTGCTCCTCACCTCCTCGCCCACGACCTGCCCCCACGGCCGCCCGGCCATCCTCCGCCTCAACAAGCGCGACATCGAGCGCGGCTTCCACCGCCCTTGAACGTGCTGACTATGACAACCCCGAAAGTGTCATAGGCGCCGGGTCAGACACGGGTCGGCCTCTCTATGATGATGACAGCTCTTTCATCAGAGGAGGTTTCCATGCTGAAGAAATACCTCGTCATCATCATTGTCATCGCAATCTCATCACTGTCGATTCAACCCCCGGCCCTCGCACAAACGCAGGATAAGGGCGCCAAGTCTGCCGAACAGGTTAAGGCGGATGTCGCCGCCATCGGCGCCGGCGCGCGCGTCCAGGTCAGGCTGCGGGCCGGCGGCCGCCTGACCGGCTACATCGGCGAGGTCGGCGAAAACGGCTTCGTGTTGACCAAAGCCAAGGAGGGGAGCAGGCAGACTGTCGCCTACGCGGAGGTCGAGCGCGTGCGGGTGAAGAACGAAAAGAAGGTCTCCACGGCGGGTAAAGTCCTCATCATCTTCGGCGTGATGTGGGTGGTGGGCATAGTCGCCACCGGGGGCGGCGGCTGAGGCCGTCATCGGCAACTCCACCTACCTCTATCGCGTGGGGGGGGAGGGGCGTTGGGTGATAGGTGTCGGGTCTTCGAGGCCGTGACATTCCTTTACCAAAACCTAACGCCCGGCACCCCTGACCCAACACCCGGTACCTTCAGAAGACGAGCGTCTGGATGGAGTGGGGCAGGCTGCTCACCTCCGCGGCCTGGCCGCCGACCCAGAGGTAGTAGTTGACCGCCTTGTCGCCGCCGTTCATCACCACCACCGAGACCTTGCCGTCCGTGTTGACGAAGGCGGTGGAGAGGAGCGCGCTGCGGCTCGGCGAGCTGACGATCCGCTTCGCGCCCGGCCGGATGAACTTGGAGAAGTGGCCGATGTAGTAGTACGAGTTCGTGTAGATGAGGCGGCCGGTCTTGGTGTCGGCGTGCAGCGGCGCGAAGCAGAGGTTGCCCACGTGGTTGGGGCCGCCCGTCTCGTCGAGCAGGACGTTCCAGTCCGTCCAGCCGACCGTGCCGTTGTTGAAGTCGTTGATCATCGAGCGCCCGTACAGCTCGCCCAGCCTCCAGTCGTCCACCTTCTTCAGGTCGAAAGCCTCCTTACAGCCCTCGGTGAAGATGAGGTGCTTGTCGGGGAAGGCTTCGTACGTCAGCCTCACGTTGTCGAACATGGGCGCGCCGCCGCTCCAGGGCTCGTACCAGTGGAAGCCGATGCCCCACACGTAACGGGCGGCCTCCGGGTCGGAGAGGAGCGTGCTCGCGCGCTGGTAGATGAGGTCGCGGTTGTGATCCCACGCGATGATCTTTTTGTCGCCTAAGCCCTCGCGGCGCAGCGTCGGCCCGAGGTGGCGCTTGAGAAAGTCACGCTCCTCCTCCGCCGTGTAGATGCACGACTCCCACTTCTGCGTCGCCATCGGCTCGTTCTGGACCGAGACGCCCCAGACGTTGACCCCTTCCGCCCGGTACGCCTTGATGAACTTCGCGTAGTAGTCGGCCCAGGACTGGTAGAACTCGGGCCTGAGCTTCCCGCCGCGGAGCATACTGTGGTTGTCCTTCATGAAGGCGGGCGGGCTCCAGGGGCTCGCGAACAGCGTCAGGTTCCCGCCCGCGGCCGCGGCCGCACGCTTGATGAAGGGGAGGCGGTAGCGCCGGTCGTGCTCGACGCTGAAAGTCTTCAACTCGCGGTCGCCCTCGGCGACATAGGTGTAGCTTTCGCTGGAGAAGTCGCAGCTGTGAATGTTCGTGCGGGCGAGCGTGTAGCCGATGCCCTTCCGCGGGTCGAAGTAGGCTTCGAGAATCTCTTGCTGCTTCTCCTCCGGCACCTTGGCGAAGGTCTCGGCGGAGGCGTCCGTGAGCGCGCCGCCGATGCCGAGGAAGGTCTGGTACGTCCTCGTCGGATCGACGAAGACGCAGACCTGCGTCTCCAAAGGCTGTCCCAACGGCTTGAAGGTCGGCGCTTCGGTGGCGGAGATTCTGTAGTCGGTCTGCGCCGCCGTCGTGTAGACGGCGACCTTACTCCCCGCGGCGGGGAAGGTCTTTGGGGCGGCCGCGGGGGCGCGGCGCCCCTGTGCCGAAGCGGGGCCGGCGCCGCGCGTCAGCAGCAGCGCGGACGAGGAGGAGGCGAGCAGGAAGTCGCGACGTTTCATCTTCATAGACGGCGCTTATATCACAACCACGCGGCCCGCCCGAAACAGCGACGGGCCATGAAGTTCATGGTCTGCTCTCCTTATGCAACGTCGGCCTGATCGTCTTCCTCCAGGACGAAAGTGATCATCAGGTTGACCTGGTACTCGACGATCTTGCCGTCTTCAATCTTGATCTGCTGCTCTTTGACCCACGCGCCGCGCACGTTACGCAGGGTCTTCGTCGCGCGGGAGACGGCGCGCTGAACCGCGTCCTCAAAACTCTTCGTCGAAGTGGAGCTGATCTCCGTAATGCGTGCGATGGACATGATGTGCATCCTCTCTGCATCGCCGCGCCGTCTGCCGGCGCGGGGTAGAGGTCGAAGGGCCGCTCTCGTGTTGGGGTGTGGGGCGGCCTGGTCGGTTCCGCGAAGGAAACCAGAGGTGTGTCTGTGTTGGGTGGCGAGGGCGTTGTATCCCAGGCGACCGGGAAAGTCAACGGACGGCTCGGCAGGCCCGGCTCAGAGTGCGGCGAGGGTGTGGAGCAGAAGGTCTGTGTCGTTGAGGTCGTGGAGGACGGCGTCAGGGTCGTGACGGAGAAGGTCGGCGGGCGTGTGGCTGCGCCCCGTGGCGACGGCGACGGCGCGCGCGCCGAAGTGGCGGGCGCAGGCGATGTCGTTGGGCGTGTCGCCGATGACGACGAGCTGCCGCGGGCTGAGGTCGCGGCTTAAGTGGCGGCTGATGCGCTCGCGCGCGACGGCCGGGAGGTCGCGCCGGTCGTGCGAGAGGTCGCCGAAGGCGCCGGGCAGACGGAAGAAGTCCGCGAGCCCCACCAGTCGCAGCTTCAGGCGCGCCGCGGGCTCGACGTTCCCCGTCAGCAGCGAGTTGAGGTAGCGCGGCTCGCGCTCCAGGGCTACGAGCGAAGCGCGCGCGCCCGGCAGTGCCTCGAACAACTCCCCCTCGGCGGCCATCCGCCCCATGCCTTCGAGGAAGAGCGAGGTCAGCTCGGGCAGACGGCCCCGCACCTGCTCCGCCGTAAAGCCCTCGTCGCGCAACGCCTCGGTGAAGATTTGCAGGTCGGTCATCCCCGACACGACCAACTCGTCCAGACGCCCCGCCGTGCCGAAGACGCGCACCATCGCCGGCGCCATGTACTCCTTGAACGCGCCATGCCGCCGCGAGTGCAAGAGCGTCCCGTCGATGTCCCAGAGGATGACGCGGAGGTCTGTCATCTCACTCAACGACCACGAGCACGTCGCCGGCGTTGACGGTCGCGCCGGGCTCGGCGCGCAGCTCGGCGACGGCGCCGGACTTGGGCGACTTCAGCTCGTTCTGCATCTTCATCGCTTCGACGACGATCAGGCCCTGACCCGCTTCGACCGCCTGTCCCGCCTCGACGAGCACGCGCACGACCTTGCCCGGCATCGGCGCCTTGACCTGTGCGCGCCCGCCCTGCTCGCCCCCGCCCGCGTCCGCCCCGCGCAGATGCTTCGGGTCTGTGAGCCTCACGCCGTACTCCCGCGCGCCCACCGACACGCGCAGCGCGCCGCGCCCCTCGGCACCCGGCTCCGCACCGACGCGGCACTCGTACACGCGCCCCCCGTGAATCAGAAGGTACTCGCCCGCGCCCACCTCACGCGCCTCCAACTCGTAGAGGCGCCCCCCGACCTCCGCCGACACGCGCCCGCCCTCGCGCTTAACCTCCAGCGCAACCTGCTCGCCGTCTATCTCCGCGTTCAGTTTCATCTGTTCAAATCCTCGAACGGTGCAGCGCTTCGCGCCCGGAGAGTTTCCAGCGGCTCGGGGGGGGCTGAGGCGCGTGTGTCTGTGTGCCGTTGCGGGCGGGCTCGGAGTAGCGGAGCGCGGCGGCGATGGTCGCGATGTCGCGGCGCGCGGTCTCTTCATCTGTAGAGGGCGCGTCGTTTGAAGTCGCGGCGGCGCGGCGCTCGTTGAAGCGTGAGATGAAGGAGGTGTCGAGGCGGCCGGCGACGAACTCTTCGTCGCGCATCACCTCGCGGAAGAAGGGGAGCGTGGTCTTGATGCCGCCGACCGTGTACTCGTCGAGCGCGCGGCGCATGCGTTCAATCGCTTCGCCGCGCGTGCGCCCCCAGGTGGCGAGCTTCGAGATCATCGGGTCGTAGTAGATGGAGACCTCCGCGCCTTCGTAGACGCCGCCGTCGTCGCGCACGCCGGGGCCGGCGGGGACGCGCAGGTGTGTGATGCGCCCGGGGCTCGGCATGAAGTTCTGCTCGGGGTCTTCGGCGTAGACGCGGCACTCGACGGCGTGCCCGGATAGGCGCACCTCCTCCTGCGTGAAGGAGAGCGGCAGCCCCGCGGCGACCCGGAACTGCTCGCGCACGAGGTCGAGCCCCGTCACGAGTTCCGTCACGGGGTGCTCGACCTGGAGCCGCGTGTTCATCTCAAGGAAGTAGAAGTCGCGCGTCACGTCGGAGACGAGGAACTCGACCGTGCCCGCGCCGACGTAGGAGGCGGCGCGGGCGATGCGGACGGCGGCCTCGCCCATCGCCTCGCGCAGGTTCGGGTCGTTGATCGGCGAGGGGCATTCTTCGATGACCTTCTGGTGTCTTCTCTGAATCGAGCACTCGCGCTCGCCCAGGTGAACGGTGTGGCCGTGCGCGTCGGCGAAGACCTGAATCTCGACGTGGCGCGGGCGCTCGACGGCCTTCTCGATGTAGACCGAAGGGTCGCCGAAGGCGGAGGCGGCTTCCGAGCGCGCCGTGTCGAAGGCCGAAGGCATCTCGGACTCGTCAGCCACGAGCCGCATGCCCTTGCCGCCGCCGCCGGCCGCGGCCTTGAGCATAACGGGGTAGCCGACACGCGCGGCCGTCTCGCGCGCCTGTTCGACGGATTCGAGCGCGTCATTCGTGCCGGGGACGATGGGCGCGCCCGCCTCTGCGGCCGCGCGCCGCGCGCTCGTCTTCGAGCCCATCAGCTCCATCGCCTCCGGCGACGGCCCGATGAAGACCAGCCCCGCCTCGTTCACCGCGCGCGCGAAGGCCGCGTTCTCCGCGAGGAAGCCGTAGCCCGGGTGGATGGCCTCGGCGCCACTCTTGAGCGCGGCTTCGACGACGCGGTCGATTCTTAAATAGCTCTCGGCCGAAGGCGCCGGCCCCAGCAGGTGTGCCTCGTCGGCGAGCCGCACGTGCAGCGCCGCCGCGTCCGCCTCCGAATAGACCGCGACCGGCGAGATGTCCAACTCCCTGCACGCGCGCAGCACGCGCACGGCGATCTCGCCCCTGTTCGCAATGAGAATCTTTTTGAACATAAAAAGGCCGTGAACGGTAAACCGTAAACCGTGACAAGATATAAGAGCGGCTCTTTATCTTGTCACGGTTTACGGTTCACGGTTGACGACTCTTATACCACAACCGAGTTGCCGGGCTGGTGCGGGTTGAAGCGGATGGTGACGCGGGCGCCGGGGAAGTAGTCGCCGGGGCGCAGGCGCTGGCCGTCGTCGAGCAGTTGGGACGACTCGTACTCGACGCCGTTGATCTCATAGTTGTAGAAGACGTGCGTGATGGCGCCGGCCTCGTCGGTGATGACGTCGAAGATGGAGCCCTCGGTGATGCGTCCCGAACGCAACAGGGCGCTGCGGCGCTCGCCCTCGTCGTCCCTCTTACTGCGTTTGAAGAAGTTGCGGATGCCCATAAAGCCTTGTCGGGGAGAGGCGCGCGCCTCAGTTCGCGCGCGCGCGTACAGGGGTTGGCGTGGCGGCCACCGCCTTGACGTAGGTCGCGGCCGGCGCCTCCTCGCTGATGCGTCCGTCGCGTATGTAAAGGTCGTCGGCGGTGCCGAGCAGGCTGTCGCGCCCCGGGAGCGTCAGCCCGTAGTTGGTGAGCGCGATGCCCGCGTCGGCCGTGTCGGTGGTGCCCGCGCGGCGGCGTCCGCGCGCCTTGACGGTGCGCCCCGCGGAGAGCGAGGCGAGGTCGGTCTCGGCCTTATACTCGCCGGGCGCGATGACCGCGAGCAGGCGCGCGACGGAGCCGTCCGGGTCTTCGAGTCGGCGCAGGTCTGTGAGCGCGGCCGGGTACGTGCCGAAGCGCTTGCGGTAGCGCGCCAGCGCGAGGTCGGTCTCATAGAGCACGGCGTTCTCGCCCGCGCGCTTGCCGAGTTCCCTGATGCGCAGGCGCTCGGGGACGGTCACGCCGATGAGCCCCGCGAGCGCGAACGCGACCGCGGCGACGGTCACGAGTCCGAGGCGCGCGTGCCTGTGCCCGACGAAGTTTGCGGGCGCGCGCCGCATGCGCGCGCAGAGCCAGGCGCACAGACCCGTGAGCACGAAGCTCGCCGGCAGCCCCGTCCACTTCAGGCGCCACGCGGCGGTCTCGGCCGCGCGGAGCAGGGTCTTTGCGTCGAAGGCTAACTCGTCGAACTGCAAGAGCGACCCGACCGTTGCGCCCAGGGCCGCGGCCAGCAGGACGAGCCCCGCCGCGCAGACCGCGAGCGCGTGACCGTAAGCGGGCAGCACGCGCAAGGGCTCCGCCAGCGGCGGCCCCACGCGCCGCGCGCCGCACGACCCGCAGGCCCCTTCGGCCTCGCCCTCAAAACCCTCGCCGCAGCATGGACACATGTTCAAGGTGCTCACTCCTCAGAAGAGAGTGCTGAGTGCTGGGGACTGAGTGATATAAGCATCTTATCTTTCACTCAGTCCCCAGTCCTCAGCACTCAGTACTCCGAAGTTCATTCCCCCTTGGTCAGCGCGGGTCGCGGGTCTGGGCGCCGCGCACGCATGGGCCGGCCCGCGTCGGTGTTGGATGCGCCCGCGGCCTTCGCGGGTGCGCCGGTCGCGTCCGCTTCGGCCGCCGCGGCTTCGAGCCGCTGCGCCGCGGCCGGCTCGGGCACGCGGTTCAGCTCCTTCCAAGTGTGGTAGACCCTGTAGGTGAAAGTCCAGAACGAGCCGACGCACAGAATCCAGAGCACGGCCGGCATGCGATTGGCGAAGAAGCTCTCGGAGCCGGGGTGCGTCGAGAGCCCGCCGATGATGAGCAGCACCACGCGCTCGGGCCGCCGCAGGAAGCCCACGTCGCACTTCGGGATGAGGCTCTCGGCGCGCGCGCTCGCGTAACTGACGAGGACGGAGCCGACGAGCGCGAGGCCCGCGAGCAGCACGTTTAAGGTCGAGTGCAGCTCGGTGTCGCGCGCGTAGAAGGTCATCAGGCCGACGAAGGCGGCCATGTCCGAGACGCGGTCGAGCGTGGAGTCGAGGAAGCCGCCGAAGCGCGTGACCTGCCCCGTCCGGCGCGCCACCTGCCCGTCGAGCATGTCGAAGAGGTTGGCGACGATGAGGATGACGCCGGCCCAGAAGAAGTGGCCGAGCCCGAAGAGGAGGCCCGAGACGACGTTGATCGAGACGCCGATGACCGTCAGCACGTTCGGGTTGATGCGACGGCGCGCGAGCCCTCGCACCATCGCCCCGATGATGCGGCTCGCGCCGCGCCCGATGCTCGCCCCGAACAACTTCTTCCAGACCCCTCTTACCGCGCTCTAAATCTTTAAGAAGACGTACACACGCGCACGCCCGAATGAATGACGATTCATCATAGGAACGCGCCGGAACGCTTGTCAAGGTAGGCTTAAGAAGTAGTCAATAGACAGTAGTCGGTAGAAAAGCAGAAGCGGCGCACTCAGCCTGTAGACTGAGACGCGCCGCCTGTTCCTCCACCGCCTACTGCCTACTCTCCTCCCGCCGCGGCCTCGTCGTGGAGCGTGGTCAGTTTTTTGATCTCGAAGTTGCGGGCGCCGGCGGGGGTGCGCACCGTCACCTCGTCGCCCTCCTCGCGCCCCATGAGGCTGCGGCCGACGGGCGAGATGGTCGAGATGAGGCCGGCGTTGGGGTCGGACTCCTCGGGCGTGACCAGGCGGTAGGTGACCTCCTCCTCGCGCTCGGCGTCGTAGAGGACGAGCGTCGAGCCGTAGGCCGCCTTGTCGTGCGGCACCTTCGAGATGTCGATGGAGGAGACCTCGCTCAGGCGTTGCCGGAGCTGCTGGATGCGCGCCTGCACGAACTGCTGGCGCGCGAGCGCGGCGTGGTACTCGGCGTTCTCGCGCAGGTCGCCCCATTCCTTCGCCGTCTTGATCTGCTTCGGCAGCTCGACCCGCAACTCCTGATCCAGCTCGTCAAGCTCCTGCTGCAACTTCCGCTTCACCGCATCCGTCACTGACGTTTCCCTCCAGTTTGTTTGAGCCGCGATTATAACTGATTACGGCCGTCGGCATGGTGAAAACTCTCCTCGTCGGGCGAGCCGAAGGAGATGCCCACGTCGCGCGCCGTGCGGACGAGCTGGCTCTCGGGCGGGACGGTCTTGAGGCTGGCGATGGCCTCTTCGAGCGGCACCGTCCGGATGTTGGCGGCGTGCAGCCCGACCATCACGCCGCTCTGGCCGCGCGCCAGCGCCCGCACGGCCGCCGCGCCGAAGTTGGTGGCGAGCATGCGGTCGAAGGCGTTCGGGCTCCCGCCGCGCTGGATGTGGCCGAGGACGACGCAGCGCGCCTCCTTGCCCGTCCGCTCCGAAAGCTCCGCGGCCAGGTGGTGCCCGAGTCCGCCGAGCCGCGCCGCGCTCTGCCGGTCGCCCCGGTCGAGATACATCACGTCGCCCTCGATCTCCTTGGCGCCCTCGGCCGCGACGATGATGCTGAACTGCGCGTCCGCCGAGTCGCGCTCGCGAATCTTCTTCGCCACCTGCTCCATTGAGAAGGGAATCTCGGGGATGAGGATGACATCCGCGCCGCCCGAGACGCCGGAGTGGAGCGCGATCCAGCCGGCGTGCCGCCCCATCACTTCGAGCACCATCACGCGGTCGTGCGACTCGGCCGTCGAGTGCAGGCGGTCGAGCGCCTCGGTCGCAATGTCGAGCGCGGTCATGAAGCCGAAGGTCAGCTCGGTGGCCGCGAGGTCGTTGTCGATGGTCTTGGGCACGGCGGCGACCGGGAAGCCGCGGCGGTGGAACTCGTACGCGATGGCGAGCGTGCCCTCGCCGCCGATGGCGACGACCGCGTCGATGCCGAGGCGGCCGAGGTTGTCGAGGGCCTCCTGGTAGACCTCGTCCGGCATCATGGCCGAGCCGTCCTTCTGCCGCACGACGAAGCTGCCGCGGTTGCGCGTGCCGAGGATGGTCCCGCCGCGCGGCAGCAGGCCGCGCACGTCTGCGGCTCTGAGTTCGCGGACGTGCGTCTCGCCCAGCAGCCCCTCGAAGCTGTCCTCGATGCCGACGACGCGCATCCCGAACTCGCCGACGGCCGTCTTGACCGCCGCGCGGATGACCGCGTTCAGGCCCGGCGCGTCGCCCCCGCCGGTCACGATTCCGATGGTCTTCATAAGTGAACCGTAAACCGTGAACCGTCAACCGTGACAAGAAAAAACGGTTCATATCTCGTCACGGTTGACGGTTCACGCCTTCCCAGCCCTGACCCTCGTTGGCTCGTACTGCTCGCCGTAGTCGGGGTACTCGCGCGTGACGAACTGGCCGGGGCGCGTGTTCTCTGTGAGCAGGAGCAGCGCGTCGCGCAGCACCGCGCGTTGCAACTCGCGCATGCCTGGGCGGCCGAGGCTGTTGCCGATCTTGAAGCCCTGCGGGTAGAGGGCGCGCGGTGGTCGCATCTGCGCCGAGACCTCGGGGCTGACGGTGATGAGCACGGTCGGGATGCCGCGCATCTCGATCTCGCGCTGCACGGCGACGACGGTGCGGTGGCACACGTTCGGGCAGCCGCCCGTCAGGATGACCACGTCGGCGCGCGAGCCGCGGTCGATCTCGTTGGCGATCTCGGGGGCCGTCCCCTCGTACATCGCCTTGAGCTGCATCGTGTAGCCCATATAGCCGACGTGCTTCTGCGCCACCTCTTTGACGAACCCTTCCTCTTTCAAATCTCTCAGCACGTCGAGCGGGAAGACGACGTTGATGTCCTGGTCGGCGTCCGCGTGGTCGTAGTGGTGGTGGCTGACCATCAGCTGCGACGTGTCGGCGTCGTCGGGGATGATCCGGAACGAGAGGTCGCCCAGCTCGTCCGCGGTGTTGAAGGGCTCCTGGCTCCGGAGGTGGACGCCGCCCGCGGTGACGATGGCGACCGTCGCCTTTGATAGCTCGCCGTCGAACGGCGTGAACGGCACACACTTGCGCGATAACGTAGTCATCACTTCTTCCCCCGCCTTGTACGAGTTAACCGTCGGCCCTCAGCCAGCCGATGATTGACACGGCGAGCAGCCCCAGCACGCCCAGCGCCCAGAGCAGGTAGTGGGCCGCCGCCGTCCACTCGGCCTCGGACTTGAACCACGATCTTTTTCTCACGCCACAAGTATGTTGCTAAAGCCTCACGGGCCGCAACCCTTTGGCAGAGGGTCGCGGCCCGCCGGTCTGTGTTTGAACGCCCGAGCGTCCGCCGCTAGAGCTTGCGGAGCACCTCGAACAGGTCTTCGTTGTCGGGCTGGTCGCCGATGTCGTGGATGTCCTTGTAGACGAGCTTGCCGTCCTTGTCCACGATGAAGAGCGCGCGCTCGGAGATGCCGTCCCCCGTGCGGTACGCGCCGTAGAGGCGGGCGACTTCGCCCTTCGGCTCGAAGTCACTCAGCAGGTCGTAGGTGAGACCGCCGAGGGACTTGGCCCAGGCGGTGTTGCACGGGACGCTATCGACGCTTATGCCCAGAACCTGGGCATCATACTGCCCGAAGCGATCTAAGTCCGCTTCGTAGGCAGGCATCTGCGCCGTTCAGACCGGCGTCCACGCCAGCGGGTAGAATGCGATGACGACGTTCTTCCGGCCGCGGAAGTCCGAGAGCTTCACCTTCTTGCCCTTCTCAAGATGGCTCGGCAGCTCGAAGTCCGGGGCCACGTCTCCGACTTCTGGCATCAGAGTTTTCTCCTCCGTGACTTTTGTAGTTTTCGGTTGCAACCGATGGCTTAAGGCTACAACTCGGCAGTTCTGATTTCAAGGCCGAAGGCCGCCGCCCCGTTGAACCCCTGTACGCTCCCGTGCTTCAATGAGGCCCGGAAGGCAACGACGATGAGCCAGGCGCAGGTCACCATCACGAAGCGGGGCGCGGAGCGCGTGCGCGGCGGGCACCTCTGGGTCTACCGCAGCGACGTGCGCGACGCCGGGGAGGCCGAGGGCGGCTCGGTCGTCCGCGTGCGCGACGAGCGCGGGCGGGTGGTGGGGCAGTCGCTCTACTCCTCGCGCTCGGAGATCGCTCTGCGACTGCTGACGACGCGGGACGAAGCCATCGACCGCGACTGGTGGCGCGCACGCCTGCGCGCGGCCGCCGCGCGGCGCCGAGGGCTAGAGCAGGAGGCCGGCGCCTGCCGGCTCGTCTACTCCGAAGGCGACCTTCTGCCCTCGCTCATCGTGGACAGGTACGGGGACGTGCTCGTCCTGCAGACGCTCTCGCAGGGCACGGACGCGCTGAAAGGGTTGTTCGTCGAACTGTTGGTCGAGGAGTTCGCGCCGCGCTCCATCGTCGAGCGTAACGACGTACGCGTGCGCGGGCTGGAAGGTCTGCCTTCACAGGCGGGCGTGCTTTACGGCGAGGCGCCGGGCGAGATCGAGGTCGCGCAGCACGGCGTCCGCTTCCGCGTCGCGCCGCTCGGCGGGCAGAAGACCGGGGCCTTCTTAGACCAGCGCGAGAACCACCTCGCCGCCCGCCGTTACGCGCGCGGCCGCGCGCTCGACTGCTTCACCTTCAACGGCGGCTTCGCCCTGAGCATCGCGGGCGCGTGCGAGGGCGTGACCGGGCTCGACATCTCGGCGGAGGCGGTCGCGGCCTCGCGCCGCAACGCGGAACTGAACGGCGCGTCCAACGTCGAGTTCCGCGAGGCGAACGTCTTCGACGCTTTGCACGAGATGGAGGCGGCGGGCGAGCGCTTCGACACCGTCGTGCTTGACCCGCCGGCCTTCGCCAAGAATCGCGCGAGCGTCCCGGCCGCGGCGCGCGGCTACAAGGAGATCAACCTCCGCGCGCTCAAGATGCTCTCGGCGGGCGGCCACCTCGTCACCTGCACCTGCTCCTACCACATGACCGAGCCGCTCTTCCTCGAAGTCCTCTCCGAGGCCGCGCGCGACGCCCGCCGCCGCGTGCAACTGGTCGAGCGCCGCACGCAGAGCCGAGACCACCCGGTCCTCCTTGGCGTCCCCGAAACCCTCTACCTCAAGTGCGTCGTCCTGCGCGCCCTCGACTGAAACGACCCGAGGCGCCGGCCGAAGATTCTTATTGAAATCGGCGCGCCGCGGGCAGATAATCGGCGCGCCTACGTTAAGGACTTCGCCGAGGACGCGCCGCGTGTCTTCCTCATTGAGCCGATCCAACAGAGACATAGATACGCGAGCGGGGGTGCGCTGATGAGGCTGAGTTACAGGCAGCTCGAAGAGGTCATCTTCGGCAAGACCGGGTTCCGCCGCTTCACGCAGGACTCGCCGATCCTGCCGGACGTGTGGATGGCCTACGGCCTCAACCCGGCGGAGCCGGCCGACCTGCTGCTGACGCCGACCTGGGGCGCGGCCCCCGGCAAGCTCTCCAACGTCCTCGCCGCACGGCTCGAAGCGGAGCGGCGCGCGCCGCGCTGGCAGACCTTCGAGCGCTCGGAGGGCGCGCTCGACCCGGAGATCGCCTACAACGTCTCGGCCGTCGCCGTCCGGCTCTACTTCGACGAGATGATTCGCGTCGTCCTGCCGATGACGGCGTGGTGGGACAAGTATATCCTCGTGGACGGCGGCAGGGCGCTGGCACAGTTGGTCGGGAGCAGAAGCCGCGCGCACCGGCAGAAACTCGGTGCGGCGCTGGCCGGTTCGGTCAGGGAGCCTGACGGCGCCGGCCGCAGGAGCGGCGGGTGGGATTTGAATCGCGCCGAACGTGACGCCGTGTGGGGGCGCAGCAAGCCGAAGCTCCACGAGCACCTCATCTGGCTCGTCCGTGTGGCCGGGGCCATCTCGCTCGCGGGCGAGGGCGGTGACGGCGGGCGCGCCGTCGAAGAGGCGCCCGCGCTCGTCGAAGCCTTCGCGAAGCTGTCGGAGGGGGTCGCGCCGGTCGAGGCGGCAGAGGGCGGGATGGTCTGGTCGATCAACCTCAACCGCAAGGCTTCGGCCATGATCTGGAGATCGACCACGGCGATCAAGGCCGACGCCGCCCGCCGCCTCTTCGAGGTCAACTGCGCGGACATCCGCTGGGCCGTCATCGACAGCGGCATCGACGCCGCGCACCCGGCCTTCCGCCTCCGCCTGCCGGACGGCAAGCCAAACGGCAAGACGAACGGCAAGCCCGAGAGCAGGCCCGCGCCCAGGCCCTTCGTGAAGAGGAAAGGTGTGTGGCAGAACCTGACGCGCGTCGAGAAGACCTACGACTTCACCCTCATCCGCAAGATTCTGAGCCGCGACCCTGCGACCTTCGAGCAGCTACCGAAGCGCATCCGGCGGCGCTTCAAGGCGGAGGAGAAGAAGCTGCTGATGGATCGACTGCAACGGGGACGGGCCGTGGACTGGGACATGCTCGCGCCCTACCTCGAAATCCCGCCCGAGGACTATGAGGAGCAAGGCCCGCCGGCCTTCGAGCACGGCACGCACGTCGCCGGCATCCTCGCCGCCGACTGGCGGGCCGGCGACCCCGGGAACGACGAGAAGATCGACGTGCGGGGCGTCTGCCCCGACCTGCGCCTCTACGACCTGCGCGTGCTCGACGAGCACGGCGAGAGCGACGAGTTCTCCATCCTCGCCGCCCTCCAGTTCGTCCAGTACCTCAACGCGAACAGCGAGCACCCGCTGCTGCACGGCGTCAACCTGAGCCTCTCCATCCGGCACAAGGTCAGGAACTTCGCCTGCGGCTGCACGCCCGTCTGCGAGGAGACCGAGCGGTTGGTCAAGGCCGGCATCGTCGTCGTCGCCGCCGCGGGCAACGACGGCTACCTCGACGCCGAGGAGCAGGGCGGCGCCTTCTCGGAGGGCTACCGCAGCATCAGCATCACCGACCCGGGCAACGCGCAGGGCGTCATCACCGTCGGCGCCACGCACCGCGACAGCCCGCACACCTACGGCGTCAGTTACTTCTCCAGCCGCGGCCCCACCGGCGACGGGCGCATGAAGCCCGACCTCGTCGCGCCCGGCGAGAAGATTACGAGCACCGTGCCCGACGGCGGCCTGAAGACGATGGACGGGACGAGCATGGCCGCGCCGCACGTCTCGGGCGCGGCGGCGCTCCTCATCGCGCGCCACCGCGAGCTGGTCGGCAAGCCCGCCCGCGTCAAGCAGATTCTCTGCGACACCGCGACCGACCTCGGCCGCGAGCGCTACTTCCAGGGCAGCGGCATGGTGGACATCCTGCGCGCCATGCAGTCGGTCTGAACGTACTTCTAAGCGAGGACGGCCCCGATGATCTTCACGCTCGAAGCACTTGAGGCGAAGCACGGCGACTCGCTGCTGCTCCACTACGGGACGAAGAAGGCGCCGAAGCTCATCGTCATCGACGGCGGGCCGCAGGGCGTCTTCAACCAGAGCCTGCGGCCGCGGCTCGAACAGCTCCGCGACCAGCGCAGTCCCGGCAGGCCGCTCCCCGTGCGGCTCCTGATGGTCAGCCACATCGACGACGACCACATCCGCGGCCTCCTCGACCTGACCGACCACCTTCTCGAACAGCGGGGGAGCGAGACGCCGCTCTGCGACATCACCACGCTCTGGCACAACAGCTTCGACGAGATACTGGGCAACAACGAGACGAACGCCATCCCCGCCTCGCTCGGCGCCTCGGTCAGGCTCTCTTCAAAGGGCGAGCTGACCTTCCCGGCGAACCTCTTCCGCGACGAGGGCGCGGCCGCCGTCGCGGCCAATGTCCCACAGGGGCGGCGGCTGCGCGACAACGCCGGCGCGCTCTCGCTCCTCGCGAACGATCCCTTCCCGAAGCTCGTCAGCCTGCGCCCCAGGCAGAAGTCGCTTCCCGTCGGCAGTAACCTCAGGCTGAGGGTCGTCGGCCCGAGTGAGGCGCGTCTGGAGAGGCTTGAGAAGGACTGGGACGCGAAGCTCAAGACCTTGCAGCAGAAGAAGGCCGCGGAGGCCAGGGCACTCGCCGCCTCCTTCATGGACGACTCGGTCTACAACCTTTCGAGCGTTATCGTGCTGGCCGAAGCCGGCGGCAAGAAGATGCTCCTGACAGGCGACGGGCTCGCCGACGACATCCTCGAAGGCTTGAGGGAAGCGAAGGTCTTGAAGGATGGCGGGACGCTGCACGTGGACGTGCTCAAGATGCCGCACCACGGGAGCGTGCGCAACGTGACCGAGGAGTTCCTCCGCACCGTCACGGCCGACCACTACGTCATGTCGGCCAACGGCAAGTACGACAACCCCGACCTCGACACGCTCCAGCTGTTCTCCAAGGTGCGAGGCGGCGACGCCTGCACCGTCCACCTCACGAATGCCGTCCCGCACGCCGTCAAGTTCTTCAACTCCGACCTCAAGCAGGCCGGCAAGAACTACAAGGTCAACATCCGCCAGGAGCCGGCCCGCTCCCTCCTCATCGACCTCGGCGAGCCGCTCACAGACTGAAGGCAGGCGCGCGCCTGCCAGCCGTTAACCTCTCGATTGTGCCCGGAGACTTGAACATGCCAGATGAAAAAAAGACCTGCTTCGTCGTGATGGGATTCGGCGAGAAGGTTGACCTCGCCAGCGGGCGTAAGCTCAACCTCGACGCCTCGTACCAGAACCTGATTAAGCCGACCGTCGAGGAAGCCGGGTTGGAGTGCTACCGTGCGGACGAGATAGTCCACTCCGGGAACATCAACGTCCCGATGTACGAACGAATCCTGACCGCCGACCTGGTCATCGCCGACCTCTCCACGTCCAACAACAACGCCTTCTACGAACTCGGCGTGCGCCACGCCCTCAGGCCGTACACGACCATCATCATCGCCGAAGACCAGTTCAAATTCCCGTTCGACATCGCGCAGATTGCCGTCCGGACGTACAAACACCTCGGCGATGACATCGGGGTCTCCGAGGCGAAGAGGTTCCGCGAGGGACTCAAGAGGGCCATCGACGAGATCATGGACAACCCGACCGACGACAGTCCGGTCTACACCTTCCTGCACGGACTACGCCGCCTCGAACTGCCCGGCGACCTGAGCGCGTACCCCCCGCCCGCCAAAGCTGCGGTCGCCAGGAAGAGGAGCGCGAAGAAGGCCGCAGGCAAAGGCGCCGCGGCCGGCACGCCGGACCCCGCGCCGGTTCCCGCCGGCGAGACGCACAGCGCGCAGATGCAGAAGATGTTGGAAGCCAAAAGCAAAGGGGAGTTCGTGCAGGCCAAAAATCTCCTCACGGATGTCCGCGCGGCCATGAAGAAGCATAACGCGGGCGCGCCCGAAGACCCCTACATCATCCAGCAACACGCCCTCGTCACCTACAAGAGCAAGCAGCCGACGCCGGAGAAGGCGCTGGCAGCGGCGCGCAACCTCCTCAAGACGTTGCAGCCCGAGACCTCGAACGACACCGAGACGCTCGGACTCTGGGGCGCGGTGCACAAGCGCCTGTGGGAGTTGTCCGGGGAGGCCGGGCACCCCGACACGGCGCACCTCGACGAGGCGGTGCGCGGCTACGAGCGCGGCTTCTACCTCCGCAACGACTACTACAACGGCATCAACCTCGCCTACCTGCTCAACCTCCGCGCCGCCAACGCCGCGAGCCGCGCCGAGGCCGTCGCCGACTTCGTGCAGGCCGAGCGCGTCCGCCGCGAGGTGCTCGACATCTGCGAGGGGGAGATGGAGAACGAGGGTCTGCCGGCGGAGCAAAAATACTGGATGCTGGCGACGATGGCCGAAGCCTACGTCGGCATCGGCGACGAGGTCGCGGCCGAAAAGAAGCTCGAAGAGGCGGTCGCCGTCCTCCCCGGCCCTAAGACCAACCGGTGGGAGGAGGAGAGCACGCGGGAGCAGATGGGCAAGCTGCGCGCTCTGCTCGCCGACTCGCCGCTCAAGTACGTCAAGACCGACGGCGACTAGAGTGCCCGCGGTAAGAGAACGGCTCGTGACGCAATGAAAGGCCCGGCGGACTTTCCCGCCGGGCCTTTCATTGTTCAGACTCCCGGCGCGCTCACTCGACCGTGACGGACTTGGCGAGGTTGCGGGGCTGATCCACGTCGCAGCCGCGGCGCACCGCGATGTGATAGGCGAGGAGTTGGAGCGGGATGATGGCGAGGATCGGCGAGAGCAGGTCGGAGGACTCCGGGATTTCGATGACGTGGTCGGAGACCTTCGCGGACATGTCGTCGCCCTCGGTCAGCACCGAGATGACGACGCCCTCGCGCGCCTTGACCTCGACGATGTTCGAGTGCGTCTTCTCGTAGCGCAGCTCCGACGCCTGGTCGCCCTCCTCGCGCGGGTTGACGACGACGACGGGCAGGCGCTCGTCGATGAGCGCGTTCGGCCCGTGCTTCATCTCGCCCGCCGGGTAGCCCTCGGCGTGGATGTAGGAGATCTCTTTGAGCTTCAAGGCGCCTTCGAGCGCCACCGTGAAGTTGATGCCGCGCCCGAGGTAGAGGAAGTCGGTCGCGCGGTGGAACTCGCGCGCCAGCTCTTCCAACTCGTCCGACTCCGAGAGCAGGTGCTCGATCTTGACCGGCAGCTCCGCCAACTGCTGCGCGTGGCGCTTCGACTCGTCGTCCGAGAGCGTCCCGCGCAACTGACCGAGGTACATCGCGAAGAGGTAGAGCGCGATCATCTGCGACGTGAAAGCCTTCGTCGAGGCGACGCCGATCTCGGGGCCGGCGTGCGTCAGGATGGTGCCGTCCGACTCGCGCGTGACCATCGAGCCCTGCACGTTGCAGACGGCCAGCACCTTCGAGCCGAGCCGCTTCGCCTCGCGGAGTGCCGCGATGGTGTCGGCCGTCTCGCCGGATTGGGAGATGACGACCAGCAGCGTCTTCTCCGTCATCACGGGGTCGCGGTAGCGGAACTCCGAGGCGTAATCCACCTCGACGGGCACGCGCGCGAGCTGCTCGATCATGTACTTGCCGGCGAGCCCCGCATGCCAGGAGGTGCCGCACGCGGCGACGAGCACGCGGTCGAAGGACTTGAACTCCTCGGGCGTGATGTCCATCTCGTCCATGTAGACGCGGCCGGTGTCCAGAGAGACACGGCCCTGCACGGTGTCCCTGACCGCGCGGGGCTGCTCGTAAATCTCCTTGAGCATGAAGTGCTTGAACCCGCCCTTCTCGGCCATGATCGGGTCCCAGGTGATGCGCTGGATGTGCGGCTCGACCGCGTCGCCGTCGAAGTTCGTGACCCGCACCGAATCTTTAGTGAGCACGGCCAGCTCGCCGTCGCCTAAGAAGAAGACGTCGCGCGTGTGCTGCAAGATCGGGGGCACGTCGGAGGCGACGAAGTACTCGCCGTCGCCGAGGCCGATGACGACGGGCGGCCCCTGGCGGACGGCGATGATCGTGTCGGGCTCGTCGGTCGAGATGATGGAGAGCGCGAAGATGCCGCGCAGGTCGCGCACCGCGCGGCCGACGGCCTTCTCCAAAGACTCCTCCTCCTTCATGTACTCCTCGACGAGGTGCGCGACGATCTCCGTGTCGGTCTCGGTGACGAAGACGTGGTCGCTGTGGCGTAGCCGGTCTTTGAGCTGGATGTAGTTCTCGATGATGCCGTTGTGGACGACGACGACGCGGCCCGTGCAGTCGCGGTGCGGGTGCGCGTTCTCCTCCGTCGGGCGCCCGTGCGTGGCCCAGCGCGTGTGGCCGATGCCGTAGGTGCCGTCGAGGGGTTTGAGCCGGATGGCCTCTTCGAGGTTGCGGAGCTTGCCCTCGGCGCGGCGGATGTCGAGGTGGTGTGCTTCGTCCACCACGGCGATGCCGGCCGAGTCATACCCGCGATATTCGAGCTTCCTCAGCCCGTCGAGGATGACGGGCACGACCTGCTTGTTTCCGACGTATCCGACAATGCCACACATAAGTTTAGACCTTCCGTTGTGTCGTTGATTGATGAGAGGTGGGACTCTGACGGCGGCCGTCAGCGCTCTTCGCCTGTGGCGACCGCCGTGACCGGCTCGCCCGTGTCGTCGCCTTTGCCCTCCGCAGGAGGCACTTCCGCCGCCGCCTCTGCGCGCGGCAGCTTCTTCTTGACTTTGGCCGGGACGCCCGCGACGAGGGTGTCGGGCGGCACGTCCTCGGTGACGACCGCGCCGGCCCCGGTCACGGAGCGCGCGCCGACGCGGACGGGCGCGACCAGCATCGTGTCGGAGCCGATCTTCACGTCGTGCTCGATGACGGTCGGGTGCTTGTTCTTCCCGTCGTAGTTGCAGGTGATGGTGCCGGCGCCGATGTTGGTGCGCTCGCCGACGTCGGCGTCGCCGAGGTAGGTGAGGTGGTTCGCCTTCGACTTCGCGCCGAGCCGCGACTTCTTCATCTCGACGAAGTTCCCGACGTGCGCGCCCTCCTCCATCCGCGCGTTCATGCGCAGGTGCGCGAAGGGGCCGACGAAGCAGTGGTCTGAAACCTCGCTGTCGACGATGACGCAGTAGTCTTTGACCGTCACGCCGTTGCCGACGCGCGAGTCGGTGATGCGCGAGCCCTGCATGATCTCGCAGCCCTCGCCGATGACCGTGCGCCCCTCGACGTGGACGTTCGGGTGGAGCGTGGTGTCGCGGCCGATCTGCGCGTCGGGGCTGACGTAGGTGTGCTGCGGGTCGATGACGGTGACGCCCGAGTTGAGCATGAGACTCCGCAGCGTCCGCAGGCGCAGGATGCGCTCGAACTCCGACAGCTCGACGCGGGTGTTGATCCCCGAGACCTCGCGCGCGTCGGTGTGTGTGTAGACGGAAACGTCCTCGCCGTCGGCGCGCAGGATGGCGGGCACGTCCGTCAGGTAGAACTCGCCCTGCGCGTTCTCGGGCTTGACGCGTTCGAGGGCGGGGAAGAGCAGGCGCGTCTCGAAGCAGTAGATGCCGGCGTTGATCTCGCCCACCTGCCGCTCCTCGGGGGTCGCGTCCTTCTGCTCGACGATCTTCTGGAAGCGCCCCTCTTCATCGCGGATGACGCGGCCGTAGCCCGTCGGGTCTTCGAGCCGGACGGCCATCAGCGTGCAGGCCGCCCCGCGCCCACGGTGCGTGCGGTGCTGGTGGACGAGTGAGCCCAGCGTCTCCGCGCGCACGAGCGGCACGTCGCCGGAGAGGACGAGGAGCGTCGAGTTGGCTTGGCCTAAAGCTTCGTGCGCGGCGTAGACCGCGTCGCCCGTGCCCCGCTGCTCGGTCTGGGTGACGAAGACGGCGCCGCCCTCGCCCAGCTCCGCGCGCACGGCCTCCTTCACCTCCTCGGCCTGGTGGCCGACGACGACGTAGACCGGCCGCTCGCCCTTCACCAGGGCCGACGCCGTGCGGCAGACGTGCGCGATGAGCGGGCGGCCGCCGAGCTTGTGCAAGACCTTCGCCGTCGAAGAGCGCATGCGCGTGCCTAAGCCCGCCGCCAGGATCAAGATGTCGAGCGGCGCCGAAGGGCTTTGCGAGGGTTGTTGCGTCTGTCTCTCCATAGGTTCGCTTCAGAGCGCGGCCGTGACGGCAGAGCGCGCGCAGGCCTGCTCGTAGCAGGCGAGCAGGACGCGCGCGAGCTTGGCGGGGCTGTGCCGCACCTTCTTGCCCTCGTCGAGCAGGTCGGCGCGGACGATCCGGGCCTCGCGCCCGAACTCCTCTTCGAGCAGGTGGTCGCTCAGGCCAATCTGGCGCGCGCCCTCGGCGGCGTACGCCTCGGCCTGCACGGGGTTGACGCGCCGGTCGTTGACGACGACGAAGTCGAACTCGATCTCGGGCGCGTACTCCTTGACGACCTCGATGTGCTTGCGCGCCGTGTAGCCGTCGGTCTCGCCCGGCTGCGTCATCAGGTTGCAGATAAAAATCTTGACGGCCCGCGCCGCGCCGATCGTCTCGGCCACGCGCGCCACGAGCAGGTTCGGCAGGATCGAGGTGTAGAGCGAGCCCGGGCCGACCGTGATGATGTCGGCGGCACGGACGGCCGCGAGCGCCTCTGGGAGCGGGAGGCACTGCTCGGGTTCGAGCGACAGGCGGCGGATGGTCGAGTGTGCGGCCGTGATGTTCGTCTCGCCCCGCACCACGCGGCCGTCTTCGAGTTCGGCGACGAGCCGCACGTCGTTCAGGGTCGCGGGGTAGATGCGCCCCTTGCTCGCCAGCACCTCCGAGGAGAGGCGCACGGCCTCGACGAAGTCGCCCGTCACCTCCGTCAGCGCCGCGAGGAAAAGGTTGCCGAAGCTGTGTCCGCCCAGGCCGCCATCGCCGGGGAAGCGGTACTGGAAGAGGCGTGAGAGCAGCGTCGAGTCTTCGGAGAGCGCCACCATGCAGTTGCGTATGTCGCCCGGCGGGAGCATCCGCAACTCGTCGCGCAGCCGGCCGGAGCTTCCGCCGTCGTCCGAGACGGTAACGATGGCCGACAGCGATTCGAGCCACAGGTCGCCGTGCCCGTGGTCGCCCACAAGCTCCTTCAGTCCCGACAGTACCGTAGACAGACCCGTCCCGCCGCCGATGGCCACGAGCTTCAGACCACTCTCCATGCTGGACTGCAAATCCTTCCGGGCTCCTGTGTGAAACTGGGGCCGGCCCGCGCCGGTGTGTGAAATCATACTTGAAAGGCGTAGGCTTTCAAAGGAGTTGGAGGGTGGGGAGGGGTGTCCGGTCGGGAAGCGGCGACGTTTTAAGGGCGCGAGTTGGGGAAGACAATGCGCTCGAATTCGGGGTCGTTGCGGAGCAGGGCGAGGTCGGCGTCCGCCTGCGCGCGCACGCGCAGCACGGGCCTGAGTTCCACCGCGCGTTCGAGCGCCTGGAGCGCAGACTCGACCGCGCCGAGACGCGCGCGCGCGGCCGCCAGTGCGTAGTGAGTGTCTGCGGCGTCGGGGTCGCGCTTGAGCGCGCGCTCGAAAAGCTCTTGCGCCGCGACGAAGTCGCCGCGGTTGAGCTCGATGACGCCGCGGTCGTAGAGCGAGTCCGGGTCGCGCGGGAGCGCGGCCTCGGTGCGCAGACGCGTCTCCGCGATGTTGAGGTAAGTGCGCGCGCGCGCGGCGACCTCCGAGACGCCCGCGTGCTGATCGATGAGGGCGCGGAAGTGCTGGCGCGCCGCGGCGAAGTTGCCGCGCGTGAAATCTTTGTGGGCGCGTTCGAACGCCTTGAGCGCCGCCGCCTCGTCGCGCGAGGGCTGGCGGGGCGGTGCGGGCGCAGGTCTGGACGAGGGGCGAGGCGGGGCGGCGGCCGCCGGCTTGGATGACCTGGCTGGGGAGCCCTTAGCCGGCTGGGCCTTAGCCGGCGCCACAGCCTTCTTCGCGGGGGCGGCCTTCGAAGGGGCCGCGTGCGACTTGCCACCGGCTTTGGCGGCCGGGGCGGACTTGGACGCAGCGGCGGGTTTCTTCGAAGGTTTCGCCGCCGCGGACTGCTTGGCGGCAGGGCGCGCCGGTTTGGTCGATTTGGCGCTGGAACTGGAAGACTTGGCGGGGGCGGCTTTTCGGACAGGGGGCTTCGCGGCCGCCGCGCGCTTAGGCTTAGGCTTCGCGGCCGAGGTGGTCAGCTTGCGACCCTTGGCCGGGGCCTTGGGCGCAGCGCTGTGCGGTGCAGAGCGGGAGGAGCTTCTCTTTGCACCCTTGATGACTGGATCGCTCATGCGAAGCACTCGCTTTTCAGAGAACGCTTCCCCTGGGGACGGGGAAGCCGCCAACCTCCGGCACTTTAACACACGAGATGCTCTAAATCAACTGGAAAGTAGGATTTAAGGGGATTGCACGGGCTCCTTGCAGAGTTAAACAAAGATGATTAAAGAAAAACTATTGAAGTCATCTTTAGCCGTATGTTAGAGTTCTTGTGGTGTCGCCGGGTCTCCTGCGGACAGCGTCCCGACCCACACCCGCAAATGCCGGAGCCTAAGGCAAAGCCCCCTGATATCTTCATTTAAGCTCTTCGGCGGACGACACAGCTTCCCGCCCCCTTGCACTCACCGGAAGTCCGTATCCTGCAAGATAGAGAGCCAGTGTACGAATGACAGACACGCCTATCGTAATGCACGAGCAGCAGTTCCAACAGCTCAGGATCATTCTGGGCAAGCTGCGTCTCGAATCCTTCTCCCGCGTCGTCTTTCTCGTGGACAAGAACGGCCAGCAGATCGCCACCCACGGCGATGTGGGCGACTTGGACACGACGAGTCTGGCGTCTTTGGCGGCCGGCAACGTCGCCGCCACGGGCGGGATGGCGCGCCTTATCGGCGAGAAAGAGTTCCCGACGCTCTCGCACGAGGGCGAGCGCGAGAGCATCCACATCTGCATCATCGGCCGCGTCCTGCTCGTCGTGGTCTTCGACGAGCGCTCCAGCCTCGGCCTCGTCAAGCTGCGCGTCAAACAGGCCTCGCGCGACCTCTCCTCTCTCTTCGACGAACTCGAACGCCTCAACGCCGAGCGCCGCGAGCGCGAGGAAGCGCTCTTCGCCGAGATTACCGACGACGACATCGACAGCCTCTTCAGTTAGTTCAGGGAGCTTTTAGCTGTTAGCTCTTCGCTGTTAGCCAAGCCATCTGTTCGATAGGCAGTTAGCTAACAGCCAACAGCTAAAAGCTGACAGCTCACTTGTCATCGGAGTGCCATGACTTTCATCAACTACGCTTCGCGAGAGATCAACTGCAAGATCGTCTACTACGGCCCGGGGCTGTGCGGGAAGACGACCAACCTGCAATACATCTACGACACGACCGCGCCGACGGCCAAGGGCAAGCTCATCTCCCTGGCGACCGAGACCGACCGGACGCTCTTCTTCGACTTCATGCCGTTGGAGCTGGGGACGGTGCGCGGGTTCAAGACGCGCTTCCACCTCTACACGGTGCCGGGGCAGGTCTTCTACGACGCCTCGCGCAAGCTCATCCTGAAGGGCGTGGACGGCGTCGTCTTCGTCGCCGACAGCCAGGACGAGCGCATGGACGCCAACATCGAGTCGCTCTACAACCTTGAGGAGAATTTACAGGCCAACGGCTACGACCTGTCGAAGATTCCCTACGTGCTGCAACTGAACAAGCGCGACCTGCCGAACGTCATCCCGGCCGAAGAGATGGTGGCCGAACTTCGGCGCAAGGACGAGCCCGTCCACGAGGCCATCGCCGCCAAAGGCAACGGCGTCTTCGACACGCTCAAGTCGGTCGCCAAGCAGGTGCTCACGGAGTTGCGGAAGAGTTGAAGGGGAACCGCGTGGTCAGTCCCTGACGGAGCACAGGTGAGAGTCGGCCGGGCGCGGCGGAGTGAACGCCCGCGCCCCTGCGTGTTATTCTTTCGAGCCCCGGGCCTCCCCACAAAGAGGCGCGGGGCTCACCTCTTTTTCTGAAAGGAGAACGAAGAACGACGTATGCGCCCCCGAAACATCCTCGCCTCGACCCTCTTTCTGCTCCTGCTGCTCCCGGCCGCCGCGCGCGCGCAGGCGCAGCCGCAACAGCGCGACGCGGAGAAAGAGCGGCAGATTCAGCAGCACCTCCAGACCATCGCGCCGGGGTCGGTCGAGACCTTCAGGCGCGCGACCGAGGCCCTCGACGCCGGCAACAACGAAGAGGCCGCGCGGCTCTACGGCGAGGTGATGAAGGCCGCGCCCGACTTCACGCCGGCGCTCAGGCGCGAGGGGTACGCGCTGACCGGGCTGGGGAAGCGCGACGAGGGGCTGGCGCTGCTGGAGCGGGCGGCGGAGCTTGAGCGCACGCCGGAGAACTTCGCCGGCCTCGCGGGGGTGCTGGGCTTCTCCGCCCCCGGCCACGAGGCGACAGCGGCCGAGAAGGAGCGCGCGCTCGCGCTCGCCACGGAGGCCGACCGCATGTCTTCATCGGCGGACTCCTCCTACCCGACGCTGGTCGCGCAGCTCGCGCTGGAGCTTGAACGCGAGACTCCGCTGCGCAGGGCCGTCGAGACGCTCGAACGAAAGTTCCCCGACGAGCTTGCCACGCACTACTTCGCCGCCATCCTCGCGGCGATGGACGAGCACTGGCTGAAGGCCGAGGCGGAGATCGGAAAGGCAGAGGCGCTGGGGCTGCCGCACGAGGTGGCCGAGCGGTTCCTCGACTCCGGCGTGCGTTCGCATGCGCGCGTCTGGCACTACGTCTACTGGGTGGTCTGCGCGGCGGCGGCGTGGGCGTTCGGGCTGTTCGTGCTCTACCTGCTCGGCAAGGTCTTCTCAGGTCTGACGATGAAGGCGGTGGAGTCGGCCGACCCGGAGGAGTTGACGGGCGCGCGCCACGAGACTCTGCGGCGCTGGTACCGGGCGCTCATCAACTTCGCGGGCTTCTACTACTACGTCTCGCTGCCCGTGGTGCTCTGCCTCGTCCTGCTCGCGGCGGCGGCCGTCGTCTACGCGACCTTGATGGTGGGATATGTGCCGATCAAGCTGGGGCTCATCGTCATCGTCGGCGCGGCCGTCACCTCCTTCCAGATGATCCGCTCGCTCTTCGTCAAGCCGAAGGAGAATGACCCGGGCCGTCCTCTGCGCGAGGAGGAGGCGCCGGGGCTGTGGGCGTTGGCGCGCGAGGTGGCGGGGGCGGTCGGCACGCGGCCCGTGGACGAGATACGGGTGACGCCGGGGACGGAGCTGGCGGTCTACGAGCGCGGCAACGCTGCCGAGAAGCGGCAGGACAAGGCGACGCGCATCCTCATCCTCGGCGTGGGCGTGCTGAACGGCTTCACGCGGAACGCCTTCCGCGCCGTGCTCGCGCACGAGTACGGACACTTCAGCCACCGCGACACGGCGGGCGGCGAGGTGGCCCTGCGCGTCAATAAGGACATGATCGTCTTCGCCTACGCGATGGCTGCCGCCGGGCAGGCCGTCTGGTACAACCTCGCCTTCCAGTTCATCCGCGCCTACCACTTCATCTTCCGGCGCATCAGCCACGGCGCGACCCGCTTGCAGGAGATACTGGCCGACCGCGTCGCCGTCTACCTCTACGGCGCGCGCGCCTTCGAGGAGGGCCTGACGCACGTCATCTACCGCGGCGCGGAGTTCCAGCACCTCGCCGTGCGCGAGATCAACGCGGCGGCGGACGCAAGGCGCGCGCTACAGAACCTCTACGAGCTGCCCGAGGCCAGGGGCGGCGCGTCCGAGCGCGACGTGGAGGCGGCCTTCCGCGAGTCGCTCGCACGAAAGACCAGTGATGACGACACGCACCCCGCGCCCTCCGAGCGCTTCCGCCTCGCGCAGCGCGTCCGTTCGAAAGGCGAGCCACAGGCCGACGGCACCGTCTGGGAACTCTTCGCCGACCGCGAAGCCCTCACCCGCGAGATGAGCCAACTCGTCGAACAACGCGTGCGGGCGGCTTAGACTATAGATTTGATCATGAGGAGGCCGTCGCCGCCGTTGGAGTAGTAGCGCGGGAGGCGCTGCGTGACGGCGAAGCCGAGCTTCTGGTAGAGGTCTTGCGCGCCGGTGTTGACCGAGCGGACTTCGAGGCGGGTGATGCGCACGCCGCGGCGCTTGAAACCCTCTTCGACCTTGAGCAGCATCTGCTGTGCAATGCCTCGGCGCCGGTGCTCGGGAGCGACGCCCAGCGTGGTGATGTGCCCCGTGCGGTCGGGCTCGACGATGCCGACGATGAAGCCGACCATCGTGCCGTCGGGCGTCACCGCCCGGTAGGAGACCGAGTCGGGCGAGGTCAAAAGGTACTCGAAGGTCTCGCGGCTGTACGCCTCGCCGTCCACAAAGCAGCGCAGGTCGAGGCGCCAGCACTCGTCGAGCTGCGCGACGGTGAGCGGCCGCACGTCGTAGCGACTCGGCGCGCCCGCGGTCGCGCGCAGGCCCCTGCCGCCGTCGGCCTCCTCACCTTCGCCCGCGCCCGTGGAGAAGAGCCGCGAGCGGATTTTCTTCAGCACAGCCATGCCGGGTAAATAGTAAATGGTAAATGGTGAATGGTAAATAGGGATGATGTCGGGCGCTCCACCACCACCCACCATTCATTAAAAGATGAGCATGCAGTCGCCGTAGCTATAGAAGCGGTAGCGGGCGGCGACGGCGTGGCGGTAGGCGTCGAGCACGAGTTCGCGGCCGGCGAAGGCGCTGACCAGGACGAGCAGCGAAGAGCGGGGCAGGTGGAAGTTCGTCAGCATCGCGTCCACGGCGCGGAAGCGGTAGCCGGGCGTGATGGTGAGACCCGTCTCGCCGCGCCCCGGTCTGACCCGGCCACTCTCATCAACCGCCGATTCGAGCGCGCGCACGGTCGTCGTGCCCACGGCCAGGACGCGCCCGCCCGACTCCTTCGTCCTGTTGATCTCTGCGGCCGCCGCCCCGTTGATCTCGAAGCGCTCGGCCGCGACGCGGTGCTCGCGCAACTCGTCGGCGCGCACGGGCGCGAAGGTGCCGTAGCCGACGTGGAGCGTGACCTCCGCCCTGCGCACGCCGCGCGCGCGTAAGGTTTCGAAGACCTGCGGCGTGAAGTGCAGCCCGGCCGTGGGCGCGGCGATGGCGCCGGGCGCGTTGGCGTAGACGGTCTGGTAGCGCTCGCGGTCTTCTTCCGCCGAGGCGAGGTCTTCCGAGTCACGCTTGATATAGGGCGGCAGTGGCATCCGCCCGAACTCTTCGAGCAGCGCCGCGAAGTCGCCACGCGGGTGAAAGCGCACGACGCGCCCCGCGCCGTCCTCCGTCACCGCGACAGTCTCGGCGGTTAAACGGCCGTCGCCGAACAGAACGCGCGCGCCCGCTTCGAGCCTGCGCGCCGGTCTGGCCAGAACCTCCCACGCCTCACCCTCGAACTCCTCGCGCCGACGCACGAGCAGCAGCTCGACGCGCCCGCCCGTCGGCTCGCGCCGCCCGACGAGCCGCGCCGGGAAGACGCGCGTGTTGTTGACGACGACCGCATCGCCCTCCCTCAACACCGCAGGGAACTCCGCGAACGAAGCGTCGCGCCAAGTCTGCTCTGCCCGATTGACGACGAGCATCCGCGACGCGTCGCGCCGCTCAAGCGGATGCTGCGCGATCAACTCCTCCGGCAACTGGAAATCGAAATCGGAGATGCGCATTGTCAGGGAATAAACTAACAGGGATGGACAGGATGGCAGGATAAAGCCATTCAAATTTGAACTTTCAAACCCTGTTCATCCTGTCCACCCCTGTGAATAATTCTTTCGTTAAAACTCAAGAGGGGGAGGCCGGCGTCTCGGCCGCGATCTCTTCGGCGGCGTGCTCCTGGTGGAGGACGACGGAGAGCTGTGCGCCGAACATGAGGATGAGGCTGGAGACGTAGCTCCACGTGAGCACGGCGACGACCGCGCCGACCGAGCCGTAGATTTCGTCGTAGTGGAAGTATTGCAGGCTCGACGCGAAGATGTACTTGGCCGTCTCCCACAGAAGGCCGGCGACGACCGCGCTCGGCAGCGTCTCGCGGAGCTTGACGCGCCCGTTCGGCACCAGCCGGTAGACGACCGTGAAGAGCGCGATGGTGACGAGCGCGCCCGCCGAAGCGAAGAGCGTCTGCCAGAAGGCGTTCCCGACGAACGTCATCCACGCCGACCGCCGCACGATGCGCACGGGCACCTCATTGATGAGGTCCTGGAGGCCGACGAGGATCGAGGTCAGGAAGACCGAGGCGATGAGCAGAAGCCCGACCGCGCCGATCATGCCGAGCGTCAGCGCGCGGCCGTGCATGAGGCCGCGCGGCCGCGTGCCCCAGATGCGGTTGAGCGCGCGCTCGATGACGGCGAAGACCCACGAGCCGGCCCACAGCGTGACGACGATGGCGCTGACGAGGCCGCCCCAGCCGACTTCGGCCAGCGACTTGATGGTCGCGCGCAGGAATTCGCGCGACCCCGGATAGATTTCAACGATGCGCGTCAGCGCCTCGCTCCCTGCCGCGAAGCGGTTGCCGATGACGAGCATGACGAGCAGCGCCGGGAAGAGCGTCAACAGCCCGAAGTAGCTCATCGCCGCGGCCGGCGTGAAGAGGTCGTTCTCGTGGAACTGATGGAAGGTGTGCTGGACGATGGTCGCCCAGGGCGCGTGATTCTTCACGCCCCAGCGCCCGCGCGAGAAGAAGGGGATGTGTCTCCGCACGTTCTCCATCGTTCACCCCTGAAAAGTCAAAAACAATTTCAAATTAATCCGGCGCGGACGATTGTCCGTCATTTCGCACCGCGTCGCAAAAGCTCAACGCGAGGGGCGCAACTGCCCGGGTATCAGTCTCGCCTTCACCAGCTCGGCCCGCGCCGCCGCGATGAGTGCGCCCGAGCGCGCCGCTGGGCTCTTCAGGTTACGCGCCTCGACGACGGCGCGGTCAAAGTTTTTTTGCGCCGCCGCGTCGAACAAGTCTTCGAGGTCGTACTGCTGGAGCGCGTAGTCGAGCGCCTCGGCCACGCCGGGGCCGAAGTCGGCGCGCGTCTCAAGTTTGAATTGGACGGGGGCGCCGTCGAACTTCTCGTCCTCGTTGAGCGCCGCGACGGCTTGAGCCAGGGCGTCCCAGGCGCGCGGCGAGTCGAGTCGCGCCGCGGTCGTCGCCAACATCATCATGGTCGCGTCGCGCGCGAAGGTGCCGCCCGCGGTCTGCGACGCCTGTGCGAAAGCCTCTTCAAGCAGCGCCGCCGAACGCTCGCGCAGGCCCCGCCGCGCGGCCAGATCGGCGGCCAGCACGAAGCCGTAGGCGCGCAGCGCCGGCGTCACTTCTGTGTCGCGCGCGAGCGCCTCCGTCTTCTCGAAGTCGTCGTCGTCGCCCGTGAAGGCCGTGCGCGCCGTCGCGACCTTGAAGGCGTCGATCAGCGTGCGTGCGGCGCGCTGGGTCTCGGGGGCTTCGATCTCTTCGGCCGTGCGGCGCGCCCTCTCCCAGAGGCCCCGCTTGGCCGCGGCCGCCACGACCTTCAGGCGCGCGCCGTCGCGCAGCTTCGAGTCGCCGGCGCCGGCCGCCTCGTCGAGCAGACGGCGCAGAGGGTCTGTCGGGTTCTGCGGCAAGAGGTCGCGCGTCTCTAGCTTTGATTCAAGCGCGGCGCGGCGCTCAAGCCCGAGTTGCGAGGCAAGGCTTAAAAACTTCGCTTGCAGTGCGTCGAGGTGGCGCGGCGACTCGCGCTCGAAGTAAGGGAGCAGCCGGCCGATGGCGAAGTAGAGCGCGGCCCCGCCGTCGCCCTGCGGGTTGAGGGAAGCACGCAGGAGGATCGCGGCGGCCGAGTCGAAGAAGACCTGAAGCGTGCGCGTGGAGGGGAACATCCCGGCAATCGTACCCGTCGCCTGGTCGCGCGGGTCGCCGATGGGGCGGAAGCCGACCGAGCCGTCCGCGTTGACGACCGCGAGCAGTCGCGGCGTGAGCACGTAAGAGGAGAGGATGAGCACGTCGTTGGCGGTCGCGTCGCGCCGCGCGCGGGCCGAGGCCAGCAGTTGCAGATAGAGTCGGTCGGCCTCTTCGGGCGCGGCCGCGCGCAGCCTCAGAAGGAACTCGACGAGCGCGCCGTTCACGCCGCCCTGAAGCGCGGGCGCGGCGACGCGGGCGGCCTCCGCGTACGACCCGTCGTCCAGCAGCGTCGAGGCGAGCGAGAGCCTCTGGCCGTCGCGCGTGAATTCGTCGGCCGGGCCGATGTCCGCGCCGCCGCCTTCGGCAGATGTCTCTTCACTTCTCCTGCGTGAGAGCCAGTCGGCGAGCGCGCCGAGCCACGCATCGGCCATGCGCGGGTCGTGCTGTGCGGCCGCGGCGAGCACCGCCTCGCGCGTGCCCGTGAAACGTTCGGGCAGGTCGCCGTGGCTGCCCTCCTCCTGCTCCCTTTTAAACTCGGCCTCGTCCGCCTCGACGGCCGCCTCCCACGCACGCGCGAAGGTCGAGCGGGCGGCCTGCTCGTCCACGCCCCAGAGCGCAGAGGCCGCGAACGTCAGGACGGAGACGCGCTGAAAGGGTTCCTCAAGGGCCTTCGCTTCGCCCGCGACTTCAAGGAGGACGGCGACGGCCTTGCGTCGCGAACGCTCGGCTTCGCGCGCGGCCTTGCTCTCTTTGGTCTGCCTGGCGGGCGCGGCGGGGGCGCGCTTCTGTGCGTGCGCAAACCGCGCGGGAGGGCCGCACGCGAGGAGCAGCGCGAGTGCGAGTCGGACGTTGCGAGGCGTCTTGCTCATGGCGCGTCAGGGCGTGGCTACTGAGAGTCGAAGAGTCCGGGTCGTGCCGGCTGTGGCCGCGGCGGCTCGATGCCGAAGTGTTCGTAGGCGAGCCGCGTGGCGGCGCGGCCGCGCGGCGTGCGGTTGAGGAAGCCGATCTGGATGAGGTAGGGCTCGATAATCTCCTCGATGGAGTCCTTCTCCTCTTGCAGCGCGGCCGACATGTGGTTCAAGCCGACGGGGCCGCCCTGGTGCTGTTGGATAATCATCAGCAGAAGCTTCCTGTCCATCTCGTCGAGTCCGAACGTATCGACCTCCATGCGGTTGAGGGCGTCGTCGGCGATCTCCTTCGTGATGCTTCCGGCGTGCTCGACCTCGGCGTAGTCGCGCACGCGCCGGAGCAGGCGGTTGGCGATGCGCGGGGTGCCGCGCGCGCGCCGCGCTATCTCGCGGGAGCCGCTCTCGTCGATCTCCGTGCCAAGTATATCGGCCGAGCGGCGGACGATCAGAGCGAGTTCGTCGTGCGTGTAGAAGTTGAGGTGAAAGACGATGCCGAAGCGGCCGCGCAAAGGTGCCGTGATTAAACCCGGGCGCGTCGTCGCGCCGACGAGGGTGAACTTCGGCAGGTCTAATTTAATCGAGCGCGCGGCCGTGCCCTGCCCGATCATGATGTCGAGCTGGTAGTCCTCCATCGCCGGGTACAAGACCTCCTCGATGGCGGGTGCCATGCGGTGGATCTCGTCGATGAAGAGGACGTCGCCCTCTTGCAGGTTGGTGAGGAGCGCCGCGAGGTCGCCCGGCTTCTCGATGACCGGCCCGGCCGTCGAGCGCAGCTCGGCCCCCATCTCGTTGGCGATGATGTTGGAGAGCGTCGTCTTGCCCAGACCCGGCGGGCCTGTGAGCAGGACGTGGTCGAGCGCCTCGCGGCGCTGCTTGGCGGCGCGGATGTAGATGCCGAGGTTCTCGGTCGCGCGCTTCTGCCCGATGTATTCGCCGAGCCGCGCCGGCCGCAGGGACAGCTCAATCTGTCGCTCGTCCTCCAACGCCTCGCGCTCGCGCACGTTACCGGGTTCGAGTTCTTCAGACATAAGGAATGGTGAATGGTAAATGGTGAATGGTGAATGGATAGAACGTCCATTTACTATTCACCATTTACCATTCACTAACGTTCATCCTTTCGACAACTGCCGCAGACTGCGACGCAGCAGCGTCTCGACCGAGAGGTCGCCGCCCTCCTGCAGGGCGCCGGTGATGGCCTTCTCGGCGGCGGGCTTGGGGAAGCCGAGCTGGAGGAGCGCGGCGAGCGTGTCCTCGCGCAGGGCGTCCTCGGACTGTGCGGCCGTCGGGCCGCCGGCCGCGATCTGCTCTTCGAGCGCGGGGCTGGAGAGCGCGGCCATCTTGTCGCGCAGCTCGATGACGAGCCGCTCGGCCGTCTTCCGGCCCACGCCGGGGATCGAAGTGATGCGCGCGTAGTTGCTCTGGCGGATGGCCGTCACGATCTCGTCGGCGCTCATGCCCGAGAGCATGGCGACGGCCGACTTCGGCCCGATGCCGCTCACCGAGATGAGCAGCGTGAACAGCTCGCGCTCGCGCAGCGTGCGGAAGCCGAAGAGCTGGAGCGCCTCCTCGCGGACGTGCGTGTAGATTTGCAGGCGGACGGCCTCGCCCAGTTCGCCGAGGTCGTAGAAGGTCGTGACGGGGATGGTCACCTCGTAGCCGACTCCGCCGACATCCACGATCACGCTGGTCGCGTGCTTCGCCAGCAGTGTCCCGGAAAGGTGTGCGATCATGCTTTACATGCTTTGACGAGAGAAGGGATTTCGGGAGCGTCTCACGTTACCCCGCGATTTTAGATGAACCGCCGACGGTCGGCAACGGGGGAGAGGAGTCAGGAGTCAGAAGTCAGAAGAAAACATTCCCCTTACGAACCGCGCGCCCGTCACCCTCAATCTTCTTCGAGCGGAGCCTTCTGACTTCTGACTCCTGACTCCTTCTTTCTCCGGTAGACCCCGTCGAAGGTGACGTTGACGCCGCCGCATTGCTTGTTGTCGGAGACGATCAGGTAGGGGCCGACGAGGCGCAGCGTGGCCTGACAGTCTTCCGGGTCTCCGCCGAGCTTGAGGACGCCGCCCGACGGCTCCGCCTCGCCCGAAAGCTCGCCGACGTGGACGTTCTCCGGGTTGACCCCCACCCACGTCGCGTCGCCTCCGACGCTCAGCGTGCCCGTGCGACGGCCGCGGCTCAGGCGCACCTCGTTGTGGTAGAAGTTCCACGTCCCGAGCCAGGCCGCGAGCGCGGGCGGCGCGGGAGACTCCAACGCGTCGAGACGGTCGGCGGCGAGCCACCCGACCGTCTCCGAACCGCGCGCGGGTTGATACCACGCGCAGACCCAGTCGCCGAACGTGCGCGACGTGATGACCTCGTCGCCGGTGATGACGTAAGCCTTCTGCCTGCACTTCGCGGCCGGCCCGGGGCAGCCCTCGTCTTCGCCGTAGAAGTATGCGCGTGCGCCCTTCTCCCCCTTGATGCGGGCGATCCCGAACTCCTTCGAGTCGCGCGTGAACGCGCCGTTGCGGCACCAGTTGGCAGGGTTCCCGCCCTCCGCCTCCCCTTGCGCCCGCACCGTCGCGGCCACACAGCAGAGCGTGAGCAGCATGAGCGCCAACCTCTTACGACTTCGCTTCATCAATATTAAAGTCCTCAAGCCGTTGACAGACTTAACAGAGCTACGTGCAGTCTAGTGCAACCCGTGTGGATTCGTCACACCTAACGTCGCCCCACCACGTTACCGCACGGCGGGGTGGCGGCGGCGCGTCTCCTTTCGCGGCGGGGGCGGGCGCGGTATACTCGGGGCCTCTGCTCTCCCAGGAAAAGGTTGTCGGATGAAGTCGGAGAAAATATCTGAGCTGACGACGAGTCGGTTGAGCGTGTATCTGCGCTGCCTGAATCTTCTGGCCGCGGCCGGGATTAAGACCATCTCGTCACAGGCGCTGGCCGACCAGTTCCGTTTGAACTCGGCGCAGATCCGGAAAGACCTCGCGCACTTCGGCGAGTTCGGGACGCGCGGCGTCGGCTACTCGGTGGGCGAGCTGCGCCGCCACCTGACGCAGATCCTCGGCCTCGACCGCGCGCACCGCGTCGGCATCGTCGGGGCGGGGAACCTCGGCACCGCGCTCGCCAACTACAACGGCTTCCGCGAGTCGAACTTCGAGGTCGTCGCACTCTTTGACAATGACCGCGCCAAGATCGGGCAGAAGGTCGGGGCGTCCGAGACCGTCGTCCACGACGTGCGCAGGCTCGCGCGCGTGGTGCGCGACAGCGGCATCGACGTGGCCGTCATCGCCGTGCCGGCGCGCGTCGCACAGCGCGTGCTGAACCAGATCATGTCGGTCGGGGTCAAAGCGGTCTTGAACTTCGCGCCCGTCCGCCTGCACGCGCGTTTGGGCGTAAAGGTGAAGACGGTGGACTTGACGATTTCGCTCGAATCGCTATCGTACTTCTTAGCGCGCCCACAGATCACTTGCGTCACCAACCCGCGCAGCCTGCTCCCTTACGAGGAGATCGCGCAGCGCGAGGAGCAGGAGTTACAGCAGAGCTGACAAGGAGTTTCCGGTTATGTATCTGTTCTTGCTCAAGAAGGCACTTCCGTTCACGCTCACTTTCGTCTTCGGCGCCGCGCTGAGCGGCCTGCTGGGTCTGTTCGGCCATTCGGAGAAGAAGACCGTGTCGTGCTCTTTCACGCGCACCTACGAGTTCGGTAGTCACTGCCGCATGCGCCGCCACAACCTCGTCGCCGAGTCGAAGCCGCTCGTCATCACCTTCAAGCCCGACGCCATCCTGCCGGTGGGGTCAGGGGCCATGGTGTGGAACGTCAAGTCTGTGCGGGCGAATGTGACATTCGGCGCGGACGGCAGGGTGCGGGAAGTCACGCCTGGGGAACTGGTTTTCCGCGGCAACGCGCGAATTGCGGGGGCGGAGCCGACGTTCTCCGAGGACATTAGATCGAAAGCCGTTTGGAATGCAGTCGAGCGCGCGGCACGTCTGATTCAGTTCGAGCCCGTGACGGTAGACGGCGTGCCCGTCACGGTCACGAGCGAGGTCGAGATACCCGTGGTGTTCAACTGAGCGTCGGCGCACGAAACTTGATGGATGAGCAGACAGCCCGGCGCGAGATCGTGCGCGTCGGCGAGTTATTGTACGAGCGCTCCTATGTCGTCTCCTCGGACGGCAACGTCAGCGTGCGCCTCGACGACGGCCGCATCCTCGCCACGCCGACGCAGACCAACAAAGGGCGCATGAGCGAGGACTCGCTCGCCCTCACCGACCTCGAAGGCAAGCCGCTCAACGACCGCCGCGCGTCGTCTGAGCTGGCGATGCACCTGCTCATCTACCGCGAGCGCGACGACATTCGCTCGGTCTGCCACGCGCACCCGCCGCACGGCTCGGCCTTCGCCGTGGCGGGGCTCGCCATCGACCAGCCGATTCTGTCGGAAGTGATCTTAACTCTCGGCTGCGTCCCGCTCGCCGAGTACGGGACGCCCTCGACCGATGAGCTGACCGAGGCGATGCGGCCACTCGTCAAGAACCACAACGCGCTCCTGATGGCCAACCACGGCGCGGTCGCCTACGGAGCGGACGTGTGGCAGGCTTTCGACCGGCTCGAAACCCTTGAGCACACGGCGAAGATCGCGATCCTCGCGCGCGCCTTGGGCGGCGCGCGCGACCTCCCGCCCGACTCCATCGAGAAGCTCATCGACGTGCGCGAGCGCGCCGGCTACCTCGACGAGCGCGCGCGCTGTCAGGCGTGCGGCTACCTGCACCAGACGCGCGTCGTCTGCCCCACGGGCGAGCGCGACGCCGCGCCGCCGCGAACGGGCGCGGGCAACGGCGGCGCCGCCTCGAACGGCAAGATCAGCCTGACGCGCGAGGAGCTGATCGAACTCCTCAGCCAGGCCGCGCGGGTCGCGCGCTAAGAGACACATCTCTCGGGTAGTACATCTCAACAAGGCGGAGTCGTTACTTCACACTGCTTTGCGAAAGGAGTCCCGCCATGGCCAGTCGCATACTCAAGGAGTCGGAGATAGAGTTCGCCCGCCAGGTCTTTGAAGAGCAGTTGCCCTACGGCAACATCCACCTCGCCAGCTACTTCCTGCCCGGCAACCAGGGCGTGCCGGTCACGCTGGCCTCGGTCTCTTCGCTCATCCCTGTGAGATCGATGAGGCATTACACGATCTACTTCGGCCCCGAAGTCTTCGAGCAGGGCGCCGACCGCCCGGCCACCGCCTCCACCTTTATCCACGAACTGACGCACGTCTGGCAGGGCTTCCACGGCGGCCTCGGCTGGGAGTACATGGTGGAGTCGATGATCGCGCAGGGCCACGCCATCCTCACGCAGGGCGACCGCAACCGCGCCTACGACTACAAGCCCGGCAAGCCCTGGAAGAAATACAACGTCGAGCAGCAGGCGCTCCTTGTGCAGGACTGGTTCAGGAACGGGATGAGCGAGGCCGACGAGAGGTACCGTTACATCGCCAAAAACATCCGCGCGGGGCAGGGCTGAGTGGGCGCGCCCGAAGGCTTAAAGCGAGGGACGGTTGGGATGCGTCCCGGCGCGCGCCGCGCGCGTGCGTTGGCGAGCGCGCTCGCCCTGGTCGCCGGCTGCCTGCTCCTCACGGCGTGCCCGCCCGACGGCGGCGACCTCGTGCCCGTCTCGCCCGGCGAAGGAGCCTCCGTCGCCACCAAGGGCTTCGAGGGGGACACGCTCGTCGTCACGCGCGAAGGGGTGACGTTGCGCGCGCGGGGCGGCTGGAGTGTGGCGGACGCGGCCACTTCGGTTATACTCGACGCAAGCAACGCGAACGCGGAACCGGCGGTGATAGAATTCGGGCGCGGCGAGCTGTCGCGCGAGGGCGAAGGCGGGGGACGTATGACCCTGCGTTCGGTCGCGCGCGACTCGGGCGCGGGCGGGCCGACGGCCTTCCTCCCCGACAAGAGGGCGGAGGTCGGCGGCGGCGCCTCCGACACGTTCGTCCTTGAATTCAAAGCGGAGTCGGGCGTGGCCGGGGACTTGACGGGGCAGACCGTCACGCTGCGCCTGCCCGTCGAAGTCGGGCAAGGGAAGACGACCGATTTCGTCTTCGGCTTTAAGTACGCAGAGCGCCGGCCGCGGCGCTAGTCAGCTCTAACCAAAACAGGTCAGCACATCGGAGAAGGAATAATGCCTCAGGAAGCACTCGGCATGGTTGAGACGAAGGGCCTCGTGGCGATGATCGAGGCGGCGGACGCGATGGTGAAGGCCGCCAACGTCACGCTGGTCGGCTACGAGAAGATCGGCGCGGGCTTCGTCACGGCCATCGTCCGTGGCGACGTGGCCGCCGTCAAGGCTGCCACGGACGCCGGCGCCGCCGCCGCACGCCGCGTCGGCGAACTCGTCAGCGTCCACGTCATCCCGCGCCCGCACGGCAGCGTGGACGAGGCACTGCCCATCGGGGCGGACAGGTAAAAGACGTGAACCGTGAACCGTAAACCGTGACAAGATGCGTGCGTCTTAATCACGGTTCGGGTTTCCGCATCACGGCTCTTTCTCGTCACGGTTTACGGTTCACCGTTTACGCCCTCTTATGATTATCGCGCGCATCCTCGGCACGGTCGTCTCGACGCAGAAGGACGAGCGGCTGAAGGGCAGCAAGCTCATGCTCGTCCGGCCGCTGAACCTCGACGGCTCGGACGGCTCCGGCTACATCGTCGCCGTGGACACGGTCGGCGCGGGCTTTCACGAGCGTGTTCTGGTCGTCGCCGGCTCCTCCGCGCGCCTCGCCGAGGGGCAGAAGGAGAAGCCCGTGGACGCGGCCATCGTCGGCGTCATCGACACCGTCGATTTCGTGAACGACTGAGGATGCAACTCGCCCGTGTCATCGGCAACGTGGTGGCGACGGTGAAGAACGATTCGCTGGAGGGGCGCAAGCTGCTCGTCGTGCAGTCGCTCAACGCCGATCTGGAGCCGCAGGGCGCGCCGCTCGTGGCGCTCGACGCCATCGGCGCGGGCGTGGGTGAGTTGGTCTTCTGGTGCCGCGGGAAGGAGGCGAGCTTCCCCTTCCGGCGCGAGGACACGCCGACCGACTGCACCATCGTCGGCATCGTCGATTCGGACGCGCACGTGTCGCGCGGGAGGCGGCGCAGATGATTCTGGCGCGCGTGCTCGGCAACGTCGTGGCGACGCAGAAGAACGAGCGCTACGCGGGCGCGCGCGTGATGCTCTGCCAGCCCGTCACGCCCTCGGGCGAGGAGTTCGGCGCGACCCTGCTCGCGCTCGACTCGGTGGACGCGGGCGAGGGCGACACGGTCTTGATCGTGCAGGAGGGCTGGGGCGCCTCGACCGCCGCCACGGGTGAACAGGGCGCGGCCATCGACTCGGCCATCGTCGGCGTCGTGGATCGGATCGACCTGTTGGAAGATGAAGCCTAAGGGTCAGGGATGAGCAGCAGCGAGCAGGACAGGGTTCGGGAGTCGGCCGAGCGCGTCGCGCGCAGGCTTGAGGGCGGGTCGCGCGAGCAGGACGGCGCCGGAGGCTCCGGGGGCGGGGAACTCGCCGCGGTGCGTGCCAGCCTCGCCGAGATTCAGCGGCGTCTCACACACATCGAGTCGCACATCGCGCACGGCGAAGACTGCGGGCACGGCACTCGGCAGCCGGACGACGCCCGGTCAACGCCAACTTCTTCGACGCCGAATCCTTCAACGCAGGCGCGCTCGACGTGGCTGAGCGGCACTTACGTGCCCGCCACCACGGCGCACCCGAGCCAGGAGCAGTTCGAGGGCCTCGGCGAGGCCGTCTCCGAACTCGTCGAATTCTTCGAGCGCGAGAAGACCTGCACGCTCGAACCCGGCGACAAGCCCTGCGACCACTGCGGCCAGTGCAGCTCCCGCGGCTTCTGAGAAGTCGAAAGTAAAAAGGCAAAAGTGAAGACGAGGAGCGTACTCCCTGTCTTCACTTTTGCCTTTTTACTTTCGACTTACTTGTTCGCTTGCCCGCCCCCGTCGCGGCGGAGCGAGTCGGCGTTGATCTTCGGGGCCTCGCGCGCGCCGGCCTCGGCCTGGAAGTAGGGCTCTTCCTTGAACCCGTACATCTTCGCCCCGATGACCGTCGGGAACGAGCCGCGGGTGGTGTTGTAGTCCTTCACCGCCGCGTTGTAGTCCTCGCGCGCCACTGAGATGCGGTTCTCCGTTCCTTCCAGAACGTCCTGTACCTTCTTGAACGCCTCGGTCGAGCGCAACTCCGGATACGCCTCGGCCAGCGAGAGCAGGCGGCCGAGCGTCCCGCCGAAGCTGTTCGCCGCGTCGATGACGGCCTGCTTCTGCTCGGGCGTCTTGTCCCCGTCTTCGCCCTTGGGTGCCTCGCGCGTGGCGTTGAGGAGACGCGAGCGCGCCTCGGCAATCTGCCCGAAGACTTCCTGCTCCTGGATGCTCGATGCGCGCGCCGCCTCGAACGTGTTCGGGATGAGGTCGGCGCGGCGCTGCAACTGCGCCTCGATGTTGGCCCACTTCTCCTTGACGTTCTGGTGCTTGGCGTTGAGCGTGTTGTAGCCGCAGCCGCTCGCCGCGAAAGCGACGAAGGCGACGAGCGTGAGCAGCAACACCCTTCTTGTTTTCATCATACTCCTCCTCGAAATCTGACGATGCCCGCGAGGATTGAAACCCGCGTCCTAAAACTACCGCCCCTTCGATATGTCTAAGCGGTCAACGGCCTCGATGACCCGCTCGACCTGCGCCATGTAAGACGCGAACAACTCGTCCGCCTCGCGCTCTCCCGGCAGCGCAGCCGAGCCCTCACGCAGCGCGAAGACGCGCTCGAAGATCGCGCCGTCGAGTCCCAGCAGCCGGACGGTCGCGCGCACGATCTCCACCTTCAGCACCGGCGGCTCCTGATCGTGCAGCAGCAGGACGGGCGCGAAGAGCGTCGCGAAGCTCGAAAGGCTGTCGGCCATCAGGTCGCGTAGCCGCTCGGCCGAGCCCGACGCGGGGATGTAGAGCCGGCGCAGCTGGATGAGCTTGCTGCGCAGTTCGTACTCGGTCTGGTGGCGCAGATTCTCGTCCGAGAGGCGCAGCGTCTCGAAGGGGTCGCGGCCGTAGAGCACGACCCGCGCTCGCTCCATCCGGCGGAACTCGATGGGGAAGACATCGGCCGCGTCGCGCAACTCGGCGAAGGTGAAGTAGACCGGCAGAGGGTGGCCGAGCCTCTGCCACTCGCGCATCGGCGGCTGCGCCAGCCGCAAGTCCTCCGGCGTGATGCGGTGCAGCGCGATGAGCAGGTTGTAGTCCGACTCCGTCTGCACGAAGTCGCCGGACGCGGCCGACCCATAGAGGACAACCGACGCGAGGTTGTCGCCGTGCGTCGCCTTCAGATCACCGATTAGGTGGTTGAAAGCCTCCTGCGCCACTCTATTCGCCATCACAATCTCCGAAGTGATGAATTAGGAATGATGAGTGATGAGTACATCAACGCGGCAGTATTCATCATTCATCATTCCTAATCTCTCTACCAGCTTCCGCTGGAGCCGCCGCCGCCAAAGTCACCGCCGCCGCCGAAGCCGCCGAAGCCGCCACCACCGCCGCCCCAGCCCGAGCCGCCTCCGCCGCCCCAACCGCTCGAACTGCGCCCGCCCCGCACCGCGCTGCCTATCGCGTTCGCCACGAGGATTGAGGTGAGCCAGCCGCCTCCGCCGCCACCTCCCCAGCCTCCACGCCCGCCGCGTCCGCCGCGCCCCCTGCCGGCCAGCGAGAGCAGGATGATGATGACAACGATGATCAGGCAGCATGTGCCGAGCCCGA
>JBJMGP010000097.1:0-7749 GCA_045807865.1 Pyrinomonadaceae bacterium
ACCCCGTCGTCCGAGACGAAGGCGTCGAGGCGGCCCGTCACCGAAGCGTGCGCGTACCCGGGTTCGGCGAGCGCCAGCTCCCGCTCCCGCTCCGTGAGCCCGAGTAATTCCATCCGCGCGGGCTCCGCGATCAACGCCGAGGAGACCCGCTCGAAAGCCCCGGCCAGAACCTCGGACGCGCCGACCAGCGCGTCGTACTGCTCGCGCGTGAGCAGGTGCGGGCGGAGCGACACGCCGATCTCGCGCCCGCCGTACCGCAGCCTGCGCGCGCACATTATTTCCTTCAGGCGCCCGAGGAACTCCGCCGTCAAACCCTCGTCCGCGGCGAGCGCCCGGTGATACTCGGCGATCAGGGTTTCTCGCATCTCTTTCGTGCCGCCCCGTCCGGCCTGACAGTTTTCGAAAGCGTGTTCAGAGGTGCCGGTCGGGCCTCTCCTCCGGAGGCGCGGAGGTGGCGAAGTCTTCCGCGAAGCGGCGCGCGTACCCGTCGAGCAGGTCGGTCACACGAGCATGATCCGGCGCGCGCACGACCAGGCCGACGTGCCAGGGCTTCCTGACGCGATAGACGATTTCGGAATCGTCGTAGCGGGAGGTGTCGGGCCACTCCTGCCGCGCGAGCGTGACGGCGATGCCGCCGTAATCATCTCTGACCGCCGGCAGCGTGTACGGCCGCCCCTCGCCCGCCAGTTCGATGCGCGCCCACTCGCGCCAGAGGTTGACGCCCGTCGCGGCCTCGACCGTCTCGGCCGTGTAAGCCCCGCCGACGCGCGCCGCGACTTCGAGGAAGTAGAACTGCCCGTCTTCGCCCTTGATGAACTCGGCGTGCGTCGTGCCGGCCTCGAACCCGAAGCCGGTCAGAACCTTCTTGTTGAGGGCCAGCAGGCGGCGCTCGTCCGCCGAGCCGCGCCTGACCGTCTGCGAAGTGGAGACGCCGCCCCTCACGACATCGAAAGGCGGGGCGCCGTAGCGGCTGACGTTCGCGAAGACCACGCGGCCGGCTGCCACCAGGGTATCGACGTGGTAGACGGCCCCGGGCAAGTAGCGTTCAAGCAGGTGCGACGGCGCGCGCTCGGAGAACCGCCCGCGCGCGTCCAACGCTTCCGCCTCCCGCCAGACCTCGTCCGCCGCATACAATCTCTTCACGCCCATGGCCGACGCCCCCACGCGCGGCTTGAGCATCCAGGGGGACGGTACGTCCCTGACGAACTCCGCGACGTGCTCGCCGTGAAGCAGGTGGACGAACTGCGGCTGGGGCACTTCGGTCTCGCGCGCACGCGCCCGCATGGCCAGCTTGTCCTGGAAGTGACGCGCGGCCGTGCTCCCGAGGCCGGGCAGGCACAAGTACTCCCGGATACGCGCCGCCGTCAACACGTCGTACTCTTCGAGCGCGACGACCCGGCCGACGCGACGCCGACGCGCCGCGTGTGTCGCCGCTTCGAGGTATGGCCCTTCCTCACCCGCGCCCGGCACGGCGATGAGGTCGTCGAGCGCGTCGCGCGCCCAGTCCTCGCCGAGCAGTTTTTCGCGCGTCAGCAGAATCACGCGACCGCCCCGCCGCCGGCACTCGCGGATGAACTCGTTGCCCTTGAAGAAGCTGGCGACGCAGAGGATGGTCGGCAGATATTCCTGTGTTGGTTCCATGAAGTGCATGTCCGGGTGGGTTGCGTATTCTCACCCGGAACCCGCCCCACGCGCCGCACGAATGGAAGGAGCGATTATCATGCCAGATGTTGCTTGAAGAGTCGGGCCGAGGCGACGAGAAAGTCCTGCGCCGTGACGATGCCGACGAGTGCGCCGTCCTCGACGACGGGGAGGCACCCGACCCTGTGCGTGCGCATCAGTTCGATGGCTTCGAGCGTCGGCGTTGAGGGCGCGACCGTGACGAGGTCGGTCTTCATGATCTGGCGAATTGTGACGGGCTCGCCGTCGGGCAGGCCCCGCGCCAGCAGGCGCAACAGAGTCCTGTGGGAGAGCAGCCCGACCAGTCGCCCCTGTTCGTCTTCGACCGGCACGTGGCGGATGTGCCGCCAGTCCATCACGCTCGCGGCGAGGTCAACCAACTCGTCGGGTCGCATGGTGAACAGGTCGGTAGACATGAACTGCCCGACCGTCCGGTAACTATCAGACCATTCCTCCGCCTCGCCCTGCTCGATGACGGGCCAACGATGCACGGGTTCGCCCGTCTGCTGTAGTTCGTGCATGGCGGCGGCGAGCGAGCGGTGTCGCATGTCGCGCGTCCCCTGCTTCCCCATCCCGGCGAGCGAGGAGAGCGCCCACTGCGCGCCGGTCTGCCCCGTGCGGACGCGCTCTTCGAGCGTGCCGAGGTAGAGGTCGATGTCCGCCGCGTCAATCCTTTGCTTTTCCAGTCCGGCGCGGGCGAGCGGCAGGAGGTGTTCGAGGATGAGCGTGGCGGAGGTGTGGCTCCGCCCGTCAACCCACGTGAGCTGTGCCTTGAGGCCGTGGCGCGCGGCGGCCCAGAAGTTTGACCTGGCGTCGTCGAACGTCATCCGCCCGTCTATCGCACCGTACTCTTCGGGCAGCGCCGACATCAGCCCCGTGAAGAAGGCGGCGTTCGCCATCTCGTCGAGGACGGTCGGCCCCGACGGGAGCACCCGGTTCTCTATTCGCAGATGCGCCTTGCCTTCACTCACGCCGTAGCAGGGGCGGTTCCACCACCAGACCGTGCCGTTGTGCAGGCACAGCGCGGCGAGGCGCGGCGCCCCACCGCGCGCGAGTACTTCGAGAGAGTCTTCGTTCGTCTCGGCCGTTATGATCGGTCGGAAGCGCGCGATGTCCTCGCGGAAGAGTTCGATGACCGACCCCTCCAGCCATCGCTCGCCGAAGCCGACGCGCGTCGGGAAGCCGCGCGCCTGCTCGGGCCGCGACCGCGCGTCCACCGAGTGCTGGAACAGCGCGATCCGCGTCTCCTGCCACAGGCGGTTTCCGAGCCAGAGCGGCGAGTTGACCGCCGCCGCCAGCGCCGGCGCGGTCACGGCCTGAGCCATGTTATAGAGTGGCACGAATTCCGCGGGGCCGACCTGGAGGTGAACCTGAAAGCTCGTGCTGCTCGCGAGCAGCATGATGTTGTCGGAGGCGACGGTCACCTCTTCCAGCCCCTTGATGTGCACCGAGATTGCGCCGCCGCGCAGGCGCATGATGGCGTCGTTCAGTCGCAGGTAGCGCGGGCTGGGCGTGATGCTGCTCATCCGGAGGTCAGACCTTTGCAGCGTCGGCAGTATCCCGGCGAGCAACACGTCCGCGCCGCGGGAGCGCGCGCCCTCGCGCACCAGCCCGATGACGCCCTTGATCTCCTCTTCCATCCGGCGGAAGCAATCGCCTTCGAACAGGCGCGGCATGAGGTTGGCTTCGAGGTTGAAGCGCGCGATCTCGGTGGTGACGCGCGGGTCTTTTACACGCTCGATGATCTCGACGGCGACCGGCGCGGGGCGGAATTGAGCATCGACGAGGAACATCTCCTGCTCCGCGCCGATGCGGCGCACGCCGCTCTCGATCCGGCCGGTGTCGAGCATCTGCTCAAGCGCGCCGAGGTCGTTGAGCAGCGCCTTCGTGAACGCACGCATCTGCCGGTCGTCCACGCCCGGCTCGATTTGATGTTCGCCCATTGCTTGCTCAAACTACGTTCTATGCCCGCATCATGGTCAGCAGCACCTTGAACCAGGGCATCGCCCTCGCCGCGTGCGGAATGTCTGCCGGAAGCGTGATCGTCTCACCTTGCCGCACACTGTAAACTTCAACGGCGATCTCCACCCCCGCCTCGCCGTCCACCACAAGGACGCGCGCCTCGAAGGGGGCGGTGTGCTCGCTCAAGCCTTCACCCTGGCCGAAAGCGAAAAGCGTGCCGCTGCCGCCCTTGTTCTTCAACAACACGCGGCTCACGATTGAGCCGTCCTGGTATTGTACTAGCTCGGCGAGCGGTTTCACTTCCGCTCTCGATGCCTGTGCCTGCTCTTGCTCACCCATGGTCACTGACGATTACTTAAAAACTGGTCGAAGCTGCTCACTGCTTGACTGCCGGCAGCGCGACCGCGGCGAGGGGCTTGCGATTGCGCCTGAAAGTGCTCCTCATCTCAAACACTCTGCGCCGCGCCGCGCCGTCTCTGAGCACGCTGTAACCGGCCCGCTCACCCGGGCGGGTTTTTACGCAGGTCAGGCGTGCCGCGCGGCGGCGGTCAGACGTTATCCACCCTCGTCGGGTGCACAACTCATGCCAGCACATGCGGGCTTCGCGCGGCGGGCTTCTGGAATATTTATCGACTTCCCGGCAATCGGGCGTGAGTAGTTTTCCACCCCGTGCGTGCTTTTACCCACGCGAGGACGGTCGTATTACTCGCCCTCGCCTTCAAGGTGATAGTTAGTCAGCGGCGTACGGGATGGCGGTGATTTCTGAGTCTTGGGTCGGGGCGGGCTTGAACGCACGTGCGACGAGGACGGGGCACGGCGACTGTCTGAGCACGCGGTCAACGTTCGAGCCGAAGAGGCCGCGCAGTCCACGGTCTACGCCGTCCGCGCCTATGCAGATCAAGTCGATCTCGTTCTCGGCGGCGTATGAGAGAATCTCTTCGTACGGCCTGCCCCTCAGCACCACGGGTCTCACCTTTGCAGGCGTGTCAATCTCTCCCGACACGGCATCCTGAAGTCTACGCACAGAGGTGTGGTAAATCCCTTGTGCCGTGCCCGGCACCCACGCCAGCTCGGGCGCGTCGCGCTCCGGCTCACGCAGGACGTGGAGCAGGTGAAGTTCCGCCCCGAACCGCCCCGCCAGTGAGACCCCGTACTGGAGCGCGAGTTCAGACCTGTCGGAGAAGTCGTGCGCGACGAGCACGCGTTCGAGGCGGGTGTCGCCGGACGAAGCGCCCACCCACTCGCGCCCGCGCGGGTGCGTGACGAGCACCGAGCAGGGCGCGGTGCGGCAGACCGTCTCGGCGGTCGAGCCGAGCAGCGCCGCGCCGTATGGGCGATGCCGCGAGCGCATCACGATCAGGTCCGCGCGCCGCGCCGCCGCCTCGCGGGTGATGAGCAGGCCGGGGTCATTTCCTTCCAACAAGAAGCCTTCCCAGTCGAGACTTGAGAAGTCTGTCATCCCCAGGTGACGGGCGAGCGCGTCCTCGAACATGCTTCCGAAGAGCTGTTCTGTCCCCTCCCTGCCTCCGTTCACCGCGACCCCTGAAGATTTCCCGCCGCAGTGGCAGAGCATGAGCCTGGCTTCGTACACCCACGCGAGCGCGACGGCGTAGCGCAGCGCCTCGTCGGAGTCGGGCGTCAAATCAGTCGGGCAAAGGATTCTCTCGATCTTGATCATCGAAGGCTCGCGCCGCGCGGGGCCGACGCCCCCTTTCTCACAACTCTCCCCGCACATGAAGCAACGGACGTACCACCACGACATGTGCGCGATTAGGCTTTGCTTTTACAGAAAGTCACGGAAGGCTTGAGGAAGGAGGGCGGATTTTTACGCCTACATGGTTAAGCAGTTGCTCTCGTTCGCGAGGGGCGCGGAGTATAGTACCAACAGAACCAATGCTGCTGTACGCCTTGATACATCACACGGGAAAGTTGTCGGGCCGAAGCGGGCGGGCAGAAGCGAGTTGGAAGGCGGGGCATCCGTTCGCCCTCAGTTTCAACCGATGACGGGCGCGGGGTATCGGGCCGTGCGGCCGGTGTCTCTGAGGTCGTAGACGTTCCACCGGGTGGGCGGGTGAACGGCGAACGTGGAGCCGCGCCCCCGCTCCGAGCTGACTTCGACCCGCCCGCCGTGCGCCTGCGCGATGCGACGCACTGAAGGGAGCCCCAGACCCGTCCCGCCCTCCGTCGTGGTATAGAAGGGGCTGAACACACGCGTGAGGTTCGCCTCGACGAGCGTGCCGTCGGGCGTCAGCACGCCGACGAAGGCGAACAGCCCGTCGAGCACGCGTAGCAGCTTCGCCTGCAAGCCCAATTCGAGTTCGCCGATCTCGTCGAGGAAGAGCGTGCCGCCCTCGGCCTGCTCGAAGAGACCTTCCTTGCGCGCCTTGGCGTCGGTGAAGGCGCCCTTCTCGTAGCCGAACAGCTCCGACTCGATCAGCGTCGATGGTATGGCGGCGCAGTTGACGGCGACGAAGGGGCCTTCCGAGCGGCGCGAGACGTAGTGGATGGCCTTCGCGACCATGTCTTTGCCGGTGCCGCTCTTACCCTGCAACAGGACGGACGAGACTTCGCTCGCGGCGACCTTGCGCGCTATCGCGATCATCGCGCGCATGGCGGGGGAGTCTCCGACGATCTGCTCGAAGCCGAACTTCCGGGCACGCTCTCCGCGGATCGTGCTCAGCTCCCTGCGCATCCGCCCGGCTTCGAGGGCGTTGCGGAGCGTGACCCGCAGCTCTTCGAGGTTGATCGGCTTGCCGACGAAGTCGTACGCGCCCGAGCGCAGCGCCGCGACGGCGTTCTCGAAGAGCGCCGCCGCCGTGACCATGATGACGACCGCCTGCGGCTCCCGCCGACGCATCTCGCGCAACACGTCGAGGCCGGAGCGGTCGGGCAAGTTGATGTCCAGGAGCACCGCCGCCGGCTGTTCCGAGTCGAAGAGTCTCAGCGCGGCGGACGCGTCCGCCGCCTCGACCGGGGCGTAGCCCCAGCCACGCAGTGACTCTGTGAGTGTCCAACGGATCAGGCGCTCGTCATCAACCACCAGGATCGTGGGCTCTTTCATGGAGGACTTTTTCATCGCCGCGGCCCTTCGTTTCACCCAGGCGCGAGGGAGCGTCCGTAAGACCTTAACCCGAAAGGAGACATGTCAAAGCAATGGGTATGCCTGAGGTTCTAAGTGGAAAATCGGGCGTACATGACTTACCCGACGGCTTTTTCTAGCCAATTCCCTCAGTTTTTCGCGTCGAGGTGGGTTACTTTCCGCGCGGCCAAACAGATCGAATCACACTCGGCCGCGTGTTATACCAAAAAACCCCTACCCTATCATCAGCCGGACCGGCACGAACGTTGCACTCCTTAGCCTAAGCGAAACGGAGGCGGCGAGATTCATTACTCGCCGCCTCCGTTTTTTTCAGACTCTTCTTGCCTTAACTGCCTACCGCCTACTTCTTTTCAATGCGCCATCGCGCCGGAGCCGGTGTAGAGGTGTTGGGCGACCTGTTCGACGCGGCGGGCGGTGGCGAGGCGCTCGCGGGCGGCGAGCGAGCGGCGGCGTATCGCGTCCCACTCCTCGACGGGGACGCGGCGGAAGGCTTCGACCACGTGTGGGTCGAACTGGCGGCCGGCGTAAGCGTCGAGTTCGGCGAGCGCCTCCGCGTAGCTGCGCCCGGCGCGGTAGACGCGGTCTGAGGTGATGGCGTCGAAGGCGTCGGCGACGGCGAAGATGCGCGCGTTGAGGTCGATCTGCGTGCTCCGCAGCCCGAGCGGGTAGCCGGTGCCGTCCCACTTCTCGTGGTGCTGCGCGACGACCCTGGCCGCACCTTCGAGGAACTCGATGCCGCAGAGTATCTTCTGCCCGTGCAAGGGGTGCTCGCGCATCCGCACCCACTCCTCCTCGGTCAGCTTCGCCGGCTTGCGCAGGATGGCGTCGGGCACGCCGATCTTCCCGATGTCATGGAGGAGCGAGCCGAACTCAAGCGACCGCAACTGCTCGGCGTCGAGCCCCAACTCCTGGCCGAGGCGGAGACTGAAGTTGACGACGCGCTCCGAGTGCCCGTGCGTCTCGGAGTCGCGCGTCTCCAGCGCCGCCGTGAGCGCCTTGAGCGTCGT
>JBJMGP010000098.1:0-6212 GCA_045807865.1 Pyrinomonadaceae bacterium
GTCGCGTCAGCGACGACTGAACGAGCCACGCCAGTCGTCGCTGACGCGACGCGGCACTTTCGGTGAGATGCTGACCCGGCCTTGAAAGGCCGGGCTAAACTCAGCCGCCGCTTCGCGGCGTTGGATGCGGTGTCGCAAATATTTCAACTACTGCCTGCTGCTTACTGCCATCTGCCTACTGTCAATCCATGCGACGCATCGATCTCACGAAGGCGCAGGCCGCGCGGTCGTCCACGATCAGGGACATCAACCGGCAGTTCGTCCTCAACTACATCCGCGACCGCGAGCCCATCTCGCGCGCCGAGATCGCGCGCTCGACCGAGCTGCAACGCTCGACCGTCTCGACCATCGTCGAGGAACTGAAGGACGAGGGTCTCATCGAGGAGATCGGCGCGGGCGCCTCGACGGGCGGGCGCCGCCCGACTCTTTTGCGACTGCGCGCGGCCGGGGCGACCGCCATCGGCGTGGACGTGACGCCCTCGGCGACCACCATCGCCGCGAGCGACCTCGTCGGCCGCGTCATCGCGCGCGAGCGCTTCGAGAACAGCCCGCGCCCGGACGAACTGGCCGCGCACGTCATCGAGCGCCTGCGCGACATCACGGGGCGCGAGCATCAGGGCACCATCGCCGGCGTCGGCGTGAGCCTGCCGGGGCTCGTGGACACTGGGACAGGCCGCGCCATCTACATCCCCTTCTTCCGCTGGCGCGACTGGCCCATCGCCGAGGAGATCGGTCGGGCGACGGGTTTGAAAGCGTTCGTGGACAACGACGCCAACGCCGCGGCGCTCGCGGAACTCTGGTTCGGGCGGCCCGAGGTGAGCGGCGCGCGCGACTTCATCCTCGCGCTCGTCGCCGAAGGCATCGGCACCGGCATCGTCTTCGACGGACAGATCTACCGCGGCGAGCGCGGGGCGGCTGGCGAGTTCGGCCACATGATCGTGGGGCAGGACGCGCCCGTCGCGTGCTCGTGCGGCAACCGCGATTGCTGGGAGGCCTTCGCCTCCGAGCGCGCGGCCGTGGCGCGCTACGCGAACAACTCGGGCGACGCCGCGCCCATCCTCTTCGGCGAGGTGGTTGACCGCGCGCTCGGAGGCGAGCAGGCGGCCATCGACGCCCTGACCGAGACGGCGCACTACCTCGGCATCGGCATCTCGAACCTCATCGTCGGGCTCTCGCCCGAGACGGTCGTCGTCGGCGGCCAGATCACGCGCGCCTGGGCCATCATCGCGCCCTCGCTCGAAGAGACCATCCAGCGCAGCATCCGCCGCGGCCTCCCTTCGGCCCGCATCGTCGCCTCCACCCTCTCGGAGCCGACGCTCATGGGCTCGCTCGGCCTGGTGCTGGCGAGCAAGTTCGGGCTGGCCGAGGCTTAAAGACTTCTTACCAGAATGCTCACGGCAGACGTGGTCATCATCGGCGGCGGGGTCATCGGCGCGAGCGTGGCGTACCACCTCGCGGCGCGTGGCGCGCGCGACGTGCTGGTGCTGGAGCGCGGGGCGCGGCCGGGCGAGGGGAGCACGGGGCGCGCGACCGGCGGTTTCCGCGCGCAGTTCGGCACGCGCGTCAACGTGCAGCTCTCACTCCTCTCGCGCGAGAAGCTTTTGCGGTTCGAGGCGGAGACGGGGGTTGACCCGGGCTTCCGACAGTCAGGCTACCTCTTCGTCGCGGGGTGCGAGGAAGAGATCGAAGAGCTTGTCTCGACTCAGGCGGTGCAGCACGAGTGCGGGTTCAAAGAGGCGCGCGAGGTCAGCGTCGAGGAGGTCGCGCGGCTCAACCCGGCGTTGCATCTCGAAGGCGTGGCGGGCGGCGTCTACTGTCCCGCGGACGGCTTCATACGGCCTCTGGAAATCCTGCGCGGCTACACGGAGGCCGCGGCGCGTCTGGGCGCGCGCTTCCTCTACGGCGTCACGGTCGAAGGTGTTCGTAAGGGTGTCGAAGGGAGGACGGGGACTCTGTTGACGACCGCGGGCGAGGTCTCCGCGGGCGCGTTCGTGAACGCGGCGGGCGCGTGGGCGGGCGAGTTGGGGCGGGTGCTCGGCACGGGAGTCCCCGTCACGCCGCTTCGCCGCCAGGTCGCCGTCACGCGACCCTTCAACCTCCTGCCCGAAGCGATGCCGATGACGATCTACACCGTTGACGGCTTTCACCTGCGCGTACGCGACGGGCGCGTGCTGCTGCTCTGGCCCGACGACCCGCGCGCGGAAGACCCCTTCGACACGGGCGTCGATGAAGAATGGTTGAAGGCGGTCGTGTCGAAAGCCCACGCGCGCGTGCCCTGTCTGTGTGAAGCTCAGGTAGACCGCGCCGGCTGCTGGGCCGGGCTCTACGAGATGTCGCCCGACCGTCACGCCATCCTCGGGCTCGCGGACGGCTTCGACGACCTCTACCTCGCCAACGGCTCCTCCGGCCACGGCGTCATGCACTCGCCCGCGCTCGGCCAGCTCCTCTCCGAGATCATCCTCGACGGACACGCGCACACGTTAGACGTACACGCCCTCCGCCCCTCACGTTTCGCCGAAGGCGAGCCGAACGTCGGGCCGGCGCTCCTTTGATTCAGGTCATAACCCGGCTTACTGCGCGAACCTCTTCCGGTATTCGTCAGAGTTGAGGAAAGCCTTGACCATCTCGGCCTGCACGAAGTTGCCGTTGAACTGTTCCAGCTTCCTCAGCCAGAAGTCGTAGCCGGTGTAGTCCGCGTCCGGCGCATCGTTCGGGTTACGCCGGAGGTAGCCGAAGTACTGCATCAGGACGAAGGCGCGGTTCGACTCCCTCTGCGCGAGCAAGGGGTTCTCGGCCACCTTGTTGAGCACGGAGGCGCGCAGCGCCGCGTCCGCCGGGTTCGGCGAAAGCTCGGCGACCAGCGCCGACTTCTCCGAGGTGGTCAGCACGCCCCCCGCGTTCTGGTCGAGCAGGTTGACGAAGGCGGCCGCCCCCGTCTGCGCCGGGTAGTGTTGGACGAACTCGGGGCGCCGGACGAACTCCAGCGCGAACGCCTGCTTGTTCGACTCCAACTGCTGCTGCCAGTTGCCCTGCCCGACGATGACGTCCCGCCCGATCTGCTGCGTGTCGCGCAGGAACTCGTTCAGGCGCACGAAGGGGACGCTCAACTGGTGCGCCCCGCCCAGAGTGGAGTTGCCGGTCGCGTCGCCGTAGGCGGTCTTGTTCACCCGCTCGACGAGGTAGCCGGTCTGCTGGAACTCGATGGAGAGGAAGAAAGCGGCGCTGACGTTGACGCGGCAGACTTCGAGGTTGGGACTCCCGCAGTTCGTCATCTGGTTCGTCCAGAAGGCGAGGCCCGGCGCGTCCGGCGCGCGGTTGAGGAAGTCGCGGTAGTGCTGCGCGACGAACGCCTCCTTGTCGTCGAGAGGATTGCCTGCCGACTCTACGGCGTCGTCGGTAATTTCGAGCGTCGCCGTGCTGACGGAGGCGAGCGCCGCGCCGCCCGTCGGGTTCGACAGCCGGAGCGTCGCCGTCTCGGCGCCTTCGACGTAGGAGTCGTCGTTGACGAGCACGGTGAAGGTCAGCTCCCTTTCCCCGGCGGCGAAGTGGAGCGTGCCGAGAGCGCGCTCGTAATCGCAGCGGTCGAGTGCGGCGCCGGTCGTCGCCGCGCACGGCACGAAGACCGACGGGACGCTGCCGTCGTCGGTGGCGTAGTCCACGCTCACGGGCTGCGAGGTGTCGCCCGTGCGCCTGACGTTGATGACGATCTGGCCGCCGCGCTCGGCGACGATGTAGAGCGACCGCGAGAAGTCGAACAGGCTACCCACCACCTGCCCGCCCGAGAGCGTGCCCGTGCTCGTCAGGAAGTTCGAGTCGCCGGAGTATTCGGCCGTGATGGTGTGGGCGCCCGCGGCCAGCGCGCCGGTCGTGCAGGCCGCCTGACCAGTGGAGAGCGGCCTGTTCTCACAGCCCGCGATGGCCGTGCCGCCGTCCTTGAAGGTGACCGTGCCGGACGGGGTGGCCGACGCCGAGGTCACCGTGGCGGTGAAGGTCACGGACTGGCCGAAGCCCGCGGGGTTAGGCGAGGAGGAGACGGCCGTCGAAGTCGCCGCCTTGTTGATGTTGAAGCTGCGCGGCACGTCGGGCGCGGCGTTGTAAGAGCCGTCGCCGCCCTGTTTGGCGGTGACCGTGCAGGAGCCGGCGCCGTTGATATGCACCTTGCCGCCGAGGATGGTGCAGTTGCCCGATGCCGTGTAGACGACCGGGAGGCCCGAGGAGGCCGTCGCGCCCGGGTCGAAGTCTGCGGCACCGTAGGTCTTGTCGGGGATGGCGCCGAAGTTGATCGTCTGGTCGAGCTTCGTGTTCGTGAGGCTGAAAGAGGTGGACAGAGTCACCCCACCGGCGCTGGCCGTGACGTTGTAGCTACCGGGCGTTCCGTTGGCGGTAAAGGCGGAGGCCGTGGCGACGCCGCTCGCGTCCGTGTTGGCCGTCGTGGTTGTCGTGCCGTTGGCGAACGTGCCAGACGCGCCGCTCGAAGGGGCTTTGAAGGTGACGGTGACGCCGGGAGCGGGGAGGCCGGACTCGGTGACGGTGGCCTTCAACAGCGTGGCGAAGGCGGTGCCTACGTTCGCGCTCTGCGGCGTGCCGGCCGTGGCGCTGATGGCGTAACTGACCTCGACCGCGCCGATGTCTACGTGCGCGCCGGCCTTGCGCGCGAAGCCGCGCTGGTCGGTGGTGAGTTGCGGGATGTTGGGGTCGCTGCAATGCATCGCGTCGGCCACGCAGTCGTCGCCCGTGTCGATGGCGGGGCTGCCGGGGAGCGGCCGCACGGTCTGCGCCGGGCCGCCGTTGCTGGCGAGCGGGCCGAGCTTCGGGTCTGTGTTGAGGACGTTGCCGGTGGTGTCGCCCGTGATAGATGCGCCGGTCGTGTCGCCGATCAGGTTGTGCCCCTGCGAGGTGAGCGTGCCGGAGAGGTCGGGGTTGGTGACGGCGGTGTTCCTGGCGATGATCGTGTTCCTGGCATTCACCGTGCCGCCGACGTTGCGAATGCCGCCGCCCAGGTTGTCGCTGCCGCCGACGGCGGTATTGCCCGAGAGCGTGCTGCTGTTGAGAGAGAGAGTGCCGCCATCGCAGTAAATGCCGCCGCCCTGGCTGGCGCCGCCGCTGCCGCCGTCGAGGCTGTTGGTGAAATTGCCGGAGAGGGTGCTGTTGGTGATAGTCACCGTGCCGCCGGTGGTGTAAATGCCGCCGCCTCGGCTGATGGTTTGTAAGCCGCTGTTGCCGCCATTGTTGGTGGAATTGCCGGAGAGGGTGCTGCCGGTAATCGTCAGTGTGCCGCCATTGTTGTAAATGCCGCCGCCTTTGCTGACGCTGTAGTCGCCGGCGCCGGTGACGGAATTGCCCGAGAGCGTGCTGCCGGTAATCGTCAGCGCGCCATTGTTGAGAATGCCGCCGCCAAAGTTTTTTATGTCTTCGTGGCTGTTGCTGCTGGAGTTGCCGGAGAGCGTGCAGTCGGTGATCGTCAGCGTGCCGTCGTTGAGAATGCCGCCGCCCTGGCTGGGGTTGCCGCTGACCTTCCCGTTGGCGAGGGTCAGGCCGCTCAGGGATGCCGTTACACCGCCGCCGATGTTAAAGACGCGGCTCGCCTGATTGGCATCCACCGTCAACACGCTCGCGCCCGGCCCCGTGACGGTCAGGCTCTTGCCGATTGTCAGTTCGCCGGTGTTGAGCGTGATGGCGTGCTGGCTGCCGTCGAAGAAGTTGACCGCCCCGCCCGCCGCGCTGTTCGAGAAGGTGATCGTGTCGCCCGTCGCCGCCGCGGCGAGCGCGTCGCGCAGGCGGCAACTCGCGCCCGTGCCCGGACAGTTCGCCGCGTTGGCGGCGCCGTCCCCGGTGCTCGTCACCGTGAAGGTCTCGGGCGGGCCGGTCCGCGTGATCGTCGGTTGCTGGCCGTTGGCCCGGTTCCCGTCGCCGTCCGTCTGCACGCCGGAGAAGTTAGAGCCGGCGATGGTGGCCTGATTGCTGACTTCCTTGACCTGTGGGTCGAGTGAGTTGGAGACAGTGACGTTGAGGGTGACGGTCTCGGTCTTACCGGCGGGCAAGGTGCCGACGGTCAAATGAATGAATTCGCCCGCGGAGGGTGGCGAAGGCGGGTCGGCTTGCAGCATGCCGGAAGAAGCGAACCCGATGCGCGCCGGCGAAGTGGTGAGTAATCCTTCGAAGGCCGGCGCCGTCGTCTGGGTGACGTTGATGTTGACGGTGGCGGAGTCGCA
>JBJMGP010000099.1:0-9988 GCA_045807865.1 Pyrinomonadaceae bacterium
GGCGGCCGAAGCTCGTGCTGTTGATGTCGAGATCGGCCGTGAAGAAGTTGGCGCGGTTGAGCACGTTGAAGACCTCGCCGCGGAGTTGGAGGCGGGTGTTCTCGGTGATGTTGATGTTCTTGAGCAGGCCCGCGTCCCAGTTGAAGTAGACCGGCCCGTTCAGGAAGTTACGCGTCAGGTTGCCGGTCGAGCCGGGCGCGTTCGGGAAGAAGACCTGGCTCGCGAACGGAGTGGTGCCGACCGGGTTTGCGCCGCGGATGCTCGTGAGCGTGTAGCCCGCGGGCAGCGGCTGCGTCAGGTCGAAGCCGTTGAGCGTCGGTTGCCCCGGGGCCGTCGCCACCGCGAAGAGCACGCTCGGGTTGATGACGAAGACGCCGTTCGGGGTCCGGAAGGTGCCGAAGAGGTCCTTGATCTGGGTCTCGGTCAGCGACGAGGTCGCCGGCTGGAGGGCCGAGCGGCCCGCGCGATTAAGAGTGCCGCGCGTGTCGATGATGCTGGTCGGGACGCCCGAACTCCAGTTGACAATCGACGAGAGCTGGAAGCCGCCGACGATCTTGTCAACGACGCCGCCCTCGTTGAGCCAGCGCTTGCCGCGGCCGAACGGCATCTCGTAAAGGCCGTTGAAGTTGAAGGTGTGCGTGCGGTCGTAGCCCGGACGCGCGTAGTCGCGGCTCGGGTTGTTGTTGTCGAGGTAGGGCTCGACGCGCGTCTGGTTGGACTCGCTCTGCGTGCCGGTCACGTCGGTCAGAATCTTCTGGAACGTGTAGTTCCCCTGGAAGCTCAGACCCTGCGTGAAGCGGCGGCGGAACTCCACCTGGAGCGCGTTGTAGTTGAAGCGCCCGCCGTTGGTCGTCAGGTTCAGGACGCCGCCGTTCGGGTTCGCCACGAGCAGCTGGCTGTAGCCCGAGCCGGGGGTGATGCCGAAGCCGTTGGCGACGTAGAGCTCGGCCAGCGCGCCCGGCGTGCCGGCGCGGATGGGGCCGAGGATGGTGTTGTTGTTCAGTAGCCCGGCGAGCTCAAGCGACGACAGGTACGGGGTCGGGCGGCTGCCCGTGATGGCCGGGTTGAAGCGCGCGTCTGTGCAGCGCTGGGTCGGGTCGCCGCTGCCGGCGATGGTCAGACCCTGGAGGCGGCAGTTCTCGCGCGCGATCAGGAAGTCGGCCAGCAGGCCGCTGTCGCGCGTGCGGAGCTGCCCGTAGTCGATGGAGCGGACCAGCTCCTTGCTGTAGCCGCCGACGTAGCGGATCTCGAGCACGCTCTGGAAGCCGACCTCGCGCTGGAGGCCGAAGTTGTACTCGTAGTTGCGCTGAACCTGGATGTTCGGGTCGATGAGCGAGATCGTGCCGCCGATGGTGCCGCCGCCGAAGCCGCCGGCCTGGAAGTTGTTCTCCTCGAAGGTGCGGGTGCCCGAGCCGCCGGGGCCGAAGGCCGAGGCCGGGGTGACGATGGGCGCGACGGTCTGCGCGCCGGCCAGCCCGATGGAGCGGAACTGCGTCGAGCCGCTGGCGGCGCCGCCGAGGCGCGCGAAGGCGGTGGTTGAGCCGAGGCCGCTGTTGTTCAGCGACGCGTTGTCGGCGGAGCGGACGTACTCGTCGTTGACGTAGTCAACGCGGAAGCCGCCGCGGATGACCGTCTTCCCTTCGCCCGGGAACATGGAGCCAAGGAGGCGGTTCCGGAAGGTCGGCGTGTAGGCGACGCTGACGTTAGGCCCGAAGTTATCCTTGTCCATCTTGAAGAAGTCGCCCGGGTTGCCGGCGTTGCCGCCGACGGGCTGGAACCGGCCGGTCAGGCTGGTCAGGGTCGTAATCGGGTTGCCGTTGAAAACCGGCTCAAGGCTGACCTGGTCGGGGTTGTTGAGCGGCGTGTAGAGCTCATAGCGGAGGCCGACGTTGACGGTCAGCTTGTCCGACATGCGCCACTGGTCGGAGATGTAGAAGCCGTAGTTGTCGAAGTTCAGCCGGCGAACCTGCGCGGCGCCGGCGATGAAGCCCGAGGTCGAGCTGACGGCGTTGGCCGTCTGCGAGCCGCCGCCGACGATGCCGCCGAGGAGGTAGCGCAGGCTGTTGGCGCGCGCCAGGTCGGTCGCGTTGATGCCGCCGGGGAAGAGGTTCGCGTTGAAGCCCGGCGTGGCCGCGTTCCCGGTCGAGCCGAAGGCGTAGGCCGGGGTCACGCCGGCGAGGTTGACCGACTGAATGCGGTAGAACTGGCCGACGCCGCCGAAGCGGAAGGCGTGGTTGCCGCGCGTCCAGGTGGCGTTGTCCTGGATGTTCCAGTAGTCGGTGTTGCGACCTTGGCTCTGGAAGCTCGGCTCGGGGTTGGTGACGAGCGGCGGAGCGATCAGGAACGGCAGGCTGCGCGGGTCGGTCGTCGCGTTGAAGAAGGGCTCGGAGCGCTGGTAGCCGCCGCGCACCTCGTTCGTCAGAGACGTGGTCGGCGACATGCGGTAGGCGCCGACGACGAGCGTCGTCGGACCGCCCTGGCTGACGAAGGTGGCCGGGTCAAAGCCGGCGGCGATGTCGGTGCGCGCGTCCGTGATGGTGTTGCGCTTGAAGACGAAGTTGGCCGAGTTCTTGTCGTTGAAGTCAACGTCGAAGCGGCCGGTGACGGCGTCGCGAACCTCGGGGTTCGAGCGCTGGAACGAGTAGGACTGGAGGAGGTTGACGCCCGTTAACGCGCCGTTGCCGGCGTTCGGGAGCAGGCTGAGGAAGCGGCTCTGGACGAGCGGGTCAACCCCGATGGCGCCGCCGGCGTTGTTGAAGGTCGTCAGGTTCGCGCCCGTCAGGGTGAGCCCCGAGCCGGACAGGACGTTGACGGTGCGCGTCACGCCGCCGTTGTCGACGTAGCTGAAGTTGCCGCCGCGCGCCGCCGGGAGGAGCGTCGTCGTGGTGATCGGCACCTGGTTGGCGAGGCGGTAGCCCTCGTAGTTGGCGAAGAAGAAGGCCTTGCCGTGGTCGAGGCGCGGGCCGCCCTCGCCGAAGTGGGGGAGGACGCTCGGGCCGTTGATCGTGCCGCCGAACTGGTTGCGGTTCAGGAAGGCGCGCGGCACCCCGTTCCAATTGTTGAGGAAGGTGTTGGCGGTGAACTTCGAGTTGCGGTTGAACTCGAAGACGTTGCCGTGGAAGTCCGAGCCGCCGCGCGGCGTGACGAGCACGACCTGCGTGGAGCCGGTGCCGTACTCGGCGCCCGCGTTCTGCGTGATGACGGTGAACTCGCCCGTGTCATCCACGGTCGGCTGGTCGGAGACGAAGCCGTTGCGGATGAAGTTGTCCTGCACGTTCAGGCCGTCGCGCGTGTAGTTGACCGAGGAGGTGCGCTGGCCGTTGATCGAGCTGGAGGTGGGGTTCGCGCCGGCGATCAGGTTGAGCAGGTTGAGCGGGTTGCGGCCGTTGATCGGCAGCTCCTTTACCTGACGGGGGGTGACGGTGTTGCTCAGCTCGGCGTTCGTGGCGTTGACCACGTCGGCGCCGGCGACGACTTCGACCGTCTCGCTGATGTTGCCGACCTCGAGCACCGCGTTGAGCGAGTAGGGGCGGCCGGCGTCGATCTTGACGTTGGTAATGGTGTTAGTCTTGAACCCGGGCGCCGTGACCGTCACGGTGTAGGTGCCGACCTCAAGCGACGCGATAGTGAAGGTGCCATCGCTGCTGGCCTGGACGGTCTGTTCCTTGCCGGTCTGATTATCTTTCGCCGTAATGGTGGCGCCGGCGATGTTGCCGTCCGGTCCCGCGACCGAGCCGGAAAGGCTGCCTTGGCCGCCCTGGGCGAAAGCGGTGGCGCAAAAGAGGCAGAGCGCCAGTACCGCCAACATAAAGTTCCTCATCGTGTACTCCTTAACAAGTGGGCTTCTTCGGGGGCTCCCGCCGCGCGAAAAGTTCTTCTGGTAGAACTCCCGCCGGCGGAAACAAAATTTTGGGTGGTTTCCCAAGGATGCTGCGTAAGACAAGGGCCTTGATGCTACAGCGCCTGATAATCGCCTTACTCGTCCGCGTGGTGGCAAGTGCCGTGCCGGCAAGTACGACATATGTAAATTGTTCATAGTAGTGGATTAAACTGCCGGGCGGGGTGAGGAAATAAGGATGGAAATTGACAAATTTGAATTTCCTATACGAATTCTCGTATAGGCGGCCAGATTCGCCGACAAAGCAAACCACGCGCCTCTTCCGGCGCAACACGTGTCGGAACGTCTGGGCTGCGGCCGGGACTTGGTGTGAGGCTAGGGCGCGGGGGGTTGCCAGACCGAGCCGTCGTCGTACTCGATGCGGTAGACGACGATCTGCTCGGCCAGCTTCTTACCCGTGTTCTTGACATCGACGGTGGAGGTCTGCGGGTTGCCGGAGCGGCCGACAAGCTCGGAGTCCTGGCCGGGGCGAAGCTTGACCTTGGTCGTGTAGGGGTGGTGCCCGAGTTCCTGCTGCGTCTCGGGGTCGAGGAAGCTGTAGCCCCAGTCGATGACGCGGATCGTCTTCGTCCCCGTGTTCTTGACCTTGACCTGGTAGACGTAGGTCACGATCTGCTTCGAGTCCGGGTGGTCTATTTTGCTGACGCGGGCCGGCGCGGCCTCGCGCGGTTCGGAGCCGCGGGCGCGGATGGTGTTCCGGATCTCGTTGGCCTTCTGCAACTGCCGCTCGGCCTCGAAGTCGTCGTTAGCGTCGAAGGGGTCGGCGTCGAGCGCCGGGTTGCGCGTGTAGCTATGCCACTTATTCTGGAGGACGACGAGGTCGGGCGGGGCGGCCGGCGGCGTCGTGGTCGCGGCCGGCGTCTGCGCGGCAGCGGCGGCGGCGCAGAGCAGGAACAGAAAAAGCAAAGAGACCGCTCTCCTCATTTCGCACCTCTTTCCTGAACCCTAGAAGGCCCGGCATCCGAGTCCGCTGCCGAAATGTCGAAGCCCGTTGGCGAAGCGCTACGTCGGACGCGCTTCGCCAACAGGCCGCTGTTCAAGGCGTCGTCGAGGTCGAGCCGTCGGCGTAAGTGACGGCGTTGACCTTGACCCTAAGGTCGGCGACTTTCGCGCCGCGCGTGTCGGCCGACACGCGGCTGGCGCTGGGCTTCCGCAGATGCTCCGAGAGCTTCTTCGTCTTGCCGGGAGCGATCTTGGCCTCGGTCGTCACGTCATACGTGTGGATGACTGTGCCCGTCGCGGAGTCGAGGAGCGTGGCCGTCCATGAGACGGACTTGATGGCCTGCGCGGCGTGGTTCGTGACCTTGAGCTCGGCCTTAAAGGTCGGGACGGCGATACGCCCCGCGGCGTTGGCCTCGCGTTCCGAGGAGGCGCCGGCGTTACGGGAGTCGGCGATGTGATTCTCCGAAAGTATAACCGGGTCCGTGATTTTCCGCGGGTATTCGTTCGTGGAGCCGGCGGGATACGGCGTGCCGACGGGCGTCGTCCCCGTCGCCCGTTGCGCGTGTGCGCCCGCGGCGGCCGTGAGCAGAAGCATGAAGGCCAGCGTTAACTTCGTCATGTGGGTTCTCCTCCTGGTTTGAAGGCACTGCATGGGGGCGGCGTACGTCTGCTTGGATGGTGGCCGACGCCCTTTAGTTGACAAGTTTAAAATCTATCCAGCGCGTCGCCGTCCGCTCGCCGCCCGCCTCCGAGACGGTCAGTTGCAGCATGTAGTCGCCCGGCTCAAGGATCGTGCCCAGTTGCAGGCGCCGCGCGACGACGAGCCGCGCGGGATCGGTCTGGTTGTTCAGGTCAACGGGGAAGACCTCGCCAGCGAAGACCTGCTGACCCTCGCGGAAGAGCTTGACCTGCGAGTTGAACTGCGCCCCCTTCTTCAGCTTCCCGGCGTTGAACAGCATGCAGGCGTAGTCGAGGAACCAGCCGTAGCGGAAGACGCGCGAGGCGGGGCTGGCCAGAGGGTCTTCCATGCCGATGAGCCCCTCGCCGCCGGCGACGACGCGCGCGCCCGTCTCGCTCGTGGCGGCCGAGGCGCCGGGCGCGCCGAGCACCGAGGTGAGCAGGTCGCGCGCCTTCGCCGCCGGCCGGTTGCCCGTGATGACGAGACTGGAGAGGGTCATCTTGTCCTTCTTCACGTCCGGGACTTCGATGTAGTGGCTGGCCGAGCCGACCCTGCCCGAGGCCGAATCCCGCACGGCGATGCGGAGCTGGTAGGCGCCCGGCTTCTTCACGGGCACGTTCATGCCGTAGAGCATCCCTTCACGCAGGAAGCGTTCGAGCTTCTCGGGCTTGGCGCGGATGGTCTCGGTGAGGGCGACCTGATCGATGATCTGCCCGTCCTCGCCGAGCGTGACGGCCACCACGTCGAGGACGGCCTGCTGACGGCCGTCGGGCTGCGGCGTGAAGGTCAGGTCGCGCGCGTCCATCAGCATCACGGAGCGGATGGTCGAGCCCAAAGAGGCGTCGTTGAGGAAGAAGGTCGTCAGTTGCAGCTTGACGCCGCCCGAGGCGAAGGGGGAAAGCAGAGCCGCCATCAACTGCTCGGCGCGCGAGCGCTTGCCCTTGCGCGCCTGGTCCTCGGCGACGCCGAAGAAGCCGCTGCGCGCGCGCACCTTCACGTTGTCCCGCCCCTTAACCTTGATCGACCAGGTGTTGAAGTGGCGCCGGCCCGTCTGCGGGTCGAAGGTCGCATCGTCCGGGCGGTAGCCGATGAGGTAGTAGCCGCGTATGTCTTCGAGCGCGCGGCGGATGCCCTTGTTGAGGTCGTTCTGGTTGAAGACCGTGGTGCCGCCCGTCTCGCGCGCGAGGTAGTTGAGGCCGTTCTGCCCCTCGAACATCTCGGCTTCGCGCGCGCTGATGACCTCGCCGCTGCCGACGCCGCTCATGCCGCCGATGGCACCGCCGGGGCCGGAATCGTTCGGGGCCGCCGGGCTGCCGCCGTAGCCGTCGGCGGCAGTCTTCGCCGTCGGTTGAAGGCCGCGCGTGTCCACCGAGTAGATGACGACCGAGGCGCGGTTGGCCTGCTCCACCAGTTGCCTCATTGCCGCAAGGACGCGCCCGCGGCGATCCTGCCCGCCGTCGTTGGTCTGGGCGGCGATGGAGATGCCGTCGGAGAAGAGCACGACGGCCTTGCGGCCGGGCAAGTCCTTGAGGCCGCGGACGACGAAGCTGAGTGCGCCGAGCGAGCCGACGGTCAGGATGGCGTCGCGGAACTCGTTGATGCTGACCGAGCGGGGCTGGTCTGCCGCGTCCCCCTCGCTCATCACCGGCGCGGCCGTCGTTGACTCCAGCCGCTCAAGGGTGTCCACCGCGGTGAAGGCGCCGAGGCGTGACGTGCGCGCGAGCGGGTGCAGGCGTTCGATGGCGGCGTAGAGCTGCTGCCGGTCGTTAGTGAACTGTTGGAGCGCGCCGATGCCCGCGGAGGTGCGGAGGATGGCGACGAGGTCGCCGGGCTGCACCTGCTCGTCCACGTACTTCCTGAGCGCCTGGCGCGCGAAGTGGATGCCCTCGGCCGACATGCGCAGGTCATCGATGACGAGCGCGATGGCGCGGCGCACCTGCTCGGGGCGCAACTGCGCGGGCGGAGGGACGGGCGCCGCCGCGGCCTTGTTCTTATCGCGCGGGGCCGGCGTCGGGGTCGTCGCCGCGGCTGCCGCGCCGGAGGCGGCCGGCGCCGCCGACACGTAAGAGAAGTTGGTGATGCTCTGCGGCTTGCCGTTCTCAAGAATCTCGAAGTCTTCGGCCTTGAGGTCTGTGACCTGACGGCCGTCCTTGTCGGTGACGACCACGTCGGTCTGGACGAGCGAGGTCGTGATGCGCACGACCTCGTCGTCGTCCGCCGGCTGCGTCTGCTGCTGTGATGTCTGCTGTTGTTGCTGCGGCGGCCGTTCGGGCGCCGGCGTCTGCGCGGCGAGGGCGGGGCAGAGCGTGGTGAAGGACAGGAGGAGGGCGAAAACTTTTTTCATGTAGCTAAATCCGATCCTAAGGTCTTCAGACGCGTGCGCGCCGGGGCCGAGACGGCGTCCAGGGGGTGCGGGCGGATTATAGAACGGGAGGCACGCGCTCCGGAAGGGCCTCGGGCGCCCAGCCTCCTACTTGGCCCGCAGCTGCGAGATGGTCGCGCGCAGCCGCTCGGCGTCGGGCGCAGAGGGCACGAGCTTGAGATATGTCTCCAACTCGTCGGCCGCGCGCTTGTACTGCTTCAGCTCCCAGTAGAGGCCGCCGAGGTAGTAGTGCGCCCTGACGACCTCGACGCCGCCCGCCTGGGCCGCCGCCTTCAACTCGGTCTCCGCCTCCGGGAGCTGGCGCCGGCCAAGCAGGATCACGCCGAGGTAGAGGTGCGCCGACGGCGAGGCCGCGTTCTTCTGGAGCACCTTGTGGAACTGCTCCTCGGCCTCGGCCGGGCGGCGAAGTTCGAGTAGCGCGCGGCCGTAGGCGAGCAGTGTTCCCGGGTCGTCGGGCGCGAGCTTGAGCGAGGCCGCGAGCGCCTCGGCCGCCTTCTCCGGGTGCTTGAGCTTGAGATGGGTGATGCCCAGCTCGGTCAGCGCGGCGGGGAAGTTCGGGTAAGCATCGACGGCGAGCCTGAAGAAGTCGGCGGCGCGGTCGTTCTCGTTCTTACGCGCGGCCTCGACGCCCTTGTGGTAGAGGTCAACGGCCGGCTTCGGCACGCCCGCCAGTGATGCGTTGAGCACGCCGGGCTGCGACTGCTCACCCCCATCATGCTTGGGGCGGAGGTAGACCTGCACCGTCAAGGGGCGCGAGAACGGCGTGCCCACGACGCCGCGTGCCGTCGAGATGGTGCTCGACTCGACCACGACGACCTCGCGCGCCGTCTCGAACTGGTCGCCGCCCTCGACGACGACCGTGTAGCTGCCGGGGCTCAGGCCCGTGAAGCGGAACGTGCCGTTGGGGTCGGAGAAGACGTAGGTCTCGCCGGAGCCGGAACTCTCCAGCCGCACCTTGAGCCGCAGGTCGGCGCGGCGCCCCGAGGGGCCGACGAGACGGCCTTGGATAGTGTGGATGCCGCCCGTGCCCGAGCCGTCGAGGCCGCCGGCCTGCGCGGCGGCCGTGCCGGCGGCAAAGGCGAGCAGCAGGAGCGCGAAGAGTGCCAGGGGCGCGGAGGGTTCGAGAGGGCGTCGGGGGGCTCGGGCTGTTTGCGGGAAAAGCATGTTCACAAACCCCTTTCGAGAAGCGGTCGCGGACGGCCTTCGGGTCTAAGTTTGGGTCGCGGGGATCGACCCGCAGAATAGCACAGGAAAAAGAAAAGGGAGGGGCGATTGTGGACGCCCCTCCCGGAATCTTCCACTCCCCCGGAGGGTCAGTGAAAGCAGAGCAGTTTAGAACTGGAACTTGACGCCGAGGCGCACCGCCGACGGGAACTGGAAGATCGTGCCCGTGCCGTAGAACGGGTTCAGCGGGTTGGCCACGCCGGGCGCGCCGCTGTTGATCTGGTAGGTCTCGTCCTGACGGATCGCCTTCTGCGCGTTCGTCACGTTGAACCAGTCGAACTGGAAGCGGAGCTGGCGGTCTTCGCCGAGGTTGATCGGGTAGTACGCGCCGAGGTCCAGGTTGTAGGTCGTGGGCGTCCGGGTGTCACCCGTGAACGGGTTGACGGCCGTGCCGCGCGGGACGCGGAAGCCCTCGTTGTCGCCGTAGACCGGGTGCGGGATCAGCTGGTTGAACGGGATGCCCGAGTTGGCGCGGAACGACGCGCTCGTGAGCAGGCCGAACTTCCAGCGGTAGCTGCCGTCGAACTTGACCTGATGCGGGCGGTCGTTGGGCAGGCGCCCGTAGATGCCGTTGAGCAGGCTGACCAGGTCGAAGAGCGACGTGATGTTCGGGTCGGACTGGCCGTTGTCGTTGCGGAAGAGCCCCTCGTAGTTGCCGATCAGGCTGGAGTAGACGTAGGAGCCGATGAACTGCCAGTTGTTCGTGAAGCGCTTGGTGGCCGAGAACTCCAGCGCGCGGTAGTAGCGGCGGGCCGGGCCGAAGCAGGCGCCGAACTCGACGCAGGCCTTGTCCTCGGTCGTCACGTCCTGGGCGACGCGGCGGCCGGGGTTGAAGAGGAAGTAGTGGTCGCCGTCGTCGAAC
>JBJMGP010000100.1:0-39486 GCA_045807865.1 Pyrinomonadaceae bacterium
ACGCGGCGGTCTTTGTTTCAACGCTTTACCCGGCCTTGAAAGGCCGGGCTACATTCACGCGCCGCTCCGCGGCGATGACGCGTATGCCTCTCACTGGACGTAGAAGGCGGTCTGCTGCGAGGTCGTCTTTTGGGCGGCGCGGTCTTCGACCGTGACCTGTAATCGGCGACAGTCTTTTACTCCGCTTTAAGGCGGGGCCTGGCGGCGGAAGCGTCGGCCGCCTGCCGCGCGGCGGCGCGGCGCTTACGGCCGGAGGTGCGCGGCCCAGCCGCCGCCCTCGGCCAGCTTGATCTTCAGGCGGGTCGAACGGTCGGCGCGGCCCGAGACCTTCTTATAATCGCTCGCGAAACGGTTGGCGTTCACGCCGTCCTGGTACGAGTCCATCCTGAAACTGCCCTCGGGCAGGAAGGAGAAGTCCACGTCCAGCTCGCGCGCCGTCCAGTCGGTCATCGCGCCGACGTACCAGTCGCGGCCGCTGCGGCGCGCGACGAGGACGTAGTCGCCGATCCGTCCGTCGAGCACGCGCGTCTCGTCCCAGACCGAGGGGACGGCCGAGAGGAACTCCATCGCCTCGGGCTCGCGCAGGTAGTTCGAGGGGCTGTCCGCGAGCATCTGCAAGGGACTCTCGAAGACGACGTACATCGCGAGCTGGTGGCAGCGCGTGCCGAGCGACATCGGGCGGTCGAAGACCTTCGCCCAGCTCTTCTGCTGTGCGTTGAGCATCGCGCCCGGCGTGTAGTCCATCGGCCCGAGGAACATCCGCGTGAAGGGGAGCGTCAGGTTGTGCTCGGGGTTGGCGTCGGCGCTCCACTTGCTCCATTCGTTTCCGCGCACGCCCTCGGTGCTGATGAGGTTCGGCCACGTCCTCGTCATCAGGGCCGGGCGCTGTCCGCCGTGGTAATCGACCAACATCTTGCGCTTCGCCGCCTCGCGCGTGAGCTTGTGGTAGAAGCCGATGACCTTCTGGTCGTCGCGCTGCATGAAGTCAACCTTGATGCCTTTGACCCCCCACTTCTCGAACTGATTCAACGCCGGTTCCAACTGGTCGTCGAGCGTCTTCCACACGACCCAGAGGATGACGCCGACGTTCTTCCGCTTCCCGTAATCGACCAGCTCCTGCACGTTGATCTCGGGGACGACATCGAGCACGTTGCCGAGCTTGTACCAGCCCTCGTCGAGGACAACGTACTCGATGCCGTACTTCGAGGCGAAGTCGATGTAGTACTTGTAGGTCTCGGTGTTGACGCCCGACTTGAAGTCCACGCCGTAGACGTTGTTGGCGTTCCACCAGTCCCACGCCACCTTGCCCGGCTTAATCCAGGACGTGTCCTGCACCCGCGACGGACTTGCCAACAGGTAGACCAGCTGGTTCGTGATCAGATCGCCGTCGCGCTCCGCGATGCCGAGCAGACGCCACGGGTACGTGCGCGTGCCCTTCGTGACGGCGATGTAGTCGGCCGCCTCCGTCACCCTGAAGTTGCGGTCGCCCTTCAGCTCCTCCTTCAAAGGATATGGCGGGAACATCACGCCGAGCCCGTTGCCGCTCGTGCCGCGCAGCCAGAGGCCGGGGTAGTCCTCCACGTCCGACTCGGCGACGGCGACCTTCGCCCCGTTCGCGTCAACCACCGCCGGCAGCGAGGCGAAGGCCGCGGGCGCGATCTCCTTCAGGGGCTTCGGCAAGTACTGGCGCTCGTTGTGTGAGAAGAGGCTCTCCTCCTGCGGGTAGTAGACCGTGTAGTTGTCCGCGAAGTTGAAGGCGGCCTCCTCTCTGTAGACCTTGACCTCCGCCTGCGGCAGCGCCGTCTCGAAGCGGTAGGCCACGCCCTCGTCGTAGGCGCGGAAGACGACCGCATAGTCGCCCTCGAATTCAAGGCGCAGCTCGTTGTATGCGTCGCGGATGCGCGCGAACTTCTGGCGGACGGCCGGCTCGACCCAGCCCTCGTACGCGCGCGGCACGGCCTTCCGCACCTTCGGGTCGAGCCCGAGCACACGGTGGTCGATGTCGATGGAGAGCGTCGAGTCGCGCAGCAGCGTCTTCCCGTTCAAAAGCAGTTCGTAGCGGACGCGGCCGGCGGTGCCGACCCTCAACTCGATCTTCCGGTTCGGCGAGAGCACGCGGTAGTCCGACTGCCGCGCGACCAACGGCGCGGCGAGGCAGAGCAGCGCGATGAGCGCCAGCGGGGTTCGCTTCAGAAGGGTTTGCATGTGCGTTTATCTTTTCCGGGTTCAAGAAGAGCGCCAGAGCGTCACGTTGGAATAACAATTTACCCGACGCCTGTCAATGCCGTGCTGAGGCCGCGGCCGGTCCGATTTAGTTGGAAATTTCCGCCGATTTCCACTCTGATCGTAATATCGTTGATTTTGTAGACGGTTTTGGATAGAGTCCCCGCCCGATTCGCTGACTTTGCGGGCTGAACCGCACGCGACAGTTTCACCCTCGCTGATCCTGCCACTTTGCCGCCCAGCCCTCCTGCGTTCCCACCGCACGGCAGAGAACGATCTCCGTGCCGTCGCCCGAAGAGGAGGAAGCCCCGTGACTCACGTCCCCAAGAGACGCCCCCTGGAAGTCTGCGCCGCCCTGGCCATACTCCTGCTGCTGCTTTCCAGCGGCCAAGCTTTCGCACAAGGCACGTGGACGACGAAAGCCCCGATGCCGACGACGCGCTTCGCACACGCCACCGGCGAGGTGAACGGCATCATCTATGCCGTCGGAGGAGTAATCAACAACTTTACGTGCAGTGCCCTTGCCACCGTCGAAGCCTACGACCCTTCGACCAACACCTGGACAACGAAGGCCCCGATGCCGACGGCGCGTTATCATCCGGGTGCCGCCGTGGTGAATAACCTTCTCTACGTGCTCGGCGGCGGCAACAATTGCGGCGGCGACCTAGCCACCGTCGAAGCCTACGACCCTTCGACCAACGTGTGGACGACGAAGGCCCCGATGCCGACGATCAGGAGAGACCTCGTGACCGTTGCCGTCAACGGCATCATCTACGCCATCGGCGGCGCCGGCCCCAGCGGCATCCCAGAGCTTGCCACCGTCGAAGCCTACGACCCTTCGACCAACAACTGGACGACGAAGGCCCCGATGCCGTTGCAGCGAGCCTCCTTCACCGCCGCAGTCGTCAACGGCATCATCTACGTGATGGGGGGCACTAGCAACGGCAACCCGAGCATCGCATCGTCCGTCATGGCCTATGACCCGGCGACGAACTCCTGGACGACGAAAGCCTCGATGCCGACGGCGCGCGCTTATAGTACCGCCGGCGTGATTAACGGGGTCATCTATGTCGTCGGAGGCTCCGTCCTCGGCGGCTCGACCGCGGTCAACGAAGCCTACCACCCGACGACCGACACCTGGACGACGGACACCCCTGCGCCCGCGCCTCTCCAGGACTCGAAGGCGAGCGTCGTGAATGGCACGCTCTACGCCATCGGGAACTTCGACCCCATCGGCAACGCCCCTACCGCGACACACTACGCATTTACTACCGGGGTGACTGCCGTGCCGCAAGGCCCTCCGGGGCCACAAGGGCCTGCCGGCCCGCAGGGGCCGCAAGGCGAAACTGGTGCGACCGGCGCGACCGGCGCGACCGGCCCGGCGGGGCCGGCGGGGCCGGCAGGGCCGACTGGGCCACAAGGGCCGGCGGGGCTGTCGGGGTTGCAGTACATCACGGGCAACCCGCTCACGCTTGCCAAGCAGACGACGGGGACGGCGACCGCCACGTGCCCGGCCGGTCTGAATATCATCTCGGGCGGTTACACGACGACCGTCCCGGCCGGCGGCAGCGGCAACCAGTCCACTATGCAGGTCTTCAGCTCAGTCTTTTCCGGCGTGAACGGTTGGAGCGTCACGGCCACCAACACGACCAAGTCGAACAACGCCGCGCTGGTGCTGACGGCCTATGCCGTCTGCGCCGTCGTGCAGTAGACAGTCGGGCGTAGCCCGGTAAATGTTAACCGCGGAGACGCGGAGGCACGGCTTGTTGACTCACGTCTTCAAAGCCGTGCCTCCGCATCTCCGCGGTTAGTCTTTCCCGCGCCGGCCGTCGCCCTTTTTGATAAACCGCGGACGTTCAGGTACAGTCTGCCGACCGTATGGAGACCTCTGGGCAAAGTGCGCGGAGCCTGGCGTGGACGGGGGCGCTGACGGCCGCGGTCTACGCGGCGACGTTCCTCTTCTACGTGCGCGGCTTCCAGGGCTACACGCGCACGGCGCGCGAGGTCTTCATCTGGCTCGCGGTGCTGCCGCTGCTCTACCTCTACTGGCGCGGCTACCGCATCGTGCGCGACTCGGGCGGCGCACTGAAGACCTCGACAGTCGTCTGGTTCGCGGCCCTCTTCTGTGTCACCTGCGCGGCCGTCTACCCCTTCCACTCGACCGACGTGTTCGGCTACATCAACCGCGGCTGGCAGCAGGTTCACTACCACATGAACCCGTACGTCTACACCGTCGCGGAGGTGCCGGGCTGGCGCGACGACCCGATGATCTGGGATCACTGGATCTATAACCCGAACCCGTACGGCTTCCTCTACTCGCTGCTCGCGCGCCTGCTCGCCGCCGCCGGCGGGGGCAACTGGGCGCTGACGCTCGCGCTCTTCAAGGCCGTCAACGCCGCCGCTTACGCCTTCACGGGCTGGCTCGTCTGGTCGGGGGCGAAACGCCTGGGGCACGAGCGGCCGTCGCTGGCGCTCTACGCCTTCCTCTGGAACCCGCTCGTCCTGCTCCACCACCTCGCCAACGGGCACAACGACATCCTCATCGGGTGCGCGCTCGCGCTCGCCGCCTACCTCGTCGTGACCGGAAGGGACGTGTGGGTCTTGCCGGCGCTCGCGGCGGCGACCATGTTGAAGTACGCGCCCGCCTTGCTCGTCCCGGCGGCGCTCGTCTACGTCTTCAAGAAGCGCGGGTGGAAGACGACGGCCCTCGGGTGCCTGCTCGCGGCGCTCGTCGTCGTCCTGGCGGCGGCGCCCTTCCTCGCCGACTGGCGGCAGTTCCGGCTCGAAGACATCCGCGACAACGCGACGCTCATCGACAACTCGCTCCACTCCTTCCTCATCCACATCTACGAGAACGCGGCGCGGCTCTTCAAGCCCCTGGCGCAGTTCCACGACGCGGTCGATTCAGGCATCAAGGCCCTGCTGCGCGGCCTCTTCGCCCTCTTCCTCGTCGTCGTCCACTGGAGATTTTTGAAGAAGAGTTCGGCGGGCCGGCTCCTGGAGTTGTGGGCGCTCGTGATGCTCGTGCTGATGTGCGTGGTCAGCTCGAAGTTCAACGCGTGGTACATGGGGATGCTTCTGCCGCCGGCCCTCTTCCTGCCGGAACGCCACTGGCTCCGCCGCGTGACGCTGCTCATCACCGCCGCGCAGACGCTCTCGCTCACCTTCTTCAAGCAGGCTTACGTCCTCAACTACTTCGCCATGGTTCTCGTCCCGGCGTTTGTCGTCTTCCGGCAGGTGAAGCGAGAGGGGTCATTGGAGCAGAAGGCGTTAGACACAGAGACACAGAGACACAGAGACACAGCTTGAACGGAATATCGCATCAAGCTGTGCCTCTGTGTCTCTGTGTCTCTGTGTTGAAATCCGGCGCGACCCTCAGGCCGCGCGTCAAGGGGCCTATTTAATCTCGAACATGATGCGCTCGACGGCGTTCGCGTGCGCGACGTTGTCGTTGACGCCGACCTCAAGCTCGTAGCGCCCCGAAGGGAGTTGCCCGAGCGAGATGGCGCCCGTGACGGGGATGCGCGCGAGGTCTGCGCCCGCCTCCGGCGCCAGCTTGCGCGCCTGCGAAGAGACGACCGCCTTGTTGTCGTGCAGCACGCGCAGCGTCACCGAGAGGTCAACCTTCCCCCCCGCCTGCGCCGCGTTGTAGACGAACCCGAGGAAGTCCACCTTCGCCGAGCGCGGGAACCGCCGGCCAACGCTGAACTGAATCTGCGGCGCACTTCCGTCTGCGCCGCCGCCCACCGGACGGCCGCCGAGGTGCAGGCTGCTCAAGCTGAGCTGCTTCTTCGAGAGGTCGGGTATCTCGATCCACTGCACGGCGCTCCCCAGTTGCCCGCCGCGCACGTCGCGCGCCGCCGCCTTCACCTGATACAACCCCGGCGTGAGCGGCACGCGGTGGTTGTAGATGACCCCGGGCTGCTCGCCCGAGGCGGACGCGACGGGCGTCACCGTCAGGCGCTTGCTGAAGTTCGAGACCGGCTTCCCCTGGTCGTTCAGGACCAGGCCGACCAGATCGACCGACGCCGGCTGCTTCCCGTCGGCGCCGTAGTCGAGCAGGGCCGTCCCGACCTCGACCGAGCTGGTGAGTACGGGGCCGCTGCCCGGCACGTCCACGAAGCTGGTCGAGAGGGCGGTCGGGAGCCCGCGCCGGCCCGTAGGCTCCGAGAGCGCCGCGCGAAAGTCTGCCTCGGCCCCCTTCGCCTCGGCGGGCTTGAGGGGCGTGACCTGCGGGTCGGGCTTCGCCGCCGCCTTGTCGCCCTTCGCCTCCTCGGCCGCGCGCGCGGCCGCCGGCACGTAGCCGCGGTGCAGCCGCACGGTCAGGTCGGGGCGCCCCACGACCGCCACCTCGACGCGGTGGTAGCGCCCGGCCTTCTGCTCCTCGGCCTCCGGCTTCCAGGCGATGCGGTAGTAGTTCGAGGTCTCGTCGAGCACGCGCGAGACCCAGTGGTCGAAGTAGTTCTGGTTCTTGAGGAACTGGCCGCCCGTGTCGCCCGCGAGCGCCGAGAGCCCCTCCTGCGCGAGCGTGCCCTCGCCGATGGAGGAGCGGTCGAGGTAGCCGTTCGGGTCGAGCGCCTTCGTCCCCGTGGCGTCGTTGACGGGCGCGAACAGCCCGCGCGCGTCGATGGTGTAGATGACGCTGTCCGTGCGCGCGGCCGTGTCGGTGACGAGTTGCAGGCGGTGGTTGGAGGCCGAGACCGAGCCCTTGCCGCCGAGGTAGAAGCCGTCCGAGATGTAGAAGATCAGCTTGCGCCCCTCGATGCGGCCCGCCGCGTCCACCAGCTTTTCGAGCGCGGCGAGCGAGCCGTTCGTCACCGCCTCGGCCTGCTTCGTGATGTTGGTCGCGCGCGTCTTGACCATCTCGAAGACCGCGTTGGAGTTGCTGGCCGGGTTCTTGGCGTCCGCCTTGGCGGCGCCGCTGGTGAAGAAGCCCTCCTGAATCTTGGTGATGTAGAAGCCGGCCGCCTGGCGGTCGCCGTTGGCGATGCGGTCGGCGACGAACTCGGACATCGGCGGCTGCTCGGCGTCGTGCATCTGGTTGGGGACGTTCCGCAGCCGCGCGACGGCCGCGCGCAGCACCCCCTTGTTGTCGGTGAACTGCTGGAGGAAGCCGAGCTGCCCCGAGGCCGTGACGATGGCGACGAGGTCGCCCGGCGCCATCTCCTCGTCGATGAAGCGCGTGATGGCCGCGCGCGTCGGCCCGAGGCTGTTGAGCGTGAGGTGCAGGTCGTCGACGAAGAAGACGACGCTGCGCCCGTGCGAGCGCGAGGCGATGGCCGCGTTGGCGGCGGCGGCCGCGGCGCCGGGCGCGCCCACGCCCGGCGGCAGCGGCGTCGAGATGCGCTCGAAGAAGGCCGCCGGCACGGGGCGCCCGTCCACCTTCAGCTCGAACTGTTCGCGCGTCAGGCCGTCCACGAACTTGCCCGCCTTGTCGAAGACCATCACGTCGGTCTGCACCAGCTCCGACTCGACGCGCACCACGTCCTCCTTCTCCTGCGCCCGCGCGCCCGCGCGCAGGCAGAGCAGGGCCGCCGACAAGAGGAGAAGTTTACCGGCAAAGTTTCCGTTGAAGTTCGAGAACAGCATGACGAGGCCGCCTTCCTTTCTTTCAACTACCGAGCGGTTCACGTTGGATTCAACGCAGAGGCACAGAGCGCGCGGAGGTTGCGCAGAGGCTTGAATTTATACTCTCAACCCCCGAAATCCCGCAACCCTCCGCGCCCTTAAGGCTCCGGCTCATCCTCCTGCTCCTCGCCGCCGCCCGGCGGGGCGCCGGCCGCGGGCGCCGCGGGCTTGACGATGACGAAGGGGATGTCGGCCGAGCGCGCGAGCGCGTTGAAGCTCTTGAGGTCGTCCGTCATCAACTGGTTGAGCTGCCGGAGCTGCGCGTCGATCTGCGCGGCCAGCTCCTCGTAGAGCGTGTAGGACTGCTCGGTCGGCTGCGCGTCGGCGCTCGCGACGATGGAGCCGAGTGCCGCCAGCTTATTGTTAAGCCGGATGGGATAGTTCAGAGGGTCCTGGCTGCTCTGGTTCTTCGTCTGGTAGAGCGCCTCCTCGACGGCCTGTAGCTTCCGGTTGAGCTGCCCGCCCGCCGTCAACACCGGCTTCGCGTTCGGCTGGTCGGCGATGCGCTTCGAGAGGTCGTCCACCTGCCTCCGCACGTCGCGGATCTGCGAGACGGCGTTGTGCGTCTCGGTCAGCTTGTCGCGAATCTTCGTGAGCAGCGCGAGCTGCTTGTCAAACTCCTCCTGCGTCGTCTGGAGCCGCGGGTCTTTCTTAATCTCGAAGCCCTGCGTGTAGGTCTGACCGTCGGCGGTGAGTTTGACCTGATACGTGCCGGGCACGGCGCGCGGGCCGTTCGTGCCGCCCGCCCAGAGGATCAGGCCGGGGAAGCGCGTCGCGTCCGCGTAGCGCATGTCCCAGACGAAGCGGTTGAGCCCGGCCTCCGTCGTCGGGCGCGGCGCGCCGCCCCCGCGCCGCCCCGCGAACTCGGAAGACTCTTCGCCCGAGGGCGCCTGCGGCTGCTCGGGAGGCTGCTGCACCTGCGCCGAGCCGGGCGCGGTCGAGGCGCCGGGCTGTCCGGCCGTCCCGCCCGAAGGGGTCGGCGTGGGGCGAGGCGACGCCTTGGCCGTGAACTTCTGCACGGACTTCCCCGCAGGGTCGATGAATTCGAGCGTTACGTCCGAGGCGGGGCGCGACTTGAGATAGTAGTAGACGACGACGCCGTTCGCAGGGTTCGCGCCCGCGGTCACCGTCGGCGGGAGCGGCCCGCCGCCTCCGCCCGCCATCCGGTACGCGTCCTCCGGCTTCAGGAGCGTCGTCTCGCCCGCGCCCGCGCGCTGCGCGTCGGTCAGCTGATGAAGCACCGAGAGGTCGTCGAGAATCCAGAAGGCACGCCCCTGCGTGGCAACAACCAAATCTTTGTCCCGCTTGTGCACGGCGAGGTCTGTGATGGGCACGTAAGGAAGGTTCAACTGGAACGGCTGCCAGTGCTCGCCGTCGTCGAAGGAGATGTACATGCCCAGCTCCGTCCCCGCGTAGAGCAGGCCGCGCCGCGCCGGGTCTTCGCGGACGGCGCGCGTGAAGGCGCCGTCGGGAATCCCTGTGTCAATCTTCTTCCAGGTCTTCCCGTAGTCACTCGTCTTGTAAAGATAGGGCTTGAAGTCGTCGGACTTGTACATGGTCGCGGCGACGTAGGCCGCGCCCGCCTCGTGCGGCGAGGCTTCGACGGAGTTGATCTGAATCCAGTCGGGGATGCCCTTCGGCGTCACGTTCGACCAGGTCTTGCCGTTGTCGCGCGTGACCTGCACCAGCCCGTCGTCCGAGCCCGTCCAGATGACGCCCTTCGTGACGGCCGACTCGGCCACCGTGAAGATGGTGTCGTAGTACTCGACGCTCGTGTTGTCCTTCGTGATGGGGCCGCCGCCCGGCCCCTGCTTCGACTTGTCGTTGCGCGTGAGGTCGGGGCTGATCATCTCCCAGGACTGCCCCTCGTTGGTCGAGCGGAAGAGGTGGTCGCCCGCGGCGTACAGAGTATTCGGGTCGTTGGGCGAGAAGAGGATCGGGTAGTTCCACTGGAAGCGGTACTTCATCCCCTCGGCGCCCCAGCCCATCGGGTTGTCGGGCCAGACGTTGACGGCGCGGAGCTGCTTGGTGCGGTGGTCGTAGCGCGTGAGGTAGCCGCCGTAGGAGCCGGCGAAGACGACGTTCGAGTCCGTCGGCTTCGGCGCGATCCAGCCCGACTCGCCGCCGCCCACGTCGTGCCACGACTCCTCGCCGATGGCGAAGTCCTCCGTCCGGCTGCGAATCGAGATGGTCGAGTTGTCCTGCTGCGCGCCGTAGACGTTGTATGGGAAGTCGTTGTCTAAAACGACGCGGTAGAACTGCGCGGTCGGCTGATCCTGCTCCGTCCAGGTGCGCCCGCCGTTGAAGGAGACGTTGGCGCCGCCGTCGTTCGACTCGATCATGCGGTTCGGGTCGTTGGGCGCGATCCACAGATCATGGTTGTCGCCGTGCGGGACTGAGATGTTCGAGAACGTCCGGCCGCCGTCGTTCGAGCGATAAAAACCGGTGTTGAGAACGTAGACGCGCTCGGCGTTCTGCGGGTCGGCGTAGATGCGCGTGTAGTACCAGGCGCGCTGGCGGAGGTCGCGCGACTCGTTGACCTTCGTCCAACTGGCGCCGCCGTTGTCCGAGCGGAAGATGCCGCCGTCCTCGGCCTCGACCAGAGCCCACAGGCGTTCGGGCGCGGCGGCCGAGACGGTCACGCCGATCTTGCCGACGATGCCGCGGGGCAGTCCGGGGCTGCGCGTGATCTCCTGCCACGTGTCGCCGCCGTCGGTCGATTTAAACAGACCGCTCGCCGGCCCGCCGCTCTCGAACGTCCAGGGCTTGCGGACGTACTGCCAGAGCGCCGCGTAGAGGACGTTGGCATTCGTCGGGTCGAACGTCAGATCGACGGCGCCGGCCAGCGGGCTCTTGTAGAGAACCTTCTCCCAGGTCTTCCCGCCGTCCTTCGAGCGGAAGACGCCGCGCTGCTCGTTCGGGCCGAAGGCGTGGCCGATGGCCGCGACGTAGACGAGGTTCGGGTCGCGCGGATGCACCCGCACGCGCGCGATGTGGCGCGTGTCGTCCAGACCGGACAGCTTCTTCCAGGTCTTCCCCGCGTCGGTCGATTTATACATCCCGTCGCCGTGCGAGAGGTTGCCGCGCAGGGTCTCCTCGCCCATGCCGACGTAGACGACGTTCGGGTCCGACTCTGAAACTCCTATCGCGCCGACCGAGCCGGTCTTAAAAGTCTGGTCGCCCAGGGGCTCCCAGCTCACCCCGCCGTCGGTCGTCTTCCACACGCCGCCGCCGGTGGCGCCGAAGTAGTAGACGAAGGGCTGGCTGGGCACGCCCGCGACCGTGCCGACGCGGCCGCCGCGGAACGGCCCGATCTGCCTGTAGGCGAGTGGCCCGAAGGGCTTGCGCGGCGGCGCGGCCGGCGGCTGCCCCTGCGGCGGCGCCGCGGGCTGCTCCTGCGCGCGCACGGCCGCGGGCAGCAAGTTCAAGAGAAGGATGGCGGCGAGCAGACAGGCCGCCGGCGCGGGAAGACGTACCCTCAACATGTGCAAGGCTCCTTAGAGAAGAATGGACTTGTGTTCCGACCGGGAAAGCTTTAAAACGGCTGTCTTCGACTTTGACCTTTGCGGGACACTATATTGCCTTTCGCCCCTTCGGGCAATCGGCTTTTTCAAGGAGCGCGGCAGAGTTGAGCGTCGAGATTCGTTACGCGGAAGCGCTGACCAAAGAGGAGTGGCGGGCGCTCTTCGGCTGGGGCGAGAAGATCTTCGGCCTCGAAGACGCGGGCTACACGTGGCGGCCGAAGCCCCTCCACTTCATCACCGAGGAGGGCGGGCGCCCCTTGAGCCACGTCGGCATCGTCAAGACGAGCCTCCGCGTGGGCGGGCGCGAGTTGACGGTCGGCGGCATCGGCGGCGTCGCCACCCGCCCCGAGGCGCAGGGGCGCCACCTCGTCCACGCCGCCATGCGGCAGGCGGCCGAGTTCATCTGTCACGAGCTGGGCGCGGACTTCGGGATGCTCTTCTGCCTGCCGCGCCTCGAACCCTTCTACGCGCGGCAGGGCTGGCAGGCGTTGGAGGATGAGGTCGAGATCGACCAGCCGGCGGGCAAGGTCGTCTGGCCCTACCGCGTCATGGTGCGGCCGTGCGGCGAGCGCGTGTGGCCCGCGGGGCGCGTCGAGGTCGGGGGGCTGCCCTGGTGAACGGGGTCGTGAAGTTGACGAGGTCGGGGCCGTCCGTCTCCGGCTCGGGCGAGGAGTTGGCGCGGCTGCGCGCGCAGTACGAAGAGCGTCACTACCTTTCGCTGCCGGGATTCCTCGACCCGGCGCTGCTCGACACCCTGCGCGGGAAGCTGGCCGCGACCGAGTTCGTGCGCATCGACCGTGACGTGGGCAGCGAGCTGCGCCCGCTCGACATGACGCCCTACTTCGCGCTGGAGCTGCTGCTCAACAGCCGCGCGGTGCTCGAACTCATCCGGAGTCTGACGAACTGCCCGCCGGTCGCCTGCTTCACCGGCCGCATCTACCGCCGCGCGCCGGGGCAGAGCCACGTCAGCAACTGGCACACCGACCTCAACGAGGACGGCCGCATGGTCACGCTCAGCCTCAACCTGAGCGAGGAAGTCTACCGGGGCGGGACGACGCTCGTCCGCGAGGCCGCCACGCGGCGCGTCGTCTGCGAGCTGCCCAACACGGGCTTCGGCGACGCCATCCTCTTCCCCATCGACCCGCGCTTCGAGCACCGCGTCCTCGACGTGGAAGGCGACGTGCCGAAGACCGCGCTCGCCGGCTGGTTCAACTCCAAACCCGACCCGCGCTACCTCTTCACGCGCGGCACCGCCGGGGCTTAAAAGTTTTAATTACCGCCGCTCTTCTTCCGCTTGATGTGGATGTGTGGGAGGTTGAGGTCGTCGCCGAGCTGTCGGAGCTTGGCGAGGTCAATCGCGCCGACGATGTTGACGACGGTCACCTCGCGAGGCCCGACGGCGAGCAGGGCGAAGCCCTCGACGCGGCCGCCGGCCGTCGCCAGGTAGACCTCCGCGTCGCCGAAGTCGAGCCCGCGCGACTTCACGTCCATGACGCGCGACCAGCCGGGCGCGCGCAGTTGCGCGCGCACCGCCGCCACGTCCGCCTCGGCGAACTGCCCTTCCGACTTGAACTCGTAGCTGCGGACGTAGACGCCCTTCAGCCCCGAGACCAGCTCCTTGACCGCGCGCTCGTCGGCGTCCTCGTTCGAGAGGAGACCCTCGGCGAACTTGATGAGGATGCCGTCGATCTCGATGTTGACCGCGTCTTCGGCCTTCGGCGCGAGCTTATCCAGACTGTCCAGCCGCAGGCGCCCGACCGCCGACGCCTCCTGCGCCTGCGCCGCGACGGCGAGGATGAAAGTCGTGGTGACGAGAACCAGGGTTTTAATAATCGACCTTCTCATAACTTCCCTTACGGTCGGGCCTCAGCCTTCTGTGCCCTCTGCCGCATGTCCCTGAGCTTCGAGCCGGTCAGGCGCAACGCGTAGACCAGCTGCTCCTTCGTCAACAACCGCGCGCTCTCGACGAGCGACGACTGGCCGGCCCGCGTGCTCAGCGCTTCGAGGATTAAGCCCGGGCCGGTCGTCCCCGTCTCGGTCTCCGCGCGCGAATCACCCTGACGCCGATTCGGGACGGCGGCCGGCGACACGTCACTCCGCCGGCGCGGGGCGCGCGGCAGAGTTTCAAACGCGACCTTCTCATCTTTAACCTTAACGACGGCGGCGGGCGTCGCGTCCTTCACTTCGTCCGCGCCCGGTGGAGGCGCCAACATGACCTGTTGGGGCTGTGGCGGCGCCGGCCGTTCCGCCTTGCGCGTCTCCTCCTGCGGCCGCGGGGTCTGCTGCGCGACCGCCCGCCTGCCTTCGCCCGCCGAGCGCGCGCGCAGGAAGGCGGACGCGGCGTAGACCGACGCGACGAGCAGCGCGGCCGCCGCCGCGAGCGCGGCCGGCGCGTAGAGTCTGGACGCCCGGAGGCGAGACGCGAAAGGCAGGAGCGTGCCCTGCGTCGGCTCGGGCGCCGTGGCTTCTGCCGGCCACTCCAGCGGGCGCGGCTCGTGCGCGTAGGCGCCGAGTAAAGATTCGAGCCGCGCCAGGTCGGCGTCGGGCTCGCCCTTCTTGTCCCAGAGGTAGTCGCTCATAAACGCTCGTCCTTTAAATCCCCTTCGGACTCGATCCCGAGTCGCTTCCGCAAAAGCTTCATCCCGCGATGCAGGTTGACGCGCACAGAGGCGGGGCGCAGCCCCGTCCGCTCCGCGATCTCCGGGCCGGTCATCCCCTCGACGAGCCGGAGCACGAGCGTCTCGCGGTAAGCCTCGGGCAGCGAGCGGATGATCTCCAACGCCTCGCCGGCCTCGGCCGGCCGCCCCGCGCCCTGCGCCAGCTCGTCGCGCAGCTCCTCGGTCTGGCGCGAGCGCCGGTAGAAATCGGCCGCGCGGTTACGCGCGATGATGGCGACCCACGGCCCGAAGCGCGCCGGGTCGCGCAGAGCACCGAGCTTGCGGAACGCCGTCAGGAACACGTCCTGCACGAGATCGGAGACCTCGCCGTAGGGGACGCGCGCCAGCAGCACGCCGTGCACGAGCGGCGCGTAAGCGTGATAGAGCCTCTCGAAGGCCGCGCGGTCGCCGGCGCGCGCCGACTCGACGAGCGCGACCTCGGGCGGTTCTGCTTCCGCCGCCTCGGGCCTTCGCTCCGCGAAGAGCAGTGTGCCGGTCTCGACCTCGAACATGCCTGGAAGTTTTACGACGCCGGGGCGCCCGCCGCGGCTCTCTCCTTCTACGCCGGTAAAGACGCGAGGGCAGTGCGGAGTGTTAACGAGGGGAAGCAGCCAACATTAAGAGGCGCCGCGGAGCGGCGGTTGAACTTAGCCCGGCCTTTCAAGGCCGGGTCAACGTTGAATTGAAGAAGGCCGCGTCGCGTCAGCGACGCCTGAACGTGCCCGGAGGACTCAGGCGTCGCTGACGCGACGCGTCGGCTGTTTGTTCAACCTCAACCCGGCCTTGAAAGGCCGGGCTAAGTTCATGCCGCCGCGACGCGGCGTCCACGTGTTTCCTAAAAGATCGTGTAGATGAACGGCGCCAGGGCGGAGCCTTTTATCACGATAAAAAGGATACCGAAGATGAGCAGGATTAAGAACATCGGCAGCAGCCAGAGCTTCTTGTTCTCTCGCAGAAACAACCACATCTCACCGACGAGCGATAACTTACCCATACAACTTTCGGTCTCCTCCGAACCTTAAAAATTTTTCAGAACAGGCGCTCGAAGCGTGCGCGCTCCTGCCTCGTCCGTTTGCGTTCGACCCAGTAACTCTCCCCGCGCGGCGCGCGGCGTCTCAACGGGTCGCGCCCGGCGAGGCGCGAGACGAGTCCGTACGGCGTGACCCCTACGTAGTACATCAGAGTCAACAACACCCGACTGTTGACGTACGCGAGCCCCTCGGCGAGGTGCATCCAGGCCGTGTGGAACGCGCGCGCCGCCGGCGGCACGAGCAGGCCGGCGACCAACAGCGCCGCGCCCAGAGAGCCGAAGACGATGACGATGGTCGGCCGCCCGCGGTAGACGTTCCACGCGGCGATGGCGAGCAGCACGGCCGCGACGAGCAGCGCCGACTTGCGCGCCTGCGCGTAGGTCACGCCGGCGTCGTCGTGCTGTGTGACGCTCCCCTTCGGCTCAATCAAGCTGGAACTCCTCCTGCCACGAGAGGTCTAAGGCTTCGGCGTTGCGCCCCTGCTCCGACTTGAGCAGCAGGAAGTCGCCCAGGACGAGGCAGTCCATCTCGGTGCGCATGAAGCAGGCGAACGCCTGCGCGGGCGTGCAGACGATGGGCTCGCCGCGCACGTTGAAGGAGGTGTTGACCAGCACCGCGCAGCCCGTCAGCCGCTCGAAGGCGGCGAGCAGGTCGTAGTAGGCCGGGCTCTCCTCGCGCCTCACCGTCTGCACGCGCGCCGAGTAGTCCACGTGCGTCACCGCCGGAATCGTCGAGCGCGGCACGTTCAAACGCTCGATGCCGAACAGGCCCTCCTCATCCTTCGTCGTCTCGCGCCGCAACTCTTCGCGCACCGGCGCGACGAGGAGCATGTAGGGCGAATCAGTATCAAGCTCGAAGTAGTCCGACACCCTCTCGCGCAGCACCGACGGCGCGAACGGGCGGAACGATTCGCGGAACTTGATCTTGAGGTTCATCTGCGACTGCATCCGGGGCGAGCGCGGGTCGCCGAGGATGGAGCGCGCCCCGAGTGCCCTTGGCCCGAACTCCATCCGCCCCTGGAACCAGCCGACCACCTTCTCCTCCGCGAGCAGGCGCGCGACCCGTTCGGCCAGCTCGCCTTGAGGCACCTTCCGGTAACGCGCGCCCAAAGTAACCAACGACTCTTCGATCTCGTCGGCCGAGAACTCCGGCCCGAGGTAGGCGCCGCGCATCCCGTCCGAGCCGCCGCGGCAGACCTCTTCCACACGGCGCTCGTTCCCGAGGTACTGGTACCAGACCGACAGCGCCGCGCCCAGACTCCCGCCGGCATCGCCCGCGGCGGGCTGTACCCAGACGTGCTCGAAAGGCCCCTCGCGCAGGATGCGCCCGTTGCCGACGCAGTTGAGCGCGACGCCGCCGGCGAGGCAGAGGTTGCGCTCGCCGGTCTCCCGATGAACGTGCCGCGCCATGCGCAGCATCGCCTCCTCGGTCACCTCCTGCACCGAGCGCGCCAGGTCCATCTCGCGCTGCGTCACCTCGCTCTCGGGCGCGCGTGGCGGCCCGCCGAACAGGCGGTCGAAGGCGCCGTTCGTCATCGTCAGGCCCGCGGCGAAGTTGAAGTACTTCATGTTGAGCCGCAGACTTCCGTCTTCCCGAAGATCGATGAGTTCGTCGAGGATGAGCTGCACGTAACGCGGCTCGCCGTAGGGCGCGAGCCCCATCACCTTGTACTCGCCCGAGTTGACCCGAAAGCCCGTGTAGTAGGTGAAGGCCGAGTAGAGCAGACCCAAAGAGTGCGGGAAGTGCAGCTCCTTCAAAAGGTGCAGCTCGTTCCCCTTCCCATAGCCATAACTGGAAGTCGCCCACTCGCCCACGCCGTCCATCGTCAGAACAGCGGCCGACTCGAACGGCGAGGGGAAGAAGGCCGAGGCGGCGTGCGACTCGTGGTGCTCGGTGAAGAGCACATGGCCCTCGAAGCCCGCCTCCTTCGACACCTGCTCGCGGATCCAGAGCTTCTCGCGCAGCCAGAGGGGCATCGCCAGGAGGAACGAGCGCAGCCCCGACGGCGCGTAGTCGATGTAGGTCTCAAGCAGCCGCTCAAACTTCAACAAAGGCTTGTCGTAGAAGGCGACGTAGTCCAACTCCTTCGGCGTGATGCCCGCCCGCTTCAGACAGAACTCGACGGCGTGCGCCGGGTAGCGGTGGTCGTGCTTCTTGCGCGTAAAGCGCTCCTCCTGCGCCGCCGCCAGGACCTCGCCGTCGCGCACGAGGCACGCCGCCGAGTCGTGGTAGTAGGCCGATATGCCGAGGATGTACATCTCTTAAAAAGTCGCGCGCACTGGCTCCGACAAACCTTTGCGGCGAACGTTGGATTATCCTTTTTTTGCCGTTGGGCGGCAACTTCGAGCCCCGCTGGCCTCGTTTTTGCTTTTAATACCCGCGGAAAGGTTTTTACGTACTGTTTGAGGCCAGAACTTATGTCGCAGCGTCCTGAAAATTTTATGAAGGCGGATGAAGACACGGAGGCGACGCTCGTCGCGCCACGTTTCGACGCGGACGAAGCGCGCCAAGCGCACCCGGTCGTGCCGCTTAGCGAGGCACCCGCGCCTTACGCGAATGCTTCTCGTTGGCGCGGCCCGCGACGCGGGTGGACGACCGCGCTCCTGGCCGTCGCACTGCTCGCGGCCGCAGCGCTCGGCGGCGCCTTCGCCACGAGATTCATGCAGAGCCCGCGCGCAGAGCAGACGCAGGAAGAGACGCAGGAAGTGAGCCAGCCGGCCACTCCGCAGACGGCAGAGGTGCCGCCGGCCGCGCAACCTTCGACGCCTGCCCCCGCGCCTGCCCCCGCAGAAGCAACGCGCGAAGTCGCACCCACCGACAGGACCGCCACGTCCGAGGCGCGACCGCAACGCACAAGAACTGCCGCAGTAGCACCCGCGGTCGTCGAGCCGGCGCCCGCAGCTGTTGAGGACGACGACAGAGGGCGCCGTGGCAGGAAGGCCGAGAAGCGTCGCGGGCGCGAGGACGAAGGCGAGAAGGAGATACGCCAGGAGATGGATAAAGCCATGAAGCACGGGAAAGGTAAGGAGCCGCGCCTCGTGGACGTGCTGACGCCCCCGCAAGATTAAGGCAAAAGTAAAGAGGCCGAAGGCAAAAGTGAAGGCAGCCTGACTGCCTTCACTTTTGCCTTCGGCCTCTTTACTTTTGCCTTTCCTCCTCCCCGGCCAGCTCGCGCGCGATGCGGCGGACGGTGTCGAGCGTGTCGATCTCCGCGGGCGTCTTGTCCTCGCGCAGGCGGAGGATGCGCGGGAAGCGCAGCGCGTAGCCGCTCTTGTGCCGCTTCGACTCCTGCACACGGTCGAAGGTGACTTCTAAAACTATCTTCGGCTCGACGACGCGGACGCGCCCGTGCGCGAACTCCTGTACGGTGTGCGCGCGGAACCACTCGGTCAGCTCCGCCAGCTCCACGTCGGTCAGCCCCGAGTAGGCCTTGCCGACGTTGAGCAGCTCCGGGTCGTCCTCGGAGCGGCGCACGGCGAAGGTGTAGTCGGAGAGGAGGCCCCGCCGCTTGCCGTGCCCGACCTCGACGGCCGTCACCACCACGTCGAGCGTCGCGAGCGCCCTCTTCAGCTTCAGCCACTCGCGCCCGCGCTTGCCCGGCTTGTAGGACGAGCGCGGGTCTTTAATCATCAAGCCTTCGTTGCCGCGAGCCCGCGCCGCGTCGAACTCTTCATCAAGTCCGGACACGCCGGCCGTCAGCTTCGCCTTCGACAGACGCACGACCGCGGCCGCTTCATCTTTAATTAACGCTTCGAGCGCCGCGCGCCTCTCCGCGAGCGGCGTGTCCGTCAGCACGCGACCCCCGACGTAGAGCAGGTCGTAGGCGACGAAGGCGACCGGCACGCCCGCGAGCAGCTCCTCCGAGACGGTCTTCCGCCCCAGGCGCTTTTGCAGTTCGAGGAAGGGCAGGATGGCCTCGCCGCGCACGGGCACGATCTCGCCGTCGAGCACCGCGTCCGCGGGCAAATGCCGCAAAGGCTCGGACAGCTCTGGGAAGCGGTGCGTCACCTCGTCGAGCGTCCGCGTGTAGAGTGCGACGCGGCCCGCCTGCACGTGCGCCTGCCCGCGGATGCCGTCGAACTTGTCCTCGACGTAGAACTCTGCGGGCATCGTGCGCGCCACGTCCTCGACCGACTCGGCGGCCGTGGCGAGCATGAACTTGATCGGGTGGAAGAGGCGCATCCGGATGCCTTCGAGCGCGCCGCGCCGCGCGCGCACGGCCGTCTCGCCGATGTCGCCCGTGAGCATGTTGACGCGCGCCACGTCGGCCAGCGGGCGGCCGAAGGCACGCGCGACCGCATCCTCGACGAGCCCTTCTTTGAGGCCGATGCGCAGGTCGCCGACGAGCAGCTTGACGAGGTACTTCGCCTCCGAAGGCGTGGCCGGCGTGAGGGCTCTGACTAAGAGCGACTTCTTGTTCTTCGTCCCGCGCGTCTCGCTCAGGCTCTCGATGAGCGCCTGCGTGGCGACGAGCGTGAGCGTCGCGTCCGTCTCGTCGGCGCCCTTCGTCTCCGCGAACGCCTCGAACGCCACGTCGCCCGAATCACCTAGACGCACGTAGCGCGGCCGCAGGGTCTCGACCGCGAGACCCGTGACTTCCGAGATGGCGTCGCGCAGCATCCCGCCGCCGACGTTCGTCGTGCGCGCGTCGTGGAGCGGGAAGACGTGCCCGGCGAAGTAGCGCGCCGCCAGGGAGAGGTCTTCGTCGCCGAGCCCCTCGAAGTACGCGCCGAGCAGCGCCGCCTTCTCCAGCTTCTTCGTCGTCGCGCCCACGGCGTCCGCCACGGCCGCGAAGCCCCGCAGCGTCGCGGCCGCCCGCGCGCCGTCTCCCACGCTCTTCCGCCCCCTCTCCTTCTTCATGTCGCGCGCATTATCACACCGCGCCGTTCACATTTTTATGCCGGCCGCGGGAATTTTCGGGCGCGCGCGGCGCCCGCAAAAGTGTTGACAACCTCGCGGTCTTAAACTATTGTCCGCGCGCTCGCCCGCCTTTTTAGAGTCACAGGAGGAAGCATGTTCGACCTCAACGCAACGCTCGACAACCTGATTGCCATGGTGGTGGTGCTCCTCGCGCTCAGCCTCGTCGTGCAGGCCGTCCAGGCAGCCGTCAAGAAGATGTTCAAGCTCAAGTCGCGCCAGATCGAGGACTCACTCGCGCACCTCTTCCAGTTCGTCATCAACAACGAGACCGTCGTCGAGCAGGAGATGCAAGGCAGGTGGGCTTGGTTCAACCGGATCAAGGCGATGGTCGCGCAGTCCCCCTTCCTCCGCATCTTCACGACCATCGCCCACCCCGCCGACCGCGCGATGGAGTACGACCCGGAGTACGAGCCCGCGGCCAACCTCCACAAGGAGGTCATGAAGAAGTTCAAGGGCATCGGCCGCGTCGCCTTCTCCGCGCGCCCCATCTTCGACTCGCTGTCGAAGGGCGACCTGATGAAGGTGGTCGCGAGCGTAGACCCGGAGGCGGTGGACAAGTCGTTCGTCGGCAACTTCGCCGCCGCGGTGGAGAGGTTCGGGGCGGTCTACAAGACCTTCGTGGAGTGGGAGGACTGGTTCAAGGGGCCTGAGTTCGCCGCCCTCGACCTGGGCGAGGAGGACAAGCAGAGACTCGCCGACATGCAGGCGAAGCTCGCGCCGCTGCTCTCCCACCTGCGCCTGCTGCTGACCGGCGACTCCGCCGGCGGCCCCGCCGAGATCAAGGCGCCCCCCGCGAACGTCATCAAGCAGCTCGCCGCGGACATCGCGGGGCTGCGCTCGGTGAACCTGGAGGACGCGCAGAAGGTTATCGACGACGCGGCCGCCAACGTCGCGCAGGCGGCCGCGCGGGCGCGGGCGAAGGGGCAGGCGGACGTGGCGGAAAAGCTCAGCCAACTCGCCGCCGGGGTCGCACAAATCTCCGCGGGCTTCGCGGCCTTCCGGAAGTCGTACGCCGCGGTCTTCGCCAGGTGGTCGAAGCTGGAGGAGTCGTTCGACTCGGTGATGCAGAGCTTCGAGGAGCGCTACACGCGCGGCATGAAGACGGCGGCGCTCGTCATCAGCTTCCTCGTCGTCGTCTTCCTCAACGCCAACTTCTTCAACGTCTACACGGAGATTTCGACCAGCGACGCCAAGCGCGAACTGATCATCCAGTCGCGCCCGCAGGTGGTCGAGGCGCTGGCGCGCAACCTGCCCGCCCCGCCCTCTCCGCCGCCCCCGCCGCCGAACGAGACCGCCGACCAGAAGGCCGAGCGCGGGAGGCAGGAGCAGGCGGCGCGTGATGCGCGGGAGGCCGCGACGCGGCAGACCGTCCAGACCTGGCTCAAGGCGAGTGAGGAGGAGATCGGCAAGAGCGCCGAGACCTTCGTCGGCTACGGCTTCACGCCCATCACGCTGCAAGAGACCGAGGCGTGGCTCTCGTCGTTAGTGACGCGGGCCGACTGGTGGCCGAACCGCAAGCACGACCTGCGGGTGCTGCTCGGCTGGGTCGTGATGGCGCTGCTGCTGAGCGTCGGCGCGCCGTTCTGGCAGGACTTCCTCGAATCGCTCTTCGGCGTCAAGAACGTCCTGCGCAAGCGGAGCGACACGAAAAACGTCGAGCAGGAGTCCGGCGCTGGCCAGCCCCGCCAGTCATGAGCGCGGCGCTTCAGGAGTCTTCGGCGAGCATCAGTTTGGCGGGGACGCGCACGGCCTGCATCGGGTCGGGCTCGCCGAAGAGTTCGGGGTGGATGACTTTGAGGAGTATCTCGGCGCCCTCGACGACGCGCGGGCCGGGCCGGCTGAAGTAGCTCGTGGCGTCCAGCGCCCAGACCTTTCCTTCGAGCACGGCCGGCAGCGCGCCCCAGCCGCGCGGCAGGCGCGCGCTTTCGAGCGCGCGCAGCGTCTCCTCCTTGTAGTAGCCGCACGGCGCGAGCACGACGACCTCGGGCGCGTACTCCCGAATCTCTTCGGCCGTCGTCGTGCGCGACTTCCCGCCCGCGTTGCCGAAAGAGGCTTCGCCGCCCGCGAACGCCACCTGCTCCGGCACCCAGTGGCCGGGCGCGAACGGCGGCTCCAGCCATTCGAGGACGAGCGTCCGCGGCCGCGACTCGACCTCCGTCAGCAGGACGGCCTGCGCGTCCAACTGCACGGCCAGGTCGCGTGCGAGCGCGTCCGCTTCCTCAGCCGCGCCGGCCAGCTCGCCCACCGTGCGGATGTTGGCAAAGATGTCCTGAAGGTTGTGCGGCTCAAGCGAGACGACGCGCGCGTCCGACTCGATGAGTCGCGCCGCTTGCAGGACGGTCTGATAGCTGACGGCGCAGACCTCGCACAGCTCCTGCGTGATGACGAGGTCGGGCTTCAGCTCCGCCAGCAGTCTCTCGTCGAGGTTATAGATCGAGCCGTGGCCGTCGAGCTGTGAGCGAACGGCGTGGTCGATCTCGACGCTCGACATCCGCTCGTGCGAGATGCGGCTCGAAGTCAGCACCGGCTTCCCCACCACCGACGGCGGGAAGTCGCACTCGTGTGTGACGCCGACCAGATTCTCTTCGAGTCCGAGCGCGCAGACGATCTCGGTCGCCGACGGCAGGAGCGAAACTATGCGCGGACGTCTCCCCATCCCTCACCCTTCCCCGTGCGTTGTCGGATTAACTGCGGCGAGGTTGGCGCACCCGCCTCGCACCTGTCAAGGAGGAGGCGCCCCCGCTTTTCGCGCGCGCGCCGAGGGGTTACAATTTCGGTGCGCGGCGTTACCGGTTTCGGTGGAAGGATGATAGCTTGTATCAGCTGACTTATTACGGCTGGGGAGACAAGAGGCATGACGGGGGCAGATGAGCCGCGGATCGAGGGCGTCGTAGACCACATCGCGGTCAAGACGGAGGACATGGCGGGGGACGTGCGCGAGTACGAGCGCCTCGGCTTCCACGTCGAGACGCTCTACGAGGACTGGGCCATGCTGCGCGACGCGCGCGGCTTCGGCGTGGCGCTGCTGCCGAAAGGGTCGAAGCACCCGCAGCACATCGGCATCCGCGTGAGGTCGCGCGGGGAGTTGGAGGTGGCCGCGCGCCGCGAGGGGCGTCCCATCAAAGAGCATCGCGACCGCTCCCTCTCCTTCTACACCAACGGCGCCGGCGGCCACGCCGTTGAGGTCATCTACTACCCGCCGGACTACAAACAGCCGTGAAACGTCAACCGTGACCAGAGGATGGTGCCTTCTCGCGGCTAACGTATTTCAGTTTTATCTGGTCACGATTTACGGTTCACGGTTTACGTTTCTCTTATGCACACACCCCTTCTTGTCTTCGAGTTCCTCGGCACGACCGAGCTGCTTGTGATCGCGGTGGTCGCGCTCGTCCTGTTCGGGCCGCGCAAGCTCCCCGAGATCGGGCGCACCGTCGGCAAGGCCATGGGTGAGTTCAAGCGCGCCTCCGACGATTTCAAGCGGACGTGGGAGTACGAGGTCGAGGTCGAGCAGCGCCGGCCCGCGACCGACCCCGCGCCCAGCCTCCAGGAGAGCGACGCGGCCGCTTCGCTCCCGGCCTACGACGCATCCGGCGGCGACTTCGACGGCTCGCAGTCACCGCCGGCCGCGCCCGAGCCGACGGTCGCGCGCGGCGCGGCCGAGATCGCAGACGAACATGGGTGGGACGTGGCGACGGGGCACGCGGCGGGCGCGGCGGCGCGGGACGAGAAGAAAGACGACGAACTCAACGCCTCCTGAAGCGGCGCGCGGCGCGCGCATTTCTTAACCGAGAGCCTTTAGCAGACTGCGACCGACGAGATGGCTTCGACCCTTCTGGACAGCGGCGAGGACGAACAGCCGGAAGGCCGCCAGCTCGGCGGCCAGATGTCGTTCCTCGAACACCTCGACGAGCTGCGCCGGCGCCTCATCCGCTCCGTCATCTTCATCTTCGTCGCGCTCATCCTCTGCTGGTTCGTCTCCGACCGCATCTACAACTTCCTCGCCGCGCCCATGCGCCGCGCCCTGGCCGAAGCCTCGCAGCGCCCCGTCCCCCTGCAAGGTCTGACGGGCGGCGAGCAGATTCTCTCGCTCAACACGATCAAGGAGGGTGACACCGGCCGCTACGTCTTCGAGGCGACGACCAAGCTCGGGACGAGCGTCGTCCCGCCGGGCGCCTCGGTCGCCGTCCGCGTCGCCCGCGGGGCGGACGGGCAGCTCGGCCTCTACACCGACGAGGCGCTCTTCGCCGGCCCGTCCGTCATCCCGAAGGGCGTGCGGCTGCCGCTCGACTTCCGGGCGAAGGACTCCGGGGTCCCGAACGAGGAGGACAAGCTGGTGGTGCGCACGGCGGTCGAGCCCTTCTCGCTCTACCTGCAGGTCTCGCTCTACGCGGCGTTCTGCCTCTCGGTGCCGTTCCTGTTGTGGCAGGTCTGGGGCTTCATCTCGCCGGGGCTCTACCCGCACGAGCGCGGCTGGGCGATGCCTTTCGTGCTGATGTCGAGTCTGTCGTTCGTGGCGGGGGCGGCCTTCGCCTACTACATCCTCTTCCCGCCGGCCATCTCGTACCTGCTCGGCATCGGGCAGGACTTCCGGCTCTTCCTCAACGCCTCGGACTACTTCGACTTCGTGATCATCGTGCTCTTGGCGATGGGGGTGGTCTTCCAGATGCCGGCCATCACCTACGTCCTGGCGCGGATCGGGCTGGTGGACGCGCACTTCCTGGTCTCGCACTGGAAGATCTCGCTGGTCGTCATCCTGGTGGCGGCGGCGGTGCTCTCGCCGACCAACGACATCCCGAACATGATGCTGTTTGCGGCCCCGATGGTGGTGCTCTACCTCATCTCGATCCTCATCGCCTGGCTCTTCTCCCGCCCACGCACCGCCGGGTGAGCGAGAAACACGAGGCGGGCGTATCTAACGGCGCGCTCGCGGTAATCATGGTTTGAAAGACGCGCCGGCGGGGTCGATTCGGGGGACTTTACAGGCGTCCGACAGGCAACCGGGACGCCCCCCGGCGCATCTTGACTGTGTCTCCATCGAGGCCCTAAAATCTGCGCGAAAGTTGCGGCGATGACTGGGTTTAAGCCTCCGGAGGCGACTGGCCCCGGCGGCTTCTCAGGCGTCGCCATTTTCGCGACCGCCCCGAACGTCAAACTAATAATCTTTGTCTCAGTCGAACAGGAGTTGTAAAGCGATGGCCCGTCAACAGAGGATGCGTTCTCTGGCCCTAGCCCTTTCCCTGCTGGTCACGGCCTCTCCCGCTGCGCTCGCGCAGAAGAAGAAGGCCGGCGACTCACAGGACGTGCCCGAGCGCGAGCGCACCGTCAAAAAAGAGAAGTCGAACATGTTCAAGAAGTGGATCGACGAGGACGTTGCGTACATCATCACCGACGAGGAGAAGAAGGCCTGGAAGAAGCTCGCGACCGACGCCGAGCGCGAGCAGTTCATCGAAGCCTTCTGGCGCCGCCGCGACCCCGACCCCGACACCGAGCTGAACGAGTATCTCGAAGAGCACTACGAGCGCGTGGCCTACGCCAACCAGCACTTCGCCTCGGGCATCCCCGGCTGGAAGACCGACCGCGGCCGCATCTACATCATGTACGGCCCGCCGCACGAGAAGGAGACGCACCCGTCGGGCGGCTCTTACGAGCGCCCCTCCTACGAGGGCGGCGGCTCGACGACGACCTATCCGTTTGAAATCTGGTTCTACCGCTACCTGCCCGGCATCGGCTCCGGCATCGAGATCGAGTTCGTCGATCCGACCGGCACCGGCGAGTACCGCATCGCCCGCTCGCCCGACGAGAAGGACGCCATGCTCAACATCCCGGGCGCCGGCCTCACGCTGATGGAGCAGTTGGGCCTGTCGGACAAGGCCGACCGCGTCGCCAACCGCGGCGCCTTCGGCTACACGGGGCCGGGCGCGCGCGAGTCCGACAGCCCGTTCTCGCGCCTCATCCTCTACACAGACTTGCAGAGGCCGCCGCAGGTCAACGACGTGCTGGAGAAGAACCTGCTCGCCACCGCTTCGACCGGCGCGGAGGACACCGCGGCGCTCGACGTGGCGACGAAGGTAGACTTCTACCGCGCCTCGGACGACCGCGTGATGACGGCCATCACCGTCCAGACCGACAACAACGACCTCCAGTTCAAGGACGACGGCAGCGGCATCCAGACGGCGCGCCTCAACATCTACGGCCGCGTCACGAACCTCTCGGGCCGCCGCGTCACGAGCTTCGAAGACCCCGTCACGACGACGGCCACGGTCGAGGAGTTGACGACGCTCAAGGAGCGCAAGTCGGCCTACCAGCGCGTGCTCCCGCTCGCGCCCGGCAACTACAAGGTCGATCTGCTCATCCGCGACGTGAACACGGGCGCGACCACGGTCAAGGCCATCGGCTTCGAGGTGCCCAAGTTCACGCCCGAGAAGCTCGGCACCTCCACGCTCGTGCTCGCGGCCAGGCTTCAGGCTCTGAACGACCAGCTCCCGGGCATGTTCGCCATCGGCCCCTATAAGGTGCTGCCGAACGTCTCGGGCGTCTACAAGCGCGGGCAGGACGTGGGCATCTACATGCAGGTCTACAACGCCGGCATCGACCAGACGACGCTGCGGCCGGCGGTGGACGTGGAGTACGTGCTCCAGAAGGACGGCAAGGAGGTCTTCAAGCAGGTCGAGGACTGGCGCGGCAGTTCCGACGCCGGGCAGCGCCTGACGCTGGCGCGCCTGCTCCCGACCTCGAACCTCGCCCCCGGCGAGTATGAGATTCTCGTCCGCGTCCGCGACAAGGTCTCGGGCCAGTCGCTCGCGCCCACGCAGAAGTTTCAGGTCGTGGCTGACAAGTAAGAGCTTCGACGACTCGACCGCCAACGAAGGCGGCGCGCTCTTAACACGAGCGCGCCGCCTTTTTCTTTTCGGCCGTACCCTCGCCGCAGCGTGCTATGCTGTTTGAGCCCCGCGTCTTCGTCCCGAAGTCCTAAACAGGAGAGCCACATGAACCCCCGCCTGAAGGCCGCCGCCTGCTGTCTCGCCTCCGCCCTGCTTCTCCTCGCAGTTCTCGTCCCGTCCCGCAGCGGCGCGCAGAATCGTGAAGCCGTCACGCGCCAGGCCTGGACGCTCGACGAGGCCGTCGCGGCGCTCGCGCTTCAGCCGCGCGATGCGTACCTGCAATACGTCGTGCTTCAGCTCGCGCGCCGCGCGGGGCGCTTCGACGAGGTCGAGTCGCGTGTTAGCGCCCTCGTCCTCAACGACGCCGACATGCGCGTGGGGCGGCGCCGCGGCGGCGACCTCTTCAGCCTCTTCACCGGCGCGCTCGCCGTGCAGGAGAGCTTGCAGCTCGACGCCATGCGCTCCGTGACGCCCACGCGCAGGCAGCCGCCGCCAGTCCCCGACCTCAACGCCAACGCGAGGAACATGAACGGGAGCCGGCCGGCACCTCCGGGAAAGAGACGGCCGCCGACGCGCAGGCGCGCCCAGACGCGTGCGCCGCAACCCTCCGGCAACTTCAACTCTAAAGACGAGCCCGTCATCGTCATGCCCGTAGCGCGCGAGCCCGCGCAGGCTCCGCGCACGCAAGGCCCCGTCCGTGTCTCCGCGCTCGCCGGCCCGGACATCAAGAGCCACCCCTGGGAGAAGATGCTCGCCGGCCGCAGGCCCGAAATCTCCACGCTCGCGCGCGCCGTCCCGGAGGACTTCTACTTTGCAGAGTTCCGCACGCTCACCAAGCTGCTCGACGCCTTCGAGGCGGGCGACCTCTGGGGCTCGCACCTCTCCAACCAGGCGCTGCGCGACACGACGACGCTCGACGTGGGCGAACGCCTCAAGCGACAGCTCGCCGTCGAGACCGACCCGCGCACGCGCCCCTTCTACGACCTCGTCGTGGACGAGGTCGCCGTCGCGGGCAGCGATCCCTTCGTCCGCGAGGGCAGTGACGTGACGCTCCTCTTCCGCGTCAAGCAGCCGCTCCTCTTCCGCGGCCGCATGGACGGCTTCATCGAAGAGGCCGCCAAAGCACGGCCCGACGCGCGCCGCGAGACCGGCGAGTACCTCGGCGTCGAGTACACGCGGTTGCAGACGCCCGAGCGCGACCTCAGCGTCGTCTCCGCCTACCCCGAGGAAGGGCTGCACGTGCGCAGCAACTCGCTCGCGGCCTTCAAGCGCATCGTCGAAGCGATCAAAGGTAGAGACTCCGACGGCCGCCCCGCCCGACGCCTCGGCGACACCGCCGAGTTCGCCTACATACGCACGCTGATGCCGCGCAATGATGCGCGCGAGGACGGCTTCGTCTACCTCTCCGACCCCTTCGTCCGCCGCCTGATGGGGCCGGTCGTCAAACTCACGGAGCGCCGGCGCCTGCTCTGCTACAACCACCTGCGCATGATCGGCCACGCCGCACTCCTCTTCCGCACGGAGCGCGGGCGGGCGCCCGCCTCGCTCGAAGAGTTGCGCGACTCCGGCGCCGCGCCCGGACTCTTCGGCGAGGGCGCGCTCTCGTGCCCCGACGACGGGCGCTACGCGCTCTCGGCCGACGGGACAGCCGGAGTCTGCTCGCACCACGGGCACGCACTGCGCCTGACGCCAAACATCGAGACGCCCGTCGCCGAAGTCTCGGGCGAGGAGGCCGACGAGTACAGAGACTTCGTCGCGGAGTACAACCAGTACTGGCGCACCTACTTCGACCCCATCGCCTTCCGCCTGAAGGTCGCGCCGGAGGCGCTGCGCGTCGAGACCGTCGTCCTCCCGCTCATCAACAACACGGTCTACAACGGGCTGGCCGCAGGGCTCGGCGGGGCACCCGAGCCGCTCGACGCGCTCCCCGTCCCGCGCCGTAACATCTTCAGCGCCAACCTGCGTCTCAACAAGGAGCCGTACGTCAAAGAGCTACGCACGCGGGCCGCGCGCCGTCCGGGCGCGTCGGCCGACGACGACCTCTTCGACTTCCCCTTCGAGCTGCCCGGCGGCGCCGCCGCGCGCGCGAAGACCTACGGCCTGCTCTCGGAGGGGCTGGGCGACCAGTTGGGACTCCACGTCTACGACTCGCGTCCGCCCTTCGAGCTGAACATGCCTTCGCTGCTCGGGATGATTCTCGCGAGCGGCACGGGGCGCGGCGGCGGCGGCGACCTCATCTTCGGTTCCGAGCCCTTCCTGGCGCTCGGGCTCGTGTCGCTCAACTCGCCGGTCTACCTCTCCGTGCCCGTCGCCGACGAGAAGGTCGTGGACGACTACCTCGACTGGGCCGATGCGTCTCTCGCCCAGGTCGCGCGCAACGAGCGGCGCAGCCGCTGGGTCGCGTTCGAGTATGACTTCTACAAGTACAAACTCTCGACGGGCGAGCCGGCCCGCGCCTTCGGCCTGCGGTTCGACCCCGCGCGCATAAACTTCTACTGGGCGCGCATCGGCGGCGGCCTCTACGTCGCCACCAAGCCCTTCATCCTCGAAGACCTCGCCGCGCTCCACGCGCAGGGCCGCTCGACGGCGCCGACGGTCAACGAAGATTTGAAGGGGCACGCTCTCGCGCGCGTGCGCGCGGAGAATTGGAACGAGGCACTGCCCGACTACAACCTCGCCTGGGCGGAGAATGAGCGCGAGGCGTGTCTGAACAACCTCGGGCCGCTCGCGGACGCGGCGCGCGCGCTCACCTCTGTTACCGAAGGCGCGCAGGCGCCCACGGGCGAGGCGCTCGACCGCGCGACGGTCGAGCTGGCCGGGCGGCTCGCGGGCGCGCGCTTCAGTTGCCCGGAGGGCGGCACGTACCACGTCTCGGCGGACGGCCGGCAGGTCTCTTGCAGCGTTCACGGCACGGCCGCCGCCCCGCGCCAGCCCGTCGCCCCTTCCGAACAGAGCCCGGCCGGGCGCACGATGCGCAGGCTGACGGACTTGACGGCCACGCTCACCTTCATGGACGATGGCCTCCACGCAGTCCTCGTCGTCAAGCTCAAGTAAGACCCCGCCCGCCCGGAGCGGGCGATGCAAAGGCGGCACGCATGGAGAACGGCCGCGCAAACTCTTCCACCCGCCACCCCGGCGCGCGACCGCGGCTGTTCATCAGCTACCGCCGTCGCTTCGACCTGGCCTCCGCGCGCCTGCTCAAAGATGGACTCACGCGGGACTTCGGCGAGGGCACGGTCTTCCGCGACGTGGACGACATCAAGCCCGGCAAAGCCTTCCCCAACACCATCCATGCGGCCCTCGAATCCTGCGACGTGTTCCTCCTGCTCGTCAGCCCCGGCTGGGTCGAGTTGATCGAAGAGCTGCGCGACCCCGAAGACTTCGTGCGCCGCGAGGTGGCCGCGGCGCTCGCCCGCGGGATTCCGCTCGTCCCCGTCCTGCTCGGCGACGCGCGGATGCCGGAGGCGGACGAACTGCCCGAGGAGATTCGCGACCTCGCCTTCCGCCAGGCCATCAAGCTGAGCGACGAGCACTGGGACGACGACGTAGAGCGGCTGGTCAAACTCATCCGGGAACTCGTCCCCTTCACTTCGTTCCTCAGGACGCGACTCGGCAAAACCGCGGTCGTCGCCGCCGTGCTCGCACTCTTCGTCTGCGCGGGCCTCGCCGTCAGGTACGAACTCTACGGGGGCGACTTCGAGGGGTGTGTGCGGCGTTACACGCCGGGCTCGCTCGGAGGGGTGGGGCGGGTCGAGACCGGCGCTTACGACGCGCCCGTCGTGAGGGCCGACGAATACCATTATGTCCTGGAACACCGACACGACCCGGCCGGCATCCCGCTCCTTGTGAGGCTCACCGACTCGGGGCACGAGGTCGGCGCGGTCTTCCTCAGGTACTTCAGGGGCGATGACATCAACAACAGCCTCTTCAAGGTCGAAAGGGTCATCGAGCCGAGGTGCGCCGACGTGCAGGAGTACCTTAACGACGCCGCGCACGCTGCCGACAAGCACGCCCTGACCAACTGGCAAACGTTGCGCGTGCGCCTCGGCGGGCGCGACTACTTCCTGCGCGTCGGCGACCACGGCGAGAGCATCCTCGCGACGTTGACGCTGACGGGGAGGAACTGAGCGCCCGGCGCGGCGGCGTTTGACAGCCGCGCCGCCTTCGTACACGATTCAGACCTGCCCGCACGCCGGGCGATTCCCGTTCAAAAATCTACAGCCGACGAAGAGGTCACACGCACAGATGCGCCACAGACACGTTCGCCTCGCCCTGCTCCTCCTGCTCGCATTCCTGACTTTCTCTCATGCGACGCTCGCGCAGACCTTAGAAGAGCGTCTCAAAGAGATCGACGAGTACGCCGCGAAGGCCGGGCGGGAGTGGAACGTGCCGGGCTTCTCCGTCGCGATTGTGAAAGACGACAAGGTCGTCTTCGCCAAGGGGTACGGCGTGAGGGAGTTGGGCAAGCCGGAGCCCGTGGACAAGGAGACGCTCTTCGCGGTCGCGTCGAACACGAAGGCGTTCACCTCGGCCGCGCTCGCGACGCTGGTGGACGAGGGCAAGCTCAGGTGGGACGACCCCGTCACGAAGTACCTGCCCTACTTCCAGCTCTACGACCCGTACGTCACGCGCGAGATGACGGTGCGCGACCTCCTCAGCCACCGCAGCGGGCTCGCGACCTTCGGCGGCGACCTGCTCTGGTACGAGACGAACTACACGCGCGAGGATGTCATCCGCCGCGTCCGCTACCTCAAACCCACTTACGGCTTCCGCAGCCGCTACGGCTACCAGAACATCATGTTCCTGACCGCGGGCGAGATCGTCCCCGCGGTGACCGGGAAGAGCTGGGACGACTACGTGCGCGAGAAGTTCTTCACGCCGCTCGGCATGACGCGCACGGTGACGACCTACAAGCAGTTGCAGAGTTCGCAGAACGTCGCCGCCCCGCACAACGAGTTCGAGGGCCGGGTGCGCGTCGTCCACTACTCGAACGTGGACGCGGCGGGCGGCGCGGCCGTCATCAACTCTTCGGCCGCCGAGATGGCCGAGTGGATGCGCCTGCAACTCGGGCGCGGGACTTACCAGGGGAAGAGAATCTTCTCGGCCGACCGCTCGCGCGAGATGTGGACGCCGCACACAATCGTCTCCGGGGTCAGCGAGTCGGCCGAGAAGTTCAACCCGACCGTCCACTTCAACCTCTACGGGCTCGGCTGGTTTTTGAGCGACTACCGCGGCCGCAAGGTCGTCACGCACAGCGGCGGCCTCGACGGCATGACCTCGCGCGTCGCGCTGCTGCCGGAGGAGAACCTCGGCGTCGTCATCCTCACCAACAGCGAGACGCCGCTGCAATCGTTCCTCTGGTACAAGATCTTCGACGTGTTCACCGGCGCGCCGCCGCGCGACTGGAGCGCGGACTATCTCGCCCGCGTGAAGGGCGCGCGCGAGCGCGACGCGGCCGAGGCGAAGAGGATCGAGGAGGCGCGCGTGCCGAACACCAAGCCCTCGCTCCCGCTCGGCTCTTACGCGGGCACCTACGGCGGCCAGATGTACGGCGACGCGACGGTGACCGAAGAGAACGGACACCTCGTCGTCCGCCTGCTGCCGTCGCCCAACTACGTGGGCGACCTTGAGCACTGGCACTTCGACACCTTCCGCATCAAGTGGCGCGAGTCGGTCATCTACCCGTACCCGCGCGGCTGGGTCACCTTCCAGCTCGACCCGCAGGGCAAGGTCTCCGAGATGAAGATCGACGTGCCCAACCCCGACTTCGACTTTAAGGAGCTTGAGTTCAAGCGCGCCGCCAGATAACCTCACGCCGCGCTAAAAGGGCGTTGTCATAAGGCTCCCGGCCTGTTAATAATAGTTCGTGTCGGTCGTCGCCCACGCCCCCGGGCGGACGGCCCGCACGGGTCTCCTGTCAGGCAGACCGCCCCGAATCTCCTCCCGACAAACAGGCAATTTAACTATGCGTTTCCGTCCATCCCGCCTCGCCGCGGCGCTCGTGCGCCTCACTGTCCAAGATTCTCTCCTGAGGTAAGACCCCTTTGAACGACGAGTTGGATAGATACTACGAACTGCTCGGCGTCGCGCCGGGCGCCTCCGCACGGGAGTTGAAGGAGGCCTACCGCGACCTCGCCAAAGTCTGGCACCCGGATCGTTTCTCCCACGACCCGCGCCTTCAACAAAAAGCGCAGGAGAAGTTGAAGGAGATCAACGAGGCCTACGACCGTCTCACGTCCTGGAAGGCCGGAAGGCCGACGCGCCCCAACCCCGCGCCGGACAGGCCGCGCGCGCCCGCCGCCGCGGCCCGCCGACGTAAACTCCCGCGGCTCGTGTTCATGACGGCCTCCCTCTTCTGCGTCGCGGTCCTGGCCGCGTTAAGCTCGCTCTTAGTGCCGACGGGCGCGCGGCCGTCGGCCGACCGAAAAGCCCCGGCCGAGGCGACGGAAGCCTCCGCCTCCGACAAGGGGCAACCGCGCGACAGCACGACCCGCACCGCCGCGGGCCAGCCGGCGCGCGGCAAGGAGCGGGCGGGGCGTCAGGCCGACGCGGAAGCAACGACCGGCGGCGACACGGGTTCGGGGCCAAGCGCGCCGACGTTGCGACCGATGCCGACGGTGACGGTCAAAATCGACACGTTGACCGGGCTGCTCGCGACACGGGACTGCCCGAACGCCAGCACGATGACCTACCCCGCGGGCGACGAGCCGCGCCAGTACTGCACCGCCCACCGCAAGACAAAGGTGCAGCCCGAGCCGGAGCGTCCCGTTGGCTCGCGCTTGAAATCTATCGGGAAGGGCGTCGCCAAGCCCTTTAAGTGGCTCGGGGGCGAAGGGAATTAAAAACCTGCCACTTTAAAAGTCGAAACTCCCCTGCCCTTCCACCCTTTCACCTGACCTGTCCGAGGACTCTTCCGCAGTCGGCTTTCGCTCGCCGCGGCGCAGTGCGTTGACGAGCAGGTGTGCGCGGCGCGTGGGCTCCGGCTGGCGGTAGCCGCCGTCGCAGCGCAGCGTCAGGTCAATCGCGCCCTCCAGATCTATCAGGTGCCCGGGCGAGACGTAGATGGGCTGGACGCGCCTCTTCGTCCGCAAGGCCGCGCCGACCGTCTCGCCCTTATCGACCAACGGCGACCACGAGCCGCGCTCCTCGCCCGGCTCCTCGTACTTGCCGACGAGGACCGACTTGGCGCACCCCAGCGTCGGCCGCTTGATGATGAGCCCGACGTGGCAGGCGATGCCGACGCGCCGCGGGTGCGCGAGGCCCTGCCCGTCGAACATCACCGCGTCCGGCTCCGTCTTCAACTTCGCCCACGCTTCCAAAACCGACGGCGACTCGCGGAACGAGAGCAGCCCCGGCACGTACGGAAACTTCGTCTCACTCACGATGCCGACCTCTTCGACCACTTCGAGCGACGGCAGGCGCAGGACGACGATGCCCGTGTAGATCGTCGGGTCGAACTTGTTGAAGCTGATGTCGGCGCCCGCCACCGTCTCGACCCTCTTCTTAAGCGGCGTGATGCGCACCCGCTCCCGCAGACGCTTCTGAAGTTCCACCGCCTCGCGCGGCGTCAAATCCCACTCGTGCAACTGTTCAAAATGAGCCATGTCTGTCATCCGAGCCGCATCGTCTATTCCGAAAGAGCACCACCGGATTCAGGCGCGCCGATACCAACTTAACCCACGTCGCCCCCATTTTACGCCGTGCCGGCGCCATCTTCAGCGCGCCGGGCGATCTGACTCCCCTCCGGCCTCATCTTAACCGCGGGCGGGCTGGAGAAAATATCTGTTGCACGCAACGCGCACGGGTATATAATCCGCGCCCTCAAGCGGCAACCTCGCGTCCCTCGTCTTGAACACTCTCGGCGACTCAGGCCGAACGCTACGGCCTCAACTGCCCACACAGAGGTAGACCGAACGGTTCGGCTTTTGCGACTCCAGCACGGAAGCAGACCGCTTTACGCGGCTTTCACCACCCTCTTACTTAATTTAGACCGAACGCTTCGGCCTCAGACCCGCATTGGACGCCGGACAGTCGAGTCAACACTTAGCCTTGAAGGAGGGCAGTGCCATGAACTCCGAGAACGATCAAACAGACCTGAGCGGGTATTTGTCTAAACACATTGCCGCGGAGTCGATGGGCGCTTCGGGCGTCCCCATCCTCCTGCTCGCTTGTATGGACTCCCGCTACCCCCACCGGATCATCAACACGATGGACTCTTTAGGCTGGCGGGGGAAATACGACCAACTGATTTTAGCGGGGGCGAGTTTAGGAGTGGTGCATAAGCCGGAGTGGCAAGTCACCTTTCTCGACCAACTCGGATTCGCCATAGAGCATCACCACGTGTCGCAGGTCTTTATCCTCGACCACCGCGACTGTGGCGCTTACAAACATTTCCTGCACGTCACCCCTGATGACCCGGCGAAAGAAAGACAGGCCCACCTCGACGTGTCGAAGGCGGCCGTCCAGGTAATCGCCGGGAAGTTTCCTCGGCTGGAAGGTCAGGTTCGTTGTTTGCTCCTTCCCATCGAGACTGTCGATGAGTTGATTGTCAGCTAATCGGAGCTGACACGCGCCGCCTGCCATCGCGCGCGCATGTAGCCCCGGAGTCCCGCGACGCAAGATACCTCCCATCGCCGGCCTACGTCCTAAAGGCAGAGACGGAAGGACTGAGACAGTGATTTGAATACTCCCAAACTCCTGTCTACCAATGGGAGTTTCGGGATCGTGAGTCTGCCGGGATGACAGGCCCGGCCAGGGTTAAAGCCAGTCTCTCCTTATACAACAGCGAGAGCCAGGATTATGTCGTGTATTGCCGGCGAGACGACGGCATTAATCTTCGGTGGGCGAAAGACTGTCAACCCAAATACCATCGCCCGTAGATGCGGCGCCTCGGTTTAATCGTGCCTCACGTCATTGCATTGGTTGCGGCGCGGGGAACTCGACCGTGTCGGCGCGGGTGATGGCGGCGCCCTTTTGGATAACGGAGTGTGCGCGCCAGTGTTCGTCGTCGCGGCGGGGGAAATCGAGGCGATAGTGCGCACCGCGCGACTCCTCACGCCAGAGCGCGGCGCGCGCGATGATGGCGGCGGTCGTGACGAAGTTGCGCGGGCCGGGAAGGAGTGGGGCCGAAGCTATCTGCTCGAACTCCGAGCGCGCGCGCTCCAATCCCTCGCGCGTGCGCAGGATGCCGACGCGCTCCCACATCAGGCGCCGCACGCGCTTGCGCACCGCCGCCGAGGCGGCGCTCACGCGACGCACGTCCGCGCGCGAAGTCCGGGCCTCTTCGACTGCGCCCTCACCCGTAGGCGCGCGCCAGTCCTTCAAATCCTCCGCGGCCGCGGCGCCCGCGCGCGCGCCGTAGACCAGACCTTCGAGCAGAGAGTTTGAAGCCAGGCGGTTGGCGCCGTGGACGCCCGTGCAGGCCACCTCGCCCGCGGCGTAGAGGCCGGGCAGCGTCGTGCGTCCTTCGAGGTCTGTCCGCACGCCGCCCATCACGTAGTGCGCCGCGGGGCTCACGGGGATCGGCTCGCGCGCGAGGTCGAGCCCGTACTCCATGCACGTCCTGTAGATCTTCGGGAAGCGTCGGCGCAGGTGCGCCGCGTCGAAGGCCGTCATGTCGAGGTAGACCGTGCGCGTCGCGGTCCTCCCCATCTCCGCGACGATGGAGCGCGTCACCACGTCGCGCGGCGCAAGCTCCGCCGCGTCGTGGTAGCGCGGCATGAAGCGCCGGCCGGCCGCGTTCCTTAAGACGCCGCCCTCGCCGCGCAGCGCCTCCGAGAGCAGGAAGCGCGGCGCGCCCTCGACGTTCAAGGCCGTCGGGTGAAACTGCACGAACTCCATGTCGGCCAGCTCGGCGCCGGCCTCATACGCCATCGACATCCCGTCCCCGGTCGCGACCAACGGGTTGGTCGTGTGCAGGTAGAGAGCGCCCGCCCCGCCCGTCGCCAGCACCACGCCGCGCGCCAGAAGCACCCGCGGCGCGCGCACCAGAGGGTCGAGGTAACGCACGCCGCCGACCCGCCCTTCCGTGACGACGAGCGACTCGGTCTCGGCATGCGCGAGGAAGGAGATGTTGCGCTCGCTCCCGGCGCGTGCGAGCAGCGCGCGGACGAGCTCGCGCCCCGTCGCGTCGCCCTGTGCATGCAGGATTCGTGGGCGCGAGTGCGCGGCCTCCCGCGTGAAGAGGAGACGGCCGCCCTCCCGGTCGAACTCCGTGCCCCACTCGATGAGTTCCTGTATGTAGCGGCGCCCCTCGCCGACCAACACCTCGACGGCGCGCTCGTCGCACAGCCCTGCGCCCGCGGCCAGCGTGTCCTCCTCGTGGAGTGAAGCCTCGTCCTCTTCGGAGAGCGCGACGGCCACGCCGCCCTGCGCGTACTCTGTGTTCGACTCCTCGCGCCTGTCCTTCGTCAACACCGTCACGCGCGCGCCGCGGCCCGCCAGCTCGACCGCCGCACGCAGGCCCGCGATGCCGCTGCCGACGACGATGAAATCCGCTTCGAGACTCATTGTTCCCGGAACTACTCCCTGCCCTCGTCTGAATAGGAATGGATGTGTGAAGAGTACGAGCTTTCGGCTTTAAAAGCGAGCGCGTAAGGCACGCCGCGCGGGCCTTGCGGCGTTTGCGCGGGCGCGCGCGCGGGCGTAGAATTTGCGTCGAAGCTTCTTCAAATAGTTCCCCGGATTAATCAGCCAACACCGCCGGCCGTCGTGCGCCCCCCCGGAAATCCTCTGGGCGCGCCGCGCGCCGCCAACACTTGCGGAGGAGTCAAAAAATGCTCTGGAAACGTCTGCTTACCACCCTGCTCGTCACGCTGCTCTGCGCGCCGGCGCTCCCGGCGCTCGCGCAGAAGGCGAAGGGCGGCGCGAAGGCTTCGACGGCCAAGGCCGCCGGCGCGCCCGTCCTGCCGCCCATCAAGTACACGCAGTTCTTCCTGCCCAACGGGCTGCGGGTCATCTTCCACGAAGACCACTCGACGCCCATCGTCGGCGTCAACGTCTGGTACCACGTCGGCTCGAAGAACGAGTCGCCCGGCCGCACGGGCTTCGCGCACCTCTTCGAGCACATGATGTTCCAGGGGTTCAAGGGCTACGACCTCGACTACCTGCCCGTCATCCAGGAGATCGGCGGCGCCGTCAACGGCTCGACCACGCAGGACCGGACGAACTACTGGGAGCTGGTGCCCTCGAACTTCCTGGAGGCGGCGCTCTACATGGAGGCGGGGCGCATGGGCGGGCTGCTCGACGCGATGACGCAGACCAAGCTCGACAACCAGCGCGACGTGGTCAAGAACGAGAAGCGCCAGCGCATCGACAACCAGCCCTACGGCCAGGCCACCTACAAGATCACCGAGGCGATGTACCCCGAGGGGCACCCCTACCACTGGTCGGTCATCGGCTCGATGGAAGACCTCTCGGCCGCCTCGCAGGATGACGTGAAGAGTTTCTTCCGTCGCTACTACGTGCCGAACAACGCGAGCCTCGTCCTCTCGGGCGACTTCGACCCGAAGCAGGCGCGCGCCTGGGTCGAGAAGTACTTCGGCCCCGTCCCGAAGGGCGAGGAGATCACCCGCCCGCAGGTCGCGCAGCCGCACCTCGACCGCGAGATCCGCGAGCAGATCGACGACCGCGTGCAGTTCCCGCGCCTCTACATGGTCTGGCACTCGGTGCCCGCCTACTCGAAGGACGAGGCCGCGCTCGACACGCTCTCCGGCATCCTCGGCGGCGGCAAGTCCGGCCGCCTCTACAAGGCGCTCCAGTACGGCGACAACCAGATCGCGCAGCAGGTCGCGATTTTTAACAACACGAACGAGATCGCCGGCCTGATGCAGCTCGTCGCGCAGCCGCGCCCCGGCCACACGCTCGAAGAGATCGAGAAGATCGTCGCGGCCGAGATCGAGAAGATCAAGACGACGCCCCCGACGCCCGAGGAGATGGAGCGCGTCTATAACTCGCGCGAAGCCTCCTTCGTCTACGGCATGCAGACCGTGGGCGGCTTCGGCGGCAAGGACGACCAACTCAACAGCTATGCCACCTTCCTCGGCGACCCCGGCTACTTCGAGAAAGACCTCGCGCGCTACCGCGCCGTGACGGCGGCCGACGTGCAGCGCGTCGCGCGCCAGTATCTGACCGACAAGCGCTACGTGCTCTCGGTCGTCCCGCGCTCATCGGGGCCGACGAACGCCGCCGGCCCCGCGCCGATGAGCCCGCGCGAAGGTATCGCGACACCCTCGCAGCAGGTGGCCGGCGTGGGCCAGCCCGGGGCGGCCTCGCCTACGGGGCAGAGCGCGCCGAGCGGCACCGCCTCCGGCACAGCGCAGGGCGCGGCCGCCGCGTCGCAGCCCGCCGGCACACAGGCCATGACCAGAACCGAGGCGCAGGCCACGCAGCCTGCCGGCGCCGCCCCGCCGCAGACTGCTTCGCCGGCCTCGTCCGCCGGGGCCGGAACGCAGCAGGCGCGCGGCGGTATGCGCCAGGGCGGCGGGCGCGGCGCCGCGGCGGCGCAGAAGCCCGAGGCGAATAAGCCCAAGACCGACCTCTCTCTGCTGCCGCAGCCGAAGCCGGCCGGGAAGCTGTCGCTGCCGCCCGTGCAGCGGCGGAAGCTCTCGAACGGCCTCGACGT
>JBJMGP010000101.1:0-3704 GCA_045807865.1 Pyrinomonadaceae bacterium
GGACGACGTAGACGGCGATGAGCAGAGGGAGTAGGAGCGGCCCGACCATGTTGAGGAGCCGGTGCCGGCGCGCGCGCGCGAGTTTGAAGGCGACGGCGCGGGTCACGCGCCAGACCGAACGGTTGAGGGACTCGCCGACGGGGCCGTAGCGCGCGCTCGAATGGAGCACCGTCGCGTAGATGTCGAAGATGATGAGCGCCAGCAGGACGGAGCCCGCCGCCGTGTATATGAAAAACCCCACTTTCGCTTTATATAACGCGGCGGCTCCGCCTGCCAAGGCGCATCGTGGCGGGGGAATGAATTAACAGGGATGGACAGGATGTTCGGGATGAGGGATTTGAAATTTTAAATCCCTATCCTGCTTACCCTGTCCATCCCTGTTAATTCATTCTTTCATCTGGTGACAGACGCTCAGGACGACTGCGCGATCAACTGCCGGAGCACGAAGGGGAGGATGCCGCCGTGGCGGTAGTACTCGATCTCGATGGGCGTGTCGATGCGCAGCGTGACCGGCACCTCCTGCTCTTCCCCGTTCGCGCGGCGGATGCGGAGCGTCACGTCCTGGCGCGGCGTGATCTCGCCCGCCTGCAAGCCCGTGATGTCGATGGTCTCGGTGCCGTCGAGGCCCAGAGTCTCGACGTTGACGTGGTTCTTGAATTGGAGCGGAAGGACGCCCATCCCGACGAGGTTCGAGCGGTGGATGCGCTCGAAGCTCTCGGCGATGACGGCCTTGACGCCCAGCAGCAGAGTCCCCTTGGCCGCCCAGTCGCGCGAGGAGCCCGTGCCGTACTCCTCGCCGGCAAAGACGACGAGCGGCACGCCCGCCGACTGATAGTGGACGGACGCGTCGTAGATCGGCATCTGCTCGCCCGTCGGCTGGAGCGTCGTGACGCCGCCCTCCGTCCCCGGCGCGAGCAGGTTCTTGATGCGGACGTTGGCGAACGTGCCGCGCACCATCACCTGATGGTTGCCGCGGCGCGAGCCGTACGAGTTGAAGTCCTGCTGCTCGACGCCGCGCAGGAGGAGATAACGGCCGCCCGGCGTCTTGACCTTGATGGCGCCCGCGGGGCTGATGTGGTCGGTCGTCACCGAGTCGCCGAAGACCGCGAGCGGGCGCGCACCGAGAATGTCGCAGAAGCTGCCCGGCTCCATGCTGAACCTCTCGAAGTAGGGCGGCTCCTGGATGTAGGTGGACTGCGGGTCCCACTGGTAGACCTCGCCCGTCACCGAGGGGATGTCGTTCCAGAGCGGGTTCGCCTCGGCGAAGTCGCTGTAGAGCCGCCGGTAGGTCTCGGGGTCGGTCGCCGCGCCGAGCGCCGCGCCCACCTCTTCGAGCGTCGGCCAGATGTCGCGGAGGTACACGTCCGCGCCCTGCCCGTCCCGCCCCAGCGGCTCCTTCTCCATGTCGATGTTGACGCGGCCCGCGAGCGCGAAGGCGACGACGAGCGGCGGCGACATGAGGAAGTTGGCGCGCACGGACTGGTGGACGCGCGCCTCGAAGTTGCGATTCCCCGAGAGGACGGAGGCGGTGACAAGGTCGTGCTCGTTGATGACCGACTCGATGCGCGGGTCGAGCGGGCCGGAGTTGCCGATGCAGGTCGTGCAGCCGTAGCCGACCGTGTTGAAGCCGAGTTGGTCGAGGTACTGCTGCAAGCCCGTCTTCTGATAGTACTCGGTCACGACGCGCGAGCCGGGCGCGAGCGAAGGCTTGACGGTCGGCGGGACTTTCAGGCCGCGCTCGACCGCCTTCTTGGCCAGCAGCCCCGCCGCGAGCATCACGCCCGGGTTCGAGGTGTTCGTGCAGGAGGTGATGGCCGCGATGACCACGTCGCCGTGGCCGAGTTCGGCCCCGCCGTTGGGCTGGATGACGAACTCGGCGGTCGGCTCGTCGAAGTCCACGCGGTCGGGCGTCGGGCGGTTGTTCATCATCTCGAACTCGCCCGTCGCGCTCGTGTTCCTGTCGCTGAGCGAGCCGAGGCTCCCAACCGTCTGGGTGGCGACGACGTTCGGCGCAGACTCCTGCTCCTGCCCGCCGCCGCCCGAGTGGAGCGCGCCGGGCAGCACGGGCAGAGAGCGCGCGACCTCGTGCACCTCGCGGCTCAAATCGACGTGGTAGCGCTCGCCGAGCTGTTCGGCGGGGCGGTCGTAGCCGTTCTCGCCGGCGGGCTTGCGCAGGAGGTCTTCGAACTTCTCCTTGAGTCCCGTCAGCTCGATGCGATCCTGCGGGCGCTTGGGGCCGGCGACGGACGGCTCGATAGTCGAGAGGTCTAAGTCGAGCGTGGTGCTGTAGTCGATCTCGCCCGCGCGCGGGATGCCGAAGAGCCCCTGCGCCTGGTAGTAGGCGCGGAAGATTTCGACCTGCTCTTCGTCGCGGCCGGTGGCGAGCAGGTAGTCGCAGCACTTCTCGTCGACGGGGAAGTAACCCATCGTCGCGCCGTACTCGGGCGCCATGTTGCCGATGGTCGAGCGGTCTGCGACCGGGATGCTGGCCGCGCCCTCGCCGTGGAACTCGACGAACTTGCCGACGACCTTCGCCTTGCGCAGCATCTCGGTCACGCGCAGCACGAGGTCGGTCGCCGTCACGCCCTCCCGCAGGCTGCCCGTCAGGTTCACGCCGACCACGTCAGGCGTCAGGATGTAGACGGGCTGGCCGAGCATCGCGGCCTCGGCCTCGATGCCGCCGACGCCCCAGCCGACGATGCCGAGCCCGTTAATCATCGTCGTGTGCGAGTCGGTGCCGACGAGCGTGTCGGGGTAGTAGACGCCGTCCCTCTCCATCACGCCGCGCGCGAGGTATTCGAGGTTGACCTGGTGGACGATGCCGATGCCGGGCGGGACGACGTTGAAGCTCTCGAACGCCTGCATGCCCCACTTGAGGAACTGGTAGCGCGAGCGGTTGCGGCGGAACTCCGTCTCCATGTTGAGCCGCAAGGCTTCCGGCGAAGACCAGAAGTCAACCTGCACCGAGTGGTCGATGACGAGATCGACGGGGACGAGCGGCTCGATGATCTTCGGGTCGCGCCCCATGCGCAGCACGGCCGAGCGCATCGCGGCGAGGTCAACCAGAAGCGGCACGCCGGTGAAGTCCTGCAAGAGCACGCGCGCCACGCTGAAGGGTATCTCGTCGGTGCGCTCGGCCGTCGGCTCCCAGTTGGCGAGCGTGCGCACGTCCGCCTCTTCGACGACCTTCTCGTCGAAGTTGCGCAGGACTGATTCGAGCACGACGCGGATCGAGACGGGCAGGCGCGAGACCGGCCCGACGCCCTCCTGCTCCAACTGCGGCAGCGAATAGAACTGCCCCGACTTACCCGCTTCCGTGGTGAACGTTTGCAGCGTGTTGTAGAGGTTGTGTGACATGATTCTCTCTCAAAAGAAGCTCGGCCCGGCGGACTCCACCCGCACGGCTGCCCCTTCGCCGGGACGCTTGAGACGGGTGAATTTGTACAGCAAGAGATTACCCTTCATCTTAAGTTCGCCTCTTGCAATCGTCAAGCAAGCCCCCTTCGGAACCCTCGGGCTTACAGCGGTTTTCATTCGAGTGCGTATGGACGGGCAGCGCCGGACGGTCACGCTCTGCAAGTGCCTCGCGCTCGTGCTCGCGGTCGGCTTCATCCTCCAGACCTACCGCTTCGCCCTCTTCTTCACCGCCTTCTACACGACTTGATGTTTGCCGCTGCCTCCGGCGATTTGTTATATTTGGCGCA
>JBJMGP010000102.1:0-33965 GCA_045807865.1 Pyrinomonadaceae bacterium
CACGCCCTCGCGGAAGATTGCCTGCGCGAGCACAGTCGCGGTGGTCGTGCCGTCGCCTGCCACGTCAGAAGTCTTGCTTGCCACTTCGCGCACCATCTGCGCGCCCATGTTTTCCAGAGAGTCTTTCAACTCAATCTCTTTCGCCACCGTCACGCCGTCTTTCGTGATCGTCGGGCTGCCATATTTCTTATCGAGGACGACGTTGCGCCCCTTCGGCCCGAGCGTAATCTTGACCGCGTCTGCCAACTGGTTGACGCCGCGCAGAATCGCCGCGCGCGACTCGCCGCCCTGAACTATTTGCTTTGCCATAATCTTTCTCTTTTCCCCTGACCAAATCTAGTAGTGATGCCCCGGAAGGGCTTCCGCCTATCAAAGTCATCCGCCGCCGGAAAACTACCTGCCGCCCTTCTTGCCCCCGCCGCCCGCCGACCCGGCCGCCGCGCCCGCGCGACTGATGATTCCGAGAATCTCGTCCTCGCGCATGATGAGGTATTCCTCGCCATCGATCTTGACTTCGGAGCTACTGTACTTGCCGAACAGGACGCGGTCGCCAGCCTTCACGTCCAACGCCTGGCGTGTGCCGTCCTTCAGGTATTTGCCTTCGCCGACGGCGATGACCTCGCCCTCCTGCGGCTTCTCCTTCGCCGAGTCCGGGATGATGATGCCGCCGCGCACCTGCTCGCCTTCGTCAATGCGTTTCACGATCACGCGGTCGTGCAGTGGCTTAATATTTGTCGTCATAACTTTTCTCAATCTCCTTATTTCCGGGGTCGGTAGTTTCAAGTTGAAGTCATGCCCAAGATTCAGAATCATCGGGCCGGACACAAGACTTGACATCCCTGGCGGTTGAGCTGTGGACTTCAGGTGATCCGGAGGATTCCGGAGGAGCTGAGAAGGGAGTAAGCGGACTCGGTTCCGTACGACCTTACGTTAGACAAATGTATATGTCAAGTGTAGAATATAGTTCGTATCTGAAATATAGCGCATGTGATAAATAATGAATGCCGGGAGGGCGGTGTACTTTGATCGAGATCAAGATCGACGAGTTGTTGGAAGAGCGCGGGCGGACTTTCTACTGGCTGGCGAAGGAGACGGGCATCAGCCACACGACCCTGTGGCGTTTGAAGAAGGGTAAGGCGGTGGGCATCAATTTCCCCACCCTGGAGCAGATCTGCCGGACTCTGAGCTGTCAGCCGGGTGACGTGCTGAGGTTGGCGGACGAGAAGAAGGCGAGCAAGAAGCGGGCGGCGAAGGGCGGATGACTCATCACGCGCTCAAGCCCGGCCGCCGCCCCTTCCGGACTCGACTGCTTGACAAGCTTCGGCAGGTGGCGCAACGTGTTTACGAACCGAGCCTAGCTCGCTCCCTTCTCAGCTCCTCTGGAATTTCCCAGATCATCTGAATCCCACAGCCCGCCCCATCGACCGGCTAATGGTGTGTAAACATCGTATCGCCTTGCGGCCGGAATCTTCATGCAAGCCGTTAAAAACCGCGGCCGTACCAGACTAAGGCCGTACAAATATGTCGCTGCAAACATCGAGTCCGAATCGTTGGCTGACGCGCCTCTTCGGATGCAGGCACCGCGACATGAGCCCTCCGTTCACGTTGGGCGAAGAGACGTACCGCTTCTGCATGAGGTGCGGCGCGCGCCGGCTGTTCGATGACGGGGGCTTACTTCTACGCCTCCCTCTCCTCTCTCTACGAACCACAACGCCGAAACGACTCCCAAAGGGAAACAGGTAAACATGGCGACAGATAATTTACTGGGTGCGACGGTCAGGATACGCCGAGGCTGGCACGGGGGCAGAACCGGGGAAGTAGTCGCCTTCGACCACCAGGCCGGCCCGCCCTCTTCGTACACTGTGATAAAAGTTCAACTCAAGGGGAGCGCCCAGCCCGTGATGATCTACAGTCTCGACGAGATAGAGAGACTCCATGACCTGCCGAGCGTCTCGGAGCTTCCGACGACCCCGGCCGAGTTGCCGGAGGCCATTTGAGCATTGAAAGTTCGGGGAAAGATAAGATGCTCAACCTACGCGTGCATGCCAACAATGTGAGCGCGGGCACGTCCGGCGCCGGCTTGAGGCGACCGCATGCGAGTGCTACGGAGTGGTGAAGGCGGACGGCCTGCGCTCCGGCCTTTGAAGGATGCTTGTCGGAGACAAAAAACAATGAGCAAGGAAGAAGCATTAAACACTGCACGCAGGCTCGTCCGAGAGGCCGTGGACGCCGCCGGCAGGGCCGGCATCGACCCGGCCTCAGTGGTCGCGCCGCACTGTCAAGAGACGGCGGCGTCGCAAGATGACGGCGGCGGCGGCCCACAAACTCTGATGTTGGGAGAAGTGCCGGGCGTGATAGATAACAGCACCGAAGGGCTGTTCGAGATGCCCGAGCCCGACGACGACCCCGGGCAGAAACCCGCTTTTATTGTGACCCAATCGACGGCCGATTTAGTGCGCCAGGATTTCGAGAGATATAAGCCTTCCCTGGAACGCATGGCGGAGGATTGGGAGGAGAAGAAGGAGCGCGTTTTGTCAGAAGCGAAAGGCGATAAGGAGTGAACGTGCGCGGCCCCTCTCGCCGTTCTACGAACGTGGGATTTGCCTTTGAAAGGAGCCAGTGATGAGCGAAGACGAAAAGAGAGTGGACGTGAACTCGGCGGAGTTCAAGCAGGGCGTCGAGGCCGGGCTGAATTCCGAAGAGGACACGAAGAACTGGAAGGCCGGCAACGAACTGGGCCGTGAACTGAAAGAAGAAGGCGAGACCGCGGAGCCGGTTCGCGCGAACCCTTGAGACGGGAGGACGAGGAATGCAGGACAACAAACTGGCCGCCGACGAGGCCCGCCGCGAGGTGCAGCACGAATCGGTCAAGGCGCAGGTCGAGGGCGACGTGAACGCCGAATTAGCCGCGCGCGCCGACCGCACGACGCCCGCCGAAGCGCAGAAGATGGAGCAGGTCGCTGGCGAGTTCCGCGGCAAGGCGATTGACGAGGTCGTCGACACGGAGCGCGAGGTCGAACGCGCGCGGGGCATGGCGCGCGTCTCGCAGGTCATCGACTACATCTTCTACGTCATCTACGCGCTGCTCGCGGTGCGCCTCCTGCTGGCGTTGATGGCGGCCCGTTCGAGCGCGGGGTTCGTGCAGCTCATCTACTCCGTGACGGACCCGCTTTACAGGCCGTTCCGCGGGATAGTGGCGAGCCCGACGGCCGAAGGCGGCTACACGCTCGCGCTGCCGATAGTGATCGCGATCATCGTCTACGCGCTGGTGCACGCCGGCATCAACGGGCTGCTGCGTCTAATCGCACACCGCAAGACCGAGATTTAACTTTTTCGCGTGTGTGACGCGCGGGAGAAATTATGAGTGAAAACGTGGAACCCGGTTTGCACAAGTCAACACCCGTGGTCAAGTCAACTTCTGTGATGCGGCGCGTCGTCATCTACGGCGGCGTGCTGCTCGTCGTCTTCCTGCTCGGCTTAGTCCCGATGTGGCTTCAGGCTCGCGCGTCCGCCGCCAAATTAGCCGACGCGGAACGCCGGTTAACACTCGCCGGGATGCAGGGCAACCTTGCCTCGGCGGCGATTAACGCGCGGCGCGGCGATTACGAGCCGGCGCGCCAGGCCGTGAGCCAGTTCTTCACGACCCTGCGTGCGGAAATCGACGAGGGTGATACTTCGGACTTGACGCAGGCTCAAAGGGCGGGATTGCAGCCGTTGTTTGCCGGGCGTGATGAGATTATCACCCTGCTCGCCCGGAGCGACCCCGCTTCCGCGGATCGGCTGTCAGACTTGTACGTGGCATACCGCAAGGCGGTGGGCGGCTAAAGCTGTGAGGTAAGAAAGTCAGAGCCGAAGGAGCTGAAACTAATGTCCACCGATTTTCAGGACATCGCTATCATTGCCAACCCGGAACAGGCCGAGGTGCGTGACGGCTCAAGAAGTCACGCCAAGAAGTTTCCCTTCCGTCTTTCCGCCGCCCCCGCCCCCGAGTGGGTCGCCATTTTCAACCGGGAATGGTCGACGAGGTCAGCGCCGAATCGAGCGGCCAGCGTGCACGGGAATATCCTGATACTGGAATGCGCCATCGAGGAATTGCCTCTGCTCGCCGAGAGTTTAGAAGACGACCTGACCGCCGCCAATCAACAGTACCGGGAGCGGCTGCTGCGGCAGGGTGCGCACAACCGGCAAGCAGGCCAGGAGGGGCGAGAACGTAAGCGGACGGACGATAACGCCGCGATAGACGAAGCCCTGGGTAAGCTGAAGAAAAGATGAAGAAGATATAAACCGGAAGGAAGAACTCGGTTGATAAAACTACTGACCGGAGTGGCGATGGCCTCCGTCCTGCTCTTCGTCTTCTTTCTGGAGTCGGCCGGTCCGGCCCGCGGCCCGGGCGTCGGCCGACCGTAACGAACAACAGTCCGGGGGGAATGCATTAAAACAACAGAAGCAGCCCCGACCGTCATGGTGGTCGATGACTCGGAGGACATCCGCGAATTGCTGCGGGTGCAACTGGCGCAACTCGGCTGTAGGGTGGTCGAGGCCGCTGACGGCCGCGAGGCCGTGGAAGCGGTGAGCAAAGAGCGCCCCGCCCTGATCCTGATGGATTTGTCGATGCCCGTGCTCGACGGGTTCGAGGCGACGCGGCTTATCCGCCTGATCGAGGGGGCCCGCGGCGTCGTCATCGTGGCCTTCAGCGCGCTCAGCAGCGGCGCGAACCGCGCGAGCGCACTCGACGCGGGGTGTGACGACTACGTCCGGAAGCAACTGGGCATGAAGGAACTGTCCGACCTGCTCGAACGACATTTGGGCAACGGCCGTGCTTGGCGGCAGAGTTAGGTGGAAAATTGTCAAACGAAAACCTCCACGCGCTGGCGGCGCTGATCAGACGAGAGCGCGACACCTTACTCGCCCGGTGGCGGGAGGAGGTGCGGCGGCTTGCCGTGGCGCACGAGCTCGACGTGCCGACCTTAAACGACCACATCCCGGATCTACTCGAAGAACTGGCCGACGAGCTGGAAGCACATGCGGACGATTCGATGGTCGGGGAGCTGAAGAAGAACTCCGTCGTTCACGGCTTAGACCGGCTCCGGCTCGGGTTCGACGTGGAGGAGGTCGTGGCGGAATACAACGCCCTGCGCGGCGTCATCCAGGACCTCATCGAAAGGCACGACCTGAGTCTGCGTGGGCCGGTGAACCGCACCATCAACCGCGTCATCGACATGTCTATCGGCCTCGCGGTGAAGACCTACGCCGCGCAGAAAGCTCTGGAGATACAACAGCGGCGTGAGGAGCATCTGGCCTTCGTCGCCCACGACCTCAGGTCGCCGCTGTCGGCCATCGCGATGGCGGCCCAACTGCTCGAAGCCACGATTCCCGACGTGGCGAAGGACGAGCGCGCCGCGGCCCTGCTGGAAACGATGCACCGCAACGTCGGCCGCTTAAATTCACTCGTCGTCAAAGTAGTCCAGGAAGAGGTGAATCTGAAGACGAAGGTGAACGAGAGGGTGGAGCGGCGTGAGGTAAACCTGAGGGCGCTGGTCGAAGCGCTCCTCAAAGACCTACGCCCGCTGGCCGACGCCTCAAACCTAAAATTGATTAACGAATTACCCGAAGGGCTGACGGCGCTCGCCGACGCCGGCATGTTGTCTCTTATTTTCCAGAACCTCATCTCTAACGCCATCGACTACACCCCGAACGGGGAAGTTACTGTCGGCGCGCGGGAGGGCGATGGGGCGGACGCCGTCGAATGTTGGGTAGGCGACAACGGCGCGGGGATTCCGGCAGACCGTTTGGAGAAGGTGTTCGACAAATTAGAGAGTGACCCCGACAGGAGAAGCGGCATGGGGCTCGGGCTCGCCATCGTCAAGCAGTTCGTCGAAGCCCACGGCGGTCGGGTCTCTGTCGAAAGCGAATTCGGTCAAGGCTCGACGTTCCGATTCACGATTCCTTCCGACACGAAGTAGGGTAAGAACCACAGCAGGGCGCGGGGTAAGCGCCGCGAAAGAAACTACCCTCACAGATGAAAGGCGGTAACAAATGAGCGAATATAACGACCAGCAACTGACGTGCGCCGATTGCAACCGGGACTTCACTTGGATGGCCAGCGAGCAGGAGTTCTTCCACGAGAAGGGCTTCACCAACCCTCCCAAGCGGTGCAAGGAATGCCGGCAGGCCAAGAAGGAGCAGCGCAGCGGCGAGAGGAAAGGCGGCAGGGATTGAGCGCCGCGCAGTACACGTACGAGGCGGCGTGGTCTGATGAGGAGCGGACTTTCATCGCACGGGTCAAAGAGTTCCCGTCCCTCGAAGCGCGCGCCGACAGCCGCGGCGGGGCCCTGCGCGCGCTCAAAAGCGTCGTCTACGCCGTGGCGAAGGACCTCACTGATTCAGGCGCGGAGTCTCCCGAACCCGCGTCCCCCGATACCCAATGAGTCCCGCCAACGACACGAGCCGGACATCCTATCCAACGGGTACGAACACCCGCGCGTGAACGGTAACCTCATGTCCTATGGCGTCAGTCATACGGTGTTGTCAGCGGTGGCGGGGAACCCGAATCACCCGCAGCTCCCGCCACAGCGACGATATGTATCTGCTTCTCCACGGGACACGCCAAGACCTATCCGTTTAGGCTCCACAAAGGAGACGTACTTGAACCCTTGCCCCTTACAGATCCGTGCAGATGACGTTGTAGCACCGGGGCCCGGAGAAGGGTATGAGGTACGACCACGGCAGGGAGAACATAGAGCAGAACGCCGTCAACTTCTTACAGTACGAAGAGGATGGCTGAGCCGATTATAAATCGCATTGATTGCTCGTCGGTTATCCCTGACAGATGGCCAGACGACACACGCTTATGCACGACTGGTTCAGCGTAATCGGTGCAGGCCATGAACTCTCGGCGGGCGCCGCACAAGACCTGCGGGATATCGGCTTCGTAGTCATTCCCGGCCCGGTGGCGGCTGATGGGCTGGCGCGGTTAGCCGCGGCTTACGATAGGGCAGTGGCCTCCGCGGACTCCGCCAACGTGTCAGTCGGCAGCACGACTACACGAGTCCATGACTTCGTCAATCGCGGCCCGGAGTTCGACGCGCTGTACGTCCACCAGCCCGTCCTCGAAGCGTGTTGTCGCGTCATCGGCTGTCCCTTCAAGCTCAGTACAATGCTCGCGAGGGCCGTGCGGCCGCGTTCGCCGGCGCAGGCTCTCCACGCGGACTACGAGCGCGACACGGACGGGTGGCCGATGGTCGGTTTCATCCTCATGGTGGATGAGTTCCGCAGCGACAACGGAGCCACACGCTTCATGCCGGGCTCACACGAGTGGCCCGCCGTCCCGGACGGCCTCGTGAACGATCCGCGGGCAGACTACAAAGGTCGTGCCGTGGCGTGCGGCCCGGCGGGCTCCGTCATCGTCTACAACGGGTCTGTACAGCACGGGCATACGGCGAATACGTCCGGCGAGCCCCGCCGCTCGATTCAAGGCGCATACATCCGTCGTGAGGCGCGGTCGGGCGGCAACCTGCCCGCACGCATGCGCCCCGAAACTCTCGCCCGCATCGGCCCGCTGGCAAGGTATCTCTTGGCCGTCTGACGGTCGCTGGCGGCCGCCAGCTCAGGCGTCTAACTTCTTCGTTCGGCGGAACGCGTCACGGCTCAAGCGCGAGCCGGCAGTCGGCATTCAGAACCTTGCCGGGAGATGTTACTTCTCATGAAGGTCGCCGCTTACCAACCCCCCCTGCGTGCCACCGGCTCGATGGATATACTTGTGCTGATTCGCGAACAGGTCGGGTGGTGCGAGTCGAACGACGTGGAGATTTTATGCTGCCCAGAGGGCATACTCGGAGGTCTGGCCGACTACGCGACCCGGCCCGCCGACATCGCGCTCGACATGGAGGGCGGTCAGCTCGACGCGCTGCTGGCGCCGCTGGCGAGTGACAGGGTAGCGACCATCGTGGGGTTCACGGAGATCGACCGGGGCGGCCGACTCTACAACTCCGCCGCGGTCTTTCACAAAGGGGCAGTTGTCGGCACGTACCGCAAGCTGTACCCGGCCATCAACAGATCGGTCTACGCGGCCGGAGACCAGACGCCGGTCTTCACGGTCGGCGGCCTGACCTTCGGAATCCTCATCTGCAACGATTCCAACTACTACGAGCCGGCCAGGATCATGGCCTCCCGAGGGGCGGCGGCCCTGTTCGTACCCACGAACAACGGCCTCCCGCCGACGAAGGCGGGGCCGGAGTTGGTAGCCGAGGCGAGGAACGTTGACATCGCCCGGGCGGTCGAGAACAGCGTCTACGTTATCCGCGCCGATGTCGCGGGACGCGCCGAGGACTTGCTGTCTTACGGCTCATCAGGGATCGTAAACCCCGACGGTATACTGCTTCAGTCGGCGCGGCAACTCGGCCCCGACCTCATCGCGGCCGACATTGAAACCGCACCCCGCGAACGCCGACGCGGGTGGGACGCTTCGAGAAATAGTTCAGTCATGGATGAATACATCCGCCTGGTGACGGGAACGCATACCGGAACTTAACACTCCCCGGCGACAACGCGGAGGCTAAGTCGTTAATCCCGAGCGTCGGGGGCATCACGTCGCGAGCCGAGATTTGAAATTGCTTCGGCCAGACATTCGGGACAGAAACAGTCGAGCGCTTCGCCTGTGAGCGGGGGATGTGTGGAAGCGCGTCGCACCAGCACTTCTCCCGCCCCTCCTCCGGCCCGCACGTAAAACTCGCGCCGCACTTCGAGCAGACTTTCAGTCTCGCGGTGTCTGGGAATACTGGTAGCATCATGTCGAGCGCGGGGACGAAACAATCGCCGTGCGGGAACTGCCGCCGCCGGCTTCGGGACGACTTCCTTGCCGTTGTAAGGCGCGGACGCCGTCAGCCTCTTTTAAGCGCGAGCCGGGCCCCTAATATCGTTAACACCATCACCAGCACGATCCCTACTATACCAACCACCCTGTCTATGATCGTCACGCCCGTCCATCGTAAATAGTGTACCTTGTAGAGCAGGTCTATCCGGCCGGTGTCTGTACCCCTCTGCTGCAAGCTCAACCTCTTCCAATCGACGGCGACTTCGGCACCCGTGTCCGTGCTCGCCGTGTCACCCGACACCCTGATGACATTCCCGTACCTCCGGGGGTTCGCCGAGAACGCGTCTTTCAACAACGCCCTGACCTCGTCTTCCGTAGGCTTATCCCTCGGCCGCCTGTCCGCAGGGTTCAGGTGTAACCACCCCGCGTCGGTGCGCACGAGGAGGTGCTCCCCAAGGACAGTCTTGAAGTACCGGAACTCCAGCCATGCGGGGTCGAGGTTGATTGTCACGGCCCCGTCCAGAGGGTAAGTCTTCGGACTCAGGGTTTCGTACGCGCCTTCATACCCCGGCTTGATAAAAAATACGAGGCCGGTCAGCGCCCAGCCGAAGAAAGGGAGCAGCAGAATAATTCCGAGGACTCTGTGTAAGACTCTGGCTCTCATTCCGGTACGTGCATGATTCTCTCTTCTCGGAATTGCTGTCGAAAGGCGCGCCCTTCACTATGGCGGCAGCAGATCACAGAACCAGAAGGAGTCTCTTTCGACCTTCTCGCCGACGGAAAGTCTTACCGCCTCCTTGAAGATGGGGCCGTCGAAGACGAACGTGTGGAACTCGCCGTTCTCGCCGCAAGGGTCTACGTGCGTCGGAAGCGCGGAGAGGAAATCCTCGTCAATCATCATCCCGGCGAACGACGAATCGAGAACCTTACCGTCCACACAGGTGACGACGGCCTTGAACCCCATGCCGATGAACTCCCTGATGAAGTCAGCCGTGTCGCGCCCCCACACGGGGTAGAGAGCGCGCATGTCGTGCCGTGCGAGGAACTGATCGCGGTAGGCTCTAATCTCTTCCAGAAAGAGGTCGCCGAACGCCACCCATCTGATTCCGCGTTCGCGGTAGGGGGAGAGCGCCTCCTCCATCTTCGCTTCATATTCCCGGTTGGTCGCGTCCTTGTTGATGAAGACTTCATGTAGCGGTAAGCCTAGAGAGGCCGCCTGTCTTTCGAGCAGGACGCGCCTGACGCCGTGCATACTGATGCGGTCGTAATCGCTCGTGACCGTCGTGAGAAGGGCCGCCACGCTGTAACCGGGCGACTGCCGCAACTCTCGGAGGGCGACGCAACTATCCTTGCCGCCGCTCCATGACATCAACACGGTCTCCAAGGGCAACCCTCGCTAATAATCTCGGTATGAAATAACCGCGGGCCGTCATTCCGAACAGAAGATAATATTCCCTTGTGGCGACATACAAGTTACTGCGTCCCCTTAGGCTGTCGCGAGAACGATTACGCCGGTGTTACTTGTCGGCCGGCGTGAGGCGGCACGCAGCGCGGGCGAAAGCGGTGAGACGATGATGCGGATGATGATCGAGAGATACGTCGGCCCCGGCCACCACATTTAAGGTGCTCGTCCTCGACGGCAATGCGACCTCCGCGCTTTTACTCGCCCAACGCGCTACACGATTGATAGGTGCCGGTCGGGTCAATCGCTTCTTTGCCCTGCTCGAACCTGCGTGTTGCTCTTCTCGAATTTGGCGATATCAGCCTGATACGCCTTCAATTCCTTCGTTCAACCGCCGGTGAAGGCCAGCACGTAGAAGGCGAGCACGACGTTCTTCTTCTTCCCTCGGTAGTCGCTCAAGCGGACGGTCTGCCCTTCGGTGTCGGTGAGCGCGAAGTCGGGCGCGGCGTCTCCGACCTTCAACTGCGTCTGCGGCGCTACGGGCGGCTGAGTCGCCGAGTTCGCCTGCGCGCCGCCCGAAGTGTTGGCCGCGTTGGCGCTCGTCGCGCCGGGCGGGGCCTGTTCGGCCTTCTGACATGACAGACCACACAGCGCCAGCCCGATGAACAGCGGCGCTATGACTGAGCTTCTCCTCATCTGTTAACCCTCCAGTGTTACGGCGGCGGATTCGTCCCGCCGTCGTCTCCGATTTTACTCCGAGCCCGCGGACAATCCAGTGACCACTTCACACCATGACGACGGGCGAGCTCTCGCGGTGTAGAATAATTCTCTGAAACATTCCCCCTTGTCATGCATCAACCGGTTCCCAAGTTCGGGGCGCAGGAGGATTATCATGGAAACAGTCTCTAGGGAAGAACTGAAAGCTAAGATGGATAGCGGCGAAGCGTTCACGCTGGTCGAGACCCTTCAGGAGGTCGCGTACAAGCATGAGCACCTACCGGGCGCGATCAACCTGCCGCCCGACCGCGTGCGCGAACTCGCGCCGAATCTTCTACCCGACAAGTCGGCAGAGATCATTGTCTACTGTTCGAGCCCCACCTGACACGCGTCGGAGAACGCCGCCCGTGAACTGGCGACGATGGGGTACGAGAATGTGAAGGACTACGCCGGAGGCAAGTCGGACTGGATCGAGGCGGGGCTACCCACAGAGAGCGACCATAAACATGCGGAGGGGAGGTGAGAGCTATGGAAGCGACCAGGGTCACAGTAGACGAAGTAAGAGAGCGCATGGAGAGGGGCGAGCAGTTCGCCTTCGTCGACACGCGCAACCCGCAGGCGTGGGGCGAGGCCGAGACCAAACTTCCCGGCGCGATCCGCGTCCCTACGGACGAGTTGGAGCAGCACTTGGGCGAGATACCGCGCGACCGCGCGGTCATCACCTACTGCACTTGACCGCACGAAGGGTCGAGCGCCAGTGTGGCGCTCCAACTGCTTGAGAAGGGTTATAAGAACGTTCACCCGCTCTACGGCGGGTTCGACGCCTGGCAGGACGCGGGGCTACCCGTAGAGCCTAAGTGATGTTAGCCGGAAGGCCGCATCTGAAGCGGCCCCGCGCATTGAGTTGATGAGTCAGACGCAGGCGGACGAAACTTTACGAGTTTAGATGGAGGGACAAAACGGCCGTACTTCCGTGAGACAAAAGCCAGTGTCGTGTGACGCGGCAAAGCGCTCAAGGCGTAAGCGAGAGCGGCGCGGTAAGGGATGAAGGCTTGCGACGACCCTCGCTGATGTCGCAGCCCCTTACCATCGCGGCGCGGGTGTGCGGCCGCGTGAGGCGCGGGATCATATCATTTCTTGACGAACGCCTTCCCACGGGGCGGCGAAGGTCACGGCGAGCATGAACGCGGCCGTGATGTAGAACTCAATCATCTATCTCCATCGCCTTGAAAAGATGGCTGGCGTGCGTGGACGGAACTTTATCAGTGTTAAAGCCGGCGGGTACGCATAGAGTACGGCCGGGCCTCATAACTCCTACGTAAACTCTTGAATCTACAAGGGAGGAACATTCCCGCCGGAGTGGTATAGCTGTTGCCACTCGTTTCAGTGTCCCGAAGCCTTGTATGTGTGTCGCGATTAGGGGAGAGGCTGCGATCACTTCGGAAGGTCGAGGGCCAGAACAGAAGGGATGCCGGCCGGCGGCACTGGGGGCGTTGGGGGCGCCGCCGTGCTGTTGGCCGGCACCTGTTTATATGGGGAAAGTGGCTGAGAATGTTCGACCGCAGTAATAAACTCAAGTTGGCCGTCGCGGCGCTGATACTCTTCAGCCTCGTCGTACACGCTTCGGCGACCGACGACAAGAAGGACGAGAAGACCAGCCCCGTCGGCACGCCGGTACTGTGGCGTGCGCCCGACGACATCATCGCGCGCGACCTATACAACGGGCCGGGCGGCGAGGCGATGCGCCCGGACTTGCGCCGCGTCACCTTCGTGAAGGAGGAGACGGGCGGCTACTCGAAGAAGTTCCGCGTGCGCGACGCAGCGGGCCGTGAGTGGGTAGCGAAGCTCGGCAAGGAGGCGCAGAGCGAGACGGCCGCCGTGCGGCTCGTGTGGGCCGTAGGCTACATGACCGAAGTCAACTACCTCGCACCCTGCGTTCGCATCGAGGGCGCGCCGAAGCCGGGGAAGGACGTGGAGACGTGCGAGGGCGGGGGCTTCGCAAATGTCCGCTTCGAGGCGAGGCCGGATAACGTTAAGAGGCTCGACGAGTGGAAGTGGTCTGAGAACCCTTTCGTCAACACGAAGGAACTTCAGGGGCTCGTCGTGATGATGGCCTTGCTGAACAACTGGGACATCAAGGACACGAATAACAAAATCATCTACGTGTCGGGCACGGACGGCCGTGCGGGCGAGTTGCGCTACATCGTCAGCGACCTCGGCGCGACCTTCGGGCGCGTCAAGCTCGACGTGCCGGTGCTTTGGCGCATACGCCGCAACCGCAATGACCCGGAAGACTACGCGAAGGACGAGTTTCTCGAAGACGTGAAGCGCGGGCAGGTCTACCTCTTCTACAAGGGCAAGCGCCAGGACTTGTTCTACGACATCCGTGTCGAGGAGGCACGCTAGATCGCGTCACTCCTCTCGAAGCTCTCGGAGCGGCAGATACAGGACGCATTCCGCGCGGCGAACTACACGCCCGAAGAGGTACGGATACTCACGGAGGCGGTACGTGCGAGGATCGGTGATCTGACGAGCATCCCCGCGAGCGCTGCCTCGTCCAGATAAGCGGGCTCTATGGAGACGGAGGAGAACAGCATACCCGCGGGCGGCGACGCCGGGGCGGTCACAGCGGAAACGCTCTTCGACGAAGAGGCGGAGGAGGAGGCGCGCCCTGTCGTCCCGCTCAGGCGGGTCGGTGACGCCGGGCCGTTATCAAGGCGGGCCCGCGGCAGACTGCCGCGTAACCTCATACTCGCGCTGGCCGTGATAGTGGCCGGGGCGGCGGGTGGCGCCGTCGGGTACTTGGCACACATGAGGCGAGCGCCCCAGCCAGCCGCCGAGGCGACTGCCGGCGTAGCCCCCGAGCCCGACACACCTCGTGCGGCGGTGAGTGCCGGCGCTGATACTTCGACGGCAGCTGCGAGCGAGGCGGGGCCACAGCCCCGGCCCGAACCGCCCACGGGCGTCGAGCCGGAACGCCCTAAACTTAATAAGGTAGACGTGCGCGGGCGAGACGCGGAGGAGCACGACGAGCGAGCGAGCGAAGCCGGGAAGCCGCGGCGGAATGACGAAGATGTGCGCGTCGAACACCAGCGCGGTGATGACGAGAAGCGGGTCGAGCGGCGTGATGAAGAGAAGCGTGGGAAGCCGAAGGCGCGGCTGGTAGGTACCATTACCGGCGGGTCGCGGCCTTAGCCGCCATGCCGCCCGAGTTACGAGGCGGAGGGAGAGTCTCAGTTGGATAAACATATCACCAGAGTGGCTACGGCAATCGTCTTGCTATTCGTCTTCTTCCTGGAGTCGCCCGCGCCGGCGGTGGCGCAATACATAGGTGTATACCGCGGCAGGCAAGGGCGCAGGGTCGGCAAGGTCACACTGCCGACGCCGCCCTTCAACCCCGACGCAGGCATTCTGGACAGTCGTAGTGGGCGCGGATACCACCCGCCGAAGACGGCACCTCGCCGCTCCGCCCGACGCGGCATCAAGGCCGACAACCGTAATCCCGGGACGCCGCGCAGGCGGAGAGTACGTCGAGGGCGAAACACACATCTAGGGACGCCGCGGAAGACGGCAGTTCTACGCCTCCGCTCAGGGCGTACCGACTACTGAAGAAAACATCAAGCTGCCGCGGCAGGTCGTTGTGCGGCCCGGTTCGGTCGCCGGGTCTCGACACCTGTCCGCGCGTTAGCAGTCAGATTACCGAGAGGCTTCACCCTTGCCACAACCCCCGAAGCGCATCCTCTGTGTGGAGGACAACGAAGACATCGGCTTTATGCTGACGACGATATTGGGCCGGGCAGGCTACGACGTATCGACCGCGGCCGGCCCCACCGAGGCGCTTGAGGTCGCCCGCCGCGAGCACTTCGACCTATTCATCCTTGACACTACGTTTAAGGAGGGCAGTGGCCTCGACCTCTGCCGGGCACTCAGGGAATCCCACCCCGACACGCCCGTCGTCTTCTACTCGGCGGCGGCCTTCGACTCAGACCGTCAGGCGGCGCTTCTCGCCGGGGCGTGCGCCTACGTGACGAAGCCCGGCACCGAGGAATTAGTGGAGGCGGTGCGCCGCGCTCTCGATGCGGGCTGAAGGTATTTGTACTACTCTGTCAGGACTCTTTAACTACGGGGCGTCCGCGGCGGCGCGGGCTGACAGGAGGGAGAGATGGCGGACGACGAGACTTTGCAAAAGGTGAGGGAGGCTTTCGACCTCGTGCGGGGCGAGGGCGGCCTGGGCGGCTGGGGGCTCGACGACAAGCTCGTGAGCCCGTTCTCACAAGATCCGGACTCCACGGCACTGACGATCAGTCTGCTACGGGGCGACTCGGAGCGCGACAGTATCGTCGTCCACCCCGTCCGCGTGTCCCAGGTCGATGGCGGCGCCACTGTCTTGGGACTCGCCGACGAGATCAGGCGCGCGCTCCGCGAGCGAGGTATCTTACCCGACTGAGCCGGCCGCCCGCCTCCGCCGATGAAGAAGTAAGGGATGCGTTGCTCCTACTGTCACAGACCTCTCCGGCTGCTCGACCGGAGACACCCGCAGCGCCTGCTGCTGCCATGCTGCCGCGCGTGCGGACGTTACACGCTCGGCTTGGCTCACAAAATCATCCTCATCCTGCTGGCGAGTGTCGTGGTTTATCTGTTGATGAGCTTATTCCTGCCGACCTCTAAGCCGAGATGACGGAGGGCCCGATGTGGTACGCGATCTTCCTGGGCGACGACTACTACCACATGGTGAAGTCTCAGTCGACCTACACCCTCTGCGGGCTTCCGACGATCAGGCGTGACAGGGGCGGCGGAGAGTACCGCCCGCCTGCGCGCGTGCTGCACGAAGTCCCGCCCGCCGGGCTGTACCGCTCCTGCCCGCGCTGCGTCGTCGAGGCTAACGCCGCAACGCAGAAAGGCGACGACCAGGACGAGAGAAGAGGCGCCGGTGAGTAGTCCACCTACGGCGCCTCCTCCTTGTGTCTATGGTCAGCGACCGTCCACCCTAACTTAGACTTTGGCCTTGCGGCGTCGGCGAGCCCACGCCCCCACTCCCGTGAGCCCGGTGCCGAGCAGGAGCATGCTCGCGGGTTCGGGGACGGTCGTCTGCTGCGCGCCGGTGATGCCGGCCGTGATCTGCGCCGTCTGCCCCGTCTGGACAAATAGGTCTGCCAGAGTCAGCGTGAACGAGCCGGAGGTCGTCCCGTTGTTGAAGGTGAACGTCTGCGTCGGGGTGTTGAAGTGGACGAGCGCCCCGCCCTGATTCACGTTCGGCGAGACGCTACCCGTGATCTGGGCCGTGAAGCTGGAGCCCTGCCCGCCGTTGATGCCCGCCGGCACCGTGAAGTTAACGTTCAAGGTGAACGTCCCCGCGACGGCCTGCAAAGGCCCCGTGCTCAGCGTGAACGTCCCCAAGTTGTTGCTGCCGCTCAATGCGCCGAAGCCGAGCGCGGTCGTGCCGGTGAAGGAGTTGCCGGCGAAGTTGAGTTGCGGTACCCCGGTGACGACCCCCGTGGTCGAGCCGGAGATGGTGACCTCGTCGGCCCTCGCCTCAGTGTGTGCGAGGGCGACGAAGCCGAATATTAAGAGGCAGAGGAAGAGTGACCTCCTCGCCGTGCGCGCGCCGAATTTCTTAATAAGTTATTCCTCCCGAGAACGTGTGTACACCGACACTCAGGAAGGCAGGGCGTGGGAGTGAATGCGAGGCAATGCCGACTCCGGGACGGCCTTCGGGGCTTACTTCCCGGCGGCGCCTCCGCACCGGCGTGGGCCAAGGAGGGGCTCTCTCATAAACTGAGATTCTATGGCAGGAAAAGGGCAATGCCGACGGACTTCCAGAATCGTTGCGCGGCGTCCAGAGGCGGACACGAGGGTTGATTATACGGCACCGCACAGTCTGACGACGGCCTCGACGAGACGGTCGAACTCGCCCGGCTTGACTATGTACGAAACCGCCCCGGCTCGGGCCGTATCCCTCCGGCTCTCCTCGAACGAGAGCGAGCTGTAGACGAGCACCGGGACGTGCGGCTTCAGCGCCCGCAGCCGTCGTATCAATTCGACGTTGGTGCCGTCCCTGTAGCCGTCGTCCACGATGAAGAGGCAGTGCTCCCCGCCTTCGGCCTTCCCCACGGCCTCCGAGACTGTGGAGGCGGAGTCCGAGTCGAAGCCGTTAATATCGAGCAGCGCACGAAGCAGAGAGCAGATGTCGGCCGAGGGCTCCGCACATAGCACACGAGGTTGAGGGCGCACGGGGGAGAAGTCTCCTGAAATCGAAGATGTCGGAGCCCGCGAGGAGTGCTTATAACGGCAGGGATCGCGGGCGCGACGCCTCGCTTCGTCGCGCCCGCGATCTCACGCCGCGCCGCGGGTGGCAATTCAATACCCGGGCGCGAGGGCTCACATCATATCCGATATCGGTAAGGCGTCAAGGATGAGGTTTGATGACGCGTAGCTGCTCAGGGGCGGCGCGCTTCCTCGTCCAGAATCATAGCCAGTTTGTCACGTGCCCCTCCCTGTGAGAATGCTGATAAGCGGACGCCGAAGCCGGCGCCTTTAACCCGGAAGACGACGTTGCCCCAGACCGTGAGTTCGCCGTGGCGGGGGATATTGAAACGGAGCTTCACAAGGTCATCCTCACGTACCTCCTCGTCGCTGGTGACGAAGCAGCCGCCGGCGCTGAGGTCTGTGACCTCGCCCTCTACTTCCCGCGACTCTTCGCGAAACAGGGAGACGCGGAAGCTCACCGTGTAACGCCTGTCCGCGCGCCTCTCGTTGTCGCCACCTAACTCCAGCGTACTCATGAGACGAAGTTTAGCAGGAAGCCGAGCCCGGATATGATTCCCGTCCAACATTCCGATGTTTATGACACATAAAGCAGTGCTTATGTGTCACACCCCTGCGGTTACCATACTATGAGATACCTGAGGCGGGGCGTCTAGATACGAGCCCGCCAAGCCCTATTTTAGGCGGCGCGTGTTATGGCATTGACGGTACTTCTCCACACAAATTTCAGTTGACAGCAGTGCGTTGCGGCTGTACCGTATCTGCGCGTCAGGCATCTGAGGTAAACCTTCCCCCCACAAATTTGCCCCTTCCCCTAAGCCCCATTTCAGAAACCCCTATCCGACTGTAGTGTTTGCCGCATCCGGCTTACCTCACTCCTAAAACCCCTGCTGTTCGTGGATCTCTGACGGCTGTGCTGTGCGTCCCCGCCGAGCGCCTGTCGCGCAGACTTTGGACGGGCCTCGTCGATGCGAACGTTAAGACGGCCGTACGACCGAACGCGCCCTTTAACCTCGCGGCTTCGCGTTCTCATCGTACCAGACCTGAGAACGCCGGGTTCCTACCTAGGAAGGACACAGGGATGAAATTACTCAAGCTCTCCATCGTGGTGCTGTTCCTATCAATGTTGGCGCTGCCGCTGGTCTTAGACCGCGTCGCCCACAGTCAAACCGGTTCGCCTGCCACAGATGCGGAAACGCCTCTGACGGAAAAGCAAGCGGCCGACCTAGCCGCGACGACCGACCAGGCAAACAAGGTCTCCGGCGACGACAAGACCGCCGCCAACGATCCCGTGGACGATGAAGGCGTCGCCGCCGGCACGACCGACACCTTCTCTTATGATCCGGACACAGACCCAGCAGCGGCGGCGGGTGAGAACAAAGCAGCCACGGGCGACGCGGCTCTCTGCCCACTGCCTCCGCCGATCAAGGCAGCGCCCGCCGACTTCGACAACAAGACCAACGGGGTGATCCCGCAGGGGACGCCCGTCACCACCACCACCCCGACGCCGGGTAACTTCGAGGCCGACAAGTTCATCTTCTCGGCCGTGGACGAGATCAAGCCGGACGGACTCGGCCCTGTCTATAACGCGCAGTCCTGTCGCGAGTGCCACCAGAACCCCGTGACCGGCGCCATCAGCCAGATCAACGAACTCCGGGCCGGCCACAACCTGTACTGCAACAGCAACAACGTGTGCGGCCCCGACCCGTGCCCGCCGCCGCAGGTGTGTACCACCAAGTTCGTTGACGCGCCCGGCGGCTCGCTCATCAACGACCGCTCGATACCCACGAAGAACACAATCACCCCGCCCTTCTTCGGGGCCAAGTTGCAGGAACGCGTCCCGCCGCTCTACACCGCCGGGATAGTCGGCGGGGGCGGCCCCATCCTCGGGCCGGAGAAGGTGCGCACCTTCCGCACGTCTTTGAACACGCTTGGCGACGGTTTCGTCGAGGCCATCGCCAATCGTACGCTGCTCAACATCGCCGCCGATCAAGTCAGCAGAACCGGCGGGCAGGTACACGGTCAGGCGATTAGGGTGCCTGTGTTGGAGTCTTCGGGCTGCGACCCTAATAACCCACCGACCTGCCGAAAGCGCGTCGGGCGCTTCGGCTGGAAAGACCAACACGCGAGCCTGCTGTCGTTCTCCGGCGACGCCTATCTCAACGAGATCGGCATCACGAACTTCCTGATACTGATGGAGAACACTTCCTTGGGCCGCTCGGTCGCCGCCTTCGACCCAGTCCCGGATAACCAGCCCTGCGACGACGACCCGTCGAAGATCTGCGGCGAGGACACGGAGAAGGACATCGTGACCTTCACCGAGTTTATGCGCGCGACCAAGGCCCCGCCGCAAGACCCTGACATCCAGAACGCCTTCTCGGCGGACATCAACGCCGGTAAGAAACTTTTCAACAACATGCCCGGCGTGGCCTTCAGTTGCAGCATCTGTCACGTCCCGAAGATAGTGACGGCCCCGCCCTGCACGCTCATCAACGGCGGCACGTTCCGCATCCCGAACGCGCTCGGCAACAAGATCATCCAGCCGTTCAGCGACTTCCTGCTGCACGACGTGAACACAGGCGACGGCATCGTCCAGAACGGCGGGCAGTTGACGCGGACGAAGGTGCGCACCCCGCCGCTGTGGGGCGTGCGCACGCGCGACCGACTGATGCACGATGGCGAGTCTCTGACCTTCAGGGAGGCCATCATGCGCCACGGCAACGAGGCGCAGCCCGTCATCACGGCCTTCAACCTCACCCTGACGGAGACACAGCGAAGGCAGTTAATCATGTACCTCGAATCCCTGTAATCTCACGGGGAGCGCGGTACCTCTCAACGGTCAGACGGGCACGGCGTTCGCGTCGTGCCCGTCCTCTGCCTTCCGCCACTACATATGCCTTCTCTCCCGCGCCTACGGCTTCGGGAGAATTTTCGTCGCCCTCATAAGGCGCAATCGTAAGGAGTGACGTTACAGTGCCTAAGAACTTAAACGGCTACGGCTGGAAGTCATTAACCAAACTATCCTGCGCCCTCCTGACGGTCGGGCTGGCGCTTTTTGCCGACTGTGCCAGACCGTCACAACCGGTCGAAGGCGCTGCGACGATGACTCCCACACCGCCACAAGCGCAAGCGACGACCACCGCGCCCGACCAGACGAAGTCCGGCGACGCGACGGCCACGCAACCCACTGCCGCACGACCGGCGACGCTCGCCGACGCTCAGACCGTCGTCGCGCACATCTACCGTGATGCGGTGGTTGTCGAGACCGGACGCGGCACGCCCTTCGTCGTCGGCGACTTCAACGGCGACGGCTCCGAAGACATCGCCGTCGTCGTAAAACCTGCCGCGGGAAAACTCACGACGGTCAACAGCAAGTACTCAAACTGGATCGTCGAAGACCCGCGAAAGGTGTTGCCGCCCGAGATAAAGGGTGACGCGAAGGTGTTCCCGAATAGGCCGGAGCCTGTGATCGTCCGGCAGGGAGACTCGCTGCTCGCCGTGATTCACGGCTACGGGAAAGACGGATGGCGCGACCCGCTGACCTCGCAGACCTACCTGCTCAAGAATGCCCCGGCCGGCGAGATGAAGATGCAGTCGGCCGAGGATGCGTTCGGCGCGGCCGCGGATAAAGGGAGGCTGCCCCAGATGCGAGGCGATGTGATTCGAGAGACGCTGGCGGGCGAGGCAGGATTCATCTACTGGACTGGCGCTAAGTACGCGTGGTCTGGCCCGGCCAGGGATTAGCGAGGCTTTTGTCGGAGCACACTGTCGGCTCATTCTTAAATCGGCTCAAGCAGCTATGTGCGGGGACGGTTACGCTCACCGCGATTGCGTCGTACCCCTAAATTCCCACTCGGATCTTTTGATTTTGATGTGGCGACGCATAAGGAAGTGTTTATGTGCGCAGGGGCAGGCGAAGTTCGTCGCGGCGCTGTTCGGGGTCGCCGCTTAATGGAGCTATCACAGCGCCTCTTCTCGCCTCAAAATAATTCTCGCAACACTACCCGATTAAGTCCCTCTAGGCTGGTGCGCGGTTGGAGAGGTCGGGGGAGCGTCCAAGCCTTCTGGACGTGAGGGCGATCATCAAGACCATGACCGCCGCGATGACGAGCGAGGAGGTGATGCGGCTCAGGTTGAGCCCGCCCTGGTCGAGGGGCTTCGTCAGTGTGTCGCCGAGAGTCGCCCCGAGCGGCCGCGTCAGGATGTACGCGGCCCAGAAGAGCACGCTGTCCGAGAGCTTTGTGAAGAAGTGCAGCGCCGCCACAAGCGCGATAAGTCCGGCGAAGACGAGCGCGCCGCGTTGGAAGCCGAGCCCTGCGTCGTCCGCCGCGAAGTCGCCGAGCGCCGTGCCGAGCGTGTTCGAGACGAGTATCGTCAGCCAGTAGAAGACCTCATCCCTCCGGTCGGTGATGTTCTCGAACTCCAGCCGTCCCATGACGCGGTGCCATGCGAAGAGGACGGCGAGGACAAGGCAGAGGAGTATGACGGAGGACTTCACGTAGCCGAGCCCGAGCGTGCGGTCGAAGTAGTCAGACATCGTCGTGCCGACGGTCGTGGTGGCAACCACGACGGCCCAGTAGACGAACGGGTGATACTTCTTCGACGCGACCTGCGCGGCGAGCGCGACGGCGAAGAAGGTGAGGAAGATCAGGCTGCCGACTGCGTAGCCGAGCTTCCACGTCATGGTCACTGCGTCGCCGCCGGTCTCGCCGAGCGTCGTCGCGAAAATTTTGATCACCCAGAACATGAGGGTGACCCGCGGGACTTTACTGAGCGGGTCGAACCCGTGGCGCTCATCCGGCCGCCCGTACGTAGCCATCCTTCTCTCCTTCAGCAGATAGAAGCTATTCGGGGCGTGCCAGTTTCTCACCGCCCGGTCCGACCTGAACTTCGCGCCGCCTGGCTCCCGTCTTCACCACGGCTTCGTAGGCGACCAGCTTCCCCCTCTTCGTTAGCGACTCGACTCTGCTTATCGTCCCCCGGCCCGCCGCCCGAGCCAGCCCTTCTCTCACGGCTGCCGGCAACGAGTCCAGGGCGACCTCTTCCTCGACCTCGACGATGTTGCCGCGCCTGTCAATCAAGATGTCTTTGCCGCGTCCTTCGATATTGAGCGCGACCTCGTACAGCCTCTTACCGCCTTCGACTTCGGTGGAGAACCCTCGGATGGTCGCACCCTCACTCTGCGCCGCGACGGTCTTCTCGACGGCGGGCGGCAACTCGCTCCGCTTAATTTTCTTCTCCTGCCCCTGCGCGATTGACCACATCGCCAACCCCGTTGCTAACGACGCCAGCAGCAATTTGCCGCGTATATTCATCTGCCTCCTCCTTCAAGCTGTGTGTTACGGATTGTAGACCGATCACTATACCTTACGGAAGATGACGGCAGAGATAAGCCTTGTTCCGCCCGACAAAGTTCGACGGCACGACGACGGAACTCTCCTACGGCGGGTGCGGCTGCGCGGGCGGCGTGGTGACGACCGCGCGCGACCAGCGCGGGCGGCTGAAGAAGAGCTACCTGGACGTTCTCGGCCGCCTGTCGAAGGTCGAGGAGTTGAACTACGACTCCAGCGTCTACTCGACGGCCGTCTACGAGTACAATAGGCGCGGCCAGATCGATAATATTAAGCACTACCAGGGCTCGGGCGGCACCCCGCAGGTGCGCACGTTCGGCTACGACGGCTTCGGGAGGCTCACCTCGCGCAGCACCCCGGAGCAGGGCACGACCACCTACGGCTACTTCGCCGACGACACGCTCAACTGGATGACAGACGCCCGGGGCGCGACGGCGACCTACGCGTATACCGCGCGCCACCTCGTCTCCTCCATCACTTACAACACTAGCAACCTCGTGCCCGGTCAATACGTCGAGTCGACGACCGACGTTTCCTTCGCGTATGACGCGGCCGGCAACCGCACGCAGATGACGGACTCGCAGGGGACGGCCAACTACCACTACGACTCGCTCTCAAGGATGGACTGGGAGTCGCGCACTTTCGCCGGACTTCCGGGCACGTTCACGCTGAACTACGGCTACAACAACGCCGGACTCGCCTCGGTCACGAACCCCTCGCAGCTCGGCAGTTCCCGCGTGGACTACAACATAGACCACACGGGGGCGACCGCCTCGGTGACGGGCTCGGGTCAATGGAGCCCGGCCACGTACGTGCAGGGCATGCAGTACCGCGCCTTCGGCGGCGTGAAGGCGGCCACTTACGGCAACGGCCGGACGCTGTCGGCGACCTACACGAACATGCTGCGCCTTGACACCTGGGGCGTCTCGGGCGTGACGGGGTGGAAGTATTACTACTCGGACTTCGGCGAGAACACGGGGCGCGTCACCTACGCGCAGAACACCTTCAACGCCGAGCCGGGGCGGCCCGCGGCGGCCGACCCGACGCTCGACCACTCGTACGACTACGACCAGGTCGGCCGGCTCTCCGCCTCCTACACGGGGACGGAGGCGCGCGCACACACGGGGCGACCGGGCGGGGCGTGGGGCGTCTACGACGGCCCGTACTCGCAGGCGTACATCAAAGACGCGTGGGGCAACGTCACACAGAAGCTGGGGCGTGCGGGCGACCCCGACCAGTTCACCGCCAGCTACACGAACAACCGCCGGGACGGGTTCAGCTACGACGCGGCGGGGAACCTGACCTTCGACCTGGGTCAGCACTTCACCTACGACGCAACGGGGCAGCAGGTCTACGTGGACTGGCCCAACCTGTATCAGTGGTACGACGGCGACCGGCTGCGGGTGAAGAAGACCGAGGGCGGGGCGAACACGCCGACCTACTACCTGCGCAGCAGCGTGCTCGGCGGGCAGGTCGTGGCCGAGATCAACGGCTCTGGCTCGCTCCAGCGGGGCTACGTCTACGGCGGGGGCGGGGCGCTGTTGGCGATCCTCTCGGGCGGGGTGAGCTGGGTCTATCAGGACGGGGCGACGAAGAGCCAGCGCATCGCCGACTCTGATGGGAACGTCTACGCCGGGGTAGACGTTGACCCGTGGGGGCGGGAGATGACCGCGAGGAGCTGGAACTCACAAGTCCAGCCGCGACGCTTTACGACCTACACGCGGGACTCGAACGACTCGGACGAGGCGGCGATGCGGCGCTACAACCGCTGGCAACTGCGCTTCGACCAGCCCGACCCGACAGACGAGTCCTACGACCTCACCGACCCGCAGTCCTTCAACCGCTACGCCTACGTCAACAACGACCCGGTCAACCTGATCGACCCGTCGGGGCTGATGGCCAAACAGCCCGACGCGACGCAGGGCTGGTGGTACTACGGCAACGGCTTCTGGGGCTACTCGGAGGGACGGGGGCGGACGCTCATATTCGGCCATATCTTCACCGACCCGAATGAGCGGGAGTGGTTCTGGGGCGGCGTCTTCACTTGGGAGCCGTGGAGCGCATTCGGAGGCAGCAGAGGTGGACGGCGAGGTGGAGGCAGCGGATTTAAAAAGGCTTCCAAAGAAGACTGTGAGAATAAAGCCAAGGAGATTGAGAGCATCGCCAACGCTGTCCAACAGAGGGGAGAGGAGTTAGAACAGGATCCGAACAACTTCGTGCAGAACGGCGACTGGGATCAGATCAAGACGCACAACAAGTCTTTCGATCAGAGGCAGAGCCAACTGAACGAGAAGATCGACTGGTACGACAAGAACTGTAAAGGGGGGCCTCCCCTCTCAGACGGGGTGAGAGAATGGGCGAAGAAGCCAAGGCCAGTTCGCACGCGGCCCTTCGAGAGGCGGGGCATCCAGATGGAGGAAAGGCGTCCGGTATCGACGTGGCAGAGAATTAATGCGTGGCTGTATGAGACCTTCGGGCCGAACCCGTTCCTTAATTCCCGGCCGGGAGTGGCCCCACCTCCGTTGCCTCCCCCTGTTTTTGCGGTACCATAGGAGTTAATAGGAGGGCGCATCTCGATGAGTGCACAAATCCTCGTACCGAATACAGGCGAACTACTCGGATGGGAGGAGGCTTTCATGTTGCTCAGCATCAATCGTTGTCGCCCCCTCCTGCCTTATGCGGGAGTGCCGGCCGCAGTGCTTGAAGACGCAATGCCGTTGGCGCGCGCCTCCCATTTTTTCTGGGAAAGCGTTTGGAACCACAGCCCACTGAAAGTCGGCCCCCACTGGGACAAAGCGACGTTTTCCGAAACCCTACTTGCGCAATTCGGCGAAAACTTTCGCTCGGCGTTGAAGACTCTTCTTAGAGGCACGTACGACATCATCACTGCCGGGTATGGGCCTGAAGTAGGTTGCCTTTTATGCGAGTGGGCACAGCGGCACTTTGTCAGTGATACACAGAGAGGCAACTTGAGCGCCTGGACTAGGCTGTGGTTAAGACTGGCTAACGCTTCTGCGCTTTACTACCCACTCGCTCCCCTTCATCTAGCCCCACACATCTTGCGCGACGTGAAAAAGGCAGTCAGGCAACGTCTCCATCTTTTGTACATAGATGCAGGAGAGGGAGGTATGGGGGACCTTTTCAACACAGCGGCGGCGGTGCCTTTGACTCCGATCGAGCGGCGGATGGTCCAGATGGAGCGGGCATACCCCGATGACCCTGATGAGGTAGACATACTCTTGACGCTGAAGTTTGTCATTCAGCGCCAAGCTAGCTATCAAATTTGGAAGGTTATTAGCGGATGGCTTAGTGATGGCGACCGCGAAGCCTTAATGAGATGGGCGCGCGAGCAAGCTGCAATATTAAAGGAGCCTGCCGAGATAATACCGCCCGACGCAGAAGCGTCACAAATAATAGCGGTATGCGACGTGTGTATGTACGTACATCCCGAACGACGTCACAATAAACCGACGCAGGGTCGAGGCTAAAACCGATCTTCAGGACGGGGCGACGAAGAGCCAGCGGGTGGCCGACTCGGCCGGGAACGTCTACGCTGGGGTAGACGCAGACCCGTGGGGGCGGGAGATCACCGCGAGGAGCTGGAACTCACAAGTCCAGCCGCGACGCTACACCTCCTACACGCGGGACTCGAACGACTCGGACGAGGCGATGATGCGGCGCTACAACCGCTGGCACCTCCGCTTCGACCAGCCCGACCCGGCGGACTTCAGCTACGACCTAACAGAGCGAAGTCTACGTCGTAACCCAAACGACCAATAACTGAAGGAGCAGTGAACGCGAGGCCCGCTAAAACTGCGGGCCTCGCGTACTATGGGGAGAGAGATAATTCGTCTGTTTCGACCAATCGGTGTCTACGCGCCCTTCCACCAACCGCCGCCTGACACCATTCCTGAAAAGAGTCCAGCGCCGCGCCGTCCCCGACACTTCCAGAGAAACGGGACTGAAACGGGATACTTCTTCGACCCGCCGACGCTCCACCGATGCGTCGGGCAGGCAGCAGGTGCACAGAGACCGGGTAGCGTCATGATCGCGATGCGGGAGGTGAGGGCCATCTACCGCCAGGGCGTCTGGGCGGTGGCGGCCGCCTTCCGCCAGCTCTACGAGGTGATCGAGGTCGAGGGCGAGCGCGTCCACCGGCGCGTCGCCGCGGCTCCGGCGGCGCACCTGCGCAGGATCGAACAACTCACAGCTCGCATCCGGCGCCTCGAAGAGGAACTGGCCGGTAAAGTGCGGCAGGTCCATCAACTCGACCTTGCGGTCAAGGAACTGAACAAACAACTCAAGGAGGCGAGGAGGCAGACGCGGCAGGCCCAGGAGCGGCACCTCGCGCACCTGCTGAAGGACTCGCGGAACTCTTCGATGCCACCTTCGCAAGACCGGCGCAAGCGGACGCGGAGCTTACGCGAGCGGAGCGGGAGGAAGGCGGGCGGGCAGGTCGGCCACCCCGGCACGACCTTGGGCTTCGCCCGTCAGCCGGACCGTCTTGTCATCCACGCGCCTCAGTCCTGTCACCTCTGCGGGTCGTCTCTGGTCGAGAATCAGGTGGCACGCACCGAGCGCCGCCAGGTCCATGACCTCCCGCCACAGAAGATAGAGGTCACCGAGCATCATGCGCAGACAAAAGTCTGCCGCCGGTGTGGGGCGGAGAATAAGGTCGAGTTCCCGTCCGGGTTGAAGGCCCCCGTGCAATACGGGGCCGGGGTGAAGAGTGTGGCCGCTTACCTGCTGGGCTACCAACTACTCCCGTACGGGCGGTGCGCCGAGGCGCTGAATGATCTCTTCGGCTGCCGCCTCTCGCCGGGCACGCTGGCGACGCTGCTGAAGGGGTGTGCCGGAGAGTTGGTCGGGCCGGAGATGCTCATCAAAGAGGGGCTGCGCAAGGCGGCGGTGATCGGGGCGGACGAGACGGGGTTGCGCGTCGGCGGGCGGCAGGACTGGCTCCACGTCACGGCGACGGATCGGCTGACGCTGTTGGCCCATGACCGGCGGCGCGGCGAGCGGGCCATGACCGGCATCGACATCCTGCCGCGGTACGAGGGCGTCTGCGTGCACGACGGCTACGGCTCCTACGACAGATACCGACAGTGCCGGCACGCGCAGTGCTATGCCCACCTGCTGCGGGTACTGAACTATGTCATCAAGACGAGCAAGGCGGGTTGGGCGGTGGGGCTGAAGGCGCTGCTGCTGGAGATCAAGGCGGCGGTGGAAGAAGCGCGGGAGGGCGGGAGGAAGAGATTATCGCCGCGGTCGAAGGCAGAATTCTGGCGCCGGTACGACGAGGGCATCGAGGAAGCGAAGAAGCTGTACGGGACGTTGCAAAGAAGGGGGAGGACGAAAACGCGGAAGAGGGCAGAGTCGCCGATCAGGGCGGCGGGCAGGAAGCTGGCCTGCCGGCTGGAGGCGAAGCGGGAGGAGGTGCTGCTCTTCATGGAGGACTTCGCTGTACCCTTCGACAACAACCAGTCAGAGCGTGACCTGCGGATGCTGAAAGTGAAGCAGAAGGTCTCGGGGTGCTTCCGCACGCAAGCAGGTGCGGAAGAGTTCTGCCGGCTGAGGAGCTATGTCTCGTCGATGAAGAAGCAAGGCCGTGGTGTGATGGAAACCATGAGGAGCCTGTGCGCGGGCAAGGTCCTCAGGCCGGCGATGCGCTGATAGAGCCTACCAGCAGTCATACCAGCAAAACTCAAGTGGCTTCTGAAGAAAGAAGAAGAACTAATCTACAGGTCTGCCTGCTGAACAGTTACCACTGGTGGTATTGCAAAGGCGAGTCCGATAAAAACGCAAACCCATCGGTTCTCCCGCAAATTTGATGACCCCACACGAAATCGTCCGGCAGCTTTGATACACATCTTCATCTAAAATTGCTGATTAAGACAACGTCATTATTGACGACGCCGCGCGAGACGGCCAGCCACTTGCCGTCATGTGACCAGTCGAAAGAGAGGATGCGGTCGGTGTTGAAGTCGGTCAACTGCCTGGGCTGTCCGCCGTCAACGGGCTGAAGCCAGATGTTCGTGACGATGCCGCGCCCGTTGATATAGGTCAGGGCGCGACCGTCGGGCGTCCAGCTAACAGAGTCATATAGATTCGCAGTCTGTGGGAGATTAAATAGTTTGACCGGGCTTCCTCCCGCAAACGGCAGCAGGGCTATATTCGTGGCACCTGTCTGTTCGTCGCGTGAGTAGCATGCGATCAGTTTTCCGTCGGGGGAGACAACCGGTTGTGACGCAAATTTATCGGTTATCGGCACGGGCTGGCCGCCGTCAATAGAGACTTTCCAGATATTTGATTCGCCGGAACCTAAAGACGTATAGGTTATCCATTTCCCGTCGGGAGAAACTCGCGGCCAGAACGCGCCGACGCCTGTGGTCAATTGCTTCGGGTTGCTGCCGTTAATGTCTACTCTCCAAACATGGACAGAGCCTGAGCGGTCTGAATCAAAAACAATATACCGGCCATCACCCGTCACCGTCAGCGAGTGTTCCAAGTAAGCGTCGTCCGTCAGTTGTTTCTGATTGTGCCCATCCGCCTCCATAATCCAGATGTCAGAGTTCCCGCCTGCGAACGACCGATAAACGATTCTGCCGTCAGGCGTCCAAGTCGTACCACCGAAGATTCCCCCATTCATTTTGCCCTCGGAGGTGAGCTGTCGAGCCTTGTACCACTCTCCCGTCGGGGCCACCCAGATATTTGCTGTTATATCGGTGAGCACGGTGACCAGGGCGCTTGAGTCTGCGGTGAGACTTACATTGTGGTAATCGTTCAGATCACTGGTTACCGGATGCGGCTCACCTTCCGGGTAAGAGATTTGCCAAATCTGAAACGGACTTGTGAGCGTCTCCTCCGCCGTCATAATTACTCCGCTTCCGTCTGACAACCACGCGACTCTTTCAACTTTGACCCAACGGCGAGAGGTGAGCGGTTTTTGTGTGCCGTCCGCAACCTGTATGACGGCTACGCCGCTGCCGTATGTTCCGGCAAGACCTCTCACCGGGCAGGCGATGGTTTTGCCGTCGGGCGACCAAGCCGCGCTTTGTGCAAATTGTTCCGGGTACTTGCGCGTTGCCAGTATCTGTTCTCCCGTACCGTCCGCGTTCGCCAACATCAACGCATCTTCTTCTTTAAGGCTGCGAATGAAAGTGAACCGTTCGCCGTCAGGAGAGAAGCTTATGGGAGCGACCCGCATACCTTCCAGCAGTTTTTTAGATGTGCCCCCCAGTACGGGCACTCTGTAGAGTATGGCCGGGCCGTTCTTCTCCGTCCTGATGTAGCAGACGTAGTTGCTATCTGGAGAGAAAGCCGGTGCCGCGACCTCGACATCGACGCCCGCAGGCGGGACGATCTGCACGTTGCTCGTGGTAGCGACGTGTCTGACCCAGAGGCTCGTTTGCCCTGACTCATCCAACGCTGCATAGGCCACGTACTTACCGTCGGGCGAGATCGAAGCGAATTTCGTCTCCCGCCCGGTGCCCACTTTGCCGCTGTTGGTCAGTCTGGTCATCTTCATTGATGGAAGACTTGTCGCCGGTTTGTGACCGACGAATTTATATAACCCGTAAGCGATGCCTGCTGTGGCAACAGCAAGCACTACGATGATGAGAGCCGCCCCCGCCTTATGCCGCTCAATTTCGTTGGCTATATATTCGGCACTCGTTGTCGGGCGCGTCACAACTTCACTGGTGCTTACCGCCGGTTGATCGGCACTCCGCCCGCCCGCCTGTACGTCGCCGCTCAGTGTCGTGCCAGTACCCGAGGCCGTTTGAAGGAAATGCTGTGGTGCAGGCTCAGCCTCTAACTCATGCTGAAGTTCTTCAAGCTCAATCGCCACGTCCTTGATTGATTGATAGCGCCGCTCCGGGTCTTTCGCCAAACACCTGCGCACGATCCTCTGCAACTCGTCGGGGGCGTCTGCATTCGTTTCTTTAATCTGCGGCGTCGGCGCGTGGACGATCTTGTACAAGGAATCCAACGCGTCCCTGCCTTCAAACGCTTTGCGTCCGGTCGCCGCTTCAAAGAGGATGCAGCCGAAGGAGAAGATGTCAGAGCGCCGATCTATCTCTTCGACTTTCCCCTGCGCCTGCTCCGGCGACATGTAACCGACCGTCCCCCTCACCATGCCGGGCAGCGAATGTTGCGGCATCTGTGCCGACACTGCTTCGCTTGAGGTCGCGTCGCCTGCGCCAGCCGGTTTCGGCTGCTCGATGAGCTTCGCCAGTCCGAAGTCGAGCACCTTCGCGTAGCCGTCGCGCGTGACCATGATGTTGTCCGGCTTGAGGTCGCGGTGGACGATGCCTGCCGCGTGAGCTTTCGACAGACCTTCGGCGACTTGTTGCAGGCATTTCAGCAGCTTGGGGAGTGGGGTTCTCTCGCGGTGAATCTTATCGCGTAGCGTCTCGCCGTCAATGTACTCCATGGCGATGAAGTGTTTGTCTTCCGCGCGTTCGATCTCGTAGATCGTCAGAATGTTAGGGTGGTTCAACGCCGAGGCCGCACGCGCCTCTCGCTCGAAGCGGCGCACGCGCTCCGCGTCGTTGATGAACGCTCCGGGCAGGAGCTTGAGCGCGACCTGACGACCCAGTCTTGTATCCCGGGCCAGGTAAACCTCACCCATTCCGCCCGCTCCGAGCAGCTCCTTGATCTCGTAGTGGCTGAGATGCCGACCTACCATTTCGCTGTATGAGTCTTCAGCGACGATCTTCGCCGCCACCTCGATGGCGGGGGATTCGATGAAGCTTCCGGCCTGCTCGTGAGAGGCGATCAGGGATTCGACTTCTCTCAGCAACTCCTCGTCGCCGTCGCAGGCTTGGGCGAGGAACGGCGGGCGCTCGTCCGGCGCAAGCTCCAGGACAGAGTGATAGAGCTTGCCGATTCGTTGATAACGCTTAGGAGTCATTAGCCGGCCCCGCTTAACTCACGATGGAGCCAGGCTTTGGCCAAGCTCCAGTCGCGCCTGACGGTGCCCTCCGAAACCTTGAGCACTTCAGCCGTCTCGTTGATGCTCAAGCCCCCGAAGAACCGCAGTTCCACCACCTGACTCTGCCGCGCGTCGAGGGAGGCTAGGGCCTTGAGCGCATCGTCGAGGGCGACTATGTCCGCGCCCCTCTCTGGTGAAACGACCAGCGCCTCGTCAAGCGATACCTGTTCGGCTCGGCCACCGCGCTTGAGGTTGTGCCGACGGCGCGCGAAATCGACAAGGATGCGGCGCATCAATTGCGCCGCAATGGCGAAGAAGTGTGCGCGGTTCTGCCAATGCACGCGGCTCGAATCGACGAGGCGCAGATAAGCCTCATCGACCAGCGCCGTCGTTTGCATCGTCTGGCCGGGCCGCTCCCTACGCATGTATCGCTTTGCTATGCGGTGCAGTTCGTCGTGGACAAGAGGAATCAACTGGTCGAGTGCTGCCTGTTGACCGTGGCTCCAGGCCAGCAGCAGTTGCGTGATTTCCTCGGGCGAGGATTTGGTCATTCAACCCTCCTCGGATGGAGGCGCTCAACCGCAGGATAAGTATGAGTAGGTTACTACATATATGTCCAACTTCCTATCTAGGCGGATTCCGTCGGATAAAGAAATTTCCATTTGTGTTAGCGGTTTCGGACTCACATTCCGCCTTGGTTAGGTGAAGGCGGATTATAACTTGCAAGCTTCGCCGAATGCGCATGAGTGTTCTGCCGCTTGCTCAACCGCGCAAGTGCGCTTCGTAGCCAAAAGGAGAGGAAGCAATGAGAACAAGATTACTGAGAACAAGCCTTTTGACGCCGGCCTTACTGGCGCTGCTTTTTGTCACCGCCGGAAGCGCGTTCGGCATGTCGCCTGACCCTAATACTTGGTATAGCGTCACGGCCAAGCACAGCGGCAAGTGCCTAGCTGTTACTGGTGGGTCTGTTGGGAACGGAGCGCTGGTCATTCAGTGGGACTGTCACAACGGAGACAACCAGCAATGGAGGTTCATCCCTATCAGCGCCGGCTACTACAAAATCATAGCCAAGCACAGCGGCAAGGCGCTGGACGTTTTTGGAGGAGTATTTTCGGCGGCCAACGGCGTCGTCGTCGAGCAATGGGATTATAACGGCAGCGCCAATCAGATGTGGTTCGTCGATGACATCGGCGATGGCTACTACACAATCACCGCGAGGCACAGCGGAAAAAGCTTAGACATCAGCGGTGCCGCGACCGACAACGGCGCCCAGTTGCATCAGTATGACTACTGGGGCGGTGACAATCAAAAATGGAGGTTGACTCCGATCGCCCCTTGCCATTGACCGTGACACAAACCGGCGGCGGCACAGGAGTCTGTGACCCCTGGAACGGAAGATTGAAAACTTCCCTGAACAGGAACAGTAGCCCGGCCAAACCGGGCTACTGTTCTGTAGCTCAGGAATGTCGAAACTGGACGGCTCAATTCACAAACGGGCTTACGTTTAGTTCTGCTATAAAAAGCGGATGCGTTGCAAAGATTATTTTCAAGTGCGGAAGTTCTTCGAGTGCCTTTCGCTAAGCAGCGATCCCGAACAGCGAGGCGACGAACTTCGCCTGCCCTCGCGCGTCACTCCCTGCTAACCTTTTGACCTGCCCTTTGCGAATCATGTTCATCGCTTCAATGCCTTCAATAGTCCGCTCCGCCGTGTGGAAGCTCTTGAAGCATTGTGAAGCTCGCACCTTCTTTTTGATGAAGCGGTGGTCTTGCTCAATTACATTGTTCAAGTACTTCACGCGTCGCAGCTTGCAGTCTGGGGGCACAATTCGTTCGGCTTGTGAGTTGGAGAATGCTTCTGGATAAGCTGCGTTCTTATCGACACTAATGGAGAACGGTAGCCGACGGTGCTCGGCCTTCATCAGTTTCTTAAAGAACCGTTTCGCCGCGGAAACGTCACGTCTCGCGCTGAGCATGAACTCGATGGTCTGGCCTTCCTTGTCCACTGCGCGATAGAGGTATTTACACTGCTTCCCGACTTTGATGTAGGTCTCATCCACACGGTAAGACGTGCCGCTCATCTTCAAGTGAGGGTAGTGGCTCAATCTCAGGAGAGAGCCAGTGACTCGTTGTAGTCGTACAGGAAGAGTCGCAGACACAGCTCGTGCATCATGTCTGATTTCGAGAACGACAAGCTCTTCCTGACGAAGCGTCCGAGCCTTTGGCGCAACATGTTGTTCCACCGCTCGACGTGCGCCGTCAGGCCGGACTCTTTGCCCGCCGCCGTGTGCTGCTCCGCGGGGATCACTAACTGGTACGCCTCCCAGAAGTCGCTGAAGCAGTGGGCGCGGCGATAAACCGAAGGGACGGCCGCCCAGAGTTTTTGACAAGTCGCCCGGCGGCGGTCGCCGACGACGTACGCGACGACCTGACGGGTGGCGCGGCACAAGGCAATCCAGATCCAGCGCTTGTTCGCTCTTTTCAGGA
>JBJMGP010000103.1:0-17137 GCA_045807865.1 Pyrinomonadaceae bacterium
CCGGCCGCGAGGGAGTGCGTCGGCGCGACGTTAAAAGTCAGGCGGTGAAAGACGCGAGATGAGCTGAAGATGTCTGGCCCTCAGTTCATCGTTCACCGATCCTACTGCGACGTTGCTCCGACGCTCTCCCCCGCGGCCGGGCTCCCGCGCCCCCGGTCTGTTCAAGGCACGGCTCAACAGCTGTAGCACTTCACCTCCGGCCAGAGTTCTTTGAGCGGCCGTTTGGGCCGGCGGCAGACGTAGACGGGCAGGTTGTTCTCGTGTGGGATGGCGTAGGGGTGTGTGATGACGGCCGCCAGCTCGACCTGGTCGAAAGACTTGCGCACGTCCGTCTCCTTCTCGCCGACGGTGATGACGCACTCGCCCGTGTAGTCGCGCGGCCCCCACAGGAAATAGTTCTGGTGTTTGCCGATGGCCTTCGGGAGCCCGTAGCGCGCGCCGAAGAAGTCTATCGCGCCGGCCTCACCGTAGTTGCGTGCGAAGACGGCGCAGCGCCCGCGCTCCTCCTCGGGCAGCGAGTTGTAGACGCGCGCCACCGCCGCCGTCATCTCCTCCCAGCCGAACATGTCGGCGTAGTGCTGCGGTAGTGCCGCGAGGCGCAGCTTCTCCGTGCGCGGCGCTTCGAGGCCCAGCGCGCGCTGGTAGCGGATGAGCGTCTCGACCGGCAGGACGGGCAGCGCGAGCGGTGCCGTCAAAGCCCCGCCCGCGACGAGCAGCACGATAGACGCGGGCCCGAGCAGTCGCCAGAGGGGACGGCGCTCGGCGAGACGCGCGTAGAGGCCCTCGAACCACACGCCGCCGGGCGCGAAGAGCACGGGGTAGACGGGCAGAAGGTAGTAGACCTTCGCGCGCAAGACCACCATCAGGACGAACATCACGACGTACGCCCAGCCGAGCGCGCGCCAGGGTCGGCCCGCGCGCGTGCAGAGGTAGAAGCAGAGCCCCGCGACCCAGACCGGGAAGGTGAGCGGGTGCGTCAGCTCCAACTGACCCTTGAAGAAGCCGAGAGGCGAGATGGGGAGGTTCTGGTTCTTGTCGGCGTTGCGCAACACCTCGATGGTCGGCCAGCCGTGCTCTATCTGCCAGAGGATGTTCGGCAGGAAGACGAGGAGCGCGACGAGCCCTCCGGCCCAGAGCCACTTCGAGCGGAAGAACTTTCGCGCGGGGGTCAGGAGCAGGCCGGCGACGACGGCGAAGCCGAAGACGAGAGTCGAGTGTTTGTTCTCAAGCCCGAGTCCCATCAACAGCCCGAACCAGACCCAGAGAGGCGCGGCGCCGGTCTTGAGCGCGCGCGCGACGAGGTACGCGCCGAGCGTCCAGAAGAGCGGCTCGAAGGCGTTCATCGTCAGAATATTGTGGAGCGCGAGGAAGGCCGGCGCGACGATGACGCACGTACAGGCGAGGAGGACGGCGAAGCGGCGGCCTCCCAACTCCCGCACCAGCAGCCCCGTGACGAAGACGAGCGCGGCGCCTGCGACCGCAGGGAGGAAGCGCAGGGCGAAGAGCGAGTCGCCGAGGACTGCGCGCTGCGCCCGGGCGACGACGGCGATGAGCGGCGCCTGATCGACGTAGCCCCAGTCGAGGTGCTCGCCGCAGGCGAGGTAGTACAGCTCGTCGCGGAAGTAGCCGTACTGCCCGTTGGTCAGGAAGTGCAGGAGCAGCTTGAAGGCCGAGAGGTAGAGGATGAGGGCCAGCTCGCCCGCCGGGTCGAAGTTCTTCGGAGCCTTCATCTCTCTCTCCGTGCGCGAGGGCTTAGTGCCTCGTCTGCCACGCTCTCAGTTTTTCGGACGGGTAGACCAGCAGGAGGATGTTGAGGAGGAGACTGTCCCTGATCCAGAAGAGCAGGACTGCCTCCGTCAGCGCGAAGACGAGGAGCGTTCTGAGCAGGCCGAGCCGGCGCGCGAGCAGGACGCCCGCGGCGCAGGCGATGACATCGCCGAGCGAGTTGACGACCGTGTCGCCGTTATAGCCGAGCGCGGCCGTCGCCTCGCGGTAGCGGTTGATGACAAACTCCGTGTTCTCGAAGACCTCCCACAGCGCCTCGGCCGCGACCGCGAGTGCGACGCGCCAGCGCCAGTTCGCGCGCGGCAGCACGAGCGCGAGCAGACCCGCGAGCGCGAAGCCGTGGAGGACGTGCGTGAAGGAGTATGGGTCGAAGAGCTGCTGCGAGGTCTCGGGGCTCCACGCGTCGCCGAGCCACGGGCGGAAGTGGCCGCAGGAGCAGAGCCACAGACGCCCCTGCCAGCGCAGCTCGAAGGCCGCCGCCGCCAGTATCGCGACGACGGCGAGCCACGGCCAGACTCGCCTCCTCAAGTCCTCTCGCGCCGAACCGTTATTCAAGATGGCCGGCTCCCGAATCGGAAAGGCTGAGGCGCCGACTTCTCAGGGTTGCGCCTGTCTGACATCCGGGACGGCGAAGAGGTCACGGCGGCTGTGCGCGAAGGCGTAGCCCTTCTCGTCCCTGTCGTCGTCGGGCAGGTCGAGAGCCAACTCCTCGGTCTCGACGACCAGCCAGCGCTGCGACAGGTCGGCGCCCGCGTTCCTCGGAATCTGGAAGTGAAGGTCGGTGAGGTTGTACTCGTCGCGCGGGGACATCACGTGCTCGACGTAGGAGGGCAGGCTCCTGTTCTCGATCTTCCAACGGCCGCTCAGAGTCTTCGTCGCCAGCCCGACGGTGAGCGTGCTCACGAGGCGGCGCCCCTTGTACGGGCAGTGCTCGCTGAGGTAGATGAAGGCGCGCGCCACGTCCAACTCGACGTAGCTCTCGTTGACGGTGTACGTCCCCTCGATTCTCACCTGCACGGCGAAGGGCGTGCCGAGCGATGAGATCGTGAACGGCACGTTCTGCCTGACGGCGGCACGCGCACGCGACCCGAACGGCTGCGGCGCGAGCAGCAGCGCGACGACGGAGGCCGCCGCGAACGTCTTCATGAAAGAGTTGACTGCCGGCTTCATCTTCGGACACCTCCTCGCGGCGCCACGGCCGCGTCTTACGTCGAGGAGAGAGCAGGGGTTTTCAGAGCAGCACGATGGAGTCGTCGGTGGGGGCGCGGCGCGGGGGCGGCGCCGACGGCGCGCGACCGGCGCGCGGGCAGGAGTCGCAGTAGGACTCGTGCCGGCTGAGGCGGTCGTCGCAGTCGTTGCAGTCGAGCGCCTCGCCCGCGGCGCGCAGCGCGTCGAGCAGCGGCGTGAGCAGACGCCCGCGGTCGGTCAAAGTGTACTCGACGTGCGGGGGGCTGCCGCCGAGGTCACGCCGCTCGATGAGCGCGTCACGCTCCAGGTCGCGCAGGCGATCCATCAGCGTGCGGCTGCTGATCGGTTGGAGGCGGGCGAGCAACTCGGTGGTGCGGCGCGGCGCGGCCGTCAGCTCGCGCACGATGAGCAGCGTCCACTTGTCGCCCACGACTTGCAGAACGCCCCAGACGGGGCAACCATCGCCCTCACGCCTACGCATCTCCGCCCTCCCTTGAACCGGTTCACAACAGCAGGCCGGAAGCTTAACACAAGCCGCCCCGCGGCGCGCCGGGAATCTTTCGCCGCGCCTTGCGGCCGGGCCGGGGGGAGGCTATCCTCCTCAAGACCTCACCGGCGTCATCTCTCGGCACAGACCAGGACCTCATGACCTTCATCGAGCAGCGCAAGCACGAGCGGGTGACGGTAGACATACACGTCTACTGGGGCTGGACGGACGACTGCCCTTTCCATGATCGAATCATCGGCCTCAGCGAGGGCGGTTACTTCCTCCGCACCGAGCGCAGCGCCCCGCGCGGCCGGCCCATCTATATCAAGTTCTGGCTGCCCGAGCCGAGGACGCTCGGCGGCGAGGTGCGCTACAACCTCGAACGCTGGGGCATCGGCGTCGAGTTCAAAGGTCTCTCCGGCGAAGAGACGGACAAGCTGACCGCCCTCGTCGAGCACTACCGGGAACGCAGCAGGCAGTAGGCGGTAAACGGCGACAACTGCTCACCTCTTTTGCCTTTTCCCTCCCGCCTTCTTTATTATCGTCTGCGCCCCGGACAGCAGCGCCGAGCCTCAGCCGTACACGACGCGCCGAACTTGTGCGGCGGCGCGAGAGGTTTTACGTCGCCGTTTATGAAGACCAAAACGTTGAAGGGCGATGCCGGCGACGGGAAGGCGCCGCTCATCCTCGTCGCCGACGACGAGCCCGTCAACCTCGCTCTCATCAAGCGCAGGCTGGAGTGGGAGCACTACCGCGTCGAGACGGCCGAGGACGGCGGCCAGGCGGTCGAGGCCGCGGGCCGCGTGCTGCCCGACCTCATCATCCTCGACGTGATGATGCCCGTCATGGACGGCCTGCAAGCCTGCCGCCTGCTCAAGGAAGACCCCGCGACGCGCGACATCCCCGTCATCTTCCTCTCCGCGCTCGACGACACGGATACCAAGGTGCGCGGCCTCAGCCTCGGCGCGAACGACTACGTCTCGAAGCCCTTCCGCGTCGAGGAGCTGCTGGCGCGCGTGAGCGTCGCCATCCGGCTCAAGCTTGAACGCGACCGCCTGCGCCAGCGGGCCGAGGAGCTGCGCCGCTCGGCGGAGGTCGCCAGCGAGATGTCGATGACCGACGCGCTGACGGGACTCCTGAACCGCTACGGTTTGCACCGCGCGCTCCAGCGCGAGCTGGCGGAGGCGCGACGCTATGAGCGGCCGCTCTCGTGCCTGCTCATCGACATCGACTTCTTCAAGGCGGTCAACGACACCTACGGCCACGCGGCGGGCGACACGGCGCTCCGGCAGGCGGCGCGCGTCATCATGGAGACGGTGCGCGGCTCGGACGTGGTCTGCCGCTACGGCGGCGAGGAGTTCCTCGTGCTCGCGCCCGAGACCGGCGCGGACGGCGCCTGCGCGCTCGCCGAGAAGATTCGCCAGTCGTTCTCCGCGACCCTCTTCGGCGAAGGCACGCGCGTCTTCCCCCTCACACTCTCGACCGGCGTCGCGCAACTCGACCCCGGCGAGTCCGGCAACGACATGATCGCCCGCGCCGACGAGGCCCTCTACCACGCCAAGCAGACCGGCCGCGACCGCGTCGAGGCCGCGCCGTGAGCGGAAGAAAAATTTAAGAGGGATGGGCAGGATGGAGAGGATTAAGAGTTAATTCTCTTATCCTGCCCATCCTGCCCATCCCTGTTAAAGCTCTCCTTCAGATCAGCGGCTTACGGCGCGGACGAGAAGGCGAGGTCGGAGATGAGGAGCGCGCCCGAGGGGCTCTGGTCGAACTTGAACTGGACGTTGCGGATGTCCGAGAGGTTCACGCCCGAGAAGGCCGTGACGGGAATGCGCGCCGTGTTCAGTAGAACCTTCGGCACCGGCCCGACCGAGCCCGGCGGGTAGAAGAGCACGTCCGAGTAGCTGGCGACGGTGACGGACGAGGTCGCGCCCGTGCCGTCCGTCAGCACGACGGAGAAGTTCTGCCCGATGCCCGCAGGGTTGCGCGTGTCGTTGAAGTTGACGCTGACGCGGAACGTGAGCCACTTGAAGCCGCTCACGTTGGTCGCGCCCGTCGGCAGGTCGTTGCGGTAGTTGGCCGTCGTCGCAGACCAGCCCGTGCGCAGTTGGCTCAGCCCGCGCAAGGTCGTCGCGCGCGCGCTCGGCGTCGTGTGCGGCTGGCGCGTGGTCGCCTGCGTCGTGGGCAGGCAGTGTTGCGGCTGCGGCGAAGGGCCGCCGCAGAGGTCGTGCGGCGTCAGGCCCGTCTGCGTCGTCGCGCCCCCCAGCGTGTTCGTCGTCAGGTTGGTCGAGGTGAGCAGGCGGTTCACGTCGCGGCGCGTGGCGGCCGTGTCGGGCGCGTGGTACGAGACGTGAATCTCGCTGGTCTGCGCCGAGGGCGGGGGCGCGGCCTCGCCCGTCAGGTAGGGGAGGAACTGCGTCTCGCCGCCGACGTAGGCGCGCATCACGGCCGAGATGTAGGCGAGCCCGACGCCGCGCTCCTGCGTCGGCGTCAGGCGGTGGTTGCCCGCGCCGGTGCCGCACTGCGCGTCGGCGCTGCCGCCCGAGGTGAACGTCCAGTCGTCGGCCCCGCCCGCCGGGAAGAGGCCCGGCGTCCAGACGGTGTTGAAGTAGTTGTGGTTGGCGCCCATCACCTGAATCGTGTGCTTCGGGCTCGTGTCGCCCGCGACGTTGTAGCGCGCGTCGTCGTAGAAGTGGACGCCCTGGTTGTCGTTCACGTCGCCGTCGCAGTAGGGCAGCGCGACCGCGAGCGCCGTGTTGTTGGCGACGGGGCGGTTGAAGTCCACGGGCGCGAGCGGGAAGACCGCCTTGATGCCGTAGGGCGAGCCCTGCGAGATGTTATAGACGTAGTGCTTGACGACGCCCTCGCCGCCGCGCGAGTGGCCCATCGTGCCGACCTTCTGAAGATTGACCTTCCCGACGAACTTCGTCCCGAAGGGGGCGGCGCCCGCCGTGTTGAAGGTGTTCCACTGCTGGAGGTGGCGCTGGATCAGCTCGGCGCGCGCCTGCGCCCCGAGGTCGTTGACGTTGTTGTCGAAGGCGTTGATGCCGTTGGCGCTGATTGAGACGACGATGTAGCCGTTGCTCGCCAAATTCTGCGCGATGTAGTCGTAGCCCTGGTAACTCGGGATGACCGTCTCGCCGTTGCGGCAGGGCCAGCGCAGCGCGGTCGTCGTGTTGCGGTAGCAGGTCACGTGGCGGCCGTGCAGGAAGACGATGAGCGGGTACGGGCCGCCGGGCAGACCCGTCGGGTAGTGGACGGAAGCCTTCAACTCGACGGCCGAGGGGAAGCCGGTCGGGGTGAAGGCGAGGTTGCCGTAGTCGTACTCCTCGCGCGTGACGGCGAGGGGGCCGGGCGCGCCGGGGTCGGGCGTCTGTGCGTTGAGTCGGAAGGCCGCGCCGCAGGCGACCAGGATGGACGCGCAGGCGAGCGCGCGCATAAGAATGAGTGTGAGTTTACGCATCACTGGTTACCTCCCTTGTTCGCGTTGAGCTTGAGTTTCTCGGGGAGGGCCGTGCGGCCGTCCTTGTTCTCCTTGTCCCCGTAGGAGACGTAGAGGGTCGCGCCTTCGCGCAGGAGCGAGGCGTCGAAGGTGACGGCCGTGATGGCGTCGAGGTCTTCGCTCTCGACGCCGAAGCCGACCGCCACGTCGTCGATCCAGACGACGGCAGGCAGCGCGCGGACGGGGAAGGGGCCGCCGGTGACGGTCACGCGGAAGGCGCGCGAGACTTCGACGCGCTTGCCGCCGACTTCGACTTCGACCGCGGTGGGCAGCGTCAACTCTTCGACCCGGTAGTTCTTGAGCTTCAGACGGCCGGCGGGAGCGGGCGCGTCCGATTCGGCAAGAACCTTGCCGGGCATCTTCAGGAGGTCGGACATCGTCGGCTCCTGTGCTTTGTCGGCGGCGTGCGCGTCCTGGGCGCGCGCCTGGAGGGTGCCCGTCAGTACGAGCAGAAGGAGTGATAGCGTGGCCAGCCAGACTCGCGCCGGACGGCGTGCGGGTAGGTCTTTCTCCGGATACATGTGCTCTCCTGTGTGTGTGAAGGTCAGGGCTCCGGCGCGCCCGCACGAGACCCATGCGCCCCGGCACAAGACGCCGGCGGGCAGACTGGGCGCACGGGCTCGGGTGTGGAGCGCTAAAAGCCCTTACCGGCTTCCATCGACCCCGAGCAGTTGTCGCTTAGGATTGTTCGCGTGAGACTAGTGGGGTCTACGCAAACTAACGGGACGGCACACACTACCGGGCGGCGGCGGCGGTGTCAAGCGTGGAGGGCCGTGGGTGATCGAAAACAATCGGAAGGCGACGGCTTTGCAATCGCCAGCGCGGTAGGCAGCGCTCCGAACTGTCTACCGCCTACGACGCTTAGTTCCCGAACCGGCCGCGGTACTCGATTGATGAGAGGAAGGCTCTGACCATCTCGGCCTTTTCGTAGTCGCCGCCGAACTCGTCGAGCTTGCCCAGCCAGTGGTTGTAGCCCGTGAGGTCGGCGTCGGGCGGGTCGTTCGGGTTGCGGCGCAGGTAGCCGAAGTACTGCATCAGGACGAAGGCGCGGTTGAACTCCTGCCGGTTGAACTGCTCGTTCTCGATGACCTCGGCGAGCACCTGCGCGCGGGTGGCTCCGGCCGCGAGCTTCGCCAGGAGCGCCTCGCGCTGCGCCTCGGTCGGCGTCACTTTCATGTTGGCGAAGAGCGCCTGGAGGAACTGCGAGTCGTCGAGGGCGTCATAGCGCTCTTCGAACTCGCGGCGGTGCGTCCACTCGTCGAGGAACGCACGCTTGTTGGCCGCGAGCCGCTCGGGCCAACCGTCGGCGCCGACCACGACGCCGTCGCCCACCACGCGCGAGTCGAGCATGAACTCGCCGACCCGCGCCGGCGCGCGCCCGTACGTGGCGCGGTAGAGCCGGTAGACGAGGAGGCCCGTCTCCTTAAACTCAATCGAGAGGAAGAAGGCGGCCGAGACGCTGACGCGCCGCGCCTCCCGGCACTGGGCGTTGGTGCCGCACTTCTTGATCTCGTCCGTCCAGAACTTGAGCCCCGCCGCGTCCGGCTCGCGGCTGAAGAAGTCGCGGTACTGCTCGCGGACGAAGAACTCGTCGTCGTCGATGGGATTGGCCGCGGCGTTCGTCGCGTCGTTGTCGTTGATCGTCACCGACGTGACGGCCGTGTCGCCCGTGACCGCGCCGTCACCCGGCGCGAGCGTCAGCGTGAACAGCTCCGGCCCCTCGGCGAACCCGTCGTCGGTGATGAAGAGCGTGAAGGTCTTCGAGGTCTCGCCCGGCGCAAAGGTGAGCAGGCCGATGGAGGCGACGAAGTCCGAGCCCACCTTCGCCGTGCCGCCGTGCCCCTCGTAGACGGCCGAAGCCTCGGTCGTGGTGTCGCCCTCGCGCGTAACGGTGACGGTCAGGCTCCCGCCGCCCTCGCTCACCGCGTAGCTCGTCGCGGCGAAGCTCAGAACGGTCTGGAGCTTCGCCGCGAAGTCGGCCGTCTGGTCGGAGGCCAGCGACTTGAAGATCGCGCTCGGGCGGTCGAAGGCGTAGTCCTTCTTCGACGGCATAACCGTGTAGTCGCCGAGTGCGGGGACGTTGAAGGAGTAGGCGCCGTCGGCCCCGGTCGTTGCCTTGCCCGACTGCGCGCCGAGCAGGGCGTGCGTGCCGTTGAGTGTCACTTCGACGCCCGCGAGCGGCGAGCCCTTCTCGGTGACGCGCCCCGCGATGCGGTAGCTCACGACGCCCGCCGTGAAGTTCGCGTGTACGCTGCCGTCGAGGTCGTTGAATGTCTGCGAAGCGGGGGCGAAGGCGTAGTGCGCCAGCGCCGCGGCAAGCGTGTAGTTGCCGCCGGCCGGGAGTTCCGGGAAGGAGTAGTTGCCCTGCGCGTCCGAGACGGCGGTGGCCGACTGCGCGCCGGAGAGGGTCAGTGTCACGCCGGCCACCCCCACGCCGTTGACGTACGCGACGCGCCCCAGGATCGAGTGGCGGTCGAGCACCGCCGTGAAGTCGGCCGTCTTGTCACCCCCGATGTTTGTGAACGCCAGGGCCTGCGGCGAGAAGGCGTAGTTCTTCAGCGACGGGATGACGGTGTAACTCCCCCCGGCGGGGACGGTGAACGAGTAGTTGCCCGCGGCGTCGGTCTTGACCCCGCCCGCGTTTGGCCCCGAGAGCGTCACTGTGACGCCGGCGAGCCCCACCCCGCCCGAGGTGACGCGCCCGCTGATGTTGTAATCGAGGAGCGTCGCGGTGAAGTCGGCCGTGGAGTCCGCGCCGAGCTCCTTGAAGGTCGCGCCGGCGGGGCTGAGAGAGTAGTTAGCCTTCGAGGCGCTGACGGCGTAGTCGCCGCCGGCCGGGAGGTTGGTGAAGGAGTAGTTGCCCTGCGCGTCCGTCATGGCCGCGGCCGTCTGCGCGCCGGAGAGCGAGACGTTGACGCCGGCGAGTGCCGCGTTGCCCTTGTCCACGACGCGACCGCTGATCTTGTGGCGGTCGAGCGTGCCGGCGAAGTCTGCCGTCTGCGCGGAGGTCGGGTTGTTGAAGCTTAAGCTGGACGGCGAGAACTTGTAGTGCGCTTTCGAGGGCGTGACGGTGTAGCTCCCCTCAGACGTGACGGTGAAGGAGTAGTTACCCTGTGCGTCCGTCGTCGCTGTGCCCGCCTTTGAGCCCGAGAGCGTGACCGTGACGCCCGCGAGCGCGGCCCCGCCCGCCGTGACGCGGCCCGAGACGGACACGTTCGACGGCGTGACGGTGAAGTCGGCCGTCTGGTCTGTGCCGAGGTCGGTAAAACTCTTCGACGCGGGGGCGAAGTCGTAGCCGGGCTTCGAGGGCGTGATGGTGTAGGCGGCGCCGGCGGGCACGTTCGCGAAGCTGTATCCGCCGGTCGCGTCGGTCGTCGTCGTGGCCGCCTGACCGCCCGAGAGGGTCACGGTGACGCCGGCCAGCGCGGCGCCGTTCGGACGCTTGACGCTGCCGCTGAGCTTATGACGGTCGAGGGTCGCGACGAAGTCGGCCGTCTGGTCTGCGGTGACGCCTTTGAAGCTCACGCTCACGCGGTCGAACGTGTAGTGCGTCTTTGCCGGCGCGGCCGCGTAGTCGCCATGGACGGGCACGCTGAAGGAGTATGCGCCGGCGGCATCGGTGGTTGTCGCGCCGGTCTTTGAGCCGGAGAGCGTCACGGTCACTCCCGCGAGGCCCGTCCCGCCGGAGGTGACGCGCCCCGAGAGCTTGTAGTTGGTCGGGACGGCGGTAAAGACGGCCGACTGATCGGCCGTCAGGTTGTTGAAGGTCTTCGAGGCGGGCGTAAACAGGCTGCCGAAAAGCTTCGCTGGCGTGACCGTGTAGCCGCCGCCGCGCGGCAGGTCTGCGAAGACGAAGTTGCCCAGGGCGTCGGTCGTGGCCGTCGCCGTCTTCCCGCCCGAGAGCGCGACGGAGAGTCCCGTCAACGGATGGCTCGTCGAATCGAAGAGCTGCCCCGTGAGGTTGAAGAGGAGCGACGTGCCGGCGAAGTCGGCCGTCCTGTTCGCGTCGAGGTCTGTGAACGACTGCGAAGGGCTCGCGAACGAGTAGCGCGCGCTCGAAGCGGTGACGGTGTAGTTGCCGCCGGCCGGGAGGCCCGCGAAAGTGTAGTTACCGTTCGCGTCCGAAGTGGTCGTGGCGGCTTGCGTGCCGGAGAGCCTCAGGGTCGCGCCCTGTATGACGCGGCCGAACTCGTCGAGGAGCCTCCCGCCGATGTCGTGCCGGTTGAGCGTCGCGGGGAAGTCTACGACCTGTGCGCCCGGGGGCCTGTTGATCGTGCGCGTGGGCGTCGTGAAAGTGTAGTGGCGCTTCGAGGCCGTGAGCGTGTACGTGCCGCTGGTCGGCAGCCGACCGAAGCTGTAAGTGCCGTCGGCGCCGGTCAGCCACGACAACGTCGCCGTGGAGTGTGTGCCCGAGAGCGTGACGGTGACGCCCGCGAGTGGCTGGCCGTTCTCGTCGGTCGCGCGCCCGTTGAGGTCAAACGTGGGCGCGGGGGTCGTGGCGAGGTAAGCGGCCAGCTGCGTGCGCTGTGACGTGAGGCAGGCGGCGTCTGCGCCGCAGTCGAGCAGCCTGCGCGACCAGTAGTAGTGTGCCGCCGCGTCGGGCTCGCGCCCGAGCGCCGACTCGAACTGCGCGCGGACGTAGCGCACGGGGTCTTCGTCGGGCGTCGAGGGGGTGAGCACGATGGTCTGCGCCGCCGCCGACGCGAGGTCGGTGTAGGTCGAGTCGATGACCGTGAGGCGCGAGGTCAGGTACTCGGCCACGAGGCGCGTCGCGGAGGCAGAGGTGTTGAGGCGGTCGAGGATGGCGTCCTGCGCGTCGAGGATGTAGACGGCGGAGTCGGCCCGGTGGCTCCAGGTGAAGATGGAATCCTCGACCAGCACGTTCCGTATGCCGGAGATGTAGAGGCCGGTCGTGTTGAAGTTCGAGACGTTGACGTAGAGGCCCGTCGCGTAGAAGAGGTCGATGGGCACGGGCGGGCTCTGGTAGCGCGCGGGCAGGGCGGTGACGGCCTGCCATCCGCCCTCGTCGAGGAAGATGTTGCGCAGCACGACCTCGCGCCGCGACGAGTCGGCCGTCGGCGGCGCCGCGTGCCCGACGTTGATCCACGAGAGCGGCGAGCCGATGCCCGTCTTGGCGTAGAGTTCGGGGCGCTGCCCGTAGTCGATGAAGATGGCGTCCTCGACCGTGATCGACTCCCAGAGGAGGTTCTGGACGACCGGCGTGTAGAGGCCGCTGTTGGCGGTGCAGCCGAGGAACTCGGACTGCTGAATCGTGAGGCCGCCCCCGTAGTTCTGGATGATGGCGCCGCCCGGCCCCAGGGTGGCCAGGCCGTAGAACTCGCAGTGCCGTATGACCGCGTCCGGGACGTAAGAGATGGCGAGCGTGATGTGCGCGTCAGTGCCGACGTCGGCCGAGCCGATGAAGCCGATGTCCTTGATGAGGAAGCTGCTGAACCCTTGAACCAGGATGGCGATCTGGCCGTCGCCGGTCTTCGGCGCGAACTCCGACGTAAGGTCGAGCCCGCGCGAGAGCTGGTCGCCGCCCGCCGTCGGCGGCGGAACGGGCGTCCCCGACGCGACGCCGCGGATTTCGAGCGAGGCGTTCGGCCCCTGGGCACTTGCCACGACCGGGGTGACGATGGCGTAGCGGCCCGCGGGGACGAGCAACGTCCCGCCGCCCGCCGCCATGACCGCGTCGAGCGCCGCCTGGAGCGCGGGGCCGTCGTCGGTCAGGCCGTCGCCCGTCGCGCCGAAGTCCGCGAGGTTGAAGGTCTGTTGGGCGTCGCGCGCGGCGCGGGCCGGTGTGCCTGCGGCTATCGGGGCGAAGAGGCAGACGACGAGACAGGCCAGCGTGAGGCGGGCGACGTGGCTGGTACTCAACTGGGAAGTTCTCCTGACCGAACAAGCTTCGAGGAGTAGACAGAAACTACGCCGGCAGCGACTTAAGTTTGTAGACCCCTTGTAGGGTGAAAGGGGCAAAACGTTTCTCGGTTGTCAGGTGCGTACAATGACGCACCCTTCTAACCTAACATAGGACGCACCCGCGGCGAGAAAGGTCGCTTTTTTAGAGAAGATTTTTTACGGGCGCGGGGCGCGGCCGCTTTGCGGCGGGGCGCAGGATTCGTCTTTCGGCGGCAGGAAAAATCCAGCGGTCGGGAGATTGACGGCGCGGCGGCGGCGCGCGAATGGCGGGGGTCGCGCGGCGTGGCACGGTTTTCGTTAGCGTGGGTGCCCGGCGTTTGTGGCCGGGAAGGGTTGTGGCGTATCTTGCAGTGATTCAGGCAAACCGTCGGCGGCGCGGCGGACGTAAGCGTGAAGGTGATGGAAGAGAGGTCGAAAGCGGAGGGCGCGCGCGGGAGGCTCGCGCCGGCGGGGCTCGTCTTCGCGGTCGCGGGGCTCGTGCTCTTCGCGTACTTCGTCTGGCGCGCGGGGCCGGCCGAGGTCTGGTCGAACATCACGCAGATCGGCTGGTGGTTCGCGCCCATCCTCCTGCTCGCGGGGCTGCGGTTCGCCGTGCGCGTGCGCGCCTGGATGCTCTGCTTCGAGGAGCCGCACCGGCTCGGCTTCTGGGAGGCGTTCAAGGCTTACCTCATCGGCGACGCCGCCGGGAACGTCGTGCCGCTCGGCATCGTCGTGAGCGAGCCGACGAAGGCCGCGATGGCGTCGCGCCGCGGCGTGCCCTTCGCCGCGACCTTCTCGGCCATCGCCGTCGAGAACATCTTCTACATGCTCTCGGTCGCGCTCTTCATCCTGAGCGGCGCGGCGGCCCTGCTGCTCTCCTTCCACCTGCCGAAGGTCTTGCGCTATTCGAGCTACGGCATCGTCGCGGGCGCGGTCATCTTCCTCGCCTTCGGCTTCTACGCGGTGCGGCGCGAGTGGAGGTTCCTGAGCGCGACCCTGCGCTGGACGGCGGCGCGCGGCCTGGGGCGGAAGGCGCTTGAGCGCAGACTGGCGCGCGTCGGCTCGTTCGAGGAGCGCATCTACGGCTTCTACTCGCGCAACCGGCGGCGCTTCCCCGGGATACTTCTGTGCGAGGCGCTCTTTCACCTGCTCGGCGTGGCCGAGGGCTACCTGACCATCTGGCTCATCGGCGGCGAGCGGCCGACGTTACTCTCGGCCTTCTTCTTCGAGTCGGTCAACCGCATCATCACGGTCGTCTTCAAGTTCGTCCCTCTGCGCGCGGGAATCGACGAACTGGGGACGGGGCAGTTGGCACAAGTGCTCGCCCTGGGGGTGGCCGCGGGCGTCACGCTCGCCGTCGTGCGCAAGGCGCGCATGCTCTTCTGGATGGTGGTCGGCGTCGTGCTCCTGCTGGCGCGGGGATTGAACTTGCGCACCGTCGCCGCCGAAGCGGAGCGCGCGCAGGCCGCCGCGCTGGGCGAGAAGGCGCGGCCCGGCACCGCCACAGAGTCGTAGGTTATTACCAAGGCCGTTCAGAGGGTTCTGCTTGGCACGACTGATTGAGCTTGATTCCGAGGGGGCGCGGACTCCGGCGGCGGCGCGGTCGCGAGGGCTGGCGGAAGTGTTGGAGCGCTACGCCGTGCTGGTGCTGGTCGTGCTGGCGGCCGTCGGGTTCGGCCTGCGGGCGTGGGGCGTCTCGGAACTGGGGCTGGCCGAGGACGAGATCAACAAGCTCGAAGCGGTGCGCGCCTACGACCGCGGCGACTTCACGGAGAACGCCGAGCACCCGATGTTGATGAAGGCGCTCATCTACGCCTCCGTCCGCGTGGCCGACAGGTGGAACGCGCGCGAGGGAAGTGCGCGCGGGGCGAAAGGCGCTCCCCCCCGCCTGCTCGACATCAGCGACGAGGCGGCCGTGCGCTTCCCCAACATCCTCTTCGGTGCGCTGACGGTCTTCCCGGTCTTCCTGCTGACGGCCGCCTTCTTCGGCCGGCGCACCGGGCTCGTCGCCGCGGCGCTCTGGGCGACGGGCGTCGGCGCCGTCACCTACAACCGCGTGGCGAAGGAGGACACGCTGCTCGTCTTCTTCATGCTCTTCGCGCTCTACTTCTACATCCTCGCGAAGCAGACGAGCGGCCTCGCGCCGAAGGTCAAAAGAATGAACTACGTCCTGAGCGCGGTCTCGTGGGGCCTGATGTTCGCCTCGAAGTACTTCCCGCACTACTTCGGGCTGAACATGCTCTACCACTACCTCTTCCACGTGCGGGAGCGTCAGCCCGGCGAGCCGCGCGGCAACACGCCCGCCCTCTTCTACGTCGTCGTCTGCGCGACGTTCCTGCTGGTCAACCCGGCGGTGCTCTCCCCGAAGACCTGGGCGTACCTCTCGGCCTATTCGAGCGAGGGGCTGCTGACGCACCACGGCTACCTGATGGGCGAGACGCTCTACCACAACGTCGTCTCGAAGGCGCCGTTCGGTGCGACGCCCGTCTATTTCTACCTGCTCTACCTCTTGACGAAGACGCCCGTGCTCGTCCTCGCGGCGCTGGCGGCCGGGCTCGTCGCGCTCTGGCGGAAGAGGAGGGAGCCGGGGGCGGCCTTCCTCCTCTTCATGCTCATCTTCTGGATCGTGCCCTACTCTTTGATGGGGGCGAAGTGGCTGCGCTATACGCTGAGCCTGATGCCCTTCGTCTACATGACGGCGGCGGTCGGCGTGCTCTCTTTGACGCGTTGGCTCGTGAAGAGGTTGAAGGCGGGGCGGAGTCCGCGGCTCGCGGCCTGGGCCGGGGCGGGCGCGGGCGCGCTCTTCGTCCTGGTGCCGGCGTGGGGGGCGGTCGCGGCGGCGCCGCACTACGCGCTCTATACGAACGCGCTCGCGCCGCGCCCGGCCAGCTACTACTTCCCGCATGACGAACTCTACGACGACGGCCTGCGCGAGGCCATCAAGTACGTCGCCGAGCACGCGCCGCAGGGCGCCACCATCGCGCACGAGACGCCCGGCGTCGTCGGCCACTACCTCGCGCGCTTCGACCGCGGAGACCTCCGCTCGCAGGTCATCTCCGACCCGCAGTTCGACGTGACGAGCGAGCCCGGCCCCGTCTACGCCATCCTCCAGCGCGGCCGCACCTACTTCGAGAACCAAGCAGAGATGCAGCGCGTCCGCGCCCGGTTCAAGCCCGAGACGCAGGTCGTCATCGACGGCATCGTCGCCGCCGAAGTCTACTCGAAACGTTAAGCCCTAAAACCGGTGCTCATCCTCGACGGCCGCGGCGGCAGGCGAGACCACGTTGAGGGCGCGGCGGTCGTAGGCGCTGGTCTGCCAGTTGTCTGCGCGGGCGTGGTCGGGGAGCCAGGGCGGGAGCGGGATGAGCAGGTGGCAGGAGAGGCCGTTGGCGTACGGCTCATACAGGCGGCGCAGCGAGCGCAGGCGGTCGTCGGCGTCCGCCCCCGCGCGTAAGTTAAGACCCCAGCCCTTGAGCGCCGAGCGCAACGACGCCAGCTCCTCGTCGTTCATCCGCTCGCGGTCGAAGGCGACCGGGCGCGTCCCGAAGATCTGCGAGATGTCCACGAGCGCGTGGCGCGCCATCGCGAAGGTGAGCCGCGCCTGCCACTCGTGCGCCCCTTCCACCCCGACCATCACGAGCGCGCAGGTGTCGAGCACGCAGACGAGCGAGGCGAGCCACGACTGGTTGTCGTGCTGCGAGCGGTAGTAGCAGAGCACGGGGTAGGAGAGGTGGCTCTCCATCAAGTCCGCGGCCCAGTGCTCCCAGTCTTTGAGCAACTCGCCGACGCCTTCGAGGTGGCCCGCCTCGACGTGTCGGCGCAGAAGCTCCGCGGCCGTGGGCGGCGTGCCGGCGCGGGCGTCGAGCATCGAGATGCTGACCTCACGCCGCGAGAAGGACTGGTAGAGCACGGGCAGGTAGCCGATGACGGCCGCGAGAAAGCCGAAGCCCGTGCCGGCTTCCACGACGGCCAGAAAGCGCCCCAGGGTGTCGAGCGGATACACGTCGCCAAAGCCGAGCGTGAAGATGATGACGCCGCTCATGTAGACGTAAGTCCAGAGGCCGTGCGCCCCGTCCTCCGGCACGTGGAGCAGCGTCCCCAGCCCCCACTGCAACAGCCCGAAGGCGAGGAGCAGCCCGAACGCCCAGACCAGCAGCAGCAGAATCAGAGAGAGCGGGCCGTAGAAGGCGAGATACCGGTCGCGCTTCTTCCCCGGCGGCACGCGCCGCGCGAGCCCCGCGATGGGCGCCCATGTCCAGAGGTAGAAGAGGCGC
>JBJMGP010000104.1:0-28575 GCA_045807865.1 Pyrinomonadaceae bacterium
CGGGATGAAGTCCTGCGCTTTATGACGGACATCTCTGTGCCTTTTGATAACAATGGCTCGGAGCGCGATCTGCGGATGGTCAAGTTGCAGCAGAAAATCTCGGGCTGCTTCCGCACACCTGACGGGGCGCGGAGCTTCTGTCGCGTGAGGAGCTATCTCTCGACCGCGCGCAAGCAGGGCTACTCACTGCTCTGCTCGCTGGAACGTCTCTTCAAGGGCAAGCCGATCGTCTTTCAACTTATGGCGGAACAGGCAGGCTAAGCCTCTCTCACTACCTGAACAGTTACCGTTTAGCCGATCTGGTTAGAGGGGATTATCCTTGTAACGACGCCTGTGCCGCCACATCTGCACCGACGGCGGTAGGCGCACCGCGCAGGCGGATTCACTTTCCCGCATCTCGCGTACGGAGAAATGGACGCACTATTTCTCGTCCATTTACAAACTTTCGTACCTCCTCTCCAAATAATTAAATACTAAATCATTCGCGGCCCGAGGCCCGCCGTTTGAAGGCGGCCGCCTCCCGCTAAAGGTGTGAGGTTCAGGCACACGCCCGCCAAAGGCATGCGCCTTGCTCTAAACATACGTGAGACGGCGGGCCGAAGCGGAATCAATTTAACTTCCGCCGTCCAATCCAATTATTCGTACTCGCCACACGCCGCCCCGCGGCCGAGGAGTGCCTGCGGGTTGGTCGAAGTGTGTCCGCGAGACGGAGAGTATGCAACGCCTCGGGAAGGACGTTCGTCCCGAAGCTTTTCCCGGCGTTGTTGCCCTACCCCGCCGTTCAACGGCGAGGTCTTAGGCCGGGGCCACGGCCGCGGGACGCGCCGCCCCCGAACAGAATCATCACGGAGAAGATTATGATCAGATCAAGGCAGTTGGTCGTCATGTCGCTGCTCCTCCTGCTGCTGCCGCTCACGATCTCGGCTCAGGTCACCTCATCCACGTCTTCCGTGACGGGTGTGGTCTCCGACCCGAACGGGGCGGTCATCTCGGGCGCGACCGTGACGTTGACAGACACCAGGACTTCAAAAGAGGTAACGACGACGACGGACGAACAGGGGGTCTACCGGTTCGTCCAGGTGCAGCCCGCGCCGGGCTACAAGATCACGGTCACGGCCGCAGGCTTCCAGACGCTGACCCTCTCGGACGTGGCACTCCGCGTCGGGAACGTCGAGACGCAGAACGTGCAGTTGACGGCCGGGGCGGTCTCCGAGACGGTCTCGGTGACGGCCTCGAACGAGGCCACGCTGAACACGACCGACGCCAGCATCGGCAACACCATCGAGACGCGCCGCCTGGTCGATCTGCCGGTTCAGTTCCGCGGCTCGCCCGCCGCGCTCATCGGCCTCCAGCCGGGCGTCATCGGGAACAACGTCGGCACGGCGGCCACCAACCGCGTCGGCTCGGTGACGGGCTCGCGCGCCGACCAGGGCAACATCACCGTGGACGGCATCGACGCCAACGACGTGGCGACGGGCCAGGCGTTCGTCACGACGGGCAACGCCCCCATCGACGCCATCCAAGAGTTCCGCACCGTCACGGTCAACCCCGGCGCGGCCGAGGGCCGCAGCAGCGGCGGCCAGATTGAGATGGTCACCAAGAGCGGCACCAACGAGTTCCACGGCTCGCTGCGCGAGTTCAACCGCACGGCGGCGACCGCCGCCAACACCTTCTTCAACAACCGGAGCGGGGTCAAGCGCCCGCAGCTGACGCGCAACCAGTTCGGCGGCTCGATTGGCGGCCCCGTCTACTTCCCGCGCTTCGGCGAGGGCGGCCCGCGCCTCTTCGACGGCAAGGACAAGCTCTTCTTCTTCTTCGACTACGAAGGGCGGCGCGACGCACAGGGCGTCACCAACCTGCGCATCGTCCCGCTCGCGCACTACCGGCAGGGCGGGCTGGCCTACCTCAACAACACCGCCGGCTGCCCGACCAACGCCCGCCTCAACACGCGGCCGGAGTGCGTCACGGTGCTGACGCCGCAGCAGGTCGCGGCGCTCGACCCGCAGCACGTCGGCGCGAACGCGGCGCTGCTCTCCCTCATCAACGACCGCTACCCGCTGCCGAACGACCTCTCGGCCGGCAACGGCATCAACACCGCCGGCTTCCGCTTCAACTCGCCCTCGCGCCTCTCCTCGAACAACTACACGGGGCGCGGCGACTACAACATGACCGCCAACCAGAGGTTGTTCGGGCGCGTCAGCGTCTCCAGGGGGACGACGACCGACACGACGAACACGGTGGCCCAGCAGTTCCCGCAAGACCCGGAGAGCGGCCTCCAGGTCGTGAACGACTACGCGCTGGTCTTCGGCCACAACTGGGTCGTCACCCCGAGCATCGTCAACGACGCGAGGTTCGGCTATTCGCGTTCGGGCTTCCTGACCCCGGCCACCTTCGCGCCGACCTTCCCGAACCAGTTCGGTTCGCCCACCCCCGCCGGCGGCAGCATCGGCGGCCTGCTCTCGTCTCCCTTCCCGACCGCCCAGAGCCAGGCCCGCTACGTGCCCGTGCCCACGCTGCGCGACGACCTGAGCTGGACGCACGGGTCGCACTCGATGCAGTTCGGCGGCTCGTTCAAGCCGATCCACCAGAAGTCAACCCAGGTATTCGACTTCAACTTCGTCACGCTCGGCCTCGGCGGCAACCTGTCGGCGCTCGACGCCTCCCTGCGCCCCGGCTCCATCGGAGCCGGCACCACCCGCACGGGCAACTTCGACACCGCCTACGCCTTCCTCCTGGGGCGCGTCGGCAGCGTGGCGACCAACTTCAACTACGACCCGACAGGGACGGCACTGCCCAACGGGACGGGCAAGTCCCGTGACTACCGCTACGACGAGTGGGAGTTCTACGGGCAGGATAGCTGGAAGGCGCGCGACGACCTGTCGATCACGTACGGCGTCCGCTGGCACTACTACCCGGCCCCTTACGAGGTGAACGGGGCGCAGTCGGTGCAGAACATCGACGCGGACTTCGACACCATCTTCAACCGCCGGGTCGCGAACGCGGCGGCCGGCATCGCCGGGCCGAACAGCGAGCCCCTGCTCACCTACGACCTCGGCGGCAAGGCCAACAACGCGCGCCCCTTCTACGAGCCGGACTGGAACAACTTCGGCCCGCGCCTGAGCTTCGCCTACAACCCTTCGTTCAAGGAAGGCTTCCTGGGCAAGCTCTTCGGCGACCGGAAGATGGTGATCCGCGGCGGCGGGTCGGTGGTCTATGACCGGCCGGGCGGCGGCATCTCGTTCCTGCAAGATCAGAACACCTTCATCTTCGCCAACTCGGCGACGACCAACTTCGGCAGCACCAACGCGCGCGCCTCGCTGCTGAACGACCCGCGGTTCACGGGCGTCAACAGCCTGCCGGTGCAGAACGTCGCCCCCGCCGTCACACGGCCGTTCACGCCCTTCGTTGACGAGGACGGCCCGTTCGGCACCGCCGTGCCCTCCTTCAACTACGCCATCGACCCGCACTTCCGGATCCCGTACTCGGTCCAGTACAGCTTCGGCTTCCAGCGCGAGGTGCCGGGCAACTTCATCCTCGACGTATCCTACGTCGGGCGCCAGGGGCGGAAGCTCTTCGCCCTCGCGGACGCGTCGCAGATTCTCGACTTCAAAGACCCCGCCTCGGGGCAGGGCCTGATCGCGGCGCTCAACGGGGTGCAGGCGCAGCAGAATGCGGGCGCGACCATCACCCCGCAGCCCTGGATCGAGAACCAGATGACGCTGGCCGGGGTGCCCTGCACCCATCTCGCCGCGGGCTCCTGCACGAGGTTCCTCACGGGCACCTTCATCGGCGACCTGATCCAGATCGGCGACACGGCCGACACCGTCCAGGCGCTCTTCCAGAACGGGCTCATCAGGCAGAACGTCGGGATGAGCTCGCAGTTTGGCACCAACGGTTTCGTCAAGAACTTCGGGTCGTCCACCTACAACGGCATGCTGGTCAGCCTGCGGAAGCGCTTCTCGCAGGGCGTCCAGTTCGACGCCAACTACACCTGGTCGCACTCGATTGACAACCAGTCGACGGTCGCCAACGTGACGACCTCGGGCGGGCTGATCTGCGACGCCCGCAACCTCCGCGTCTGCCGCGCCGACTCTGACTTCGACATCCGTCACCTCTTCAACGTGAACGGCGTCTGGGAGCTTCCCGTCGGGCGCGGGCGCGCCTTCTTCAACAGCGCCCCCGGCTGGGTGAACGCCATCGTCGGCGGCTGGACGTTCTCGGGCATCTTTACCGCCCGGAGCGGCCTCCCCTTCGGCCTGGCGACCTCCTCCTGGCCGACCACCTTCATCTACGACGGGGGCAACGGCGTCCCGGCGGTCACCGAAGGCGACCCCAACGCCCTGCGGCCGAGCATCCACGACGCCGCAGACGGGACGATCCAGTTCTTCGCCGACCCGGCGGCGGCGCTCGCCGCCGTGCGCTACCCGCACCACGGGGAGCCCGGCAACCGGAACGCGCTGCGCGGCCCCGGCTTCTGGAACATGGACACGGCGCTGCTGAAGAACTTCAGGCTGCCCTGGTCGGAGAGCCAGCGTTTGCAGATCCGTTGGGAGGCCTACAACGTCTTCAACCACCATTCGTTCGGCCTGCCTTCGAGCACCGACATCGGTGCGACCAACTTCGGTCAGGTCACCGGCTCGGCCAGCACCGCGCGCGTCATGCAGTTCGGCGCCCGCTGGGACTTCTAAGTCCGCCGCATTGACGCTCGATGAGCGTAAGGGCTCCCGAAGCTTCGGGAGCCCTTTTTTTAGCGTAACGCGCGGCCGGGAACTCTCTCCGCCGGTCGGGTTCGGGCCTTCCCGGTGCCCTTTGACTTCGCGCTCACGGGGGCCGACTTAACGAACGAAGTTGGTTGGCACCTTTCCCGACGTTGGTCCTCGACAAGAGAGCCCGCCCCTTCGAAAGGGGCGGGCTCTTCTCTGTCAGTCCCGGCAAAGGTCGGCCGCCGGGTTTAAGGCAAAGCTTCCACGATGATGAGGAAGCGGAAGGTGCCGGTCTGCTGCACGCCGAGCGTGAAGTTCACATCGATGCTGGCGTTGGGAGCCAGCCCGCCCGGGATCGACACGCTCAGCGTCGAGTTGATGCCGCCGCCGACGGACTGCGTGGGCGGCTGCTCCAGCGTCGTCGCCTGCGCCGTTACCTGGCACGGCACCGTCGTCGGCGTGCCCGTCGCAGCGCACGTCGCGGGATCCCCGATGCCCGAGATGACCACCGGCGACGAGGTCAGCGCCCGCAGGTCGGCCGTCCCCGCCGGCGATGGGTAGGTCGTCATCTCCACGATGCGGAACCGCAGCCGTGTGACTGTCGCGCCCGTGTTGTTGACCACCCGCCGCCGGATCATCAGCGTCCCGAAGCTTGAGAAGCTCGGGTTCCCCGTGCTGGTATCCCGGTCACGGTTCGGCGCCGCCGAGGTCCCCTTCGTCCCGTCCAGGAACAGGACGCCGATTCCCGAGGTGTCTCTCCGGATCGGGCTCGCGAGGTTCTCCGGCCCCGGCGCCCCGAGCCTGCGCGGCACCCCCGAGATGTTGCTCGCCATCGTGTCGGCGAAGACGAAGTCGGCGGCGTTGTCGTTCGTGTCCTTCGGGTTGCCGCCCGCCGCCTGGTTCATGTTGCGGAAGAACGAGTGCTCGGTCGCCGTGCCCGAGACCACCGGCAGCGTCGTGCCCTCGCGCAGCAGGTCGCACGTGCCGTTACCGCTGCTGAGGACCGACATACGGCTGCGGAGCTTCTGCAACGACGGCGTCTTGGAGTTGAAGACGACGGCCGCATTCACGTTCTGCCCGAAGCCGACGGCGTCGAGGCGGTTGGCCGAAGAGATCTCCGCGACGTTCGCCGTGGAGAAGACCGCGACGTTGCGGTCGTCCGCGATGTCGGAGGCCATCGAGAGGTCGCCGGCCGCGTACGAGCCGAGGCTGTAGGCCGAGCCGACGAGCAGGTAGTGGCCCCGCGCGGGGATGACCGTCCCGTTCGGGACGATGCCGACGAGCACGGGCGTATCCGTGCAGCCGGCGCCCATCGCGAACACGCCGTAACCGCCCGACAGGCCGTTGACGGTCAGCGGCGAGTCCGTGTTGTTGTAGAGCTCGACGAAGTCGTCGCCGTCACCCGCGGGGCCGCGCGTGCGCAGCTCCGAGATGATGAACGTGCCGGGCGTGTTCACCTGCGTGATGGTGCCCGTCGCGGTGGCGCGACTGATGGTCGCATTCGCCGGGGACGAGAGCTGGAGGAGGAAGGTCTCGTCCGGCTCGCCCGAGTCGGCGTCGTGCAGCACGGGGATCGGGACGACCTTGACCATCTCGCCCGGCTGGAAGGTGAGCGTGGTCGCAGTGACCTGCGTGTAGTCCGTCCCGGCCGTCGCCGGGTGCGCGCCTCCCGTGTCGTCCGCCGTCGCGTAGCTCACCGTAACGCCGCCCGCTCCCGCCGGCGCCGAAAGGCTGACGGTGAAGAGCATCTGCGCGGTTCCGGTCGAAGGCTCCGCGACCTTCGCGTCGAGGACGCTGAGGGCGGCGTTCACCACCTGCGGGACGGCGGCGCTGGTCGAGTTCACGAAGTCTGTGTTCCCCGAATAGACGGCCTGGACGTTGTGGGTGCCGGCAGCCAGCGTCGAGGTCATGCACTGCGCCTGCCCCGACGTGAGCGAGACGCCGCCGCAGACGACGGCGTTCCCGTTCGAGGTGTCGATGAAGTCCACCGTGCCGGCCGCGTCCGCCGCCGCGACCGACTCGCTGACCGTGGCCGTGAACGTCACGAGCTGGCCGGTGTTCGACGGGTTGATGTTGGAGACGAGGCCGGTCGTGGTCGCGGCCTTGGCGATGTTGAAGGAGCGGGGCACGTTGGCCGCCGCGTTGTAGGTCGAGTCGCCCGCCTGCATGGCGGTGATCGTGCAGGAGCCCGCGCCCGTGAGGTGAACCATGTCGCCCGTCACGGTGCAGTTGCCCGAGGTCGAGTAGCTGACCGTCAGGCCCGACGTGGACGTGGCGGTCAACTGGAAGTCCGCGTCGCCGTAAGTCTTGTCGCCGAGCGTGTCGAAGCTGATGGCCTGAGTCCGCTTGCTGTCGAAGCAGACGGTCACGTCGTTAAGGGTCGGCGTGCTGGCGGTGTTGCTGGTGTTCAGGATGGCTTTGTACTTCAGGTAGCGGAAGCCGTTGAACTGAGAGAGCGAAGCGCCGCTGGTGGTAAAGAAGGTGGCGGCGGTGCCGTCGGGGCCGACGAAGTTGAACGGCCCGTTAACATCGTTGCTGGCTGCCGCCTGGAACTGGACGGACGTGTTCGCAGGGGTCGTCGCCGTCCAGGACAGAGTCGTCCAACGGGGGAACACGCCGGAGACCGAATTGGCATCCTTCACGCTGGAGACGAGGTTGCCGGTCGCCGGGTAGTTGATCGGCGGCGTCACGTAGGTCGTGAAGAACAGGTCGGCCGCTACGCCCGCCCAGGTGGTGCCGCTGGTGGTCGTGGTAAAGAACTGACCGTTGGCCAGCGTGCTGCCGCCCCCTGTACTGCCGCGGACGCTGAAGACACTGCCGGTGTTGCCCTTGAGCACGACGGAGTAGCTGGTCCCGCTGACCACCGCCGCCGGCGTCGTGAACGTCGTCGTGTACAGCACCGCGGTGCCGACGTTCGTGACCGGGCCGAGCGTGCCGGTCGCCAGGACGGTCGTGCCGGGGTTCACCCCGTTGATGTCTCGAATCTCCACGGTGACTGTGCCCGTCGAACCGGAGTTGAGACCGAGACCCACGGTGATCTTCGTCAGGTTGCCGGTAATACCGGCGCGGAACGTTTGTCCAGACCACGTGGTAGCTGTCGGGGTGTTGCCAACCACCAGAGCTGCGGGCGAGCTGACCTGATCTTGCCCCTCAGCGCCGGCGTTCGCGAGTTTCACGTCGCCGGGGCTGCTGACGATTTCAACACCCGACGCTGAAGAAGCGGCGGTGAAGTCGTTGTACGTGGTGTCGGTGAAGCAGGAAGCGGTCGTGACGCCCGTGAGTGCCAGGTTCTGCACCGTCGTGGCGCCGCCCGTGACGTTGACCCCGTTGACCGAAGCCGGGCTGTAGCCGGCGGGGCTCGTCGCGACCGTGTAGGTGCCGGCGCCGATGCCCGGGATCTGATAGAAGCCGCTGGCGTCCGTCGTCGCCGAGTACGTCCCGGCGGTCACGACCGCGCCGACGACGGGGCTGCCGCCGGCGGTCACTGTGCCCTGAAGCGTCCCCGTCGGCGTCCCCGCGTCGCCGAAGTTGACCGCGGCGGAGGCGTTGGAGTCCGTCGTCATCGGCGTCAGCGCCGTGCCGGGGCAGTTATTCTTCGCGCGGATGAAATAGTAGTAGGTCGTGCCACCCACGCCCGTGGTGTCGATGTAGCTGGTCGCGGTGAGCCCGGAGGCTAAGGGCGACCCGCCCGGGAAGCTGTTGGTTGTGTTGCGATAGACGGAGTAGGTTCCGTTCGTCGCGTTGGTGCCCCACCCGGCCGGCGCGCTCCAAGAGACGACGACGCTCGGCGTCGTCGAAGGGTTGACGTTCGGGGCGTTGATGGTCGTGGGCGCCGTGCAGTAGGTGACGGCCGCGCTCGCGTTGTCCTCCCTGCGGGTCGGCGAATGCGTGTCGGCGACCGGGAAGAACATACGCGAGTCAGTCCAGAGGGGATGCACCTGGCGGTTGATGGCGGCGATGCCCATGTAGTCGCCGTACTGGTTGGAGTTGAAGGTGGTGTTGTCGGCGCTGTTCTCGTCCGAGTAGTTGACGTTGTTGCGCCAGTCGGTGCCGCCGTCGGTAACGAGGAGGTTCGGCTCGAACGACACGCCGCCGTCAATCGAGCGCGCGGTGACGGCCTGCGTCTTGCGGTTGATCGGGTCGAGCCGCGAGTCGTACCAGGAGACGTGCACCGCGCCGTCGGTCTGATCGACCGCCAGCCAGGGGAAGATCTGCGTCGCGCCGAAGTTGTCGTCGTTCACCTTGAGGCGCGACGACCAGTTGGTCCCGCCGTTGGTGGACCTGATGACGTACGTGTTGATATCTACCCCCGAGGTCGTGCCTGCGGGGAAGTCGGGGAAGGCGACGTAGAGGTTGCCGAAGTAGGGGGAGCTGGTATTCCGGTCGATGTCGATGGAACCGAAGCCGTTGATGCCGCGCACATTCTGCGCGGGGGGCTTGTTGTTGGCGCCGAAGGATTGCAGCGCGAGCGTGGCGATGACCGACGGGGCGGTCCAGGTGGCGCCGCCGTCCGTCGACTTGGAGAAGACGATGGTCTCGATGTTGAAGCGAGTCCAGATCACGTAGACGGTGCCGTCCGCCCCGACGACGACGTTGCCGCCGATGGCGGCGGTGCCGGACGGGAGCAGGACGGTGCTCCAGGTCGAGCCGTCGTCCGAGTACGCGACCCTCTCGACGTTGTTCGCGTCCCAGATGACGAAGATGCGGCCCGGGTGTGAGAAGGTCTGGCCCGACGTGTTGTCGATGGCCATCATCTCCTTGTCGTTGAACTGCGCCGAATTGGTGATGCCGTTGACGACGGTGCCCAGGTACGACCAGCTCGCGCCGGTGTCCGAAGAGCGCGACACGACGATGGAGGCGCCGGCCACGCTCCCCGAAGCGTTCTGGGAGAGGAGCATGTAGGTGGCGTAGGCGCGGCCCTGATTGTCCCACGCCAGCGCCGGGTCGCTGCCGAACCAGACCGCCGCGCCGGTCACGCCGCCGGTCACTGCCGCGGGCCACGGCGCGCAGTTGTACGTCCACGTCGCGCCGCCGTCGGTCGAGCCGAAGAGCGCCATGCTGCCGAACGTGTTCGCGCTGCCGCCCGTCGGCGACTGGCATTGCGGGTTGGGGTCTTTAAAGAAAGTGTTGGAGTGGGCGACGATGTGTTGCGGGTTGTTCGGGTCGATGGAGATGAAGTTCTCGCCCTGATACCCTTCGACGCCGCTGCTGGGATCGACGTTCGTGCCTATCGCGGCGTTGAGGGCGCCGAGGTTAAAGAACGTCTCGATGGGGTTCTGCCGCGCGGTGATGGCGTCGGGGTCTTGCGCGGAGTCCGGCAGGCGGCCACCGTGCCGCGCCGCCTGCCAGAACTTGCTGGCGCAGTCGAGCGTCGGCGGAATCATCACCATGTGCGGATGTTCGCGGCGGTGCCTCTCGAACGTCACGGCCGGGTCTTCCACGGCCGCGTTGGCGATGTCGAGCACGTCCTGTCTGACAAGCTCACGGCACTGTGGAATGTCCGGCGCGTTCTGCCGCGTGAGGACGGGGACGCCCTGCGCCTGGGCGCTTGCGCTGGCGACGGACTTCGCAGGCCCCTTGGCGCCGAGCAACTGCACGGGCGTGCCATCCTCTAACGCCGCGGGCAATGGCGCGTCCGTCTTCGGCGCGTCAAGGTCGGCGTCCGGCGCCTCGCGCCCGGCGGGAGACCTGACCGGGCCGGACGCGGGGCGAAGCACCTCCGTCGCCGCCGCGGACTCCACGCCCGCCGTTCTCTTCTTCTGCGCCTGCGCGCGCGAGGCCAAAGAGGCGGCGGCCGCCGCGACGGCCAGCGCCAGGACGAGCAGCACGGCCAGACGGCCGCGCGTCTGCGTCGATAGAATGTTTTTGGTAGAGGTATGACGTATGCCGCGGGCGGGACGAGGGATTCTCTTCATTCGGGGTATTCCTTCTCTTGTCTCAACCGGGTGTGTGACTTTACGCCCGCGCACGAACAGGATGCGGACGGTAGCCAAGTGGACGGCTGACGACCTCTAAGTCAACACGGCTTCGACGGACCGCCGTGTCGATATGAATCGGCTGACGTGTGATGGTGAAAACCCGGACTGAACGTGCTGTCAGGGTGCGGTGTGCACAACCGGCTGTTCAAGACCGCTGTGGCTAGATAGACCCACGTAACCATCATGAGCTACCTGGAACCGCGGCGCGCCTTGTCTCAACACAGGAAGGTCTCGCAGAATTTATAGGCAAAGGGGAGCGGAGTCAAGAAAGCCCGCGCCGCCAGGGTTACAGTAAAGGGCATCGCCGGGTGACTATTCCGCTTTCGCTCTCCCTTGGGCGACCGACTTTATACGGGGGGTACTTGACACGGGGTCGCTTTACACTTAAGTTGCAACTCAACTTCGTTCAGCGGGCAGTGCTGTCCATCAAGCGACACCCCTCGGAGGGCTTGGTGGCAGTTACATTCAGGTTGGGGCGTCCGTCTTCTCCTACCTCGTAAGTGCTGGCCTGAGCACCCGCAGCCACCGAATCAACAGTCAACGACCTGTGGAGAGTGCGCGGCCTGCACGCCCTTCCCGGTCAGACGGGTTGTCCACATCACTGTGTCCCGCCGCTTAAGGCGTCTACACACCAAACGAGCAAGGACTAAGGATCGGTAAGGCAGCGCGGCCGGGGCGGCATCGTTGTCTCAACGATGCACTACGCTCGGTAGACACCAGAACGCAATTTGGCTATCAGTCTCCGGACGCTGAAAGGACTAGAAGGGAAGCCCTTTCAGTGGCACCTCCGGACGTGACCGGGTTCGCCCTGAGTCAACTCGAAGGTGCCGCCCTCCTCTTTGGAATCCGTAACCGAGACAGTCAGCGTCATGAGTTTGTCGCGGACCACGCCGCTGTAGACGGCGGGGCGACTCTTCGGCGGGTCGTCCGCGCGCGACGGGCCGGCGCCCTGCGCCACGAACGTGCCTTGCGCGGAGAAGCGTCCTTCGTCGTCAAGCGTGAGGGGCCGTTCGATCTTCCCGCGGGCACAGCTAAAATGCATCCGCGCGCCGTCTTCCGTCACGTCCAGTTCCACGTTCTGGCCGCCCCATTTTCCGGGCGCGACCCTGTGCTGTTCTTGCGACACCGTCGCCATGTTCACGCTCCGGCAGGGGCCGCCCAGCCACAGGGCCAGCAGTAGGAGAGAGAGGGCGCAGAGTGTGTGGCTGGCGCTGGTCGGCTGCATGGTCGTTCTGAGAAACAGTTATCGCGACCAGAGCCGTTTATGAACTTTCAGGGTAGTCACTTGCGGTTTTTCGGCCGTTTCCCGGTACGCAAGTTCATAACAAGCTCCGGGCAGAAGATACATCCGAAGGCTCTGTTAAGCAATGCAAGGGTTCGGCTACGAAGAGAACCCCTTATCTCGGCCATTATGAGTTCGACGGATACCCGAATCCGTGGCGTCGTCGAACTCATAATTCTACGCAACGCGCGATGCGCGTCGGAGAAAACAAGTTAATGCAGAGTGCGAATCCCCCGCGGAAGTTCGGCAGGCGCATGAGATGGCTTGCGCTGATCGTGTTGGTGTTGCTCGTCCCGGCCCTTTTCCTGCTGCCGCGAGGCGGGGCACAAGTGGGCGGCCCGACAAGGCCCGCGCCCGACGTGGTGCGCATGGTCGGCCCCGTCTCGCAGGATAAGGATCTCCGCGACCTGCCTTACATCCCACCGACGCCGCGCGAAGAGGAAGAGAAGCGCCTCACGCGCCACCCGCCGAAAGAGAGCGCCGAGAGCCTCAGCCCTCGCGGGCTACGCCGCGCCGAGCGTGAAGCGGAACACGGGATGGAGCGCGAAGCCGAGCGCGAGGCCGAACTCGTCGCGCAACAGAAGCGCAAGTCGCGTAAGGCGCCCAGGGCGCTCAAGTCGGACGATGTCTCACACGTGGTCTCTCCCCCGCCCCGCTCCTCCGCTCCGACCCGCAAGACGGAGGGGCCGCAGTCCGCCGCCCTCTCTCCCAACATCCCGAGCCCTTCGCAGACCTTCGCCGGCATGAGCTCGAACCTCGCGTGTAACGGCTGCCTCCCGCCCGACACGGACGGCGACGTGGGGCCGAACCACTACGTGCAGGCGGTCAACTCCTCGATCCGCATCCACGACAAGGCGGGGAACGTCCTCGCCGGGCCGATCACCTTCAACTCTTTCTTCTCCGCGATGGGCACCGCGACGCCCTGCGGCTCGAACGTGAACGACGGCGACGGCGTCGTCTTCTACGACCACATCGCCGACCGCTGGGTCATCACCGACTTCGCCTTCGCCGCCTTCCCCGGCACCTCCTTCTACCAGTGCATCGGCGTCTCGAAGACGAGCGACCCCGTCACCGGCGGCTACTGGCTCTACGCCGTGCAGGTAGACCCGTCGAACCCGAACTTCATCGGCGACTACCCCAAGTTCGGGCTGTGGCACGACGCGTACTACATGTCGGTCAACCTGTTCCTGAACAACACGACCTTCTCCGGCGTCCGCGTCTACGCGCTCGACCGCGCCTCAATGGTCAACGGCGGGGCAGCGAACACCATCGCCTTCTCGATCCTGCCGGCCGCCCTCGGCGACCAGTACAGCCTCCTGCCCGCGACCTTCCGCACGGGCGACCCGCCGCCCGCGGGCCAGCCCGAGTGGTTCCTGAACATCAACAGCTCGGCGAGCGCGGGCACGGTCGAGAATCAGGTCTTCGTCCGCCGCTTCCACGCCGACTTCGCCACGCCGGCCAACTCGTTCTTCGGCGTCGGCGCGACGCACGCGCCCGACGGTATCATCACCGTCAACGGCTTCGTGGATGCGTTTGACGGCGTGTCGGGAACTCTCATCGTCCCCAACGGCACGGCCACAACCACGCAGTACCTCGACACGCTCGGCGACAAGCTGATGTACCCGCTCGCCTATCAGAACCGCGGCGGCGTCGAGTCGATCTACTCCTCGCACACCGTCAACAATAATCAGGGCGGCACGGGGCCGACGGCCGTCCGCTGGTACCAGTTCGACGTGACGGGCAACACCATCCCGGCGACGCCCGCCCAGCAGCAGAGCTTCAACAACGGCGGCGACGGACTCTGGCGCGCCATGCCGAGCATCAACGTTGACCACGACGGCAACCTCTCCATCGGCTACACGGCTTCGAGCGCGACCGTGGAGCCGGGCATCCGCTACGCCGGCCGCCTCGCCACCGACCCTGTGAACACAATGGCGCAGGGCGAGGCCGTCATGACGCCGGGCACAGGCCACCAGACCAGCACGAGCGGACGCTGGGGCGACTACAGCTCGATGTTCGTTGACCCCACGGACGGCTGCACCTTCTACCACACTAACGAGTACTACTCGGCGACGGCGGGCGCGGCGTGGAACACGCGCGTCGGCTCGTTCAAGTTCCCGACCTGCACGGCCGACCCGCTCCCCACCCCGACGCCGACGGCCACCCCGACGCCGACGCCGACGCCCGGCGTGCCGCCCGTCTCGGCCGGCCCGGTGACGGTCACCGCGGTCGGCATCGGCAACCCGGGGCCGACCGACTACGCCACGCTCAGCGCCGCCTTCACCGCGATCAACCTGGGCACACACCAGGGCGCCATCAACGTCTGGATTCTGGGCAACACGACCGAGACCCTCCCGGCCATCCTCAACGCGAGCGGCACCGGGCCGGCCAGCTACACCTCGGTCGTTTTGGTGCCGAGCGGCGCGCGCACCATCTCCGGCGCCATCGCGGCGGGCAGCCCGCTGATCGATTTAAACGGCGCCGACGTGGTGACGATTGACGGCCTGAACTCGGGCGGCAACTCGCTGACGATTTCGAACACGACCGTCTCCGCGACCGCGGGCACGAGCACCGTCCGCTTCATCAACGGCGCGCAGAACAACACGGTCACGCGCTGCAACATTCAAGGCTCTTCGACCGTCAACGTCGGCGCCAACGCGGGCGGTGCGATTCTCTTCAGCACGACGACCGGCTTAGGCAACAACGGCAACACCATCTCACTCAACAACGTCGGCCCGGCGGGCGCGAACCTGCCCGTCAAGGCGATGGCGGCCGTCGGCACCACGACCAACAACAACACCCTCAACCGCAACAACGTCATCGACGGCAACAACGTCTTCGACTTCTTCGGCACGGGCGGCGTCTCTGTAACGGGCATCGACATCCGCACGGGCAACACCAACTTCACGATTCAGAACAACCGCCTCTACCAGACGGCCCCGCGCACGTTCACGACCACGGCCCTGCGCTACGCGGGCATCACGCTCGTCGGCACCACGAGTGCGGACGGCAACTCCCACACCATCCGCAACAACGTCATCGGCTTCGGCGCGGCCAACGGCACGGGGACGACGACCATCAACGGCTCGTCCAACGAGGTTCGCGGCCTCGACCTCGCCGCCGCGAGCAACGCGACGGCGACCAGCGTGCAGGGGAACGTCGTCTCCGGCATCAACCAGACGAGCAGCCGCGCCTCGACGACCGTCGCCTCGTCGCCGTTCATCGGCATCTCGCTCGGCACCACGTCCGGCCTCTTCGACGTGGGCAACCTGTCGGGCAACCAGATCGGGAGCCTCGACGGCTCCTCGACCATCGTTATCAACGAGACCTCGACGACGGCGTCGAACGCGCCCGTCGTCGGCATCTACGACTTCAGCCTGAGTTCGGGCAACGTCTCGAACAACAACATCGGGGCCATCACCATCAACTCGGGCGGGACGGGGACGACCGTCGGCTTCCGCGGCATCCTCGTCAACACGTCCTCGGCCGCGACCGAGACCGTCAACAACAACACCATCGGCGGCCCGACCGCGGCCGGCGCCATCACCGACAACATCGTCGGCAGCTATGTCATGTACGGCATCCAGACCGCGCTCCCGGCGCTCTCGATGACGGGCAACACCGTCCGCAACCTCGTCGGCAACTCGACCTTCCCCGCGACGGTCGTCGAAAGCGGCATCGTCGTCAACATCAGCACGGCCGTGACGAATTCGAGCCGGATCTCCCGCAACACCATCCACTCGCTCAGCAACGCCTCGGGCGCGGCGTCGACCTCGATTTACGCCATGGACCTGACGCTGCCGGCGACCACCAACATCGCCGCCAACGCAAACGTGATCGAGCGCAACCTGATTCACTCGCTCTCGAACACCTCGACCGACAACACCAGCCAGCTCTGGGGCATCGTCCAGCGCGGGTCGGCGACTGCCGGCGTGGCCGTCAACGCGACGGTGAAGAACAACATGATCCGCCTCGGCCTCGACGCCGCGGGCAACTCGATCACGAGCGGCCCGAGCATCATCGGCATCCGCGACATACAGGGCGTGACCGGTGGGGCGGGCACGACGGTCATTAGCTACTACTTCAACAGCGTGTACATCGGCGGCACGGGCGTCGCGTCCTCGTCGCCGACCTACGCCTTCAACGGTAGCGCGCTGACGAGCACGCGCAGCTACGTGGACAACATCTTCTGGAACGCGCGCTCGAACGCCTCCGGCGCGGGCAAGAACTACGCCTACGCCATCGCGGGCACGGCGCCCAACCCGGCGGGCCTGACGAGCAACTATAACGACCTGTTCGCCTCGGGCACGGGCGGCTTCGTCGGCCAGTTCAACGCGTTGGATCAAGCGACGCTCGCGAACTGGCAGGCGGCGACGGGGCAGGACGCGAACAGCATCTCCGTCAACCCGAGCTTCGTTAACCCGAACGGGAGCGCCACGACCGGCGACCTGCACGTACAGGGCGGCAGCCCCGTGCTCGGCGCGGGCACCCCTGTCGCCGGCATCACCAACGACTTCGACAACGACCCGCGCGACGCCGTGCCCGACATCGGCGCGGACGAGATAGTCGGGCCTCTGGCCACGGCGCTGGGCGTCGCCCCGGCCACCGGCACTTACGGCGGCACGGTCAACCTTTCGGCCACACTCACCGCGGGCGCGAGCGCCGTCAGCGGCAAGAGCATCAGCTTCACTTTGAACGGCAATCCCGTGGGCAGTGCGGTGACGAACGGCGCGGGCGTCGCCTCGCTCTCGAACGCCTCGCTCGCAGGCATCAACGCCGGCTCGTACCCGGCCGGCGCCGGCGCGAGCTTCGCCGGCGACGTGAGCTACAACGCCACCAGCGGCACGGGCGCGCTGGGCGTCAACCAGACCACGACGACGACGGATATCGCCTCTGACATCAACCCCTCGACGCTCGGGCAGAGCGTCACGTTCACGTCTAACGTCACTTCGACGGCGGGCACGCCGACCGGCTCGGTCAACTTCAAGGAAGGCATGGCGACCCTCGGCACGGGCACTCTGAACGGCTCGGGCGTGGCCACCTTCTCGAACGCCGCGCTGGCGGGCGGCTCGCACGTCATCACGGCCGAGTACGTGGGCGACACCAACTTCAGCGGCAGCACGTCGGGCACGCCTGTGACGCAGCAGCTCAACGCCCCCGCCTTCTCCATCGACAACGTCACGACGGCGGAGGGCAACGGCGGCACGACCACGTTCACCTTCACCGTTACCAAGACGGGCACGACCGCCCTGTCCGCGTCCGTGGCCTACGCGACCGCGGACGGCACGGCAACCCTCGCCGACAACGACTACCAGGCGGCGAGCAGCACGCTCACTTTCGCCTCGAACGAGACGACGAAGCAGTTCAACGTCACCGTCAACGGCGATACGACGCCCGAGGTTGACGAGACCTTCACCGTCGTCCTGAGCAGCCCGACGAACGCGAACATCTCGCAGGGCACGGGCACCGGCACGATCTCGAACGACGACGAGTCGGTCTCGGCTGGCCAACTCATCATCTCCGAGTTCCGCCTGCGCGGGCCGGGCAATGCTTCCCCGCCCGCCGCGCCGGCCAGGCCCTCGCCGAAATGCCCGAGCGGAAGCGCGCCCGGCACGGGTGACAAGTCGGGCGCGAGCGGCGGGACCGGCACGAGCGGCCCCAGCGGCACGAACATCCCGGCCGGCAGGCGGAAGGCGCACGCCTCCGTCCTGTCCGGCTCGCCGCTCGACCCGGACCTGAGCCCCGAGGCCAACGACGAGTTCATCGAGCTCTACAATGCCACCAACTCGGACCTCTTCGTGGCGACGACCGACGGGTCGAAGGGCTGGGCCGTGGCCGCCTCGGATGGAGTGGTGCGCTTCATCATCCCCGTAGGGACGGTCATCCCGGCGCGCGCACACTTCCTCAGCCCCAACGAACTCGGCTACAGCCTCGGGTCGGTCGCGGGGGGCGACTTCGTCATCCGCGCCGATGACACAACCTGCTTCGGCTACGAACTCGACATCCCGGACAACGCGGGCCTCGCGCTCTTCCGCACGTCGAGCGCGGTGAACTTTACGATGGACACAAGGCTCGACGCAGTCGGCTCTAACACCGAAGCGAACACGCTCTACAGGGAGGGCGCAGGCTACCCGGCGCTCTCCCCGGCGACGACCGCGCTCAACCTCGAACACAGCCTCCACCGCGCGATGTGCGCCTTCGTCGGCGGCGTGGGCTGTACGGTTGCCGGCAACCCGAAGGACACTGGCGACAACGCGGCCGACTTCGTCTTCACCGACACCCAGGGAACTGCGACCGCGGCCGGGCAGCGGCTCGGCGCGCCCGGCCCCGAGAATCTGACCTCGCCCATCCGGCGCGACACGTCGGGGGTCGGCCTGCTGCTCCTCGACAGGACGAAGGGGTCGCAGGTGGCGCCGAACCGGGACAGAGACCCCAGCACCGGCAACCCGACCTTCTCGACCTTCGGGACGCTGACCGTCCGGCGGCGGGTGGTCAACAACACGGGCGGGGACGTGACGCGGCTGCGGTTCCGCATCGTGGAGCTGACTACTTACCCGAGCCCGGGCGGGGTGGCCGACCTGCGGGCGCTGACCGGCGGCGACGAGGCGGCGGTCGGCCCGGTCGGCGACACGGTGACCTGCGGCGGGTCGGCCCCGTGCACGGTGGCGGTGCGGCACACGACGCTGGAGACGCCGCCGACGCAGGCGGGTGGGGGCGGCATCAACGCGACGCTGGCGGCCGGGGACGTCACGCTCGGGACACCGCTGGCGAACGGGGCGTCGCTGAACGTCAACTTCGTGCTCGGCGTCCAGCAGACCGGCACCTTCCGCTTCCTCATCATCATCGAGGCCCTGCCTTAGCGCGGTCAGCCACACGCCGCGGCGTAAGCGGCCGACGAGAAGTGAGAGGGGCGCGGACATACACCCGCGCCCCTCACTTCCTCTACGTCACCACCACCGTTGACTCTCAACGGCCACGAAGAACCATAATGGCCCTTATCCGACCTGATAACGTGAAACATCCAGCCTGAGAGGGCTCGACCACAAGATGTAGGCTGACGAGGTGTGCAAAAGAGAAGGCTGAGGGAGGTTACACGGCCATTCTGAAAAGGCGCGTCCGACCACAATCAGTGGTGGCGCCAAGGCCCAGACGGACGCGACGGTCTTCTAAGGGCCTGAAGCGCCCAATCGTCACTTGACCTTCATCACGACAAAGGTGAGATCGTCATGCTGTGCGGTGTCCGCCGACCACTCCATCACGCGCCGCACAAGCTCGTCGCGGGTCTCGTCCACAGACATCCCCGCCGTCTCGGTCAGCGCCTCTCTAATCCTCGCCTCGCCGAACTCCTCGCCCGAGGCGTTGAGCGCTTCCGACAGTCCGTCGGTGTAGGCCAGCAGCACGTCCCCCGCATTCATCTCGACCGTCTCCTGCTCGTAGGCGCAGTCCTCGAAGATGCCGACGACCGTCCCGCCCGAGCTGAGTTGCCGGAAGTCTTCGGGGTGGCCGGCGCGGAAGAAGAGCGGCGGGTTGTGCCCGGCGTTGACGTAGGCCAGCCGCCGCGTGACCTGGTCGAACTGCGCGTAGAAGAAGGTCACGTAGTTGAGTCCGCCCGTCGAGCTACAGAGCAGCCGGTTGAGCGTCGCCACCATGTCGGCCAGCGTGTGACTGGTCTGAGGTCCGAGGTTGCTCCCCGCCGAGAGGCTGCGGAGCGTCGCCTGCACGGTGGACATCAGCAGCGCCGCCGCCATCCCCTTGCCGGCCACGTCGGCGATGGCGATGCCGAGCTGCCGGTTGTCGAAGGCGATGAAGTCGTAGTAGTCGCCGCCTACTCCGCGCGCCGGCTGGCAGAAGCCCGCCAGCTCCACCGCCACCGACTCCGGCGCACGCTCGGGCAGCAGTCGCCGCTGCACCTCGGCGGCGAGCGCCAGCTCGCGCCGCAGACGCTCCTCTGCCACAAGCCTCTGGGCGAACCTTGAGTTCTCGATGACGAGGGCCAGCTGCGCCGCGACCGACATCAGAACCTCTCTGTCGCGGGCCGAGTAACGGAACCGGCCGCGCCGCGGCCCGAGCGCGAGGATGCCTATCATCAGCTCCCTCGTCCTGACCTGAACCAGCAGATGTGCCCTCACACGCTGCAACGCCTCGCGCTCGCGCTGGCGCGCCGCGCGCCGCTCCGGCGGGGCCGAGGCCAGGGCGCGCGACCATGCGTCGAACTCCGCGGACTCGACGACGAGAGAGCCGGAGAGGCTGCGCAGCCGTTTCACGACGAAGGCGTCGCGCGCCAGCCTCGCCTCCTGCGTCGGCACGGAGGAGACACGGCAGATGTAGTCGCCGCTCGCATCCTCGCGCACGAAGATGGACACGTCGTCGGCCCCGAGCGAACCGGCGATCCTCCGCGCGACGGAGCCGTACAGTTCTTCGATGCTGTCGGCCGTCCGCGCCTCCTGGCTGAAGTCGAAGAGCATGCGCCGTTCGTCGTACGGGAGAGGCGAAAAGCGGCGCGTGACGAGCGGCACGACCCGCCACTGTAAGAAGGCGTGCAGCAGCACGAAGAGTCCGACGCACAGGACTGCCGCGACCGCGTCGGCGTGTGGCCAGAGGCGTTCGAGCCAGACGGCGCGAACGCCCGTCAGCAGGAAGGCGAGCGCCGCCGCGCAGAGTGTCAACTCGGCGGCCAACTCCGCGCGGGCGAGCGACCAACGTTGCTGCCAAGACCGTGTCCTGCGTGCGAGCCGTCTTAGTGTCGGCGCCATCCCCCTCCTTTCTCGTGACCGAGGGCCACCGTCGACCCTCCCCCGGCCGCGCGCGGCTGCCGCCCGCTATAAACAATTCACGTACCAGCCTACGAAACTATAAGCGTCGGAAGATAAACTATTATTCGAGCGTGCCGGCGGCGCATAGACTGAGGCCGTGTCCGTTGTTGGAGAATGATCGTCCCATAATCGGGAAGGGGTGCGTGAGGTCAGGCGAGTTTTGAAAACGCCTGTCTTCAGACGTAAGGCCCACTTGGCGGGCGAGGATGCTTTTTTGTGGAGGTCGAAGGGTAAGGACGAGCTGGAGCGCTGCGGGGCGCTGCGATTACTGTAGAGAGATGCCCAACAGCTTGGGGTCTCGGGCGAACCTCGCCAGTGCCTCCGGGTTCACCTTCGCGCGGATGACGGTCGCCTGCTCGCCGTCGAGCGTCACGATCATCAACTTCAGATTGTCGCCCGCATCCCTGACGTAGACGTGTGTCTGCTCTGCCCCGCGCCCGGAGCGGATACGCACGAGCGGTCTCCACTCCGGCCCGAGCGACTGCCCGATGGCCGCCCCGAGCCCCGACACGTCCCCCGCCCGCGTCAGGTCTTCGAAGACGGCCAGCTTAAAACTCTTCACGCCGGCCGGGCGCACGAGTTTGGTCGCGAAACTCGTCAGCCCCAGGAACGGGATGCGAACCTTTTTGCCGCCGCACGCCGCGCGCACGTTCTTCACGACGGAGTCGAAGTCGTCCGCTCTCGCGGCCACTGGGGACGAAAGAACAGAGACGATGAGCAGGGCCGCCAAGACTCTCCATGATCTCAAACGGGTCATGCCGTTCACTCCTTCCCTTCCCTGTACAGTTCGAGTCTCGGCACGCTGAAGCGCCCCTCCAAAGCCCGGAGCCTCTCGATGTCGATATCTCCGGAGACGTGGACGTAGACCAGCTGCCGCGGCGCCGCGATCACCACGGCCAACCCTTTCAACTGTTCTCCCGCGGACGAGAGGTAGACATCGACGTTATCCCCGTACTTCCTGCTTCGAACCCCGACGACCCTCGACCACTCGGGCGCGCGGAACCTGGCACGCAGAGTATCGACCTCTGCCGTCTGGTAGACGCCCTCCCGGTCGAACTCGAACGCACGGACGTAGACGCCTTTCAAACCTCCGATGAGCGCCTTGACGGCCCTCTCGTCAGGCTTCGTGTCGGAGAGCGCCCTGGCCGCCAGCCGGAGTACCCTGTCGTCAACGGTGATCTCCACCGAACCGGATGCCTCGGCCTCGTACTTTTCAAGACTCGACGGCCGCGGCAGAGTCGCGTCCTGTACGACGGCCGAAGCATTCGAAATCAGTAAGCATGTGAGCGCGCAGCACGTCAGAATGCATCCCAGCAATTTCATCACTACCCTCTCTTTCCATCTGCCGAACGTTGGTGAAGCCTTCCGGTAGCTTTGGTCTTTCGGGTGTTAATGACGTGACTTCCGCCCTGTGCGTTAACATCAGGGGATGCTTTTGGCGGGACGAAGTCTCTTCCCTGCCCCTCCCGTTGAGCCCTAATTATGATAATAATATACTTGACTCACCCTGCAACAACGTGCTATATTTAGCACATGATGAACGACGCCACCAGCCTCCCGAAAACGCTGCAAGAGGCTATCAAGTATTTCTCCGATAAAGAGACTTGCACAACCTTCATGGCGCAGCTTCGTTGGCCCGAAGGCGTCACCTGCCCGAACTGCAACGGCAAGGCCGTATCCTACCTGTCCACGCGCTTCATGTGGAAGTGTAAGGTGTGCAAAAAGCAGTTTAGCGTCAAGGTCGGAACGATAATGGAAGACTCCCCTATCGGCCTTGATAAGTGGCTGGCGGCCATCTGGTTAATTGCTAACTGCAAGAACGGCGTGAGCAGCTACGAGATTCACCGCGGGATTGGCGTCACGCAAAAGAGCGCGTGGTTTCTCATGCACCGCATCCGTCTCGCCATGCAGACCGGAACCTTTGAGAAGTTATCCGGTCAGGTGGAAGCCGATGAGACTTACATCGGCGGCCTCGCCCGCAACATGCACAGGAGCGAGCATAGCCGAAAGATTACCGGCACTGGCGGCGCGGGCAAGGTTGCCGTTATGGGTCTCTTAGAACGCAACGGCAAGGTCAGAGCGAAGGTTATAAACAACGCTACTCAGTTGACCCTGCACGCCGAAGTTAAGGCCAACGTCGAGCCGGGCGCGGAACTGTTCACGGACGGTTGGAAGGGTTACAGCGGCCTTCACCAAGAGTACATTCACCAAGTCATTGACCACGCAGAGAAGTACGTTGACGGCCAGATTCACACCAACAGCATAGAGAACTTTTGGAGTCTCTTGAAGCGTGGCCTCAAAGGTACTTATGTTTCCGTCGAGCCGTTTCATCTGTTCCGCTACCTTGACGAGCAGACCTTCCGATTCAACGAGCGCAAGAAGACGGACGGCCAGCGGTTCCTTGAAGTTATTTCCTTGATACAGGGCAAGCGATTAGAGTATAAGCAACTTATCGGGCGTCCCTCATGCTGATAGCAAAGCCCGACGCGGACGGAAAGCAGAGATAAAGCGTGTGAAGAAAGAGAAAGGCCGTGAATAGGTCACGGCCTCTAGCCAACGATTCCCAGATTTTCATTCCCCGCTTGCTTAGTGATACCAGCACTAGGCGGCGGCCCGCTATCTGTGTAACTCCCGAAATTATAACATGGGAGGTACACCGTCATGGCTAAAAAGCGTAAGGATAAATTACAGGAATATAAGTTTAAGATTAACGCATATTCCCCGGAGACCATGCCGCTCGGACGTCTCGCTGAATATTTAACCGACTTGTCTACCCTTTTTGGGGAGGATAAGAGCGTCCATTTAATCAGAGTCGAGGAAGGCAGCACTGTTCCCGTCTTTCTTGTCGAGCGTGAGGCCGAGCCGAAAATCCGCGACCAGTTCAACGCAATAGAACGGGGCGAAGCGCCGCCGGAAGTGATGAAAGCGGTTCGGAGCATCAACGAACTCCTACGCAAAGACAATGCGAAAGGTGGCGTGACCGACCCCAAAGGTGGCGAACTGATTTTCTTTCCGGGGTGTGAGCAGGCAGGGCCGCTGGTTTACGGCCCGTTCACCCAACCGGCAGTAGTTACCGGGATACCGCGCGCGATAGGCGGGGATAACGACCCCGTCCCCGTTCATATTAGAGGGGCGGGCGGGCAAACTTTTAATTGCTGGGCTAAGGAAGACCTGGCGAGGCAGATTGCTGCTTATCTATTCACCACCGTTATCAGGGCAGAGGGCGCGGCTAGGATAGTTAGAAACGCGGCGGGTGAGTGGGAGACGAGCAGACTCACGATTAAGAGCTTCAAGCCTTTGTCTAACGCTTCCCTGCGTGAGTCCATTGAAGCTTTGCGCGCGATCCCGGCGGAATGGAAGAAAGGGGAAGACCCATTAGGGGAGTTGCACGACATTAGACACGGTACGGACGGATAGAAGAATGATAGCTGTTGATAACACCTTTCTCACCCTCATGCTTCACCCCGAAGCAAGGCCACCCCTTGACCCTTCAACGGGCCAACCCGTTAGCCGTCTGGACGAACGAATAGAGTTACTGATTAATGAATTGGAGGAAGACGGCGAGACCCTAATCATACCGACACCAGTTCTCAGCGAGTTTTTGATTCTCGCCGGGAACGACGGCCCCAAGTATCTAACCGAGATTGATAAGAGGAGTATCTTTAAAATCGAACCGTTCGACATAAAGGCGGCTGTTGAACTGGCGGCCATTGAACTCGGGATAAGGGGCTCGCAGGGGAAGAAAGCAAATAAGAGGGCCGACGCGGAAGGGACTTGGGCGAAAATCAAATTCGACCGTCAGATAGTGACGATTGCGAAAGTGAATGGGGCAAGCAAGATTTATTCTGACGATACAGGTGTCGAAAAGTTTGCAGCACGTTGCGGCATCAAAGTAGTTAAGACGTGGGAATTGCCTCTACCAGAAGTTGAGGCACAGCAAGACCTTTTCATGCACGAACTAGGCAGCGCAACTGAATACGGACTAGGCGGTGCGCTTGAAGCAGACCCGATGAAGCACCTTGAAGGGTGGGCAGTTGAGCCGAACGGAATGAAAGAGAGTAAGGATGAAAAAGAATCAGCCGGAACCGAAGAAGCAACCGAGCCAGCCAACACCGGAGTTTCAACAGTTCCAAGACTTGGCACGTCGCTTAATCTCAGTCCCGAAGAAGGAAGTGGAGCAGGAGAAGGCAAAGCAGGAAAAGGACAGGCCCGCCGTCCCCCGTTAGAGGGTGAAGTTGCGGAATGATGATTGACTAAGTATCATTTGGTCTTGGTGTGGGGCTGTAGCTCAGTTGGTAGAGCGGCGGTCTTGTTCTGAAAGCGGCTTATAAAAAACCGCGCGTCGGGGGTTCGATTCCCTCCGGCCCCACCTGTAAAGCTTAAGAGCCGCTTTCGCAAAGCCCGTCTAACAAGGCGGGCTTTTTGCTTCGCATCGCTCTGCCCCCTCTAGGTGAGTCAACTATATTATTACCCTAATTATCTATCCGATCAAGGAAGCACGGGCTGAATTAACAGACTTGCTTACTTTGAACGGGAAAATTAACCTTCCCGGGTCGTTCATTCTGTGGTATAAGCCCAAAACATGGCAGCCACGTTGTCAGTTGATACTCCATTTAGCATCTCGCCGAACCCCAATTCCCTGTACGTCACCCCTTCGCTCCGTGCAGTGATTGCCAAGGCACGCTTCACCATAGACAAGCGGCAGGGACTGACGTGCGCGGCGTTGGGCGACGTGGGGCTCGGAAAATCGACGGTTCTGCGTTACCTCTATGGCGAATACGCGGCCAGGGAGCATGTCGTCACGACTCTCATCCCGACGCCCAAATTCCCTTCCATCTTCGGGATGCTCAAGTACATCTGCTCGGACTTCGAGATCGACCCCAAGCGGAGCTTCGTGGCGCAACAGGACGCCCTTCAAGGGTTCCTGCTGGAGCAGTACCAGACCGACAAGAACGTCGTGCTCTTCATCGACGAGGCCCAGCTCCTCAACAACGAGCAGTTGGAGCTTATCCGCGGGCTGCTGAATTTCGAGACCGACAAGCATAAACTGATCCAGATCGCGCTCGCCGGGCAACTGGAGCTGCGCGATAAACTTAACACGGAGAAGAATAAGGCCCTCTACTCCCGCATTTCGACCTATTCAGTCCTCGACCCGCTCACGGCAGACGAGACTGCGGCTATGATCGAGCACCGATGTGAGTTCGCCGGCATCAAGAACCCTTTTACAAGGGAGGCGATGGAGGCCGTCTACATCAAATCCAAAGGAATTCCCCGCTCCATCCTGAAGGTCTGCGCGCTGGCCTACGAGATGATGCAGATGGCGGGCGATAAGCAGATGGACGCCGACTACATAGAGGATACGGTAGGCGAGGTGGCGGTATGAGTAGATTCGCCAAACTGGTGAACGCCCAGGTAGCTCGCGAGAAGGAGATGCCGCATGAGGCTCAGGAGAAATCCCCAGACCAACCCCTTGCGAGACAAGAATTAGCGACCCCTCATCTTAAAAAATCTACCCCGGTAGCTGCCCCGGCAGCTACCCCCGTAACTACCGGGGTAACTACCGGGGTAATTACCCCGGTAGAGGATATTGGCGAGTCACCGCGAGAGGTATCTCGTACCTCGCCACAATACCTCGACGCCACTCACACCGCCGCGGAGCAGCGCGTCTACTCGGTCATGTATCGAGAGACGATTAGCCGCGGCGTTCGCGAGCGCCACTTCGGACCCAAAGAGCTGTGTGAGAGAACCGGCATCCGTTCGGACAGAACGATCCGGACCGCGCTCGATGGGCTCATCAACAAACTCTCCGTCGAGATCATCTCCCACCTCAACGGGAGCCCTCTCGGACCGCGCTACCGCGTCTTCGAGCCGAAGGAGATTGTGAGCAGGCGCAAGACCGCCGGAATCGAGATAGACCCACAGAGTAAAAAGATGCTGACCCCTGCAACTACCGGGGTAGCTACCGGGGTAGCTACCCCGGACAAAATCTACCGGGGTACCCCGGTAGATTTTGCAGGGGTTACCGGGGTAGATTTTGCAGGGGTATATAATAAATATATAAATAACATTGGGGGGGGCGGATTGAGCGCCGCAGGCTCATCATCAAATCTTAACCGCGCGGATGATGATGAGGCTTACGCCCTTCTGCTCGCGCGCCTCCGGCAGGGCGTGCAGGAGGTCACGGGCAGGGAATCGACAGCGGCAGAGGCGGAGCGCTGGGGCGAACTGGCCGAGCTGCTTATCACGGAGCTGAAGATCGCGGCGGGGCGAACAGAAAGCATCTCAAGCGTCCCGGCGTTCCTGACCGAGCACCTCTGGCGCCGGCTGCGGAAGACAGACAAACGACAGTTCGAAAGAGAAGGGAAGTCAGGCACCGGTGGGGCGGAGGCGGAACCGAAGCTGGACGCGTCGAAGTGCCCGGACTGTTTCGGGACGGGGATGTGGTACCCGGAGGGCTTCGACAAGGGCGTGGCGCGTTGTTCCCATTCGAAGCTCGCGACAGATAGCCCGGCGTCGTCCTGAGCCCCGATGGCATTTGAACGGAGAGAAGATCACATGGGAGGTTTGCACCCACGCGCTCTACGAACAGGGGTCGATCTACTTCAGGGAGGGGGACCTCTCCGGCCGCCGTCGAAAGGTTCAGGAGGCTCTTGCAGGCCAAGCCGACACACGTCTACGCCATCCACTGGCTCGGCATGGCCTACGTCACGACGGGTGACAGGACGGCCGCCATGCAGCAGCAAAGAACTTGAACGCAGACATGGCCGCAGACCTCCTGCGCGCGATCTCGAAATGACGGGGGAGGGAACTCAAGGGGTTCCCCGCCCTTGAGGTAAAAGGGAGGTACTTTCAATGCCGCCGCACGCCGTGGTCTTCCTCTTCGATGTGGACAACACCCTGCTCGACAACGACCGGGTCACCGGCGACCTCCGACGCTATCTGGAGCGTGAGGTCGGACGCGAGCGCAGCGACCGCTACTGGGCGATCTTCGAGGAGCTGCGCGCCGAACTCGGCTACGCGGACTACCTCGGCGCCTTACAGCGCTACCGCGTCGAGTGCCCGTACGACTCTCACCTGCTCGCGGTCTCGACCTACCTCGTCAACTACCCCTTCGCGAATCGCCTCTTCCCGAACTCGCTCGACGTGATAGAGCACTGCAAACAGTGGGGGCCGGTCGTCATCCTCTCGGACGGGGATGTCGTCTTCCAGCCCCGCAAGGTCGAACGCTCCGGCCTCTTCGAAGCCGTCGAGGGGAACATTCTGATCTACATCCACAAGGAGCTGGAGCTGGCCGACGTGGAGCGCCGCTATCCGGCCGAGCACTACTTGATGGTGGACGACAAGCTCAGAATCCTTTCGGCGATGAAGAAGAGTTGGGGCGTGCGCCTCACCACAGTCTTCCCGCGGCAGGGCCACTACGCGCTCGACACGGCGGAGACGTCGAAGTACCCGCCGGCGGATGTCACCGTCGGGCGGGTCGGCGACCTTTTAGGCTACGACCTGCCGGCGTTGCTGGAGGCCGCGTCGCAGAGTTTCAGCGTCGGATAACAAAGCCGCCCGGGGGTTCACCCGCACATTTGGTGCTGTTAGGGCGGGCAGGTAGACTCCGCCGATGCCGACCTCGCACCTGCTGGCCGACCCGACTGCTATTCGTTTGGAGAAGATCATCCAGCATTCCAGCTCTTTGACATTGGTCGTCAGAGCCACACGGACAGAGGCCGAGTGCCCGCGTTGTCACCGCCCCTCAACGCGCGTCCATAGCTACTACACCCGCAAGGTGGCTGACCTCCCGTGGCACG
>JBJMGP010000105.1:0-24978 GCA_045807865.1 Pyrinomonadaceae bacterium
GAAGTTGAACGTAGTCAAGCCGCGTCCCCGCAAAGGGGCGTCCCGAGAGGCTTGAGCCGGATGAGGGGAAACTCTCACGTCCGGTTCTGAGGGGGCGGGGCGGCGGCAACGTCGCCCTGCTACCCGACTACGTCTCCTGCGAGCGCCTGTTCGCGCCGCGGCTGCTGGGGCGCCCCGTGGTGGTGCTGTCGAACAACGACGGGTGCGTCATCTCACGTTCGGAGGAGGCGAAGCGGCTCGGCATCCGGATGGGCGCGCCCTACTTCAAGAACCGGCGCGTCATCGAGGAGCACGGCGTCGCGGTCTGCTCTTCGAACTACGAGTTGTACGGCGACATGTCGCGCCGCGTGATGTGCGCGCTCCGTGAGTTCACGCCGCGGGTGGATATCTACTCCATCGACGAGGCGTTCGTGGCGCTCGACGGCGGCGGCGGGCGTAGCCTTGAAGAGCAGGGGTTAGAGATCAGGAAGAGGGTGCGGGAGTGGACGGGCATCCCGGTCTCGGTCGGCATCGCGCCGACGAAGACGCTGGCGAAGGTCGCCGCCTGCCACACCAAGAAGCACGGCGAAACTCACGGCGTGCTCGACCTGACCGACGCGGCGACGCAGACGGCCGTGCTCGAAGCGACGCAGGTCGGAGAGGTGTGGGGCATCGGCCCGTCTTACAGGCAGACGCTTCTTGGCGCAGGCATCGACACGGCGCGTAAGTTGAAGGAGGCGGATCGCCGTTGGGTGCGGCGGCGGCTGTCGGTCGTCGGGGCGCGCATCGTCGAGGAGTTGCGCGGCGTGCGGTGCCTGCCTCTGGAGCAGTGCCCACCGGCCAGGCGCTCGGTCACCTGCTCGCGCTCGTTCGGGGAGTTGACGGGCTCGCTCGAAGACCTGCGCGACGCCGTCGCGCTCTACGCCGAGCGCGCGGCCGAGCGTCTGCGGCGCGCGGCTCTGGCCGCGTCGGTCGTCACGGTCTTCATCCTCACCGACCGCTACGCAAAGGGGCCGCAGTACGGCGACTCCGTCACGTACGAGCTGGCCTCGCCGACCGACACGACCGGCGAGTTGCTGTGGTGGGCGCAGCGCGGTCTGACGCAGGTCTACCGGCGCGGCTACCTCTACAAGAAGGCGGGCGTGATGCTCGGCGGGCTGCTGCCGGCGGGCGGGCTGTCGATGCGCACGCACGGCGACGAGCAGTTCGAGCGCGCGCGCCGCGCGATGCAGGCCGTGGACGCGCTCAACCGCCGGCACGGCCGCGGCACCGTCCGCCACGGCCTTCCGCGCTCGCCCGACGGCCGCTGGCCGACGAAGTCCCTCATGCGCTCGCCACGCTATACCACACGCCTCGACGAAGTGCTCCGCGTCGCCTGACCTCCCTCCACGCGGGCGCTTGACGCGGGCGCGGGAATGGTCGTTAATGCTCTTCAAGTTTTACAGAATCGTCAGCACGCGGACGGGCGCGACGCCGGCGGCGCTGGCGGATGAGTAGTAGAGCCGTGGCCGCCCCGACGCAGAGGGCGGCGAGGGGCACGGCCCAGCGACGCCCGACCAACCCTACTAACAGAGCGAACAGGAAGATCAACGTCCCGGGCGGGGCGAAGGCGAGAAAGCCCGCGAGCATTATGGCAGCGATCCGCTTGGGACTCTTCATCTTTGGGCGGCCATCCTAGCACAAGGTTCGGGCGGGCTTCATCGTGAACAGAGGGGCGGCGAAGGCTTTGGGGCACGCGGCCGCGTGCGCGGCGGTGGCCTCCGCCTGCGCGCCCGCGTGGCTCATCCTGCGGTACGGCGTGGACGTGCCGTACTCCGACCAGTGGAACATCGCGCACTTCTTCGAGAAGTCCGCGCGCGGCACGCTCACGTTCGCAGACCTCTACGCGCAGCAGAACGAGTACAGGCAACTCTTCCCGCACATGCTCTTCGTCGCGCTCGGGAGGCTCACGGGATGGAACGTCAGGTACGAGATGTGCGCGAGCCTGCTGCTCGCCTGCTTCGTCGCCTACGGCGTGTGGAGGCTCGGCGCGCGGACGTTCGCCGACCCGATGCGGCGGGGCGTGCTCTTCCTGCTGGCATGCCTTCTGAACTTCACGGCGATCCAGTACGAGAACTGGCTCTTCGGCGTGCAGGTCGTCTACTTCGTGCCCGCCGCCTGCGTCGTCGCGGGGCTGCTCTTTGCATACAACGAGAAGGTCGGGACGACCGTCGCCGTCGTCGCCTGCGCGTGCCTGTCGGCGGTCAGCACCTTCTCCTCGGCGAACGGCCTCGTGGCGTGGCTCGTGCTTCCGCCCGCGCTGCTCGCGGCGCGGCACGGGGCGCGCGCGTCGGCGCGACGTTGGCTCCCTCTCTGGTGCGTCGGGCTCGCGCTGTGCGCGTTCGCTTACGCGTACGACTACCGGCATCCGGGTTCGCACCCGGAGACTTCCGAGGCGCTCAAGCATCCTTTCGACGCGGCGGCCTACTTCGTGGCGTACCTCGGCGGGGCGCTGGCGGCGGGGCGCCGCCCGCTTCTCGTCGCGCTGGTCGTCGGCGCGTGTGCGCTGCTGGCGTACGCCTTCGCCTGTGGATACTTGTTCAAGTTCAGGGACGACCGGGCGCTCGCCCGACGTTTAATGCCCTGGCTGATGCTCGGCGCGTACGCGCTCATCACGGGGGCGCTGGTCACGGTCGGGCGTGTGGGCTTCGGCGTCGGCCACGCGACGACGACGAGGTACGTGGGCTTCTCGCTCTACCTGCTCGTGGGGCTCGTCTACCTTCTGCCGTGCGTCGTCGAGGACGCGGCGCGGAGGGGGTATTTAACGGCGGGTCGGCGCGCACTGTTGAAGAGACTCGGGGGGTTGACGGCGGCGCTGCTCGTGCTCGCGCACGTCGTCATCTTCGCGCTCGTCGTCAAACATACCGCGGCCGACTGGCGTCGCAAGCTGCTGCGCGAGAAGGCGTGCCTGCTCTTCATCGAAGTCGCGCCGGACGAGCGGTGCCTGATTGAGTCCAGGTTCTACTCGGACGTGCGCGTGCTGCGCGAGCGGGCCGAGTCGCTCGACCGCATGGGTTATCTGCGCCCGCCGCTCTTCAAGCAGGGCCGCATGCGCGATCTGGCCGCCGGAGAGGGTTGCGCGGACGGCTCTTTCAAACTCCTCCCGGCGGAGGGCGGCGCGTACGTCGCCGAGGGCAGCGCGCGCCTGCCGCGCCGCGGGGGCGAGCCGGCGGACGCGGTCGTGCTGGCCTACGGAAGCACGCTCGCAGACCAGACGGTCTTCGCGCTGGCCGTAACCGGCGCGCGCGACGACCCGAGCTGGCACAAGACTCTTCCGCCGGGCGCGCCGGCGGCGGGGCCGGAAGTCGAGGTCACGGCCTGGGCCTTCGACGCGGAAGAGGGTAAGGCATACCGCCTCTGCGGGAATCTAGCGGCGGACTCAACCCGACCTTGAAGGTGTCAGGGCCGGAACGCGGTCTGAACTTATGAGCCAGGGCATCAGCGTCTTCTTCCCCGCGTACAACGACGAGGCGAGCATCGCCGGGCTGGTCGGCGAGGCGCTCGCACTGCTCCCGAGTCTGACCGACGACTTCGAGGTCATCGTCGTTAACGACGGCAGCACGGACGGCACGGCCGCGGTGCTCGACGAACTGGCGCGCGCCGACCCGCGCGTGCGGGTTATCCGCCACGAGGTCAACCGCGGCTACGGCGCCGCGCTGCGCGCGGGCTTCGCCGGCGCGACCAAAGAGCTTGTCTTCTACACCGACGGCGACGGGCAGTACGACGTGCGCGAGCTGGCGCGGCTGCGCCCGCTGCTCGCCGAAGGGGTTGACATCGTCAACGGATATAAGATACAACGCGCGGACGGTTGGCAGCGTAAGGCGCTCGGGGCCGTCTACAACGGCCTGGCGCATCTTCTCTTCAGCATTCCAATCCGAGACGTTGACTGCGACTTCCGGCTCCTCCGGCGCCGTGCGGTTGAGGCGGTCGAACTCGTCTCTTCGAGCGGGAGCATCTGTGTCGAGCTGGTGCACAAGCTAGACCGCGCCGGCTGCGTCTTCGCAGAGGTTCCCGTCCGGCATCGCCCGCGCAGACACGGGCGCTCGCAATTCCTGACTCCCCGGCGCGTCGCGCGCACGGCGTTCGACCTGCTCTCGCTCTGGCTGAAGGTGGCCGCCCCGGGCCGCCGCGGACGCGGCGAGCGGGCGACCGCCTGAGCGGCGGGCAGGCACTTCCGGGCCGATAGTCCACAAGGAGGGATATGACGGAGCCAGCAACTTTCGGGGAGTACAAGGGGCGCTCGGCGCTCATCACCGGCGGCCTGGGCTTCATCGGCAGCAACCTCGCGCGGCGCCTGGTCGGGATCGGCGTCGAGGTCACGGTGCTCGACGCGCTCATGCCCGAGCAGGGCGGCAACCAGTTCAACCTGCGCGACCTGCTCGGCCGCGTCGAGATACACACCGCCGACATGCGCGACCCGAAGGTGGTCAACCACCTCGTCGGCGGCGTGGACTACATCTTCAACCTCGCGGGCAGCGTCAGCCACCTCGAATCGATGCAGCAGCCGCTGCGCGACCTCGAACTGAACTGCGCCGCGCACATCACGCTGCTGGAGGCGTGCCGCAGCTTCAACCCGCACGTCAAGGTCGTCTTCACCAGCACGCGGCAGGTCTACGGCAGGCCCGTCTACCTCCCGCTCGACGAGCAGCACCGCGTCGCGCCGCTCGACGTGAACGGCATCAACAAGCTCGCCGCGGAGCACTACCACCTGCTCTACCAGCGCGTCTATGGCACGCGCACCGTCTGCCTGCGCCTGACGAACACGTACGGCCCGCGCCAGCTCATCCACCACAACCGGCAGGGCTTCATCGCCTGGTTCATCCGGCAGGCCATCGAGGGCGGCGTCATCGAGCTCTACGGCGAGGGGCGGCAGCGGCGCGACATGAACTACGTGGACGACGTGGTCGAGGCCCTGCTCCTGGCCGGCGCGAGCGAGGAGGCCGAGGGCGAGATATATAACCTCGGCGGGGACGAGCCGGTCTCGCTGGCCGAGCTGGCCGAGGAGCTGATCTCGATCACGGGCCGCGGCACGGTGCGCACGGTCCCCTTCCCGCCGGAGCGGCAGTTGATCGACGTGGGCAACACTCATTCGAGCTTCGCCAAGCTGGAGGCCGCGGTCGGCTGGCGGCCGCGGACGCCGCTGCGCGAGGGGCTGCGCCGCACGGTCGAGTTCTACGAGCGTAACCGCGCACACTACCTGAAATCCGATGCCGGTCAGTTTTCTCGATCTCAGAAGACAGCATGAGGAGGTCGGGGACGAGGTGCGCGCCGTCGTGGGGCGCGTCCTCGACGGCGGCACCTACATCCTCGGCCGAGAGGTCGAAGCCTTCGAGCGTGAGTGGGCGCGCTTCTGCGGCGCGGCGGCCGCGTCCGGCGTCGCCAACGGCACCGACGCGCTCGCCCTCGCGCTCGTCGCCTCCGAAGCCGTGCGACCCGGGCGCCGCGACGAGGTCATCACCGCGCCGCTCACCGCGGGCTACACCGCGCTCGGCATTCTGAATGCCGGCGGCGTTCCTTCCTTCGCCGACGTAGACCCCGAAACATTTACGCTCGACCCGCGCGGTCTGGAACGTGCGCTCACCCCGCGCACGCGGGCCGTCGTCCCCGTGCACCTCTACGGGCGGATGGCGGAGATGGAGGCCGTGTGTGACTTCGCGGAGCGCCGCGGCCTCGTCGTCGTCGAAGACGCGGCGCAGGCGCACGGCGCGCGGCGCGGCGGCCGGCGCGCGGGCGCGTGGGGGCAGGCCGCGGCCTTCAGCTTCTACCCGACGAAGAACCTCGGCGCGTACGGCGACGGCGGCGCCGTCACCTCCGACGACGTGAACTTGATCGAGCGCGTGAAGGAGTTGAGGCAGGGCGGACACCCTTCGGCGATGGGGGCCGGGGTCGCCGGGCGCAACTCGCGCCTCGACGAGTTACAGGCGGCGGCGCTGCGCGTCAAGCTCCGCCGTCTGGACGCGTGGAACCGAAGGCGCCGCCAACTGGCGGGCATGTACCGACGACTGCTCGCGCGCGGCGTCCGACGACTCGTACTCCCTTCGGCGGGCGCGGGCTCGCACGTCTACCACCTCTACGTCGTGCGCCACCCCGAGCGCGAACGCCTGCGCGCGCACCTCGCCGCGCGCGGGATTGAAACGTTGATTCACTATCCCGCGCCGCTCCACCGCCAGACGCTCTTCCGCCGCAGAGGGCAGCCCGCACTCCCCGCGGCCGAACGACTCACGACCGAGATTCTCTCGCTCCCACTCTACCCGCAGCTCCGCGACGAGGAGCTGCGCGCCGTCGCCGAAGCCGTCCTCGAATTTCCTTCATAAAGGAATCAGGCCGGCGCCCTGTTCCGGTTTACAGGCCGGTGTCAGCGCCTTCCGGCTCCGTATCCGTCCCGCCATAGCGGCTTGCGCTTGAGTGCGACCGCGGATGAGTCAGTACCGCCTGCGGTAGCGGGAGGGTCTCGTGCGCGCTACCCGCCCGCTACCGCAGGCGGTACTGACTTGCCGCCTTCCGCACCAGTCGCATCCAAGTGCAAATCGCTACGGACGCAGTGTGAGAGCTGCCGACTCCGTATCCGCACTGACAGACTCCGTGTCGGCGCTTTCCGTGTACGTATTTGCACTGGCAGGCCCCGTGTTTGCGCTGACAGGTGCCGTGTCAGAGCGGAAAAGTCCAGCGCGGCGCCTGCCGGCGCCGTGTCGGAGCCTCCTGTATACGTAACGGTGCAGTCCGGTGCCGTGTCAGCCCGGCAGACGCCAGCGCGGCGCTTTCCGGTGTCATAGTGACACGTTCCGACGCCGTGTCGGAGCGGAAAAGTTCAGCGCGGCGCCCGCCGGTGCCGTGTTACAGGCTTTCGCGCGCGTGTCGGAGCTTTCCGTCCATCAGTCTGCAATTTTCTCCGCGATGCAGATGGCGGAGAGGCCGGCGGGCAGCCTGGCGGCGGGACGTTCGAGCAGACTCGCCTCAACCTTGAGCGCAGAAGCCAGCGCGCGGTTGAGCCATTCGGCGCCGGGCGGCTTCACGTCGGAGCCGGAGTCGGCGAGGCCGAGTCGCTTGAGGACGAGTCGCCTGAACGCCGCCGCCGGCAGGAGCAGGCTGTTGGCGTAGGTCGCGCGCCGCACGCGGAAGCCCGCGCGCTCCATTCTCTCCGAGAGTTGCGGCAGCGTGTAGCGCCGCTGCGTGTGCAAAGCCTCGTCGTGGCCGCTGCGCATCCACTCGTAGGCGGCGGCGCGCGCGTAGGCCACGCCGCCGGGGCGGAGCACGCGGAACATCTCGCGCATCGCCGTCTCGTCCGAGCCCTCGCCGGGAAGCTGCACCAGCACGTCGAAGCTCGTCACGAGGTCGAAGGTCTCTCCGGCGAAGGGCAACGCCGTCACGGATGCCTGCGCCACATCGCGCAGGCCGCGGCTGCGGCAGAAGTCGAGCGCGTCGGCCGAGAGGTCGATGCCCGCGACGCGCCCGCCGCCGGCGTAGCGTTCGAGCCACGTCAGCATCCCGCCCGTCCCGCACCCCGCGTCGAGCACGTCCCGCCTCGGCCCCTGCGGGCAGAAGGGGTCGAGGACGGCGCGCGTCACCTCGCGCATCCCTACGAACCACCAGAGGCTCTCCTCCAGCGCGTACAAGTCCGCGTAGTCCTGAGCGCGCAAACCTTGAGACCCTTCCCGGACGAGTGTCGTGGCAGACCGCACGCCAACATACCATCACGAGCCCCGCGTTGTAACATGAGGCGATGGCGATTCACGTCGGGACTTCCGGTTGGAGCTACGGGCATTGGGAGGGCGTGCTCTACCCGCCGGGGCTTGAGCCGCGGGCGCGGCTCGACCTTTACACGCGCGCGTTCGGGACGGTCGAAGTCAACAGCACCTTCTACCGCTGGCCGCGCGCGGCGACCTTCGCGCGCTGGGCGGGCGTGTCGCCGGAGAGGTTCGTGTGGACGGTCAAGGCGCCGCGTTCTATGACGCACGCGGCGCGGCTCTACGCGCCGGAGCGCTGGCTGGGCGAGGTCTCGAAGGGGCTCGAACGTCTGGGGGCGAAACGCGGCGTGCTGCTCGTGCAACTGCCGCCCGGCCTCGCGGTAGACCTCGCGCGGCTCGGCTACTTCCTCTCGTCGGTGCCGAGGCACCTGCGCGTCGCGTTCGAGTTCCGGCACGAGAGCTGGCACCGCGAGGAGGTCTTCGGCCTCCTCGAACATTACGGCGCGGCCTACTGCGTGATGAGCGGCGCGCGGCTGCCGTGCGTGCTGCGCGCGACGGCGCCGTTCGTCTACGTGCGTCTGCACGGCCCCGACCGCGAACACCTCTACGCGGGCTCGTACACGGACGAAGACCTGCGCTGGTGGGCCGCGCGGGTCGGCGAGTGGGCCGCCGCGGGGCGCGACGTGTACGCCTACTTCAACAACGACGGCGGCGGCAACGCCGTCCGCAACGCCGCGCGTCTGCGTGAGCTTCTGAACGTGTAAGACATTCAACACGGAGGCACGGAGACACAGAGACACAGCCCCTTGAGCTATTAGACCTCTTGCGAAAGACGGCACAAGTCGGTACCGCCTGCGGTAGCGGGCGGGTGTGTGCTGCGATAGAGGCCCGCGTGATGTTACCCCGACCCGCCCGCTACCGCAGGCGGTACTGACCTGTCCGCTCTTTCGCAAGAGGTCTATTGTCTTCAAGCTGTGTCTCTGTGTCTCCGTGTCTCCGTGTTAATCCTTCACGCTAGAAGGTCAGCTTGAGCGAGAGCTGAACGGTGCGCGCCCCGCCGGACGTGTAGAGCGGCCCGAAGCCTCCGGCCTGTCCCACCCACTCGCCGCCGCCCCGCGCCGAGAGCGAGCGGCCGAAGTACGGGTCGAGCCTGAGCGTCGAAGGGTTCCCGGGCGACGCGGCCAGGAAGGCGAGCGTCGGCACGGGGTCGTCGAAGTTCGGGTGGTTGAGCAGGTTGAAGGTCTCGGCCCTCACTTGCAGATTGACGCGCTCGTTAAAGTCGAACTGGCGGTGCAGCGCCAGTTCGAGCTGGTAGAACGGGAACCCGCGCAGCGCGTTGCGACCGAGCGTCCCCTGCCTCAACGTGCCGGGGACGACGAAGGCCGCCGGGTTCAAACGTCTGCCGCCCGGGAAGGAAGAGTCGAGGACGTAGAGCGGCACCCCGCCCTCCAGGTCCGGTCGCAGGAACGCGAACCCGTAATTCAAGGGGAAGCCGTAGACGACATTGACCGGCTTCGCCGAGCGCGCGTTGAAGAGCGCGTCCAGCGCCCAACGGCGCGAGAGCGCGTTCCAGGCCCCGTGCTCGAACGGCGCCGGCAGCTCGTAGGAGACGAACCCCGACACCGTGTGGCGCGCGTCGAAGTCCGACAGTCCCCGCTCCGAGTCGCCCCGCAGCAGCGCGCGCGCCGGCGCGTCCTCCGAGAAGTCGTCAACCGACTTGGCCCACGTGTAGGAGGCGAGCGCCTGTAGGCCGCGCGACAGACGCCGGTTGAACTGGAAGCGCGCCGAGTGATAGTCGGAGCGCGCGCCGTTCGTCGTCACGCGCACGAGCGAGAAGTCCGGCGAGGGCTCCTGGAGGGTGCGCGTGAGCAGAAGCCTGCGGCCCGCCACGCCGACGTAGGAGGCCGAGACGCTGTGGTTCTCCCCGAGCGAGCGCTCGATGGTGGCATGCCAGCGCAACGTGTACGGCAGCTTCAGGTGCGGGTCGAAGGCCGAGACCGGCACGCCGAGCCGCGCGCCCTCTTCGACGGGCGGCGCGAACGAGGCCGTGAACGGGACGCCGAAGGCGGCGCCGCCCGCGAGGAAGGGGTGAGAGTCGGAGAAGACGTGGCCCGCCTCCGCCCCGCTCGTGTCGTAGAGGAGCGCGACACCCGCGCGCAACACCGTGTCGTCCCCGCCCGAGCCTCCCGTCAGCCTGTACGCGAGACCCGCGCGCGGCTCGAAGTTGAAGAAGGTCGTCTCCCAGAGCTGAGTGCCCGGCGAGGCGGCTACGAGCCGAGCCGCGTCTTCGACCTGCGTGAACGCGACGGGCTCCGTGCCGCCGCCCGCGTGCGGCGCGGGACTCAACTGCCAGCGCAGGCCGTAGACCAGCGTCAGGCGTTCCGTCTTGCGCCACTCGTCCTGCGCGTAGGCCGAGAGGTCTTGGAAGACCGGGCGCCCCGCCCCCGCGCGCGTGTAGAGTCCGTCGCGCGCGGCCGTGGCCGAGAGCACGCCGGCGACGCCCTCGAAGTAGAGCTGGCGCTCCGTCGCAAACGCGCCGACGACGGGCGAGAGCCGGCGGTAGTCCGCGCCGAACTTGAAGGCGTGCGTGTTGATGACGTAGTCGAACGAGCCGACGAGGTTGATCTGACGTTGAAGGTTCGTGACTTCGGCGGCCGAGCCGAGCGCGGCGCCGCGCCCGGCGAGGTCGAAGTTGAAAGAGCCGCCCGGCGCCGTCAGCAGCGCGCCGGCCTCCGTGTTCGCGCCGGGTACGGACGCGCCGCCGAACGTGTCGAGCAGGCGCGAGCCGCGCGCCGAGACGTGGCTGTAGTTGGCGCGCACCGTCCAGACCGCGTTCGGCGAGGGCGTGTAGGAGAGGCCGCCCGTGAGCGTCTGCGCGAGGCTGTGCGTGCGGCTCAAAGTGTTGAGCGAAGTGCCGCCCGCGCCGCGCCCTTCGGCCTCGGAGTCCGCAAAGGCGTACCGCGCGTTGAGCGACACGCTCGTGAACAAACGGTCGAGGCGGAAGCTGAAGGAGTCGAGCCCCGCGGGCGTCGAGAACCCTCCGGCAAACTCTGCGAAGCCGTCCGAGCGCGCCGCGCCCGTCGGCACGGGGAAGGCGTCGAGGAAGGGGCGCAGTGTGGCCGGCGCCGCGAGCCGCGCTCCGAGCGAGGGCACCTCTGTCAACGCGAACGCCGGCCGGCGCTGGCGCTGCCCCTCGTAGGCGCCGAAGAAGAAGAGCTTGTCCCGTTGGAACGGCCCGCCGAGCGTGCCGCCGTAGTCGGCGAGACGGCGGGACGAGCGCCCGCGGCCGAGGCTGTTGGCGAACCAGTCGTTCGCGTCGAGCGCGTCGTCGCCGAAGTAGCCGAAGAGCGAGCCGCGTAGCTCGTTCGTCCCGGAGCGCGTGACGAACGACACCTGCGCGCCCGCCGTGCGCCCGTACTCGGGCGCGACGCTGTCGGTGTACACGGTGAACTCCTGCGTGGCGTCAACGGGGGTCAACCCGTTGGCACCGCCGCCGGCCGTCAGCCCCGGCGCCCCGCCCGAAGCGGAGGCGCCCGGGCTCTGGCCGCCGGGCTCGATGCCGACGTTGGCGCTCACGCCGTCGATGACGTAACTGTTCGAGCCCGCGCGCTGCCCGTCGAAGGTGATGTTGCCCAGCGTCTGTGACCCCGCCGCGCCCGAGGCGCCGACCGAGCCCGGCACCAGCAGGAGCAGGTTTGAGAGGCTCCGCCCGTTGATGGGCAGGTTCGCGATGGACTGAGCCATGACGTTCGTCCCCACCGTGGCATCAGAGGTGTTGACGACCCCGGCCGACGCCGTGACGGTCACCGTCTCGCAGACGCAGCCCGCGGCGCCTCCGCTCGACGGATTCACGGCGGCCGCGTTCGTCGTAGCGGGCGGGGCCGGGGGCGTTTCGGCAGGCACGTCCACGCGCCGCGGCTCGCCGCCGTCCGTGACCACACGCTCCTCGACGGCGACGAACGAGGTGTACTGCGTCATCAGCCTGTAGTCGAGCCCGAGCCGCGTGATCTCTTCGCGCAGCCCTTTCTCAGGCTTCCCCGACTGCATGCCGGCCATGTCCTGCCCCATCAACTCGTCCACGCGCCGCCTCGCCCAGAGCGTCGCCAGCACGTCGTGCGTAGGTTCGACCGCGGGCAGCTCCACCGATATCTCACGCACGAAATCCTGTCCGGCCGACTTGCCCTTGAGGCGCACGACGCCGCGCGCGCCGCCCGTGTAGCGGCCGAACAGGATGACGGGCTTGGCGCTGAAGAGGTCGGGGACGAGCCTCGGGTAGAGGTCGGCGACGGGCAGCCCCGCCCACTCGACCGAGATGTCTGTGAGCAGAGGGCTGCGGACGCGCTCGTGGAAGCGACGGGCGGCGGCCGAGCCGTCGTCGCCCTCGGACACGTACTCGACCTCGCCGCGCCCGTACTCGGCCATCTTGTCGAGCAGGAAGCGGTTCGGCGAAGAGCCGAAGCCCATCGAGAAGACGCGCGCGTTCGGGTGCTTCTTCACCTCCCCAACGATCTCGAAGTCGTTACCGACCCACCCGTCGGTCATGAAGCAGACGACGCGCACGTGGTCGGCCGCGTCCGACGGGTCGAGCGCGGCGCGGATGGCCTTCATCATCTCGGTGCCGCCGCCGCCGCTGCGCGAGGCGAGGAACGCCTGCGCTTTCGAGAGGTTCTCGGGCGTGGCGGCGACGGGCTCGTCGAAGAGGACGTGCGTGTCGCCGGAGAAGGTGATGAGATTAAAAGTGTCCTGCGGGTTGAGCCCTTCGAGTGCGAGCTTCATCGTCTCCTTCGCCTTCTCGATGGGGAAGCCGCTCATCGAGCCCGAGGTGTCGAGGACGAAGACCAGCTCCTTCGGCGTCACGTCCGCGGCCATCACCTTGTCGGGCGGCTGGAGGATGAGCGCGAAGTAGCCGCCGCGCGACCCGGCGTGCGTGAGCAACGCGTCCTCGATGCGCCCGCCCGCCACGTCGTACTTGAGCACGAAGTCTCTGTTCGGGATGGTCGCCGCGTCCTTCAGGCGGACGACGGCGCCCGCGGCCCCGCTGCGCTCGACCTCGACCTCGTGCGTGGCCGACGCGACGCCTTCGAGCGGCACGCCCGCGTCGATGGAGACTTCAATGGAGATGTCGTGACCGGCGCGCATGCCCTCGGGCATGACGGGCGGGTTGAGGCGCGCGGCGTCCGGCACACTTACCTCTTCGGCCTGCGCCCCGGCCGCGTCCGGCGGGTCTGCTTCCGACCCGGAGCCGGCCGAAGGCGGGGCCGTGGCGGTCGGTCGGGGGGTCGCGGCTTGCGGCTCGGCGTCCGCTGGCGCTTCCCCTCCCGTTGTGCCGGCGGGGATGTAGCGTTGGCCGACGACCATCGGGAACGACCATTCGTAAGTGCCGGCCTCGTACTTCAGAGTCTCGACGTAGCTGATGACGACCTTGATGCCCTGCCCGGGCAGGATGTTGGCGACCGACTGCGTGAAGATGTTCGGGCGCTCCTGGTCTAAGAGCGAGGCGACGTTGCCGCGCGCCCGCGCCTGCTCGTAGGCGGCCCGCGCCTCCTCGCGCCGCATGATGCGCCCCCTGATGGTGCGCCCGCCGACGAGCATCGTCATGTCGTCCACGGCCGCGCCCTGCGGCAGAGGGAAGACGTAGACGGCCTCGATCTTATCCGTGAAAGGGTTCTCGAACTCCTGCGTGACGGTGACGCGCGAGATGAAGCCGCTCACCTCGGCGCGCACGTCCGTGTGCCTGAGCGGGCAGACGGACGCGGTCTTACCCGAAGAATCTACCGCGTAGAGCATGCCCTGTGTGGTTTGAGAGCCGGACTGTCCCGCGGCGCGGGCGGCGTTCGCGTCGCCGAGGCTGTAGAAGGCGAAGGCGAGGAGCAAGGAGGCCAGCGCGGCGAGAGCCGGCCTTAGGAGAAGCCTGCGTTTCATATTCCCTCCGTATGGACACACCTCGGCCGGGACGGCTGGTCTGGGGTGCTGCCGTACGGGCGGGTCAGGTTGTTGGGTAGAAAGGTCCTAATGCCCAGGCCCTGCTTCGGTGGACTCCTGGCGGGCCGGGTCAGAGAGCAAGAACAGCGCTCTTGTTTTCCTATGGATGCGGTCTCGACGCGGAAGGGTGGTCTGGGGTCGGCCGCCCGAGTACATTTTTTTAGACGGTGAGGCGCTTCAGGGGTTGAAAGTTCAAAATCAAACGCAGAGACACAGAGATACGGCTAAACGACTTCAAGCCGTGTCTCTGTGTCTCTGCGTTAATGCTTATCCGCTATCAAACTTTAAGCCTCACCTGCGAGACTGCGTGGCCTTCTCGATCTCGACGGCGAAGACGTGGGTGGGGCCGAACATGTTGGAGCGGAAGACGAGCCACTTCATGTCGGGCGTGAAGGTGACGTTCGGCTCCAAAGAGTAGTCGTGTTTGGAGAGGTTGACGAGCCGCTCGGCGCGGAAGAAGCCGGGCTTGACGAGCCCCTTCGCGTTCGGGAGTTCGCCGTCCGTGCGGTCGGGCACCATCTCGGGGTGGAAGAGATAGATCCACTGCCCGTTGCCGGGCGCGGCCACGCTGTTGGGGCCGCCGCCGTCGCCGGCGAAGAGCTTCCCGTCGGGCGAGCTGTTGTAGTGGACGCTCCACTCCGAGCGCTGGAGGTTGTACCAGGTCCGCTCCCCCGTCGAGACGTTGTAGCCCCCGACCCAGAAGACCTGGCTGCGCGGCGTCTGTAGGTCGTACCAGACCATGCGGCCGTCGGCGGCGAACCACTCGTGCCCCTCGATCTCCATCAGGATCGTGCGCGGGTGCACCCTGACGGGCGGCGTGCCGTCCGTGCGGATGAGCCACGTGCGGTCAACCTTGTGCCAGGGGCCTTCGTGGCAGTACATGAGGAGCGTCGGGTCGGTCGGGGAGAACTGGAAGTGGTTGAACCAGTCGGTGCCGCGGTGCAGCGTCTTGACCTCGCCGGTCTTCGTGCTGACGGTGACGATTTGTAGGGGGCGGCGCTCGGCCAGGCGGTTCTCCATCATCTGCCCCTTGCCGGGGTAGCTGTCGCGACCGCGCTCGGGCTGCGCGGGCTGCTGCGGCTGTTCGCCGCCCTCGCGCGGCTGCTGCTGAGGAGGGGCGCCGGGGCCGCGCGGGAAGCGCCCTTCGGCGATGTCCTTAGCGAGTTTCTCGTCGAGCGTGCCGGCCAGGAGCGTCTCGTCGGCGTTGACGGTCGCGACCGAGACGCCGGGCGGAAGCTTCACCACCTCGCGCGTCGCCTTCGTGTCGAGGTCGGTGGCGTAGACGGCCGCCGAGTAGTGGCTGGCGTCGCGCACAAACTTCGTGTAGTAGACCTGCCCCGTCTTATGACCGACGATGATGACGCTGACGCGCCCCTCGACGACCTTCTCGACGGTATGCGTCTTGAGATTGACGACCGAGATCCCCGTCGGCGTCGTGATGATCATCTTCGAGCCGTCGGGCGTGTACGCGTTCTGGTGGAAGTAGAGGCTCTGGCTGCCCGGCTCCTCCGACAGGCGCACGACGCGATGCCCCGTGTCCGGGTCAATCCACTCGCGCGGCACCTGCCCCTGCTGCGCCGCGGCGGCGAGCGTCAACACTTGAATCAACAGTAACGATTTCAGAATCCTCATGATCTTCTCCTAACCTTAACTAACAGCCGTGCACAAACGCGCCGCGTCAGGCGTCGCCGACGCGGCGCGGCGAAATCTCGCACACCTGAACCCGGCCTTGAAAGGCCGGGCTAAATTCAGACGCCGCTCACGCGGCTCTTTCAAATCACCCGCAGAAGGTTGTCATTCAGACCTTCGTGCCGGACGCTCCAACCGCCGTCCGAGGGGAAGCCGGGCGCGTGCGCGCGGGGCGCGCCGCGCCAGCCGCCGGCCATGAGCGCGACGGCGTAGAGCAGGCCGCCGTTGCCCGGCAGATAGCAGGGCAGGTTCGGCCGCTGGTAGTTGTGCCCGTTCGGCAGGTGGCGGTTCTTCGCCGTCTCCAAGAGCAGCGCCCGCACGGCCGTCTCGCCCTCGCCGAGGCGCGCCGCCGTCATCGCCGTCATGGGGTAGTCCCAGCCCCACGTCTCGTCCCACTGCCACTCCCTGAAGACTTTGGCGAGCGTGCGGCGCATCGTCTCGCGGTCGGCGCCGTCGCCGGGCAGGACGCCGTAGGCGGCGAGCATCGAAGGGTGGTCGTGGTTCCGCTCGGTGTATGTCTGCGGGCAGTTCTCGTGCGCGAGGTAGACGCCTTCGCGCACGGGCAGGGGGGAGAGCTTCGCGATGACTCGATCCCAGTCCGCGCGCCGCTTGAGACCCAGACGCTCGCGCCAGGTCTGCGCCGCGCCCAAACCGAAGCGCCAGTAGGCAAGCTCGTAGGTCGGGTTCCAGGTCTCGCGCGCCGGGTGGTTCTCCTGCGCGGGGATGACCGGCGGCCCGAGCACGTAGCGGCCCGCCTTCGCGTCGTAGAAGGCGTAGGAGGCCATGAACTCCGCGGTCTCGTTGACGACGTGGCGGTAGCGTTCGAGCGTCCGGCGGTTGGGGCGCGAGCGGTAGCAAAGCTCCGCGTAGAAGATCGGGTGCGGCTGTTCCCAGATGAGCAGCGGGCCGATGGGCGAGGGGCTGTCGCGCCCGTCGGGCGAGGCCATCTTCGGCCAGCGCGCGCCCGCGTAGCCCTGCTCACGCGCGCGCGCGCGCGCCGTGGGGAGAATCTTCTCGTACCAGCCGAGGCTGTTCTCCAACAGCGGCAGCCTGTCCCACAGGGCGAAGTGCGCGGCGTGCCACCAGTGCATCTCAAGGTGGAACTTGCCGTACCAGCTGTTGACCGTGAGCCCCGTCTCCTGCGGCGGCAACCTCCCCGAACACTGGATCGCCGTGAGGTACTGCGAGAGCACGACGCGGCGTTCAAGCTCAAGCGCCCTCTTGTCCCGACTGTCGGCCAGCTCGACCGCGCCGCCCGTGTTCCAGAAGCGCGACCAGTGTCTCCGGCTCGCCTCGAAGGTGGCGGTCGGGCCGGGCGGCGCGCCACCCGTCGAGAGCGGCGAGAACGCGGCGACGAAGTCGAGGCGTGAACTGCCGTCGGCGCGCAGAAGGAACTCGTGCCCGCCCTCCTCTTCATCGTCCAGGGAGGCCACGCCCTCCCAGTCGATGAGGACGAAGTACTCGTCGGCGTCGAGCCTGCGCCGGAGCAGGATGCCCTGAGAATGGCTCACGACCTCCGTGCGGTGTCTCTTCGGGCTGTCCCAGTCGGCGGCCTGCATCGAGGGCGAGCCGTAGGGGAAAGCGAAGCGCACCGAGAGCATTCGGCGCGAGATTAAACTCGATTCGATTGAGACGGCGAGGATGTCCGCGTCGGGGTGGGCGGCCGTCTCGACCTTGACCGGCTCGCCCCAGACGCGGAAGCGGCTCGTGATGATGCCACTCCACAAATCGAGCCGCTGCTCGATGTCGGTGAGGTCAGAGGGCTTCGCCTCTTCCCCCTTACTGTTCTTCAGGAGCAGACCGACGCGGCCGAGGTGGAGGCGGTGCGGGTTCTCGCGCAACCAGTCGTAGAGCTCCTTCTGACCTTCGCCGCTCGTGTGATAGAGCACCTGGCGGCCGTGCGTGTCGTAGGGCGTCAGCCGGAGTTCTTTCCCTTCGAGTCCGGGGGGCCGCGGCGTCGTGTGCCAACCCCACTGCGACATCGTGCAGAGCGGCATCTGCGACTCGTACTCCGCGGGGAAGGTCTGCAATCCGGTCACGTCGGCCGTGAAGGCGAACTGGCCGTTGCCGACCGAGAGCGGCGAGAGCGGGTCGAGCTTGCGCAGTAAGGGGTCGTGGCGCCGCACGAGCGCGGCGCGGTCGATGGCGCCCGTCGGTTCGAGAGCCGCGCCGCGCGTGACCGGGACGGCGGCGCCGGACGCGGCCAGCGCGGCCAGAAACTTGCGGCGTGAGATCATGCGAGCCCGGCCTTTCGCTTGTGCGCCCTCGGCGCGGGCGCGGGCGCAAGTTGCCCGTCGAGCCTGTAGCTTCCGCCGGGGCGTGTCTTCAACTCAAACATCTTCTCGCCGTATGCGAGCCGGCACGTCCCGCCGAGCTTCGAGCGGAGCGTCGCGGCCGTCAGCTTCCCTTCCTTCCAACCGATGTCCAGCTCGAAGCCGCCGCGCGCGCGCAGTCCCCTGACCTCGCCGTCGGGCCACGCAGAAGGGAGCGCGGGCAGAAGGCGCACGGTGCCGTCGTGACTTTGCAGGAGCATCTCGGCGATGCCGGCGGTCGCGCCGAAGTTGCCGTCGATCTGGAAGGGCGGGTGCGCGTCGAAGAGGTTCTCGTAAGTCCCGCCGTTGAAGCGGACGCCCGCGACCTCGCCGCGGAAGCCGACGGGCGTGAGCAGGAGCCTGAGCAGTCTGTACGCGCGCTCGCCGTCGCCGAGCCGCGCCCAGAGATTCATCTTATGCGCGAGCGACCAGCCGGTGGACACGTCGCCGCGCGCCTCAAGGGTCTTGCGCGCCGCGTCGGCCAACCGCGGAGTCCCCGCGGGCGTGATCTCGTCGCCGGGGTATAAGCCCCAGAGATGCGAGACGTGGCGATGCGTCGGCTCCGGCTCGCCGTACTCTTCGAGCCATTCCAAGACGCGGCCGTCCGAGCCCACGCGCGTCGGCGCCAGACGCGCGCGCTTCTCCGCCAGCTCTTTCCGGAACTCTGCGTCCACGCCGAGCGTGCGCGCGGCCTCAATCGTCGCGGCGAAGAGGTAGCGGAGCAGTTGCATGTCGTAGGTCGGCCCCATGCAGACGTTCGCCTTGCTGCCGTCGGGTAGAAGGTAAGCGTTCTCGGGCGAGTTGGCCGGCGCGGTGACGAGCCATTTGTGCTTCGGCTCCTCGACCAGGAAGTCCGCGTAGAAGCGAGCCGAGCCCTTCATCAAAGGATACGCGCGGCGGAGAAACTTGCGGTCGCGCGTGTAGAGGTAGTGCTCCCAGAGGTGTTGGCAGAGCCAGGCAGACCCCGTCGTCGTCGAGCCCCACGAAGCGCCCTCGCCCGGTGACGTGTAGCCCCACGGGTTCGTGATGACGTGCGCGACCCAGCCGCGCGCGCCGTAGTAAGCGCGGGCGGTGCGCTCGCCCGGCCCCTTTAAAGAGTCGATGAGCGCGAAGAGGGGCTCGTGCAGCTCCGAGAGGTTCGTCACCTCGGCGGGCCAGTAGTTCATCTGGACGTTGACGTTGAGGTGCCAGTCGGCGTTCCAGGGCGCCTGCACGCCCTCGGCCCAGATGCCTTGCAGGTTCGCGGGCAGGCCACCGGGGCGCGAGCTAGAGATGAGCAGGTAGCGGCCGAACTGGAAGTAGAGCGCGGCGAGGCCGGGGTCGTTCGCGCCCTCGGCCGCCGCCTTCAGGCGCGCGGGCGTGGGCAGCCCGGCCGTGGCGTCGTTCGCGGGGCCGAGCCTGAGAGTGACGCGGTCGAAGTAGCGGCGGTGGTCGGCGACGTGCGCGGCGAGGAGTTGCCGGTAAGGCTTCGACGCGGCGCCCTCCATGTCCCGCGCGGAGGCCGCGTCGGGGTCGGGCGTGCGGCGGCCGGCGAAGCCTCTGTAGTCGGTCGCGGCCGTCACGAAGAGCAAGACCTCGTCGGCGCCTTTCACACGGACGGCCTTCCCCTCCGCCGAGGCCGTGCCGCCGCGGTTGAGGACGCGCAGGCGCGCGGCGTACTTCATGCCGCGACCGTCGGTGCCGTTGTTGAGCTGCCCCGACATGAAAAGCCCTTGCGCGCCGTCGGCCCTCACCTCGAAGCGCTCGGGGCGTTCGAGGGTGGCGTCGAAAGAGATGGCGCCCGGTCTGTCCGCCGTCAGGTGTATGACGAATGCTTCGTCGGGGGCGCTCGTGAAGCACTCGCGCGTGAAGCGCGTGCCGCCTTGCGTGTAGGTGACGCGCGCGACCGCGGTCGAGAGGTCTAACTCGCGCCGGTAGCCGGAGGCACCGGCCTCGCCCGCGGCGAAGGCGAGACGCAGCTTGCCGAGTTCCTGATAAGAGCCGTACTGCACGTCTTTGCCCGCGCCGCGCCCCGAGCCGGGGCCGAGGCTGGTGAAGTGCGCGTAGGTCAGCCGTTCGGCCTCGACGTTCCTGCCCGCGAGCAGGAGGCGGCGAATCTCGGGCAGGTACTTTGCGGCGTCCGGCCGGTCGGCCGTCTGCGGCGAGCCCGACCAGAGTGAGCTTTCGTTGAGCACGACGCGCTCTTCACCGATGCCGCCGAAGACCGACGCGCCGAGGCGGCCGCTCCCTAAAGGGAGTGACTGTGTGAACTCGCGCGCGGGCGCGTCGAACCAGACGAGCGGGTCTTGCGGCGCCGCGGCGGACGCGGCACCCACGCGGGAGAAAGTCGCGAGGAGCAGCAGCGCGGCGGAGGCTGCGAGCGCAGTCTTTGCCTGACCCTTCGAAAACAAGCCGTGCCCCTCCGCGGCGTAGAGAGTTGATAAGAGAAGTGGCGCCGGAGCTGTCTGCTAACAGCGACGGCGCCACTTCTGTCAAAAGAACCTTCCCCGGTTTAGAAGAAGATTCTGAGGCCGAACTGGATGTAACGCGGCGTGTTCTGCGGCGAGCCGCCGGTCAGCGTCCCGAAGTTCTGGTCGTAGGTCTGCCGTATCCGGTAGAGCCTGTACCCTTCGAGGGTCGTGATGTTGAACGAGAGCGGGTCCGTCGTCGCGAAGCCCTGCGGGAGTTGGACGTGGAAGAAGTTGTCCGGCAGGTTGCCCGCGCCGTTGTTGAGGCGCGTGGCGTTGACGATGTTACGCACCTGCTGGAGCGTCACGCTCGCGCGGTTGGCGGGGTCGAACGCCTGCCAGGTCGCGAACTCGGCGGCCGTGATCGGCTGCCGGATGCCGTTGAGGGACTCGCCCGTCAACTCGGTCGGGAAGGTGCCGAGGCCGAACGGCGTGTTGCCCGTGTTGTTGTAGCGGAAGTTCGGGTGATTGAGGACGTTGATGGCGTCCACGCGGAAGTTGATCCGGCGCTTCTCGTTGCCGGCGAAAGGCCACGGGAAGTCCTTCGACAGTGAGAGGTCGAAATACTCCTGGCGCGGCGGCCGGATGTCGAGCGAGCGCGGGGCGTTACCGAGCGTCCCCTTGACCGGACGCATGAAGGCGGCCGGGTTGATGTAGGGCTCGCAGCCCGTGCGCGGCACCGAGGCGCCGGTCGGGCAGTCGCGTGTCCAGAGGGGGTTCCTGAGGGGCACGCCCTCGACGATGTCGGGGCGCACCACGCGGTTGAAGATCACGCCGCCCAGCTTGTTCGGGTCGGTGATGAAGGGGAGGAACGGCGTGCCGCCCGGCATGCGGAAGACGCCCGAGATCGTCCAGCGGCCGATGATCTGGTCGATCACGTTCGGCGCGTCGGAGAAGAAGGCGCGCCCGTGGCCGAGGGGGATGTCCCAGATGCCCGTCGAGCTGAAGTTGTTCTTGATGTCGTAGGTCGAGATGGCGCGGTCGGATTCGAGCGACGCGCCCAGGGAGACCTGGCCGCGCGCCTGACCCGTCGAGAGCACGCGCGTGTCGGGGCTCGCGTCCGAGGCCGTGTCGATGGACTTGGCGTAGGTGTAGTTCGCGGTGAAGGTCAGCCCGCGCCCGACGCGGCGCCGCATGTCGATGTAGCCGGCGTGGCGGATGCTGCTGGCCGAGGGGTCGAAGTACTGGTTGAGCGGGTCGAAGCCGAGGAACTGGCTGAAGACGCTGGCGCGGCTGATCGAGATGACCGAGCCCTGGAGGTTGAGCCGCCCGAGCGGGTCGTTGATGTTGCCGGTGATGTCGGTGTTGGTGCCGGCCGACTCCAGCTGGTCGATGATCGAGACCTGGCGCGGGTTGATGTTGACCTGCGGCAGGAAGAGGTGGTGGCCGCGGTTGCCGACGTAGGCCACCTCGACGACCGTGTTGTGGAACGGCTCGAACTGCATCGAGACGTTCCAGTTCTCCGAGAAGGGCACCTTGCCCGAGTCGCTCGACGGATCGACGGCGAAGGCGCTGATGGCGAGGCTGCGGTTGAAGACGAGCCCGTCCGAGTCGGTGCCGAGCAGCGCGTCGAGCGAGCCGACCGTGCCGGCCAGCGCCGGGTTGTCTGAGAGCCGGATGGGCAGCGCCGTGTTGGCCGACCCCGAAGAGCCGTTGGCGAGCGTGCTGGCGGTGATGAAGCCGCCGAAGTCCGGGGTCGGGTTGCGGTTGTTGCCGGTGAGCGGCGCGTGCGAGATGCCGTAGCCGCCGCGCACGACGAGCGAACGCCTCTCAAAGTCGAGCCCGAACAACTTCATCTTCGGCTGCCAGGCGAAGCCGAAGCGCGGCTCGAAGCCCATGTAATCGACCGGCGTGATGTAGCGCGAGCGGCCGCCGCGCCCCGAGAAGGCGAAGGCCGGGGTGAGCACCGACGAGGGGATGAAGGACGGGATCGGGTCGGTCGCCGCCAGCGTCACCCCCACGTTGCCCGCCAGCGTGCGGCGCTGCGCTTCGGTGAGCGGGAAGGTCTGCGTGATGTCGGGGCGGAAGACGCCCTGGAGGTTGTGCGCCTCGCGGCGCGGGTACTGGAGCGAGTAGCGCAGGCCGAGGTTCAGCGTCAGGTTCGGCTTCACCTTCCAGTCGTCCTGGAAGAAGAGGGCGCCGCTCTTCCAGCGGTAGTCGTAGTCGAAGAGGATGGGGCGCACGTCCTCGGCGTTGGGCACGCCGAGGAGCAGGCTGGCGAACTCGTTGCCGCCGGCCGTGACGGCCGTCCCACGGTTGTTGCTGGTGTTGACGACGCGGAACTGCCAGCGCCCGCCCGAGGCCGAGAAGAAGGGCGTGACGGCGAGCCGCGCGTCGTCGAGATCGACGCCGAACTTCCAGGTCTGGTTCCCCCTCGTCCAGTAGAGGATGTCGTTGATGTTGTAGCGCTGTTCGAGGTTGAAGTTGTTGGTCGAGGCGGCCGCGCCGATGTCGGCGCCCGTGTAGGTCTGCCCGTCCTGCGTGAGCAGGAAGAGCGGGATGCCGCCCTGCGTCAGGCTGGGCAGGCCGATCTCGCGGGCGTAGCTGCGGCCGCCCTTGATGGAGAACTCCGGCGAGTAGTCCTCGCTGAAGTTGCCGCGCGTGTAGTTGAGCCGCAGGTCGTTGACGATGCTGGGCGTGACGATGTTGTTGAAGGCCAGCAGGAACTGCCGGGCGTCGCTGAAGACGCCGGTGTTGCCGTTGATCTCGTTGCCCGAGCCGCGGATCGCGATGGCCGGCGTCAGCGAGTAGCGGAAGTTGGCCTTGAAGTTGTCGGTGAAGTTATGGTCGAGCCGCAGCGTGTAGCGCGTCTCGTCCTGCTGGACGGAACGTTGCAGGAAGTAGTTGCGGATGAACCCGCCGTCGAGGAAGTAGTTGCCGGCCTGCGGCTCGTTCTGAAGGATCAGGCGCGCAATCGGGTCGATGTACTCCTGCGGGATGACGTTCAGGTTCGGGTTCGGCGTGGCGTTGGTGGCCGAAGTGCACTGCGGCGTCTGGATGACGGTCAGCACGGGGCCGAGGTTGACCGTCTGGTTGACGAGGATGCGGCGCGGGTCGTTGAACTGGCAGTACTGGTTGCCCGTCGCGAGCTGGATCGGAACGAGCCGGCCCTGGAAGAGGACGAACTGCTGGTAGATGTTCGCGTTGCCGACCGAGGTCTGGCCGAACTGCGAGGCGACCGCGGCCGGCAGGATGCCGCTCGACGTGCGCACGAGGTTGTTGAAGTTGCCCGTGAGCTCGGCGGCCGACGGCACCAGCGCCGTGGAGGTCAGGAAGTCTTTACGCCAGCGCGGCTCGTAGGCGAAGAAGAAGAAGCTCTTGTTCTTGCCGTTGTACCAGTGGTCGCCGCCCTCGCCGAACTTCGGCAGGAAGATGGGGCCGCCGACCGTGACCGAGACCTGGTTGTAGCGCAGGTTGTTGTGCGGGCGCGGCGCGGTGCCGATGGTGAAAGGCGTCGCGTTGAACTTCGGGTTGCGCGTGTACCAGAGCGCGATGCCGTTGAAGTCGTTGGTGCCGGACTTGGTCGTGGCGTTGATGACGCCGCCGCCCGTCTGGCCGAACTCGGCCGAGTAGGCAGAGGTCTGGACGGTGAACTCCTGCACCGTCTCGGGCGTGAAGGAGACGACCGAGCGCGCGATGCCGACGCCGGTGTTGTTGACGCCGTCCGCGAGGATGGCCGTGCTCCCGGAGCGCCCGCCGTTGACGTTCAGGTTGAAGCCCGGGACCGGCTGGTCGCCGCCCACGCCCGGGTCCTCGCTGCCGACGTCGCCCGTGACGTTCGGGGCCGTCAGCGCCAGGTCGAGCACGCTCCGGTTGTTGAGCGGGATGTCCTGGATCTGCCGCTGCGAGACGGTCGTCGTCGCGGTGCCCGACTCGGTGTTGATGAGCGGCGTGTCGGCCACCACCGTCACCTGGTCGCCGACCGCACCCGGCTCCATGAGGATGTTGGCGCTGGCCGTCGTCGCCGTATCGACCTTCAGGCTCTGGACCGTCGCGGTCTTGAACCCCTGGGCCTCGACCGTGATGCTGTAGACCACGGGGTCGAGCGATTGAACCTGGAAGGCGCCGTCGTCTGAGGTCGTCACCGTCTGCTTCTGGCCCGTGCCGGCGTTGGTGACGGTCACGGTCGCGCCGGGGATGGCCGCCCCGTTCTGGTCGAGGACGGTGCCGGCGATGCCGCCCTTGTTGGTCTGACCGGCCGCGGCGACTGCCAACAGCAAAACAACCGCGATAATTTGCATCGGTCGCATAACTCTAGCTTCCTCTCTGTAACCTGTGGGGTAAAAGCCCGCGGGCCTCTACCTGGTTGCTTGTTGACGGTTTGACGCCCACCTCAACAACGGACGCCTGAGGCCCGGGGACGTGCCCCGCCGAGGGGCACCGCCGACGCCGTTTGAGGTCTTCATCGCCCGCACGCTCTGTAAACTGACGCCTGACTCTGGAAAGGACTGGAACCCCTTGTGCCGCGCCAGACGCGGCCGACTCGTGCCGGGAAGAGTCTCAAGGGATACGCTCAAGGCGTGCCCTGCGCGGCGCGCCTTCATGAGCCGATTTTCAAACCGAATTGAAGACCCTGCGGCTCCAATTTCCCCGAAAACTCCCCGGTAAAGCGGTTACCTCAAAATACTGTCGCGCGCCGGGGGAACATTGACGATTAAAGGAGCTAGACTGAAACTTTTAGGGCGTTTATGATGTAGTCGCCTACGGCCGAGCCTGAGCAGGACGCAGCGGTTGAGCGTTTAACTCAGGCAAATTTTATTCCCCACCCTGTTCGAGGGGAACGCCTTGAAATTGTCAGGAATTAAGCCGTCTCGGGGGGAAGTTAAAGGCTTACCTCATCCGAAA
>JBJMGP010000106.1:0-20931 GCA_045807865.1 Pyrinomonadaceae bacterium
AGAGCCGGCGAAGACGGTGCCGGTGTAGAGGTTGTACGTGCGCTGGCATTTCCGGCACCGATAATCGACGAGGCCGCGCTTGCGGGTGCGGAACCCTCGCGCGGACTTGGTCGTGGCGCCACAACCAGGACAGCGCAGCCGCTTCGGGTGGAAGTATCTCTCTACCCACTCGATGCTTTGCTGTTCATCGAGCAAGTCAGCTATCGGGAAGATCATGCCCGAAGCGTAACATGCGCCAATCGGTTACATGAGCCAAGGTGTCAAGCGACGTGACCGCTCGACCCGCGGCCGTCGTGCCCGAAGCCCTCGGCGCGCTGCCGCTCAGCTTCGAGCCGAACCGCGGACAGACCGACCGGCGCGTCAAGTTCCTTTCGCGCTCCGGCGGCTACGTGCTCTTTCTGACGGCCGACGAAGCGGTGATGATCTTCGGCGGGCAGAGAGGCCGCGCGCGCGACTAAGACGAAGCGCGCGCGCGGGAAGGCCAACGAGGGACAGAAGTCGCGCGCCGTCCTGCGCATGAAGCTTGAAGGCGCAAGCAGTTCGGCCGTCGTCGATGGGCTCGACCAACTGCCCGGCCGGAGCAACTACTTCGGCGGCAGCGACCCCGACGGCTGGCAGACAGACATCCCGCAGTTCGCGCGCGTCAGGTACAAAGAGGTCTACTCCGGCATCGACGTTGTCTACTACGGCAGCGGGCGGCAACTCGAATACGACTTCGTGTTGGCCCCGGGCGCAGACGCCTCCGCCATCCGTCTCGAATTCAAAGGGGCCGACAGCGTCAGCCTGGATGCCTCGGGCGATCTGCTGCTCGAACGTGCCGAAGGCAGCTTGCGCCAGCTCAAGCCGGTCGCCTATCAGGAACGTGACGGCGTCCGGAGCGAGGTCGCGTGCGGATACGTTGTCACGGGCGGAGGGCGCGTCGCCTTCCAGCTCGGAGAATACGACCGCAGCCTCCCGCTCGTCATCGACCCTATGCTCGCCTACTCGACCTACCTCGGCGGCAGTCTCTCCGAAGAGGGGCACGGCGTGGCGGCCGATGCGGGCGGGAACGCCTACGCGACTGGCTTCACGGACTCTTTCAACTTCCCCGTCGCCGGCGGCTTCCAGCGCGCGAACGGCGGCGGACTCAACAACCACGAGGACGCATTCGTCGTGAAACTGTCGGGCTCGTTCACACAGCCTGCACCGACCCCGACGCCCGCACGAACGCCTGCACCTGTACCGGCACCGACGCCTGCACCAACTCCCGCGCCGACACCTGCGCCGACACCTGTGCCAGCGCCCGTGGACAGGGTGACGGTGCAACTGGCCGACTACAACTCCTCCAAGCGGGAGTTGCGTGTCGAGGTCAGCGACAGCAGTTCGACGGCGACGCTGCGCGCCTACGTCACGACGACGGGCGCGCTCATCGGCACTCTGACGAATAACGGAGGCGGCAAGTACAAGGGTCAGTTCGCCGTCTCAACGAACCCGCAGAACATCACGGTCAAGAGCAGTCTCGGCGGCTCTGCCTCGAAGGCCGTCGCGCCGAAGTAAGTAAGTCTCAGAAGTGACGACGCCCTCGGACGAACCGTTCGTCCGAGGGCGTCGTCCATTTATGGCCGGCGCGCGCCTCATGCCGCTCAGCGCCGCGGCCTGCCCTCTTTTTTCTAATGACTGATGGCTACCGCCTGTAATATCATCACGCGCATTAATAAAGCAGAGGCCCGCCGTCCCTGTCTGCCTCTACTCCTATTAGCGTCGGCTCGCGGCGCGCACACGCAGGCGTCACTGTCCCTTACGCTGGAGACAACATGGCCGAATCGTCCGCCCTGAACCGTAACCTTTACGCGCTCCTGATCGGAATCGATTGTTACTTACCTAATCGCCTGCCCGAAGGCATCTCCTACCCGAGCCTCGGCGGTTGTGTCCGTGACATCAACCACGTCGAGAACTTTCTCAAAAACCGCCTCGGGCTGGCCGGCGACCAGATCATCAAGCTCACGGCCAGCAACGCGGCGCCCGGCGCGCCACCGCCCGAGCCCAGAAAGCAGTGGCCCACGTATAAGAACATGGTGGCGGCCTTCCGGAGGATAACCGAAGCGGCCAAGCCCGGCGAGCAGGTCTACGTCCACTACTCCGGCCACGGCGGGCGGAGCATCACGGCCTTCCCCAAGCTCAAGGGCGAGAAGGGGCTCGACGAGTCGTTCGTCCCGACCGACATCGGCGACTCCGAGGCGCGGTACCTGCGCGATGTCGAGATTGCGCACCTCGTCCGCGCCATGACCGACAAGGGGCTGCTCGTCACGCTCGTCTTCGACAGTTGCCATTCGGGCGGGGCCACGCGCGGCGGCACCCCCGGCGCGGCCGTCCGCGGCATCGCCGCCAACGACACGACCCCGCCGCCGACCGACAGCCTGGTCGGGACGGCCGAAGAGCTTGAGTTGACTTGGCGCGCCGCCCCGCCCGAGGCGACGCGGGGCGCGCAACTCGGCGCCGGCTGGTTTCCGCAACTGCCCGGCAGCGTGCTGCTCGCCGCCTGCCGGGCCAACGAGCTGGCGAACGAGTTCCCTTTCGAGGGCACCGAGAGCAACGGCGCGCTCACCTACTGGCTGCTCGACTCGCTCAAACAGCTCGGCCCCAACCTCACCTTCGACATGCTCCACGACCGCGTCCTCGCCAAAGTGCACGCGAAGTTCCCGCTCCAGACTCCGCAGCTCCACGGCGACGGCGCGCGCGTCGTCTTCGACACGGGGAGTGTGCCGCGCCCGCACTCCGCGCGCGTCATCGAGGTTGATCGAACGCGGCGGCGGGTCAAGATCGAGGCCGGCCTGGCGCAGGGCGTCGGCGAGGGCGCACGCTTCGCCATCTACGCGGCCGACACGACCGACTTCAACGTGGAGAGTGCCCGGCTGGCCATCGCCGAGGCGGCCGAAGTGAAGGCGACCGAGACGCTGGCCGACGTGGTCGAGCCCTCCAACCTCGCGGGCGTCGAGGAGGGCGCGCAGGCCGTGCAGATCGACGCCGGTGCCGCGCGCTTCGAGGGTCGCGTCCGCACCGTCCGCCGCGCCGACCTGCCCACCTCTCTCGATCAGGACGGCGCGCTGCAACGTGTCGAGCGTGAATTGACCAAACGGGGCTGGGTACGCCTGGCGGAAGAGGGCGAGGCGGCGGACTTTCAGGTCGCCGTCAACTTCGAGGGCGAGTTCGAGGTCTGGGAGCCGAGCGGGCGCGTCATCGGTAATCTCCGGCCTCCGCTCAAGACCGGCGAGCCCGCTTCGGCCTCGAAGCTCGTCGACCGCCTCGTCCACCTGACCAAATACACCAACGTCAAGCTCATCGAGAATACGGCCACCGTCTCGCCGCTGGCGCGCCGGCTTGAACTGACCGTGGCCGAAGAGAAGGCCAAGGGGCCGGGCGGCGAGATCGTCCTCGACGATGGCGAGCACCTCACGCTCGTCGTCCGCAACACCTCGGGGCAGGCCCTCAACATCACGATTTTAGATATGCAGCCCGACTGGGGCATCGCCAAGCTCTACCCACCCGATGCCGATTCCGAACTCCTCGACGCGGGCGCACAGGTTCTGATACCGCTGGAGTTCGATCTGCCCGAGGGATACAAGGAGGGGCGTGAGACGATCAAGGTCTTCGCCACCGTCGGCAACACCAGCTTCGACTGGCTCCAACTCCCCGCGCTCGACCAGCCGGCCTTGCCGCGGCAGGCGAAGCGTTCGGCCGGCAACGCTTTGGAGAAGCTGATGGCCGACTTCGCTGCCGACGCGCCGCCGGAGGGTCTCAAGCGCGCGAGCCTCCTCTCGGCTCTAATTCAGTGGGCCACGGCGCAGACCGAGATCGTCGTGCGCCGTCGCGTGCTGGCCCCCCCGCACGTCAGAGACCCGAGCACTTCGCTCCTCCAGGCCGCCTTCGAGGAGGCCGCCGAGGAGCAGCAGAAGACGACGCGCGGGGGCGGCGTGAGCCGCGGCGGGGCCACGACCCGCGCCAGCGTCAGCGACCTCGACACCAACGCCGTCGCCGCCTACTTCGCCGACCCGACGGCCGACGCGTTCTCGTCCGCGCGCGAGCGTGGCACGCGCGGCGCGCTCGACACGGTCAAGTATTGCGCGGACATGGCCCGCGGGATGGCGAGCGAGGCTTGGAACGCACACGTCCGCGGCAACCGCGCGGAGTACGACGCCTACAAGAAAGCTCTGACCGCGCGCTTCGGAGACTGTGACCCGCGCTTCGCCGACGCGCTCAAGAAGTATATGGAGTTCCTCCTCCGCCGGGGCAGTGTGCCCTACCGGCCCTGTCAGAATCCCTCCGACTTCGTGATCGACGACCGCCTCCCAGAGCGCGCCACCATCGGCCTCGTCGCCGACTGGGGGACGGGACAGCCCGAGGCGCTTCAGGTGCTTGAGCAGGTCAAGCGGCAGAAGCCGGACGTGGCCATCCACCTCGGGGACATCTACTACGCCGGCACGGCCTCCGAGGTCGAGAACTACTTCTACCGCCCCTGGCAAAAGGTTCTTCAGCCGGAGACTTCCGGCATCACCTCGCTCGTCCTGGCCGGTAACCACGACCTCTACGCCGGCGGGCAGCCCTTCTACGATTTGCTCGACCGCATCGGGCAGCCGGCCAGCTTCTTCTGCCTGCGCAACAAGCACTGGCAGTTGATCGGGCTCGACACGGCGCTCCACGACCAGTTGGGCGGGCCGCCGACTTCGCTTGAGCCCACCGAGCTTGAGTGGCTCCGCGACAAGGTGCAGAACGCCGGCGGCCGCCGCACGGTGTTGCTCTCGCACCACCAGCTCTTCTCCACCAACGAGCAGTTCGGAGAGTCGAAGCTGAGCTACAACCCGATCCTGAAAGGGCAGGTCGGCCCGCTCCTCCCTCAGGTTGACCTCTGGCTCTGGGGGCACGAGCACGACCTCGTCATCTTCGGCGAGCACCTCGGCCTCAAGCGCGGGCGGTGCATCGGCGGCAGCGCCTTCCCCGTCGGCAAGTACGAGATGCCGGACGTGCAGAAGAATCCCGAGGTGCCCTTCAACAAGGATGTCGTCCTCAACAAGGGCGCGGCCTTCTACCAGCATTGCTACGCCGTCATGCGGCTCGACGGGCCTTCGGCCACCGTAGACTATTACGAGGACAGCGACGGCGGCCGCCGCCTGTTCACCGAAACCCTGTAGCGCGCGCCCTGCGCCACGCGCTGGCCGCGTCCTCAACGTGTCGCGGGTCAAGGACGGCCGGTGCGGCGTTCGTGACGTTGAAAGGAAATCGCGTCCGACGCCATTAGTATTTGAAACGGGTCTGACACGCGCCTGATGTTGCCGCCCCCGCCGGCGAGGCGTACTCACTCATTCCAACCTCTTCCGGTGCTCCGGAAGGTCTCTAAGTCTCGGGAGGTAAAACTGTGGCTACCAAAAGCTCCAAATCAAAAAAGGGTGGGAAGGCCGCGAAGGCCGCGAAGCGTGCGGCGGCGAAGCCGGCCGCTTCCAAATCCTCTAAGAAGGCGAACAAGGCGGCGGCGAAGTCGGGCTCGAAGTCGGCAAAGAAGTCGGGCTCGAAGGCGACAGCCAGGCGCGGAGCAGCGGCCCCGCCCGCGGGCGAGATGGTCGTGCCGCGTTCGGCGACGCCTTTTCCAAGATCAGTGCCCGAGAATTTCCACGCGCTTTACGACCGGGGCTTCCGCGCGTCGCGCGGGATCGTGCCCGATTCGGTGACGCCGCCCGAGACCGAGGGGCATCGCCGTCTCCGCGGAGAGGTCGAGGGGCTCGGCGTCCATTACGACCAGGCGACCCAGCTCCCGAAACTAGTCACCGTCGCGCCCAGAGAAGGCGGGGGGGCCAGCCCCTTGACGCGCGGTGCCGGCGTCGCCGGCGGCACGCCCGAGGGCGCCGTCGCGCAGTTCATCGTGGAGAAGGGTGATCTGTGGAGGCTCACGCCCGAGGACGCGGCCACCATCGAGGTCGTTTCAGTCAGCCAGCCAAGGGGTGCGACCACGCCGCAGGCTCGCGGAGGCACGCGGGGCGGGCGGCGCACACGCGGCGGCGGCGGCGGTTCGGATTTCAACATCGGCAATTTGAAAACGGTCAACCTCGTCCAGCGAGTCGAAGGGACAGAGGTCTTCAACTCGGACGTGACCGCGGCCGTCAACGCCGACAACGAGGTCATCTCGTTGGCCGGCCAGTTCTTCCCCGGCACGGGCGACCAGGCCACCCGTTCGAGGGCCGCGACGAGGGGCGCGACGAGGGGCGCGGAGGGTGCGCTCACCGCCGAGGAGGAGGCCATTGCGCACGCCGCCTTCGACCTCTCGGGCTTCGTCTACAAGGCCGAAGACTTCGCCCCCGCGCCGACCCCGCCGGAGAGCGGCGACTACCGCTTCTACGAGTTCAAGCCGGCCGCGGGGGATGACCGCCCGCAGTTCGAGCGGCCCGTCAGACTCAAAGACGTGATGTTCCCACTCGGCGAGGGGCAGTTCGTCCCCGGCTACTACATGGAACTCTGGCTCAAGGGCTACCCCGCCTTCAGCTACGTCATGGACGCGATAGACACTCCGGACGTGCTCTACCGCAAGAACCTGACCTCGGACGTGGCCTTCAAGTACCTCGTTCACAACACGGGCGACGCCATCTTCCGCCCGCACGACGGCCCGGCCCCCGGCACGCCGCACCCGACGGGTAAGCCCGACGGCTTCCAGGCCAAGACCGTCAAGGAGAGGGTCGTCCAGATCGAGAGCCTGCTGCCCGGCGACCCGTGGCTGCCGCCCGACGCCACGACGACCAACGGCAATAACTGCCTCGCCTACGCCGACCTGATGGACTCGGACGCGCCGGGGGGTCAGAACGTCTTCGGCCGCGTCACCTCGCCGCGCACCTTCAACCAGGCGTACGACCACACCAAGCCGGCCCGCGACCCGAAGAACCTACAGAACAGCCTCGTCGGCATGTTCTTCCACGTCAACTGGCTGCACGACCGTTGGTACGAGGCCGGCTTCGACGAGGCGTCGGGCAACGCGCAGAAGAGCAACTTCGGGCGCGGGGGCGTCGGCGGCGACCCCGTCCTCGCCGAGGGTAACGACGCGAGCGGGCACGACAACGCCAACATGTCCACACCCGCAGACGGCGACAGCCCGCGCATGCAGATGTTCGAGTTCACCGGCCCGAAGCCTCTGCCGAGCCGCACCAGCAACCACGAGGCCCTCATCACCTTCCACGAGATGGGCCACTACATCACCAACCGCCTCGTCGGCAACGGGGCCGGCCTCGGCAACGTGCAGGGCGGCGGCATGGGCGAAGGCTGGGGCGACTTCTTCGCCATCTGCATGACCTCGCAGAGCACGGACGACTTTGCCAAAGGCGTCTTCGCCGTCGGCGGGTGGACGGACATCACGAAGACTTTCAAGAACAACTACTACTTCTCCATCCGGCGCTACCCGTACTCCGCCGACCTGAAGAAGAACCCGCTCACCTTCAAGCACATCAGCAACAACGTCATTCTGCCGACGGGGCCGCCCATCAACTCCAACGGCGCGAGCCCGAACAACGCAGAGGTGCACAACGTCGGCGAGGTCTGGTGTGCGGCGCTCTGGGAGGTCTTCGTCAACCTCGTCGCCAAGCACGGCCACGACGAGGCCGAGCGGCGCGTGCTCGCCTACGTCATCGGCGGGCTCAAGCTCACGCCGCCGAGCCCGACCTTCATCCAGGCGCGCGACGGCATCATCTCGGCCGTCTCGGCGATGGCGCCCGGCGACGTGCCTCAAGTGCGCGCCGGCTTCGCCAAGCGCGGCATGGGCAGAGGCGCCGTCGCCCCGCCCTCGAACTCCTTCTCGCTCTCCGGCGTCGTCGAGAGTTTCACCCCGTAGGCGAAAGGGGTTCGGCCGATGAAGGTCATCCGGTGCTGGCGCCCGTCTCGGATTTCGGCGAGACGGGCGCCACGCCGGAGTGACTGTGCAATTCGAGGTGCGCACCCGATGTGGATACAAGTCATTAAAGATTCGGCGAAGGCCCGCAGCAGGGGCGGCGAGCCTCTGACCTCGCGCTGAACTGCCCCTCTCAGGTAGGCGTGACCAAAAAATCGTCACACTGCAAAGGCGTCAACGAGCGGCAGAAAAGATCAGGCTCAAAACGCGTTCGGGCGCCATCGCTACGGCCTCCGGCGAGGTCTGTGGGGCCGCGATTCTGAAGAATCTGCGCGTCCATAATCTTCCATTTGCATTTGAAAAATTAAATCCGCTATATTGCCGCCGTCGGACATCTGTTTACGGTCGCTGACGGATTCTTCTCACTTACTTGAACCGTCAGTCGAGCGTAACGGCGGCTTCAGAACCGCCCTACGCCGTGACCTCACTGCCCCGAGTTAATTTAACGGCATCGCACCGGACGCCCTCCTGTCCTGTGGTGTGTCTTAACGATTATGGGGAGACCAAGGAGTATGGATGCAAGGGTTCAAGCGGTCGTAGACCTCATGGAGAGTTCGTATCAAAGGGAGTGGTCGTTAGAGGACTTGGCGCAGACAATCAATCTCTCACCCTCGTACCTCTCTCACCTGTTCAAAGCCGAAGTCGGCGTCTCACCTACGCATTACCTGAAGTCGATCAGAATGAGGAAGGCGAAAGAGCTGATGGAGTCCACTTTCCTCAACGTGAAGCAGGTCATGTACAGCGTCGGCGTCAGAGACAAATGCCACTTTGCTCGTGACTTTAAGAACATCTACGGGATGTCGCCCAACGCGTACAGGATGCGACTACGTGACCCGGCGGCTAAAGCAAAATCCGCTTCCGAATAGCAAAATTCGCCAACAAGAATCGATTGCGGCACCGCGCGCGATGTAATATTTTAACCGTGCTCACAACGGTCGCGAAGCGGTTTGCCCCAAACGCAAAATTGAAAGTAAAGATCGCGCTCATGATGCTGGGATTCACCCTAGCGTGACTGCCCACTCCCCACGACGCTGAACAACAGGTTGCCCCTCGCACAGGCAGAGGGCCACCGGACGCATGAGTTAGGAGAGGATTGCCTTGCGGCCGCTTTGACGGCTCGCCGGGGACGGTCGGCCTCTGCCCGGAGGCCACACGCCCTGCCGACCGCCTCGCGCGCAAGCCTCAGTAAGGAATCGACCGATGACGAGAACCTTCGCGCGCAAGACGCTGCCGTACCGCCAGATCGAGTCCTACTCCATAGTCCACGTCGGCGAACAGAAGCTCTTCTTCAACGAGGCCGGGACGAGCATCCTCAATCTGGTTGACGGCCGACGCGACGTGCGGGAGATAGCCGCCGCCGCCGCGCGCCAGCTCAACGCGTCGGAGAGCGCGGCCGAAAGGAACCTCGCCAACACGACGGCGTTCCTGGAAGACCTCTACCGCAAGGGCGTCCTGTGGTCGGTCGAGCACGGGTACTTCAAAGGGGTCTCCGCCGGCGCGGCAGCGGCGGGGAGGGGCGGGCTCCCCGCGGGGGCTTCCGAGGCTTCCGCGCCCCCGGAGGCGAGTACGCCGAAGCCCGTCCAGGAGGTCTGCATGACCCCGCAGTTCGACGGGCGGCGGCCGCACACCGTCGAGGAACAGCTCAACAAGCTCTACTGGGAGAAGAACTACATCCAGAAGATGCACATCGAGTTGACCTACCGGTGCAACTTCAGGTGCGTTCACTGTTACAACACCACGCACAGCGGGTCGGACACCGAACTGACGACGGCCGAATGGTTCAGTGCTCTTGACCAGTTGGCCGAGATGGGCTGCTACCTGCTCACCATCACGGGCGGCGAGGCGTTCGTCCGCAAGGACATCGTCGAGCTACTGGAATACGCCTGCGCAAAGACCTTCTCCTTCCGCCTCAACACGAACGGATCGTTGATCGACGAGATGATGCTGAAGAGGCTGGAGCCGATGCGACCTTTCATCCAGTCATTCGACATCAGCTTCTACGGCGCCGACCCGGCCTCCCACGACACGCTCTCGAAGCGGCCGGGCGCCTACCACAACACGTTGCGCGCGGTGCGCTTAATCAACGAGGCGGGCATGAACCTCGTCGCGAAGTTCATCACGATGCGGGACAACTTCGACGGCATCCCCAAGTTCGAGGAGGACATGCGGCGGCTCGGCGTCCGCTACGCGGTCAGCACGGGCGCGCTCATCCCGCAGACGAACCGCGACACGGCGCCGCTGGTGCAAATCCTGACCGACGCACAGTACAAGAAGCTGCTCACCACCCGGCCGCCGCAGGTCAGCGCCAACCCCGGCAACTGCAGGCCGGGGCACGTCCGCGGCGCCATCACGCCCGACGGGCACGTCAGCCCCTGCGAGTGGCTGACCGACTTCAAGTACGGCACCCTGCGCGAGCACGCCCTGCGCGACATCTGGTTCTCGCAAGGCTTCCTCGGTTTCCGCAAGGTGTTCGAGGAGGAGAGCGAGTGCCCGACCTGCGACCTGCGCCGCGGCTGTGACCGCTGCCCCGCGCACTCTTACCTGGAGACGGGCCACCTGCTGCACTGCGCACCGCTCCAGCGCCACAACGCCGAGATTTACCGCGAGGTCGTGCCCGCGTAAAAAGGGAGTCATATGGAGAACACGGTCTTCGACCCGGTGCGAATTCGCCCGCACATCGGCTCCCGTAATATCGGCGGGAAGCTCTGCCTGATCAACCTGAGCCGCAGGGAGGAGTGGGTGTGCGGCGGCATCAGCCTGCGCATCTGGGAGCGCCTGCGCGAGGGGCTCGGCACCGAGCAGATCGTCGAGCAGTTCAGCGCGAAGTACCGCGTGCCGGCCGAGCGCGTGCGCGGCGACGTGGGGCGCTTCCTCGAACAGCTCTGGGAGCGGCAGATCATCGACCTGCCGGGGCGCGACGGCGTCTCCGACGAGGAGCGCGCCGCGCTGGTTAATGAGGAGCCGCACAACAAAAGCGGCAAGCTCTACGAGTACGCGCTCGAAGCCAACACGCTGTTCCGCGTCTGGCTCGACCTGCTCATCCCCTGCAACCTGCGCTGTCGCCACTGTTACCTCGACTTCAGTCTGAAGGACATCGTGCCCTTCGAGACCGTCTGTAACTACCTCGATCAGTTGGCTGACCACGGCTGCCCCGAAGTCGTCTTGACGGGCGGAGAAATTTTTTTAAGGAAGGACTTGCTCGACATCATCGCCTACACCGAGAGCAAGGGCTTCCTCTTCGACCTCTACACCAACGCCAACTTCATCGACCGGAAGATGGCCGACGCGCTCAGCCGGCACCTGATTCAGCACGTCCAGATCAGCATCTACGGAACGACCGCCGAGCTGCACGAGGCGGTCACGAAAAAGGCCGGCACCTTCGACAAGAGCATCAACGCCGCCAGGATGCTCATCGAGCGCGGCGTCCCCGTCCGCCTGGAGTACCACATCCAGCGCGACAACTTCGAGGACGCCTTCAAGTTCCCCGAGTTCGCCACCTCGCTCGGCGCCACCTACACCTTCGACTCCAAGCTGGTGCCGAACCGCAACGGGTCGAACGAGCCGCTCCAGTACAGCGTCAGCCTCCGGCAGCAGGCCGAGATCTACAAGGCCGGGCTGATGAAGCGCGAGACCAACTTCATCTGCACGGCGGCCGTCTCGAAGGCGCGCATCAACGCCCACGGCGACATCTACCCGTGCGAGCTGATCAACACGGCCGTGGTCGGGAACCTCAAGCAGCAGACGCTGGCGGAGATCTGGGCCTCCACCCGGCGGACGAAGCTGCGCGAGGAGATTCTGGGCTACAAGCCCAACCGCTGCGGGGGCTGCAACCACGTCTCGGACTGCCAGCCCTGCGCCGCGATGCGCGGCTTCCACCTCGACGAGAAGCACCTGGAGGCGCCCGTCTCCGAGGCGTGCATGTTGACGACGGCCAACATCCTTTCGCAGGGGCGGGAGCTGCCCGTGCTCTCCTACTTCGAGGGCAAGACGGACGACTGCATGTCGGCGGTGCTGGCGCAGGACGACGCGCGGCCGGGCAAGTCGTTCCTCCCGGTGCTGCCCGGCGGCTCGCACTAGGCACGCCCGGCGGGGCCGGCACCACGGCCCCTTCGGCCACTCGACCGATGCGCGCGAGCGTGACGTGGATTTTCAAATCGTATCCGGAGACCGTTTTAAACGAGCGCGGGCGCGACTTCGTCAGGCGCCAAACTTCAAGGTGGCTATCGTCAGCTTACTATTCGATGCTCCACAATATCTCTGAGGAAAGGAGGCAAAACACATGGCCGAAGAGCGTGATGACGTGTACCTCGAGCCGACGGTCGAGCTGAGCTCTGACAGCGAGACGAGCCTGCAGTCGGGCCAGGAGATCAAAGTTGTCATTTGTGAGTCGGGGTGCTAACTCCGCCGCCGCACAGATGCTTTGCAGGTGGGGCATAAGAATGGGACCCCCTGAGTCTTGTTCTTATGCCTCACCCTTGACCGTGCCGTTTTTACCCAAAAGGTGAGGCGCCGGGATGGGATCGATTCATGTCAAACTCAGAGAAGTCCAGCTTCGCCATCATCAAGCGTTTTCTGCCGTTCACGCGCCCCTACTATAAAATTTACGGCGTCGCCATCCTCCTGCTGGTCGTCACCTCGCTCCTCTCGCTGGTGCCGACGCTGCTGCTGAAGTTCCTCATCGACGACGCCATCAAGGCCGGCCGCGTCGGCCTGCTCGACGCCGTGGCGCTCGGCATGGCGCTGATCGTCCTCTTCTCCGGCGTGACCAAGGGGGTGATGGAGTACCTCCACGAGTGGGTCAGCGCCCACTTCATCTTCGACCTGCGCCGCCACTTCTTCAACCACATCCAGCGCCAGTCGATGGAGTTCTTCTCGTCGATCAAGCTCGGCGAGATTCTGGGCGTGCTGCGGGTGGACATCACCTCCGTCTACGGCGTCCTCGTCAACACGCTGCTCGGCGCGCTGAGCGAGGTCGTGCAGGTCGTCGGCATCACGGTGCTGCTCTTCTACCTCAACGTCGAGCTGGCGCTGCTCTCGCTGCTCTTCATCCCCGCCCTCTACTTCATCGTCACGCGCTCGGGCAAGCGCCTGCGCGTCATGAGCCGCGAGACGCGCGACAAGGACGTGGCGCTGCTCGACTTCTTCCAGGAGCGGCTCGGCAACATCAGCATCGTCAAGCTCTTCCACCGCGAGGAGCACGAGGACCGCAACCACGGCCGCCTGGCCGACGCCTACATCGAGAAGACGCTGGAGCGCGTCAGGTACAAGTTCAGCTCGATGTTCGTCGTCGGCGCGCTGACGGGGCTGGCGGGCATCGCCGTCATCTGGTACGGCGGGCACAAGGTCGTGCAGGGCGCCCTCTCCGTCGGGAGCCTCGTCGCCTTCTACCTCTACACCGTCCGCCTCTACGGCCCGATCCAGTCGCTCGCGAACCGCAGCATCGAGATCTATAACGGGATGGCCTCCGCCGACCGGCTCACCGAGTTCCTCGACCTGCGGCCCACGGTGCGCGAGGCCGAGCGCCCCGTCCGGCTGGAGACCGTGCGGGGCGAGATCGGCTTCGACCGCGTCAGCTTCAAGTACCCGAAGAGCACCGCCGCGGTCATCAACGACCTCAGCCTGAAGATTCAGCCCGGGCAGAAGGTGGCGCTGGTGGGTTCGAGCGGGGCCGGGAAGACCACGCTCGTCAACCTGCTCTGCCGCCTCTACGACGTGGACTCGGGCCGCGTCACCATCGACGGCCGGGACGTGCGGGACCTCGAATTCAAGAGCCTCTACGAGTCGGTCGGCGTCGTCTCGCAGGACACCTTCCTCTTCAACTCGACCATCGAGGAGAACATCAGGTTCGGCCGCCCCGACGCGACCCGCGAGGAGGTGGTCGAGGCGGCGCGCAGGGCGCACCTGCACGAGTTCATCGAGCAGCTGCCCGACGGCTACCAGACGGTCGTCGGCTCGCGCGGGATGAAGCTCTCGGGCGGGCAGCGGCAGCGGCTCGCCATCGCGCGGGTGATCCTGAAGGACGCGAAAATCTGGGTGCTCGACGAGTTCACCTCTTCGCTGGATTCGCGCTCCGAGAGCGTCGTCTACGACAACATCGAGCCTTTGCTCCGCGGCAAGACGACGCTCATCATCGCCCACCGCTTCTCGACCATCCTCTCGGCCGACCAGGTGGTCGTCCTCCAGGACGGCTCCATCATCGAGGCCGGGAGCCACGCGCACCTCTACGAGCAGAACGGGGTCTACCGCAGGCTGTTCGACACGCAGTTCCGCCGCGGCGGCGTCTACGTGGACGTGAACGAACAGGTGCTCCCGGCCTGAGCCCGAGGCGCCACCCGCGCAACCCCCCTGAGGAGTAAGGAAGAACATGCAACCGCTCATCAACATCTCGCAGCGGGCGGGCGCGGCGGGCCTCCTGGCCGAGATGCCCGCGCCGGGCAGCGACCCCGTGGCGCTCGTCTACATGCCCTGGGGCTCGGCCGCCCGCGGCTCCATCGCCGTCGGCATCATCAAGCAGTGCGCGCGCCGGCTGGGCGTCGAGACGGACGTGCATTATCTCAACATCCGGTTCGCGGAGATGCTGGGCGTCGAACTCTACGAGAGCATCTCCGACAGCTCCGCCTTCTTCCCCGAGTGGTACTTCTCCAGCGCGCTGTTCGGCCCGCGGGGGCTCGGGCTGATGAAGAACACTTGGGACGACCTGCGCTCAACCGAGCTGGGGAGCAAGATGGCGGAGCGGCTGAAGGACATTACGCGCGGCTCGGAAGAGCTCTCCCGCCGGCTCGCCGAGGAACTGATCCCGCGCTTCATCGACGACTGCATGGAGAGCGTGGACTGGTCGAAGTACAGGGTCGTCGGCTTCTCCGCGACCTTCGCGCAGACCATCGCCTCCCTGCTGCTGGCGCGGCGCATCAAGGAGCGCCACCCCGAGACGAAGATCGTCTTCGGCGGCGCCAACGTCGATTCCGAGATGGGCTTCGAGGTCATCAAGGCGTTCGACTGGGTTGACTACGTCGTCCACGGCGAGGCGGAGGAGAGCTTCCCGCGCCTGCTCAAAAACATCTACGCGGGGCGGTACGCGGAGCGGGTGCCGGGCGTCTCCGTGCGCGACGGCGGGCGCGTGCTGCCGGGCTACTCCGAGTCCGCCGCGCTCAAAGACCTCGACCAGTCGCCGACGCCCGACTACACCGACTTCATGCGCGAGGCCGAGCGCGCCGGCATCAACAAGCAGCTCCGCATCAAGCTCTCCTTCGAGTCGTCGCGGGGCTGCTGGTGGGGCGCGAAACAGCACTGCACCTTCTGCGGCCTGAACGGGCAGACGATGGCCTTCCGGCGGAAGACGCCCGCGCGCGTCTACGACGAGATCATGCAGATCGCCGGCCAGTACCGCTGCCTCACCCTGACGGCCGTGGACAACATCCTCGACATGGGCTACTTCAAGCAGCTGCTGCCGCGCCTCGCCGAGGCCGACCTCGACCTCTCGCTCTTCTACGAGGTCAAGGCCAACCTCACCCGCGAGCAGGTGCGCAAGCTGGCGCACTCGGGCATCACCAAGATTCAGCCCGGCATCGAGAGTTTCAACTCCGAGCTGCTGCGGCTGATGCGCAAAGGCTGCACCGGCATCCAGAACGTGCAGCTGCTCAAGTGGTGCCTGGAGTTCGGCATCGACCCGGCGTGGAACATCCTCTACGGCTTCCCCGGCGAGGACGCGAGCCATTATCAGGAGTTGCCGCGGCTCCTCCGCCTGCTGTTCCACCTCCGGCCGCCGGCCGGCATCACCCCGGTGATCTTCGAGCGCTTCAGCCCGTACCACTTCGAGAAGGAGAAGTTCAAGCTCTCGCTCACGCCCTTCCCCCTCTACCGGATGATCTACCCGGAGCACCTCATCGATTACGAAAAGATCGCGTACTACTTCCACGGCACCCTGGAGGGGCAGCAGGACGACCCGCAGCAGTACATGCGCCCCTCGGTCGAGGCCTACGAGGAGTGGGGTCGGCACTGGCAGGACGGGAAGATTTTCTTCTATTATGAGAAGGGGCCCGGCTTCCTGACGCTGCACGACAACCGCCCGTTGCGCCCCGGCGCCGAGGTCAAGGTCAGGCTCCTCAACCTGAACGAGAAGCAGTCTCAGGTCTACCTCTACTGCGACGAGATCCGCTCGTTCGGCGCCATCCAGCAGATGCTGCGCGAGCAGTTCGAGGACGCGCCGGCCGGAGAGCGGACGCAGATCATGCTCGACCAGTTTGTCGAACGCGGGCTGATGTTCCGGGAGGGAGACCGTTACCTTTCGCTCGCCATTCGGAAGCCCGCCGGGAGAAGCCGCCGGGATGCGGCCGGGGCCGACTAGCCGTGGGGACGCAGCGGCGGGCACACTTCAAAGGGGGTTTTACTGGTGAAGTTTCTGTTGCAGGACATACGCTACGGGCTCCGGCTGCTCCGCAAGAATCCGGTCTTCACGCTCGCCACGGTCTCCGTCCTCGCCCTCAGCATCTGCGCCACGGTCACGATCTTCAGCGTCGTGAACGCGGTGCTGCTCCGCCCGCTGCCCTACCGCGACCCCGAACGGCTGGTGGCCGTCCGCGGCACGCAGCCCAAAGCGGACAGCGCGCCCTTTTCGCCCGCCGACTTCCTCGACTTGAAGGCGCAGACGCAGACGTTCGAGGAGATGGCGGCCTACAACGGGCAGAGCCTGAACCTGACCTCGGCGGGCGACGCCGTGCGCGTCGAGGCGGCCATCGTCTCGCCGAGTTTCTTCCGCGTGCTCGCCATGCCTCCCTTGCGCGGCCGCACCTTCACCCCCGAGGACGGCGAGCGCGGGGGCGCCCGGCTGGCCGTGCTGAGCGAGGGCTTCTGGCGTCGGCAATTCGGCGGCAACCCGGCCGCCGTCGGCACCACCCTCACGCTCAACAACGAGACGTTCGAGGTCGTCGGCGTCATGCCCGCCGACTTCAGCTTCCCGGAACGCACCGACCTCTGGCTCTCTCCGCGGCGCGCCGTCCCCGAGCCGCCCATCGTCCTCGAAGAGGATGTCGCCCAGTTACGCAACGTGCGCTACCTCGGCGTGGTCGGCCGGCTGAAGCCGGGCGTCGGCGTCGAACGGGCCGAGGGCGACGCGCGACTCGTGGCGGGCCGGCTCGCGACACAGTACCCCGAGACAAACGAAGGATACGGCGTCCGCCTCCTCCCGCTCCATGAGTATGTGGTGGGCGATGTGAAGCCGGCGCTCTACGCCCTGCTCGGCGCGGTCTTTCTCGTCCTCCTCATCGCCTGCTCGAACGTGGCGAACCTGATGCTGTCGCGCGCCCTCACGCGCGCCAGGGAGATGAGCATCCGCGTGGCGCTCGGGGCCAGCCGGCGACGCATCGCTCAACAACTACTGACCGAGAGCACCACGCTCTCGGTCATCGGCGGCGTCATCGGACTGGTGCTGGCCGGCTGGGCGACCGAGGCCCTGCTCGCCATCAGTCCCTTCAACTCCTCCCTGCTGAACCGCGTCTCGCTCGACGGCAGGGTGGTGGCCATCGCGCTCCTGCTCTCGTTGCTGACCGGCGTCGGCTTCGGACTGGTGCCGGCCCTCCAGTTGGGCAGGGCCGAGCTGACGGGTGTTTTGAAGGAGGGCGAGCGCGGCTCGACGGCCGGGCGGGGCCGCCACCGCCTCCGCAACGCCTTCGTGGTGGCGCAGATCACTCTGAGCTTCGCCCTGCTGAACTGTGCCGGGCTGATGCTCAAGAGTTTTTACCGCCTCCAGAACGTCGATCTCGGCTTCAACGCCGAGAACGTCCTGACGATGCAGGTCTCGTTGCCGCGCACCGTCTACAGCAAGCCCGAACAGGTCACGGGCTTCTACGACCAGACCTTACAGCGGATCAAGGCGTTGCCCGGCGTGAAAGCGGTCGGGGCCACGAGCAAACTGCCCGTGAGCGGGACGGGCGTGAGCGGCGAGTTCGCCATCGAGGGGCGCCCGGCGCAGCCCGGCGAGCAGCCCGTCGCCGACCGGCGCATCGTCACGCCCGACTACTTCCGCGTGATGGGCGTCCCGCTCATCAGCGGGCGCTTCTTCGACGAGCGCGACGCGGGCCGACAGGCCGGGCTCGCCCTCATCAACCAGGCGGCCGCCAAGCGCTTCTGGCCGGGTGAGGAGCCGGTGGGCCGTCGCATCGGGGTCGGCGACGAATCGGAGCAGGAGTGGCTGGAGATCGTCGGCGTCGTGGGGGACATGCGCCACTCGACCATCTCGGCCGACCCGAAGCCGGAGATTTACTTCCCATACTTCCAGAGCCCCTGGCACAACATGACGGTGGTCGCCAAGCTCGACCCCGCGGCACGCGACTCCGCGCCCTCCTTCCGCAACGCCGTGCTGGCGGTCGACCGGAGCCAGCCCGTCTACAACATCAGGAGCATGCGACAGGTCGTGGACGAAGTGCTCAAGGAGCCGCGCTTCAACGTCGTCCTGCTGAGCGTCTTCGCGGCGGCCGCGCTGCTGCTGACCATCGTCGGGCTCTACGGCGTGATGGCGACATCGGTCTTGCAGCGCAAGCACGAGATCGGCATCCGCATGGCGCTCGGCGCGCGGCCCCGTGACATCATCAGGATGATTCTGGCGCAGGGGGCGCTGCTCGTCTTCGTCGGCCTGACGGCGGGTCTGGCGCTGGCTTACGCGGCGGGGCGGAGCCTCTCAAGCCTCCTCTTCGAGGTCTCCGGGTTCGACCTGAGCACGTACGCGGCCGTCTCGGCGGTGTTCGTGCTGGTGATGCTCGCGGCCAGCCTCATCCCGGCACGCCGCGCGAGCCGTGTGAGCCCGGTCATCGCCATCAGGCAGGCTTAGCGCGACCGGCGGGGCTTGGAGCCATCGCCGGCCGGGTTGTGTTGCGAGAACTGATCCGAGGCGCACCGAGGGGGGTGCGCCTCTCGTCTATGCCGCCACTCCGCACGAGCTCTCGCAGAACTGCGCCTGCCCTATTGCGTCCCTGCCGTCTCTTCTCTTAACCTGCCCCTTGCCCGACATGTGAAGTGCCTCGACGCCTTCGAGTGTCCGCTCGGCCGTGTGGAAGGGGCGGAGGCGTTGCATCGCGTTATGCGGCTTCAATCTGTTCATTGGAGAATCTCGTTATGGTCGTAGGTGATGCATCTAAGTCGCGCCTCATCGCGGTCTTCCTCGATCACTTTATAGCCGCGGCATTGATGTTGTTTGTTGTGGCCCTCGTCCCGGAAAGACTACCGATTATTAAAGCCGCCTTTTTCTTTCTGACCTACCTGGCTTATTTCGTTGTTCTTGAGGCGTTATGGTCACGAACGTTGGGGAAATACTTCCAGGGGTTGATCGTGCGGAAACTCGACGGTGGGAGGTGCGATTGGAGGGCCGCCCTTATCAGAGGAGGCCTGCGTGTCGTCGAGGTTAACCCGCTGTTACTTGGCGGCCTTCCTGCCGGCCTGTTCGTCATCTCGACGGATCGGAAGCAGCGGCTCGGGGATATTCTTGCGGGAACGGTAGTCGTGTCGGACAAGGTAAAGTGGGGGATTGATGCCGCACCCCTGGCCGCCGCATGACAGAGGCATGCACCCGACCGACGACACGGCGGCTCTCATCTATCTCAATCCGGCAGGGCGGCGTGTGATGTCTGCATCAATGCTTCAAGCAGGCGCACCGACTCGGGTTGGCCGGGGCCGGGGCGGCGATTGAATTCTGTCGAGAAAATATCCGGTAAAACGGCCGGGATGTTTCGCGCATTGCCCACTTGTGTCAGCAGTGTGAGCTGAGGAGGCCATGCCTCCAACAAGAGAACCTCGTACGGGCGTTAAGGAGCTCATCCATGAAACATGATTCCGCCGGCAATGTGGTGGCCGTTTACTGGGATTTTGAAAACATCCACGCCTCTCTATTTGATCTGGCTCACGGGGCAAACAGTTATCAAGATCCCAAGACTCGCTTCGTCGTCCAGGACGCGCTCGTAGATATAAAGGCCGTGATGGAGTTCGTCGCGACGATTGGCAACGTGGCCATCAATAGGGCCTACGCGAACTGGCAATTCTTCTCCAGGTACAGGGACGGCCTCAACGAGGCAGGCGTGGACCTGATCCAGCTCTATTCGCGCGGGAGGAACATGAAGAACGGGGCCGACATCCGTCTAGCCCTGGACGTGGTGGAGGACATCAACCACTACTCCCACGTCACCCACGCCGTCATCGTCGGCAGCGACAGCGACTACATCAGCGTCGCGCAAAAGGTGAAGCAGTCGGGCCGCATCATCATCGGAGTCGGGGTCCGCGAGTCCACCAACGAATTCTGGGAGAAGTGTTGTAACGAATTTAAGTACTACCAGACCCTGCTCAGGAAGGTGGGCCAGACGGGCGACGCGGCCGTCGTGCCCGCCGCGGGTAAGTCGGAGGACGCGGAGAGGCTGTTGATGAGCGCGTTAAAACGCCTGATCTCTCAGAGAGGTGAGAACAAGGTACCCAACTCCCAACTCAAGAGCCTCATGCTGCGCATGGATGCCACGTTCGATGAAGAGAATTTCGGCTTCCCGACGTTCAAAGCATTCCTCGCCCAGTTCTCAGACAAGATTCAATTCGTCGATAATAACTCGGGCGGGCACGTCGGGTTGACAAAGGTGGCGTTCGAAAAGGAGTTCTCCACCAACCCAGGGGCATCAATTCGGAAGCCGCCGGCCGGCGACTAGGGTCGAGGTGATGAGGTATAAAATCTGCGGCCCGCGTCGGGCGTTGCGGCACTGCTCTCATCACTGTTCGCGGTTCTTGCTATCGCAGGAGCAGATCAACGAAGTCAAGCACCAGTGAAGTCACGCCGGCGATTTGGACCTTACCAGCGTCTACGGACACGTCTACGCCGTCACCGACGGCCGCGGCAACCTTGATGGTGACGGGCGGTAGCTCGCGTCCCGGGCCGCGCACAGGAACTTATTCTTTGCGCCATTGTTTCGTTGTGCCTGACTTGCCCCAGCATGGCCCGAGGCATTGTCCGACATTTCTTCAATCAGTTGAGAAGAGGAGGGGAAAGATGGGAAGGATATTTCATTGGA
>JBJMGP010000107.1:0-8512 GCA_045807865.1 Pyrinomonadaceae bacterium
ATGCGGGCCCGCGTAGCCATCGCCTCGCGGGCGCTGGCACCAACCGAGAGCGCGGCTCCGATCGCGTCGGCAAGTGCGCCCGCGTCGCCCGGCGGCACCCGCCAGCCGGTCCTCTCGGCCGCGGGGACGTCCGGGGGCGTCGGGGGGAATCGCGTGCGGAGCGCCCTGATCGTCTCCGAGGTCGCCCTCTCGCTTGTGCTGGTGACGGGGGCGGCGCTGATGATTCAGAGCTTCGCGCGTCTGCAACGCGTCAACCTGGGTTTCGACACGCGTAATCTCCTGACGCTCAACATCTCCCTGCCGCAAGCCAAATACCCCGAAACCCCTCAGAAGGTGAACTTTTACTCGCAGGTCTTACAGCGCATCGAATCACTGCCCGGCGTGAAGTCCGCCGGGATGAACGTCAACCTGCCCCCCGCCGGCGGCGTGCGCGCGCCCTTCTTGGTCGAGGGCGCTCCGCCACTGGCGTTCGGCGAGCGACCGCTCGCGGCCTGGAACTCTGTCAGCGCCGGTTATTTTCAAACGATGGGCATCCCGCTCTTGAAAGGCCGGCTGTTCGACGAGCGCGACGGGGAGAATTCTCAGACCGTCGCGGTCATCAGCCGGGGGTTGGCCGACACTTTCTTTCAGGGAGCCGACCCCCTGGGCAAGCGAATCACGGTCGGGAGGATGCCCGGCCCGAGCGTGATCGTGGGCGTCGTCGGCGACGTGAAGAACGCCGGCCCGAGCGCGGAGTCGGCCGCCGAGGTCTACACGCCGTTCGCGCAGAGGCCCTGGACGAGCATGAACCTCGTCGTCCGCACGACGGAAGCCCCGCCAGGGTTAGCGGGCGAGGTCCGCGCCCAAGTCCTTTCTGTGGATCGGGACCAGCCCGTGACCAACATGCAGACGATGGAGCAGAACATCTCCGACATCGTCGCGCAGCCACGCCTGACTACGATCCTGCTCGGCATCTTTGCCGGCGTCGCGATGGCACTCGCCGCGGTCGGGCTTTACGGGGTGATGTCTTACTCGGTCGCACAACGCACGCACGAGATAGGCATCCGCATGGCCCTCGGCGCGCAAGGGGGTGACATTCTGCGGGCCGTCATCAGGCAAGGGATGACCCTGGCCTTAACCGGCATCCTGCTCGGCTTAGCGGGGTCGTTCTTCCTGACGCAACTGATTTCGAGTCTGCTGTTCGGCGTGACGGGCAGGGACCCTTTGACGTTGGTCGCGGTCTCTTTAATTCTCTCGGTCGTCGCGCTCCTGGCCTGTTACCTCCCGGCACGCCGGGCTACTAAAGTCGAGCCCCTGACCGCGCTCAGGTACGAATGAGGTCGGTCAACGGACTGCGCTCTCCGGAGAAAGCCCTGACATCAACTTTGAAGTGCAACGCCGACTAAGATTCATTGAAGCATTCCGAACGGTAAGCCCGAATTACAGGTGGCCGTCCAGAAATTTATCTATCTCGGCCTGCGCGATCTGGGAACTCCAGCCGTTGAAATTGTAGTCGAAGCCGTGATTGGCCCACGGAAGATAGACGTAAGTGAACGTCACGCCCGCGGCCGCTAACTTCGGCATGATGCGCTCGACGTTCTCGGCCAGGACGATTTGGTCGTGCCCGCCGTGGAGGAACAATGTCGGCGGCGCTTGCGCGCTGACGCGTTCGGCGGGAGAGGCTGCCGTGTAGGCTTGCGACGCGGCGGCGGGCGACCCGCCGAGATAATTCTCAAGCACGCGCGGGGTATCAATCACGTCCGGGCGGCCCGGATGGGTGTAGTCCCAGGCCAGGTCAGTCGGGCCGTAGAAGGAGATGACGGCGCGCACGCGCGTCTCCTGAGCCTCGCACGAACCGGGTCCGGGGGTCGGGTCGGTCGCCGTGTAGGCGGCGAGCAGCGCCAGTTGTCCACCGGCGGAGCGGCCCAGCAGGGCGAGCCGTCCGGGGTCAACATGGTATTGCGCGGCGTGGTTCCCGACCCACCCGATAGCACATTTGATGTCCGCGAGCTGCGCCGGAAAACGTCGCGCGTCGTTCGCCAGCCTGTACTCCACGTCGAAGACCACCCGCCCGCCCGTCGCCAGCCAGCGGTCATAACTCTCGAAGTCGCTCTTCTCTCCGCCGCTCCACGCCCCCCCGTGGATCACGATCACGGCCGGCGACAACGGCCGGGTTGCGCCGCCCGTCTGCGGCTCGCGCGGTGTCGGGTAAGGAGGTTGATACACGTCCAGCCGTAACGGGTCTCCGCCCGGCGACGCGAACTCTACGTCGCGCTGTACGTCGATCAGGGCGAGCGCGGCCGCTTCCCCCGCCCCTAAAAAATACCGTCTCCATGAAAGGCTCACGCCCCTCTGCGCGGCGATCCGGTACGCTCCGACGACAGGCACGCCCGCACAAACGACCGTCACCAGACTGAGCGTGATGCCGATCCACGCCGATGCGCTCCTGCGCCCTGACCGGAGGGTACACGCGCCGCACGACAGGCTTGTGAGCCCGGCCAGAAGTAGCCAGACGCTCCACTCGCTGACGCCGACCGCTACCTTCCACAGGTAATATGACGGGGCGGGCAGGATAATCAGGAGTGCGAGCAGCGCGCCGGGCGCGGCGATCAACCAGCAGAGTATCAGTAGAGATTTCCTCATCGGGGCGGCGGGGCTGAACCATTTCCTCAGTCCCGCATTCTACCTGAAGATCATGCCGCCTTACCTGCCGCGATTGCTCCCTGCGGGGTGGGGAAAGTAAAGGGGGCATCATTGAGATGCCCCCTTTACTTCTGTCTCCATAGTTAAGCTCTCACTCAGTCTTCCTTCTTCTTCGTCGTTCTCTTCCTCGGGGTGGTCGCGGTGGCCGCGGGGGTCTTGGCCGCGCGCTTGCGGGCGGGCTTGGGGGCGGGCGGGTCTCCGGCCGCGGTGGGCGCGGCGCCGTCGGCGAAGGTGGAGAGGACTTGCCTCTCGGCCTCCAGCCAGTCTTCGAACTCGCCGCCGGGGTTGCCGCCGCGGAGCTGGTACAGCTCGTAGGCGCGTTGGGCGATGACGCCCGTCAGTTCTGTCGTATTAGTCTCCATCATCTTCAACTCCTGAGTCTTGGGGGAAATCCGCTGATCTGGAAATCCCGTTAACGATTTTCGCGAATACTCTAAACAGACCGCGGGCGGTTGTGAAATTGAAAATACTTATCCGCCCATAAACGACCGCCGCACGATGGACTTGAAATTATTCGACCCGTAGAGACAGAGGCATGGCTTTGAAGTCGTCAGACCTCAAGCCGTGTCCCTATCTCCACGGGTCTTATTTACAGTCCGGCACGGGTGGGCTCAGAAGGAGAAGGTGCCGTAGAAGGCGCCGTTCTCGCCCGTACGCTGCCACGCTTCGCCGGCAGCGCCGCCGGCGTAGGAGGCCGTGCGCGTGTAGCCGACCTTGCGCCTCTCCACAGGCACGAGCGGCGCGTACCAGACCAACTGCGGCATGCGGCAGCAGAGGTCGTCCGGCATCGCCTCCACTTCAAGCGCCGCCACGTTCGGCGCGACGACCTTAAAAGAGTTCCCCTCCGCGCTGAAGCCGACGGGCGCACGCCGCACCTCCAAGACGCGGCCGAGCACCGCGCCGTAAGCACTCTCGACGGCCCTCGTCATCGCCGCCGCCTGCGCCGCGCTCGCGTTGCTGTCCACGATCAACTCCGAGTGGCGCGCCGCCGCCGAGTCGGTCAGGTTCGCTTCCGACCCGACGACGGCCACGGCGCGCACGCCCGCGAGCGAGACGCCGCCCCAGTTCCCCTCCTTGACGCTCCAGGCCAGCACGGCCTCGCGCCCGGCGGTCGTCAGCTCGCCGTTGTAATGGCACGCGCCCGCGAAGACGCTCGCCGTCCGCGCCTCGACGTAGAGCCCCTTCACGCCGTCGCCTTCAGCCCGCGAAGACTTCAAGGCCGCCCCGCACGTTAACAAGAGCGCCAGCCCGACGACCGACGGAATCAGAAACTTTCTCATCAAAGTACCTCCTCAACCTCTCACGCCTGCCAGCTTAGCGCCCCGCGTGCGTCCTTTCAATCGCCCAGCGCAGAGACGTAGCACTCTCGCCCCGGGACGCAGCGCGCGGGGTTGGCGCGGCCGCCGTCCGGGCCGACGGCGAGGTGCGTCAGGCGACACCAGCAGTGGTTGCTGGCGTCGAGGTAGTGCGCGGCCTCCGTCGCCAGCCCGTCGCGCATGAAGAACTTCTTCGAGCGCAGCGAGCCGCAGAAAGGGCTCTCGGCCGCGGCCGCCAACGTCTCTTCCCTCGCCTCTTCGGACATTGACTCTCCCCTTCCCGAATCTTAAACCGACACGCCGCCCGCCTTCGCCAGCGCGCGGCGGACGAGCGTCTGCGTCAGCGGCACCTTGTAGGCGTTCTTCGAAAGGGGCTCCGCCCCTTCGAGCGCGAGCCGCGCCGCGCCCGCGAGCGACTCTGCGTCGAGCGCCTTCCCTTTTAAAAACTCCTCCGCCTTCGGCACGCGCCACGGCACGGGCGCGACGCCGCCCAGCACGATGCGCGCCTGCCGGACGCGCTTGTCCGCGCCAAGTTCGACGGCCGCCGCGACGGACGAGAGCGCGAAGTCGAGCGACTCGCGCTCCTTGAACTTCAGGTAGGTCGAGCGCGCCGCGAAGGGCGAGGCCGGGACAAAGACCTCCGTGATGATCTCTTCGTTCTTCAGAACGTTCTCGCGGCGGATGCTCCCCTCGCCGGGGAGCGTGAAGAACTTTTCCAGCGGGATCGTGCGCCGCCCGTCCGCGCCCACGACGCTCACGCTCGCGCCGAGCGCGACGAGCATCGGCGCCAAATCGGACGGATGCACTATCCACGAAGGCCCGCCGCCGAGGATGGCGTTGTACTTGTTCTCGCCCGTCGCGGCGAAGCACTCGGAGCCGCCCTTCTTGATGCAGACCGCCTCTTCGAGCCGGTAGTACCAGCAGCGCGGCCTTTGGCAGAGGTTCCCGCCGACGGTGCCGAGGTTGCGTATCTGCTGCGTCGCGACCGAGTGCGCCGCCTCGGCGAGTCCGGGGAAGTCACGCCGCACGACCGCGTGCTCTTCAAGTTGAGCGAGCGTGACGAGCGCGCCGACGCGCAAGCCCTTCCGGCCGTCCCCTTCAACCTTGTCCAGCCCGCGGACTGTCTTCAGGTTGACGACGCGCACGGGCCGCGTCAGGTAGTCCTTCATCGTCGTCAGAAGGTCTTGCCCGCCCGCGAGCGGGCGCGCCGCCTCGTCCATGTCTTTAGAGGCCGGCGCGGACTTGAGCAGACTCACGGCCTCCTCGACGCTCGCGGGACTCACCCACTCGAAAGCTTTCACGCGCCCCTCCTCTCCTGCATGAGGCCCGACAGAATCTTGTCCGGCGTGATGGGCAGTTCCCTCACGCGCACGCCGCAGGCGTTGGCGACGGCGTTGGCGACGGCGCCCACCGCGGGGATGATCGAAGGCTCGCCGACGCCGATGACGGCCTCGCGCTTGTCCTCGTCGTCGATGAGGGGGACGAGTTCGGGCATCTCCAGCGCGCCGGGCAGCTTGTAGTCGCCGAAGCCCGGGTTGAGCTGGAGCCCGAGCTTCGCGTCCATCACGCGCCCCTCCCACAGGGCCATGCCGAGCGACTGAATCATCCCGCCGTTCATCTGGCTCTCGACCGCGAGCCGGTTGAGCGGGAGCCCGATGTCCTGCACGTGAACCATCTTGATGGGGCGCACGTGCCCCGTCTCCACGTCCACCTCGACCTCCGCGAAGCAGACGCCGTGCACGCCCCTGTCCGCCAGACTCGATACCCACACGCCGTGCCCCGTGACGCCCGCCGCGGGCAACGCCGCGCACGCCTGCTTCCAGTTCAGACTCTTCCCGCCGCCGCTCACACTGCCGTTGTTGAAACTGATCTCCTCGGGCTTCGCGCCGCCGAGTACCGGCGCGAGCCTCTCGGCCACGGCGAGCCGCGCCTTGACGGCCGCGTCCTTCACAGAGGGCGCGAGCGAGGCGGCGGTCGTCGAGCCGCCCGAGGAGTTGGCCGAGCCGAGGCGGGAGTCTCCGATGCGCTCGGCCACGTCCTGCATGCCCAAACCGAACTCCTCCGCGACGATGGCGCGCGTGTACGTGCGTGTCCCGGTGCCCAGGTCCTGCGTGCCGACGGCGACCGTGACCGACCCGTCGCGCGCCACGGTCACGTCGACCTTGCACTCGTCGTTGCCGCCGCCGCCCCAGGTGCCGATGCCGCAGCCCATCCCGTGCCTGAGCGGGCCGGCGCCGGCGCCCGGCGTCCGGTTCCTGCGCTCCCAACCGATCTCGCGCGCGCCGCGGTCGAGCTGACGGTGATAGACGGCGTCCTTCAAGTTCTTCTTGCGGAACTCGACCGGGTCCATCCCGAGCTTGTAGGCCAGCTCGTCCATCAAAGACTCGATGGCGAAGCTCGCCTGCGGGTGACCCGGCGCGCGCATCGCGCGCGAGGCGTCCTCGTGCGTGTGGATGCTGTAACCCTCGCGGTAGGCGTTGGCGGCCGAGTAGATGTAGGGCTGCCCGGCCTGCGAGCCGTCGCCCACGCCGCCGAGACGGTACTGCGTCGCGTGCAGCGCGACGAGCGTCCCGTCGCGCTTCGCCCCCGCCTTGAACTTCTGCCACGAGCCCGAGCGGTTGCCGGCGAGCAGGAACTCGTCCTTGCGCGTCAGCATCAGGTGGACGGGGGCCTTGGCCTGCTTCGAGAGCTGGCACGCCAGCATCCCCTCGACGCCGATGCCGAACTTCGAGCCGAAGCCGCCGCCCATGTGCTCGACGACCGCGCGGACGGCGCTCTCCTTCAGACCCAGCTCCTGCGCCGCGTCGCCCGGGATGGTGAACGTCCCCTGCGTCGAGGCGTAGACCGTGGCCTCTGTGCCTCCGCGGTAATCGACGACGTTGCCGTGCGTCTCCAGACTCGAATGGTGGAGGATGGGCGTGCGGTACTCGGCCTCGATGACGGCGTCGCACTCCTTGAACGCCTCGGCCACCTTCAAGGGGTCGCCGCGCTTGTCACGCGGCTCGACGTTCACCTCTTTCGGGTCGGCGAAGACCTTCGGCGCGCCCTCCTTCAGAGAGTCCTCGGCGCGGACGACGTGCGGGAGCACTTCGTACTCGACGCGGATGGCGCGCAGGGCGTCCTCCGCGATCTCGGGCGTCGTCGCCGCGACCGCGGCGACGGGCTGGCCGGCGAAGAGCACGATTGTCTCGCGCTTCGCGGGCTTCGCCTCGCCCACGTCCGTGCGGTTCTTCTTCTCGGCCTCCTCCGCCGCGCGGTTGCTGCCCTCGACGACCTCCTCGTCGGTCGCGCCGACGACGGCCTTCACGCCGGGGATGCGGCGGGCGGCCGAGGCGTCCACGCCGAGCACACGCGCGTGCGCGTGCGGCGAGCGCAGCACGCGGCCGTAGAGCATCCCGGGCAGGCGCTTGTCGTGCGTGTACTCGGCCGCGCCGCTCACCTTGACGTGGCCGTCCACGCGCGTTAGGCGCCGGTTGAGCAGCGCGTGCTTGTCGTTCGGCCCCCACGCTACACTGCCGTCGTCGTCTACCTCTATCTCGACGAGCGTGTCCACGCCGTTGACGACCCGCGGGACTTTAATCTTCTTCTTCTTCTTCGCCGGCGCCTGCTGTTGCTGCATCGCTCACTCCGTTCGCTCAAGCTGTCAGCCTATCCTTCGGTGCCCGCCTTCGCCTTCGCCGCCGCGAGCGCGGCCTCGAAGACGCGTGGGTAGGTGCCGCAGCGGCAGAAGTTGCCCTTGCAGGCTTCGCGCACCTCGGCCATCGACGGGTTGGGATTCTGCTTCAGGTAGGCCGAGATGGTCGTGACGAAGCCGGGCGTGCAGAAGCCGCACATCAGAGCGTCCTGCTCGACGAAGGCCGCCTGCACGGCGTTCGGGCGCTCGGGCGTGCCTAAGCCTTCGACCGTCGTCACCTTCCTCCCCGCGGCGTCGGCCGCGAGCACGAGGCAGGAGTAGACCGGCCTGCCGTCGAGCAGCACGGTGCACGCGCCGCAGGTGCCCACGTCGCAGACGAGCTTGGGGCCGGTGACCGCCGGTTCGAGGTGGTTGCGCAGGGCGTTCAAAAGCGTCGTGCGGGGCTCGACCGAGACGGGGCGCCGGCGGCCGTTCACGTCGAGCGTCAGGCTGAGCGTCCCGGCGGTCGGGAGCTTCGCGGCCTCATCCCTGGCGGCCTTGGTCTCCGCTTCGGCCGTCTGCGCGAGGTGGTCGGCGAGCGCCGCGCCCGCGCCCGCGATGCCGACGCCCTTGAGGAAGCGCCGCCGGCTCGGGTCGGGCGGCGACTCCCGCTGCGTGGAAGTCTTCACGTCGTGCTCGTCTGCCATCATTCCTCCGGAGGAGAACTGTCTGCGGAATCAAAGAGGTGTGCTCTGTTTGATACAACAAAAGGGGCACGGGCGGCAAGCAGAAAGCAGTGAACGATAGGAAGTGAGCAGCAGGCATACGCCGCGTGAGCGGCAGTCTGAGTTTAGCCCGGCCTTTCAAGGCCGGGTGCAGGTTGAAAAGAACGTCGCCGCGG
>JBJMGP010000108.1:0-7398 GCA_045807865.1 Pyrinomonadaceae bacterium
ACTGCGACGAGTAGAACTCTACTCGTCGCAAAAAGAACTCTTCCCGTCGCAAGAAGAGTTCTTCCCGCCGCAAAACGAACTCTACTCGTCACAAAAAGAGTTCTTCCCGGCGCAAGAAGAGTTCTACTCGTCACAGAACGAATCCGGTTTGTCATGAAACGAATTCTTCTCGTCGCAAGAAGAGTTCGTTTCACCGCAAACTCAATTCGTTTTGCGACGAGACGGACTCGCATTGCCACGAAACGAATTCGTCTCACCGCAAACTCGATTCGTCCCGCCGCGATTCTGATGGCGACGTGGGAGATGGAATGCGATATGACTACTGCCTACTGCCTCCCCGCGAGGGCGCGGGCGCTGCGGGCGATGCGCTCGGCCGTCTTCTCGCCGACGCCGTCCAGGAGGTCGAGCCCGCCGCCTTCGACGAACTTCGAGAGGTCTTCAAGCGAGGAGATTTTGAACTGCTGGTAGAGCGCCGCCGCCGTCTTCACCCCGACGCCTTCGACTTCGAGCAGGTCGAGCACCGTCTCGGGCGTCTCCTCCTTCAAGCGCTCCCACGCGTCGAAGGTGCCGCGCTCCAACAGCTCGACGATCTTGCCGCTGATGGCCTTGCCCACGCCGGGCAGCGTCTGCAAGCCCTTCAAGCCCTCCTCGCGCGCGATCCGTTCCACGGAACTCGGCCAAGTCTCAAGCGTCTCGGCCGCGTTCCGGTACGAGCGCACGCGGAACTTGTCGTCGCCGCGAATCTCCATCAACAGCGCCAGTCGCTCGAACCTGCGCGCAAGCTCCTCGTTCGTCATCGTCCTTCGCCCCCGCTCGGGCGAATCTTACCACCACGAGATTCAAACATGGATGGACAGGGTTCACAGGATAAGGATTTATAGCGATTTGCACTTGGATGCGACTGGTGCGGAGGGCGTCAAGTCAGTACCGCCTGCGGTAGCGGGCGGGTCTCGTGCGCGCTACCCGCCCGCTACCGCAGGCGGTACTGACTCATCCGCGGTCGCACTCATGCGCAAGCCGCTATAAAATTTCAAATCCTTAATCTTTATCCTGTGAACCCTGTCCATCCATGTTAATTCTTCTCTCCGCTACCGGGCCTTTGCGAGCACGGCGTCGCGGCGGCGTGCGAAGTCGAAGAGGGCGGGCTGCTGCGTGCGCGTGGGTTGGCCGGAGACCTTGACCTTGAGGTTGCGCGCGCCGTCGCCGGGGAAGATGACGACCCGCGCCTGTCCGTCGCCGTCGAGTCGGCCGGCGTTGGCCGCGGTCTTCATCTCGGCGAGCTTCCGCTCGACCTCTGCGTAGAGCGTGGGCACGCGCTCGACGCCGTAGGCGAGCCACTCGGCGACGGTGATGCGTGCGTCCTTCGGCTTGAAGTCGGCGCGCGCCGCTTCGAGCCCGTCGTGCGTGAGCGCGTAGGTCAGGAGCCCCTGCTCGATGAGGCCGCTCTCCAGCGCAACGTCGTCGGCCTGCGTCGAGGTCAGTATCCGCATGCCCTTGTCGTAGGAGAGCTGCCCGAGGCCGCGGCTCCCCATCGGCCCCGGCTTGAAGCCCTCGCCCTGCACGCTCGCCGCCGAGTGGCAGGCGTCCACGACCAGAATCAGCTCGCCCGCGTCCACGTCCCTCAGCCACGCGCTCAGCTCGTCGGAAGAGATGGCACGACTCAACGTTTCGTGCAGCTCGCCCGCACGTCCCGCGTCCGACGCGAAGAGGTAGAAGCGTCCGCGCTCGTCCGCGTAGCCGTGGCTTGAGAAGGAGACGATGATGAGGTCTTCGGGCGTCGCACGTCTCAGCTTGTCTGCGTTCGGGATGCCTTGCAAGACCGCTTCATCAACCTTCCGCCCGGCGAGCAGGTCGAGCACGGCCTTGAAGTTCCGCTTGGTCGCCGCCGTCTCTTTGAGGACGCGCGGGCTGGCTTTGCGCCCGCCGTCGGAGGCGTAGTCGGAGATGAGGGGGACGCTCACGACCTCTTCGTACTCGCCGCCCTCACGCACGCGCGCGGCGACGACCTCCTGCAAGCGGCGCGCGTCGTTGGCGGCGAAGCGCAAGTCCCACTCCTCGTTCTCGTACGCGTTGACGCCGACCGAGACGACGTAAGCGCGCCCCTTCGCCGCCGCCAGAGGCTCCGCCGGCTCGAAGCTCATGCGCGCGGTCGGGCTCTTAACTCTATCTTCGTTGAAGGCGTAAGCCGTGAACTCGACGTGCTTCAACTCTCCTTCGTCACCGGCGCGGGGCCGCGGCAGCCGCACGTCGTCGAAGGTGACGAGGGCCTTGCCCGTCGCGGGGTCGGTCTTCACCTCGCCGCCCTCCGCGGGCGCGTAGGCGACGAGCTGGCCGCCGCGGAAGAGGCGCAGGTCGTAGACGCCCGTCGTGGAAGTCCCGGCCGGTCTGGAGACCTCGACCGTCACGCGCGCGAACTCGGGCCGCCCCTTCTGCTGCTCGACGGAAGTGATGTTGACGGAGGGCTGCGCGCGGTTGACCTCGGCGAGAGCGCGCACCGGCGCGAATTTCTCACCCGCGAGGATGCGCGCGAGCAGGCGCGGCTCGTAGTAGTCGCGCATGAAGATTTCGAGCGGCAGAGGCTTCAGAGGGTCTTCGGGCGCGAGCCAGTGGACGCCCTGTATCTCGTCGAGGTCGCTCGTGTCGAAGCGGCCGTCGGGCGCGACGACGACCCAGTCGCCGTTCTCAAACGTCACGAAGCGGCACAACTCGGCGCCGCTGCCTACGTCGAAGACGCGCGTGAAGCCGTCGGCGCAGGTCGTGAGGAGAAAGCGGCTGTCGGGCGAGAACTCGACCGCGTGCACCAGGTCGCGCTGCCCGGCGAGGCGGCGCAACTGCTTGCCGCTCGACGCGTCCCAGAGGATGGTCGTGCCGTCCTCCGCCCCCGTGGCGAGCGTGCGGCCGTCCGAAGACCAGGCGAGCGAGTAGGCGCGGAAGCCCGGCGCGGTGAGCTGGTAGAGCGAGCGCTTCTGGTCGGCGTCCCAGACCTTGATGCTCGTCTGCGAAAGGTTGCCGCCCGCGTTCGAGGTCGCGACGAGCGCCTTGCGGCCGTCGGGCGAGAGCGCGACGTACGAAGGGTCGTTGTACGCCTCGTCGGCGTCAACCGGAAACCGCTTGTTCTTGACCTTCGGGTCGGCGCTCCAGACGGTGAGCCACTTCGGGCCTCCCTTCTCGCCCTCGAACGGGCCGGTCTCCCACGCGGCCGCGCGCGCGTCCGGGGTCATGGCGTAGCTGTGTGGGGCGCCGCTGCTCTCGTCGTTGTAGGGCATCGTCTGCGTGCCGTTCGGCATCCGGCGCGGCGCCCAGTCCTTCGTGCTGAGGACGATGCGGTCGAGCGTCTCGCCCTGCATGCCGTCCTTGAAGAAGGTCACGGTCTCTTCGGGTGTAAACCCTGCGAAGTCCCAGTGAAAGTCGGCGTCCGAGGCGTCCCTCTCGGACTTGACGCGGGCCAGCTCGGCGCCGGTTCGCGCGTCCCAGACCGCGCCCGCGCGCCCCGACGCCGTGACGACGTAGCGGCCGTCGGGTGACACGTCGAGCCGTTCGATGTCGCGCCCGCCGCCCGCGTCCCAGGTGGTCTCTCTGCCGCTCGACATCTCTTTGACGCGCACGGTGCCTCCGGTGTAGGTCACGCTCAGCAGCCCGCCCGCGGCGTCGAAGTGAAACTGCTCGCCCTTACCACGGATGCCGGTCAGCTCGCGCAGCGCCGCGCCGGTCTGCGTGTCCCAGAGGCGTATCGAGTGGCCGCCTTCGCCGACGCGGTTGACGGTGAGGAGCACGCGGTCGTCCGGCGAGAGCGCGAGCGCGAGCAGCCCGTCGGCGGACTTGTCCTCGCCCTCGACCTCCGTGAAGCGTATGCGGCGCGTCTCCCTGCGTGTCAGCTTGTCCGCGAGCGTGACCTCGCCGTTCGCGGCCTGCGCCGAGAGCTTGCCTGACGTGTAGGCCGCCCGCGGCACGGGCATCGTGTAACCGTCGCGCTCCTTTCTAAAGCGGGCGCGCGCGACGAGGCGGCCCGTGGCTGTGTCCCAAGTGAGCTTGTCGGTCGTACCCCTGACGATGATCTGCTTGCCGTCCGGCGAGAAGAGGACGGGCGGGGCGTCGCCTTCGGCATCGTAGGTTCCGTTGGCGTCGTTCGAGCGCTTCCAGACGAGCCGGCCGGTCGCGACGTTCCAGAGACGCAGGTTCGGGCCGGCGGCCGTGGCGAAGAGGCGCGTGTCGGGCGAGAACGCGCCCCAGAGCCAGCCGTCTATGTCCTGCGCGCCGGGTGCGCCCACGTTGCCCGAGAGTCTCCGCACTTCGCGCCCCGTCGCCACGTCCCAGAGAACGACATCGCCGCCGACCGTGCCCGTCGCGACGAGGCGGCTGTCGGATGAGAAGGCCGCGAACCCGAACTCGAAGTAGCCGAGGCCGAGCTGCACGACGAGCCGCAGCGCGCCCGACCGCGTAGGCTGCTCGCCGGCCCCTTCGCCAGTTCCTTCAAGAGCCTCGGGCGCCTTCTTAACCGGCGCGGGAACCGAAGGCTTGAGCTTGAGCCCGCGCGCTCCCTGTGCGGGCTTTGACGGCGTGGGCCTCTGCGCGTGCGCCGCGGGGATGTGCATGGTGAAGAGTGCGAGCAGGAAGAGGGGGAGAAGGGGAAGGGGCCTGGGCATCTTTGACTCCGGGTTGAAGGGGAAGGGTGTTAGAGCGGTTTTCATTCGAGTGGCTATGAAGTGAGCTTTCAACACAGAGACACGGAGACACGGAGACACGGCTTGAAGCAATGAGTCTTGAAGCTGTGTCTCCGTGTCTCTGTGTTAACTCCCTCGATTACACTCAACTGCAAACTGCAATAGGTGTCGGGTGTTGGATGCTGGTAAGGGAATGAATCCAGCACCCAACATCCTGCTTTTATGCCTTCTCAAGTCCCGCGTACTTTTCGACGAGCTTCTTCTGGCCGAAGCCCGGGAAGCTGACGAGGAGCTTGGCGCCGTCGCCGACACCCTCGCGGCGCAGGACGAGGCCGCGGCCGTACTTCGGGTGCCTGACGTGCGTGCCGGGGGCGAAGCCGGCGGCGGAAGATGATGATGATGAAGAGGAGGCGGAGGCACGTCCGCCGCTGGCGGGGCGCGGGGGCGCCGCCGGTGGGGAGGGCGGCGGTTGCCGCCTCGTATCCGCGGAGGCGTTGCGGCGTATCTGGTCGCCGCGCTGGCGGAAGAACTCGGCGATGGAGTCCGCGCTGTCGTAGGTCTTGCCCTCAAAGCGCTTCTCGGGCCGCGCCGTCTCGCCGCGCAGGACGCGCGCCGCGTGGCGCGACTCTAAAGCCGAAGAGCTGCGCGCGAACGAGAGCCAGGAGGCGCCGCGCGAGAGGTCTTCGATGGAGTCGAGCGGCATCTCGTTCAGAAACTGCGAGGGCTCCGACGCCATCTCTTCGCCGTAGACCCGCCGGCGCATCGCGTGCGAGACGTAGAGGAAGCGCTCGGCGCGCGTGATGGCGACGTAACAGAGGCGGCGCTCCTCCTCCATCTCCGCCTGGTCGGCCGCCGCGCGCGAGTGCGGGAAGAGCCCGTCCTCCATGCCGACGATGAAGACGACGGGGAACTCCAGACCCTTCGCCGAGTGCATCGTCATCAGCGTGACCGGCGCGTCGCCCTTGTATTGATCCGTGTCCGAGACGAGCGCCGCCGCGTCGATGAAGTCGCGCAGGCCGCCGCCCTCCTCCTGGTCGTAATCGACGGCGGCGTTGACCAGCTCTTGCAGGTTTTCGAGCCGGCCCTCGGCCTCCTCGCTGTTCTCGGCCTTGAGCGCGTCGGCGTAGCCCGTGTCGAGGATGGCCGCCTTGACGACCTCTGAGGCCGGCTCCTTCTGCGCGCGCGTGACGAGCCCCTCGATGATCGTCTGAAACTTCCTGAGCGCCGCGACGGCACGCGGGCTGAAACCCTCGGGCCGCTCGTTGATGATGCCGATGGCCTCCCACAGCGAGACGCCGAAGTCCTTCGCGCGCCGGTCCAACTCGTCGAGCGTCTGCTTGCCCAGTCCGCGCGTCGGCGTGTTGACGACGCGCAGCAGCGCGACCGAGTCGTGCGGGTTCAGGGCGAGCTTGAGGTAGGAGACCACGTCGCGCACCTCCGCGCGCTCGTAGAAGGAGAAGCCGCCGACGATGTTGTAGCCGAGGCCGGCGCGTCTCAAAGCCTCTTCAAAAACACGCGACTGCGCGTTCGTGCGGTAGAGGATGGCGGCGCGCGACTTCGAGTCCAGACGCCGGTGCTCCTCGATCTTCGCGGCGGCGAAGCGCGCCTCCGACTCGGCGTCCATCGCCTGGTAATAACGGATCGGCGCGCCGGCCGGGTTGGCCGTCCAGAGCGTCTTCTCCTTGCGCTCGGTGTTGTGCTTGATGACGGCGTCGGCCGCGTCGAGGATGGTCTGCGTCGAGCGGTAGTTCTGTTCGAGCTTGATCGTGCGCGCCTCCGGGTAGTGCTGCTCGAAGTTAATGATGTTTGAAATGTCGGCTCCTCGCCAGCCGTAGATTGACTGCGAATCGTCACCCACGACGCAGATGTTGTGCTGCTTCTGGGTGAGGTAGTTGATGAGGGCGAACTGGAGGGCGTTGGTGTCCTGGTACTCGTCGACGAGGATGTAGCGGAAGCGGTCGTTGTAGTGGGCGCGCACGTCCTCGCGCTTGCGCAGGAGGCGGACGGTCAGAATCAGCAGGTCGTCGAAGTCTACGGCGTTGTTGTTGACGAGACGCTCCTCGTAGAGCTTGAAGACGCGGGCGATGGCCGCGCGCTTCTCGTCGTTGTATTCGACGCGCGCGCCGTAAGAGGCGGCGTCGTCCCCATGCCGGTTCTTCGCGCCGGAGATGGCGCCCTGCGTGGCGCGCGGCGCGAGCTGCTTATCGTCGTATCCCAAATCCCTGATGCAGGCCTTGATGAGGCGTACGGAATCGTCCTGGTCGTAGATCGTGAAGGAGCGCGTGTAGCCCGCCCCAAGGGCTTCGATGTGCTGGCGCAGGATGCGGACGCAGAGGCTGTGAAAGGTCGAGATCAAAGGCGCACTACTTAATGGTGTATCGCTCAGGAGGCGCTTGACGCGCTCGCGCATCTCTTCCGCGGCCTTGTTCGTAAAAGTGACTGCGAGAATATTGTGCGGGGCAACACCGCGCTCCGCGATGAGATATGCGATCCGATAGGTAATGACGCGCGTCTTGCCGGAGCCCGCGCCCGCCAGGATGAGCAGCGGCCCGTCCGTTTCCGCGACGGCCTCGCGCTGCTGTTGATTAAGTGTCGAAAGAAAATCCATAAAGAAGTAATCAGTAATCAGTAATCAGTTGTTGTCATTACTTAGCTGCTCTTACTTTTTGGAGAAGAGCGGTAAGCATTCGTTTCAGCTCAATGACACGAGTTGAAAGATTTTCGTAGTCAGAAGCAT
>JBJMGP010000109.1:0-14824 GCA_045807865.1 Pyrinomonadaceae bacterium
CGGCAGGTTGATCGTCCCGTCGTAGAAGGTCGCAATCGTCGCCCAGTCCTCGTTGTCGGCCAGCATCGTCGCGTGCATGTCCTGCGTCCAGTCGGCCACGCCCCCCGTCGGCCCCGGCCCCGTCCGCAGCCAGAAGACGTAGCGCGGGTTGTGCGGCTCGTCGAGGCGCCGGACGGTGAAGCCGTCCGTGTCGTTGTCCCACCCGAAGATGCAGTTCGTCCCCAAGTCCCCGTGCCCCGGCCGAAAGTCCGGCGCACCGTCCACAATCCCTGTCACCTTCCCCGTCCGCAGGTCAACGAACTGCATGGCCGTCCCGTCGGGGAGGTGCTTGTTGAGCGGGACGTTGAGGAAGTGCCCCGACTTATCGACGTGCACCTCGTTGAAGTCCATCGTGTTCGGCGTGTGCGCGAGCACGCGGTCGTCCGAGCGGCGCCAGACGAGATAGGCGAGGGGGACGCCGTTGCGCCCTTCGCGCATGACGCTCCACGAGAAGACATCGTCGTCGGCCGACATATTCATCTGATGTAGGAAGTCGTGCCCGCCGGCGAGCGCGCCGAAGTCCTTCACGAGTTTGAACGAGTATCGCCCGACATCGTAGGTGTAGAGGCGCATGCCGCCGCGGAAGTCGTTCGAGAAGATGTAGATGAGGTTGGGGTCGGTGTGCGACCAGATGGCGCTCTCCCAACTGAGCGCGAAGCCGTGCGGGTATTCCGTGAGCAGTTGGCGGGAGGGGCCGGCCTTGAAGTTGACCGGGTCGAACGCCTTGACCAGCGCGTTGCCCGACTCCCCCTTCCGAATCAGCATCCGCGTCTCGTCGGCGTTGAACGTCGGCCAGTGCGAGTAGTAAGTCCCGCACCCGGGCGCAGGGCATTCCGACGCGTCCGTCACCCGCATCACCTCCGTCCCGAAGACCGGGTCGCGGTAGGTGCCGCCGGCCGCGGGCAGCGCAGGCAAAGCAGGCTCCCGGTAGACGCGGCGGTCGGACTTGACGCCGGGCACGTCCCGACCTTGTGCTTGTACCGGCGTGGCCGCCACGTTGACCACTCGCCTCGGCGCGCCCGTGCACAGCCAGAGGCAGGCGCCGGCGGACGCGAGCGTGGAGAGCAAGGCCAGTACTCGGAGACTTCCAGCCATTACAAACTCACAGCCGTCCGCGGCGTCAGGCGTCGCGGACGAAGACGAACTCGTTGCAGCCGAGGCCGACCCCGCCCGCCTTCAGGCGCGTCAGGTTGAAGCCCCGCGCGCGGTAGAAGTCGAATATCTCCTCCGGGCGCGCGACCTCGTAGGGGTAGCCGCCGACCCAATCGATGATGTCGCGCCAGCGGCTCATCCCGCGCTTCTCGCCGTAGCGAGTCCACGCCTTCACGTAGTCGCCGGGCCGTCCCGTCAGGAGCGAGCGCAGCGCCTCCTTCGCCTCCTGCGGCGCGATGACGGCGGCCGCGAAAGGCGCTTGCAGCGGCCGCGGCAGCTCGTTGTACTTGCGCTTGATCCACTTCCAGCGCGCGGCTTGGCTCCCCGTGTCGTTGTAGATGGCCACGAAGAGCTTGCCGCCCGGCACGACCGGGAGCCGAGCGTTGTCGAGCGCGCGCCACATGTCGCCCGTGTGGTGGAGCACGCCCCAGGAATAGACCACCTCGAACGGCCCCAGCGAGCGGACATAGGCTTCGTCAAGCGCCGAGCCCTCCTCCACCCTCCAAGACTCGTCGTCAGTGAAGTAGCGGCGGCGCAGCTCGCGCGTGCAGGCGACCGATTGCGGGTCGTAGTCGAAGGAGTGAACCCTCGCCCCGAGGCGCCGCGCGGCGAGGCTGAAGAGGCCGCTGCCCGAGCCGATATCGAGGAAGCTGCGACCCGCGAGGCCCTCGACTTCCAGCATCTCCCTGAGCGACTGCTCGGCGCGCGCGATGCGGTCTTCGTCGAGCAGTTCGAGGAAGCGCGCCCAGTTGGCGCCGAACTCGAAGCGCTCCCCCTTGCCGACCTCCAATGAATGTGAACTCACCTGTGAACTCAACGGCGACTCCCCTTTCGACACGGCCAGCGGCCTCCGTGCTTCCGCCTCAGTGTCGGAGGCGGTAATAGATCAGCTTCACGTACTCGCCCGCGACGAGTTGCCATCCCAGCGGGTAGAGCCACCAGACCGCGGCGCGCGGCGACTGCTCCCCGGGCTCGACCGGCTCGACGCCGACCTCCACCCCGCTGCCCGCGAAGGCCCGGCGCAGCGTCCACAGGGCGCGGCGCGAGTGGTAGCCCGAGGTCACGACCGCGACCGAATGCAGGCCCCTGCCTTCGGCGTACTGACGCAGGAGCGCGGCCTCCTCGAAGGTGCCGGCCGCCGACGGGGTGACGACCTCTATCCTTTCGGGCGGCACCCCCGCGCGTCGCAACTCCTCGGCCGCCAGCTCGACGAAGCGCGGGTTGCGCTGCTCGGCCACAGACCAGCCGCCGCGCTGCCCGTCGTCGGTCAGCAGAAGCACAGGCGCGCGCCCCTCCGCGTAGAGGCGGGCCGCGAGGCGTGCGCGCTCGACGTACGTGGACGAGCCGCCGAGCACGGCGATGGCGTCGGCCCGCGCCGGCGCGTCCCTGACGATGAGGGCTCGGGCCGAGGCCCACGCTACCACGGGCCACGCGACCAGTGCCAACAACCCCACGCGGGCGAGGAGGCGCGCGCGGCCGCGCCCCGCCCCGCCGCCGACCGCGCCACTCATCCCGGAGCGCCGGGCGCGTGCGCGTTGGCGTGGCCGCCCGGCGCCTCCCTCTTCCGAAGGACGGCGATGAGATTGGTTCGGTAGCGCCTGAGCCGCTCCGACATGAGCAGGCGGATGTAGGCCAGCTCGACGAGCGCGAGCGGCGGCACCGAGGCGAAGATCGCGTCCGTCAGTATCGGCTTCACCTCGACCACCTCCAGGCCGCTCGCCCCGGCGAGGCGGCACACGTCCTCCTCGGTGTTGGCCCTGTGGTAGGTCTTGAAGACGTCGCCCGGCGCGCGCCCGTCGAGCACGCGGATGAGCCCGCCCTTCCAGGACTCGGGCACCCGCCGCGTCAGGGCCGTGAAGTAGCCGGAGGCGTTCGGCGTGTGAAAGATGAAGACGCCGCCGGGGCGCAGCACGCGCGCCACCTCGCGGAACTGCGTCTCCGGGTCGTCGAGATGTTCGACCACCATGTTGGCCGTCACCATGCCGAACGTGTCGTCGGCGAACGGCAGCCGCGAGATGTCGCCGCGCACGCGGAAGCCGATGGTCGTGTGTGTCGCCAATGAGGGCTCGTCGTAATCGATGCCCGCCACGCGCTTGCAGCTCGCGACCAGACGCCGCTCGGCCTCAAGGCGCCAGGGGGGCAGCACCTGGTGGCCGCAGCCCACGTCGAGCCACTCGACCTCGGGGCCGACGTACTCGCGCAGCACCGACTCGTACTGGTGCTGCGAGTAGTCCAGGCCCGGCGCGATGACGCCCCTCATGGCCCAGTAGATTTTTAAGAGCTTCCGCCTCATTCCCAACATTCCTTACCCGGCGCGCCCCCGCGGGCTTCGCGTCAGGCCGCGGGCGTGCAGTAGACGTGGCCCTGGCTGGCCGCGGCGTAGTTCGAGGAGTCGAGCTCGTTGCCCGACTCGACGTGCACGACCTTGTAACCCGCGTCGCGCAGGATGGAGACCACCTGCCGCGCGTTCTCCGCCTTGTCGCCGGCCTCCGCGCCGTGAATCTCGATGAAGAGGCGCGGGCGGCTCTCGGCGAGCGTCCGGCTCATGCCGCGCAGCACCTGACCCTCCAGCCCCTCAACGTCGATCTTGACGAGGTCGGGCGCGGGCAGCCCTCCGGCGGCGGCCTCCTGGTCGAGCGAGTTGACCTCGATCTCGATGGTGCGCGCCGCCTTCTCCTGTAGTATCTGCGCCTGGATCGAGGCGTCGGCGCTGCCGCGCGCGGGCTCGCCGTCGGGGAAGACGAAGGTCAGGCGGCCGCGCTCCTCGCCGAGCCCGACGGGGCGCACCTCGACGTTGCGGAACTCGTTGAGCCCGACGTTGGTGACGATGCGCCGGTAGCTCTCGGGGTTCGGCTCGAAGGTGACGACGCGCCCCTGCGGCCCGACGCGGCTCGCGAAGAAGAGTGTGTAGATGCCCTGGTCGCCGCCCACGTCGTAGACGGTCTGCCCGCGCAGGTCGAGCCCGAGGAGGAAGCGCTCTTCGGCCTCGCGACCGCTCGTGTCCGCGAGCGAAGCCGGAAGGAAGGCGAGCCCGCCGCGCCGCCTCAGTCCCTTAGCCAGCCCGTGCTTGACCGTGTAGGTGTGGTTGCGCAGCAGCTTGTTGAGCGTCAGGACGGCCAGTTTTTTCATACCCATATTTGTTAGACGCGCCTCCTTGAACAGCCGGGACGGGACAGCCGGGACGGGGCGGCGCGAGTCCCCGCCCTTAAGTTTTCAGAGACGCGCGGCGCGTCCGCACGCCCTCCGCCGCGCGGGGCGCGCGCCCCGCCTCGGCCAGCAGCCGGGCGTAGAGGGCCTCGGTGCTGGCGAGTTGCGCTTCGGCGGAGAACCTCCCCTCGACGGCGCGTCGCCCGCGCTCGCCCATCGCGCCCGCCCGCCCCGTGTCGCCGAGCAGCGCGACCAACGCCTCGGCCATCCGCCGGTCATCGCCGGGCGGGACGACGTATCCGGTCTCTCCGTCGTCAACCGCCTCGCGCGCGCCCCCAACGTCCGTGACGACGACGGGGCGCGCGGCGGCCATGTACTCCAAGATAGAGTTCGAGAAGCCTTCGGCCTTCGAGCTGAGCACGCAGACCTCGGAGGCCGCGAGGAGTTCCGCGACGCGCTCGCACCTGCCGGGGAAGAAGACATCTTCAGGCCCGAGCCCGAGCCCCGCGGCCAGCTCCTTCAGCTCGCCGACGAGCCCACCCTCGCCGGCGAGGACGAAGGCTGCCTCGGGCACCTCGGCGCGCACGCGGCTCGCGGCTCGCAGGAAGGTCGGATGATCCTTCACGGGGTGGCGCATGTTGGCGACGATGGTGACCAGCCTGCGCCCTCTCGCGGCCGCAGGCAGGCCCGCGGCCGCGAGCCTCTCGGCGCGGCCAAGCCCTTGGGTCGGCTCGACGCGGCTCAGGTCGAGGCCGTTGTGGATGGTCACGACCTTCGTCTCGGGCACGCCCTCCGCGAGCAGGTCACGCCGCACCGCTTCGGCGTTGGCGACGACAGCGTGCGCGAGGCGGAAGGACTGCGCCTCGCCCCAGCGGCGCGCGCGGTTGCGTAGCCCCCCGGTCTCGCGCCGGGAGGCGATGCGCGCGGGCACGCGCGCCAGCGCCGCGGCCGCGACCCCGAAGACGTTGGTGTAGAGCCCGTGCGCGTGCAGGACATCCACGCGGAGCTCGCGCAGGAGCCGCGCGAAGCGGTACGCCTGCGCGACGAAGTTGAGGTCGTAGAGGCTTGTGAGCGGGTACTCGGGGATGTCGCCGAGGCCCAGGCGCTCGACCTCAGGGCGCAGCACGCCCTCGCGGCTCAGGCAGGCGACGCGGACGCGGTAGCGCCCGCACTGGTGCAGCATCCGCACGAGCTGCACCATCTGGCTCTCGGTGCCGCCCCGCTCAAAGCTGTCGATAATGTGAAGGACGTTGGGCTTCAAGGCTTTCGCTCAGTCCGCGGGGCCGCCGCTCAGGCGTGCGCGGGGGCGAGTTCCGCCTCGGCGCGCGCGCGTGCACCGGCGTCGTCAACGAAGGTGCGGTGCCAGAGTTCGAGCATGAAGAGCGCCCACAGCTCGTGCGCGTGGTCGCGCCGGCCGCGCTCGTGTTCATCGAGCAGAAGGCGGACGTAGGACTGCTCGAAGAGTCCGCGCTGGGCGGTGCGCGGCTCCTCAAGAGTGCCGCGGACGCGCTCGCGCAGCCGGTCGTTGATCCAGCGGTCGATGGGGACGCCGAAGCCCTGCTTCGGCCGGTGGAGAATCTCCTCGGGGACGAGTCCGGCGAGCGCGCGCTTGAAGACGTGCTTGGTCTCGCCGCCGCGGAGCTTGAGCCCGGCCGGGATGCGCGACACGAACTCGATCAGCCGGTGGTCGAGCAGCGGCACGCGCGCCTCAAGGCTGACGGCCATGCTCATGCGATCCACCTTCGTCAGGATGTCGCCGGGCAGGTAGGTCTTGCTGTCGAGGTAGAGCAGCGTATCAAGCGGCTCGGGCGACGAGACGCGCGCGGCGTGCGCGTGGAAGAGCGCGGGCGCGCCGGCGCCCCCCATGAGCGCGGCGCCGAAGCCGTCCGAGTAGAGCGAGTGCTTGTTGAGCCGCGTGAAGACGGAGACGTGCTCGATGTAGCGGTCAAGCGCGTCGTAAGCGACGGCGTGGACGAAGTTGCGCCCCCACGCGCCGTGCGGCAGCGCGCGGCTGAGCGGCTGCATCAGGCCCCGCCGGACGGCGCGGGGCAGCCGCCCGAAGCCGCTGCGGCGGTTGTCGGTCACGTAGCGCGTGTAGCCGGCGAAGAGCTCGTCGCCGCCGTCGCCCGAGAGGGCGACCGTGACGTGCGCGCGCGCGAGCTTCGAGACGACGTAGGTCGGGATGGCGGAGGAGTCGGCGAAGGGCTCGTCGAAGTGCCACGCCAGCTCATCGACGACCGAGCAGATCTCCGGCGTGACGACGAACTCGTGGTGCTCGGTGCCGAAGGCCCGCGCGGCGACGCGCGCGTAGCGCAGCTCGTCGTAGGTGTCCTCGTTGAAACCGATGGAGAAGGTCTTGACCGGGCGCCCGGAGGCGCGCGACATCAGCCCGACGACGGCCGACGAATCGACGCCGCCCGAGAGGAAGGCGCCGAGCGGCACGTCGGCCACCATCCGCATCCTGACGGACGAGTTGAGCAGCGCACGCAACTCTTCGAGGTAGTCCTCGGCCGTGCGTTCCGCGCCGCCCTCCTCCGGCGGCCCGCAGGGGAAGTCCCAGTAGCGCCTGACCTCCACGCGCCCGCCCTCGGCCGAGAGGCTGTGGCCGGGCGGGAGCTTGCGCACGCCGCGGAAGATGCTGAGCGGGTCGGGCACGTAGCCGAAGCTCAGGTAGGCGTCCAGCGCCTCGGGGTCGGTCTCGCGCGGCACCCCGGGGTGTTCGAGCAGCGACTTAAGCTCGGAGCCGAAGACGAAGTCTCCGCCGGGCGTCTCCGCGTAGTAGAGCGGCTTCTCGCCCGCGCGGTCGCGCGCGACGAAGAGGCGGCGGGCGCGCGCGTCCCAGATGGCGAAGCCGAACATGCCGTTGAGGTGTAGGACGCAGTCGTCGCCGAACTCCTCGTAGGCGTGGACTATCGCCTCCGTGTCGGAGTGCGTGCGGAACCTGTGGCCGCGCGCTTCGAGCATCGGCTGTAGCTCGCGGAAGTTATATATCTCGCCGTTGAAGACGACCGAGATGGCCGGGTCGCAGCCCGAGAGCGGCTGGTGCCCGCCCGCGAGGTCGATGATCGAGAGGCGGCGCATGCCGAGCGCCGCCGGCCCTTCGACGAGCGTGCCTTCGTCGTCGGGGCCGCGGTGCGCGATGACCCCGCACATGCGCCCCAGCACGGCGCCGCGCGCCCCTTCGGCGCCCGCGCGCGCGTCATTGCTCAAGAATCCGGCGATGCCACACATCTTCTCTTCTTAATCCTTCAGCCGGTCGAGGCACGACCGGAGATAGTATGAGGTCAGGCTGTCGGGGTGGAGGTTCTCGTCGAAGAAGCGGCGCGCGGCGCGCGACATCTCCTCGCGCGCCGCGCCGTCCTCGACGTAGCGTCGGCAGACCTTGACCAGGTCTGAGAGGTCGTCGCGCACGTGCGCGACGTGGAGGCCATCGACGAGCGGCGCGTTCAAAGTCGTGCGGTGGCGCGGGCCTACGACGCACGCGCCGACCGCCAGATAGTTTACCAGCCGGAAGCAGAAGTCGCCCTCGCCCGGCAGGTCTATGCAGACGCGCGCGCGCGCGACCTCGCGGAGGAAGTCGAGGTAGGAGACCTTCTTCAGCCCGCCTTCGAAGGCGAACTCACGCTGCCCGCGCAGCAGCTCGACCGCCCGCCGGCGCGTCTCGCCGGCGAACTCGGTGCTGAAGCGGCCATAGACATCGAAGGCAAACTCCCGCCGGTCGCGCAGCCGCCGCAGACGCGCGAGGTGCAGGTAGAGCTTGCGGCCGTCGCTGACGTATCCGCCCGGCAGCACGTTCTTCCGGCCGTACCCTTCGCGCAGGTGCTGCATCTTGAAGTAGACGGCGCAACGGCCGGCGCTCTCCTCGTTGACCTCGGGGTAGTCGGAGTAGTCCAGTGCCACGTCGTGCGCGCGCCCGCCGCGCACGAACCGGAAGATGACCGTGCCGCGGTAGGGCTGTGGGAGCGGCCGCCGCTCTACGCGCACGCGCCTGCGGAGCCCGTAGAGGAGCGTCTCGACCCAGAGCCTCGCCGTCGGCCACTGGTACTCGGTCGGCCACACGACCGTGACCCCTTCGAGCTCCGGCGGCTCGACGCGCCAGGCCGGGTTGACGCTGGCCGGCACGGGCGCGAGCGTGCGCAGTGCGCCCTCGACCGCCCTCTCCCTCAGCGTGTGGAGCAGGCCCGTCATCGCTTAAGCGCGCCTCCCCACGACCCCGCCCGGCGCGGCCGGACGCTGCGGCGGTGCGCCCTCGCGGATCGGCTCCCACCGCGCGTAGCGCTCGCCGCGCAGAAACTTGTAGAAGGCCATGACGGCCGCCCAGTTCGCCAGCACGAAGTAGTGCGGCAGCGCCAGCAGGCGCGAGCGCACCCCGGCCCGCCCCGCGAGCCAGCCGGCGAGGGCCGCCAGGTAGAAGAGGGCCTGCGCCCCGGCCGCCAACGCGTAGAACGGCGAGCGCGGCGCGAGCACCGCCGACGAGGCGAGCGTCGCCAGCAGGAAGACGGGCACCGCGTAGCGCATGACCTTGTGCGACAGGAGTTCGACGGCGTAGAAGCCCGCGCGCAGCGGGTTGAGCATCGCGCGGTGGCGCCAGAGATCCGCGTAGGTCTGCGCGATGACGCGCACGCGCATCCTCATCTCTTTGTCGGCGCGCCGGTTCGTCTCCTCCGTGCAGATCGCGGCGGGTTCGTAGACGGCGCGCAGCCCCTGCTCGACCATCTTCGTGGCGATGATGAAGTCGCTGCACGCCTCGTGGTAGAGCGGGACGTAGGCCGAGCGGCGGACGGCGTAGAGGCAGCCCGACGCGCCGATGAGCGAGCAGGCGCGGCTCTCGCGCTCCTTGAGGAAGGTCTCGTAGCCCCAGTAGGAGCGTGCGCCGCTGCCGACGGCCGTCCGCGCCGGGTCGACGTAGACGAGGCGGCCGGCGGCGCAGCCGACCTCCGAGTCTGCGAAGTTGGGCGCGAGCGCGCGCAGCACGCCCGGCTCGTAGAGCGTCGTCGCGTCGGAGAAGAGCAAGACCTCGCCGCGCGCCAGTTCGACCGCGGCGTTCTGCGCCGCCGTCTTCCCCAGCCGCTCCGCCTGCCGGTGCAGGCGCACGCCGCGCGCGGCGTAGGAGCGGGCGATCTCGTCCGTGCGATCCGTCGAACAGTCGGAGGCGATGATGACCTCAACCTTCTCAAGCGGGTAGTCGAGCGCCAGCGTGTTCTCAAGCTTGGCGGCGAGGTCGCGCTCCTCGTTGTAGGCCGTGATGATGACGCTCACGGTCGGCTCGGCTGCGGCGCGGCGGACCGGGCGCGGCCGCAGGCGCGCGAGCAGCGCGACGAGCAGGGGATAGCCGACGTAGGTGTAGGCGAGCGCCGCAACGCCCAGCCAGAAGACCACCTTCGCGGCGAGTTCTAAGAGCATCCCCCTTTAGACCTCCGCTCCCCCGCCGTCGGGCGGCTTGCTCTCGTCCTCGACGCCCGACGGCGCGCGCGCGGCCAACTCCGAGCGGAAGAGTCGCTCCAGGCTTAGGCCGTAGCCGACGAGATAGTAGACGTACCAGAGGAACGCGACCGAGGCGAAGAAGCTGCTGACGATGTAGCCGACCAGCGACGCCTGGAGCGCGACGGCGAGGTAGTGGTAGCGCCGCAGCTCGGGCCGCGCGAGCGCCTCGCGCTCGACGCGCCGCAGCCGCCCGAGCGGCGTGAAGAGGAAGACGAGGTAGCAGCCGAGCGCGAACAGACCCAGCTCCGCCGAGACCTCCGTGTAGGCGTTGTGCGTGACGTGCTCGTGATCCGACATCAACACGTAGTTATCCATGCCGACGCCGAAGACCGGGTTGTAGATCGTCGCCCAGAGCGAGTGAATCAGCTCGCCCTGCCGCGCGGCGGAGGAGCCGACGGGGTCGAGGCTCGGGACGAAGATGGAGAGCAGGCGCAGCGCGTAGTTACCCGGCGCGAGCACGAGCAGCGCCAGCCCGCCCGACGCCCCGGCGCCGAAGACCGCCAGCCGGTGGCGCCGCCCGAGCTTCCAGCCGAGGACCGACAGAGCGCAGATCAGCCCGAGGAAGCCCCCGCGCGAGTACGTGATCACGATGCCCACCGTCATCAGCAGCGCCGCCGCCGCGTAGAAGAGCCGCCGCACGGCCCCGCGCGAGGCGAAGAGCAGCCCCGCCGCCAGTGGTACCATCGTCACCAGGTGCAGCGCCAGGTCGTTCGAGTTGCCGAAGATGCCGCTGCCGTGCCCGCCCACGCGGTAGCCCTCGACCGACAGCCGGCCGGCGCGGAAGTCGTCGAGCGCGCCGAGGCTCAGCCAGCAGCTCACCGCCAGCGCCAGCAGCATCAACAACCGCAGTCTCCGTTCCGTCCGCACCGCGTTGACGATGACCAGAAACATCAGGACGCAGCGGATGAAGACTCCGCTGAACGACTCCCACGCGCGCCCGGGACTGGCGGCCAGTGGAATCGAGATCAGCGCAGCCAGCGCCAGCAGGAGTATGGCGTTGACCTCGCGCGGCCGCGCCGTCAACGTCCCCTCGGCCGAGAGTTGCGAGGGGAAGTAGCTCGCCAGGGTCAGGACTCCGAAGAAGAATGCGATGTTGTTCGTGACGAAGGACGGGTAGATTTCGGCCGGGCGCAGGTAGAGGACGAGCGTGAAGAGGAACAGACAGATGAAGCTCAGGGAGTGTGCGCGCTTGAGCGGAGCCGACGCCGCCTCGTCCTCCCGCGCGGCCGCGCGCCGCCGTGCCTTCGGCGCCGGCTCCGGTGGGGCCGGCACCTCGTCGCGCTCGGCCGAGCCGAGGCCGCGAGCCGGCGTCACCGGCTCGTAGTCCGCGAGGCTCTGGCTCCCTGACTGCATCTTGAGGTTCTTATAAAACTTGGGCCGGGGTAAGTTCGGGCGGCTCGGTTTTTTCCGGACGCGACGGCATGGCGGTCTGATAGTACAGGGTTGCGTGTTCCCGGGGCATCGCTTGCTGCGTCGGGGCTTCGGACTTCTCACCCCGCCGGAATTATCTCATGAATGCGACGCGTTGTGCATAAACGCGGCCGCGGCTACAGAGAATCTCGGCCGTGCGTCGCGCCCGATTCTATTAGCGCGTCGAGGATACGGCCGGCCGTCTGCCCATCCCACAGCGGCGGGACGGGCCTCCGGCTCTGCCCGCCCTCGGCCAACGCGGCTTCAGCCGCCGCGACGATTCTTTCCGGGTCGTTGCCCACCACCCGGTTCGTGCCCAGCTCGACCGTGACGGGCCGCTCCGTGTTCTCGCGCAGCGTCAGGCAAGGGATGCCGAGCGCCGTCGTCTCCTCCTGGATGCCGCCCGAGTCCGTCAGCACGAGGCGCGCGCCGCTGTAGAGCCGCAGAAAGTCGAGGTAGCCGAGCGGCTCGGTCAGACGGACGCGTCCGCCTTTCGCCGTCGCTTCCAACAGCCCGAACTCTTCCAAATTCTTCCGCGTCCGCGGGTGGATCGGAAAGATGACGGGGAGGCGCTCGCCGATCCGTTCGAGCGCCGAGAGGATGCCGCGCAACGTTCCGGGCTCATCCACGTTCGACGGGCGGTGAAGCGTCACGACCGCGTAGTCGGCGCCCGCGACCTCCAACTCCTCGCGGACGCGCGACTCGGCCGCACGCTCCAACTGCTTCAGCAGGGAGTCGATCATCACGTTGCCGACGAAGCGTATGCGCTCCGCGGGGACACCCTCGGCGAGCAGGTTGCGGTCGGCGTCCTTCGAAGGGGTGAGCAGGAGGTCGGAGAGCTGGTCGGTCAGGAGGCGGTTGATCTCCTCGGGCATCGAGCGGTCGCGGCTCCGCAGTCCCGCCTCGACGTGCGCCACGGGCACGCCCAGCTTCGAGCAGACGAGCGCGCAGGCCAGGGTCGAGTTCACGTCGCCGACGACCACGACCCAGTCGGGCCTCTGCTCGACGACGACCGGCTCGAACTTCTGCATCACGGCCGCGGTCTGCTGCGCGTGGGAGCCGGAGCCGACACCGAGGTGCACGTCCGGCTCCGGCATCCCGAGGTCGCGGAAGAAGGCGTCACTCATCCGCTCGTCGTAGTGCTGCCCCGTGTGCAGGACGACGGGGGCGAACTCCGACGCGCGCCGCCTCATCGCCTCCACGATGGGGGCGACCTTCATGAAGTTCGGCCGCGCGCCCACGACGTTGATGACTTTGAGCATGGGGCGTATGGTCGTCGGTTATTAACGGAAAGGGGGCCTCGCGGCCCCACTTCACGGCAAGCTCGTCACGCACGGCGTCAGACGCTGGCGTTGACCTCTTCGTTAATGAACAGGTTGACGCGCTCGCGCAGCGCCGTCTCGAAGCGCCGCGCCTCCTCGATGCCGTTCAGGGAGAGCGCGCGGAGCTGCTGCTCGATGCGGCGGCGGTAGTCGGAGACGAGCGAGTCGGAGACGTTCAAACGCGCGGCGGCTTCGAGCTGCGTGATGTGCGTCGGGCTCAGGTAACAGTACCACAGCACGCCGATCATGCGGTCGTACTGCTTCGACTTGCCGCGCACGGCCGCGTGCAGGCCCCGCAGGAACTCGTCCACGAAGTTGGCCGCCCCGTCCTCGGACTCGCGCCGCAGGAGCGACTGCTCCGGGTTCTCGCGCCCGTCGGCCGGCTCGAAGCCGCGCCCCTCATCTTCGTCGCCGCCGCCGATGGGCACGAGGTAGATGTCCATCACGGGCAGGCGCGACATGACGAGACTGCGCAGCGAGCGCACGTCCACCGGCGAGTCGCAGGCTTCCAGGACCGAGACGATGAGGTCTTCGAGGTCGGAGTTGCTGATGATGATCTGCGCGTCACCCGTGCAGCCGACCATGCGCGTGTCGCGCTGGCGCACGGGGATCATCTGCACGCGCTCTTCGAGTTCGGCCTGCGCCCGGCGCGACTTGTCCGCCCGCCACTCGCGCAGCCCGTAGACGCGGTCGACCAACCTGCGGTGCGGCTCGTCCTCGCCCGCGCCCGAATCGACGCGGCGGAAGTTGGCCGAAGACTGGATGATGGTCGAGATGCGGCGCGCGAGGCGGTAAGACTCGGGGTGGCGTTTGCGCAGCTCGGCCGTGAGCAGGTTCGTCAGCTCGATCTGGCTGACCTCGCACTCGATCTCGGCGTCGGTCATCTCCGAGTCGAGGTAGTGCTGGAAGCGCGACTTCGAGAGGAGCGTGACGAAGAGTTCCTGCGTCAGGTCGAGGTAGGCGCTGCCGCGGTCGCCCTCTTCGACTAAGAGACCGGCGCTGTAGGAGGCGCGGACGAGCGGGTGGTTGACGACGAGCCGTTGCAGCTCAGTCCAGAGGCGCGAAACGTCCGAGCGCCGTAGCGTCTCGACCCACGCGCCGGCGTGGCGCTGCCGTGCCTCGTGCGCCTGGGCGCGGCCGTGCACCGGCGGGGTCGGGGATGTCTCTTCGGTTGCCCTCGTCATTGGGTCGTTCAAGCGGTGATCTTGGTCGGCAGATGTGGCAGCCATGTTACCGGTTCTGGACGGTTGGGAGCAAGGCCGGAGGTATCTAGATACGTCCGCTGAGGAGGATGGGAAGGGCGCGGGGTTAACGCCGGGGTGTCTCTTGGCTCCTCGGGCCGATCTCATTTTCGCGGCCGGAGGCGAGACGAAACTATCCGGGGGGATATCTGCGCTCCGCTGGCTCTTTGGTTTGAATGATGACCTTGCAGGGAAGCCCGCCGGTTCGGCCGCAAAGGGGAATCGGTGCGGCTACCGTGAAGGGGTTCAGGACAGTCGCCCCGAACACATTTGAGATGGTAACAGCAATCCCGTGATTGAGCAACACCTTTTTACAACGCGGCCAAGGCGTTGAAAAATCAGGAGAAACGCGCCCCCGAAGCCCCCCGGCCGGGGACGAAAGTTTGGAAGAGTGGCCGGATTGGTACTTTAAGTTCCATGCACGAGAGAAGCGCCCGAAAAGAGGCCCTCGATAGCCGGCCGCGTTGAAGGAGCCGCACGGCCGGCGGAATTTATTCCCGCCTCGCACCCCGCCGTACCCTGTCGGGGGCTTCGTGCGTGCGGCCAGCCCCGCGGAATCCCCCGGTCGTTGGGCAGCCATCAAACGAGAGACTGCGAGGAGCACTCATGCCTTCTTCAATGACAGCCCGGTACCGAAAGCTTCGGACATGCCCGCACACCGAGACGTTGCTCATCTTCTCGGCGGGCGATTGCGGCGTGGGGCGCGTCGCGGAGCACGTCGAAGCATGCGACTTTTGCGGCGCGGAGATTCAGCTACTCTCCCGCCACGCGCCGCCGGCGGAAGCTCTCTCCTTCGCCGCCGTCGCGATGCCGGGCCCGCTGCGCCGCCTCGCCGAAGACATACTCGCCGAGCCCTCCTACAACCGCGCCCGCTTCGCCGAGTCGCTCATGGAGGTCGAGCGCCTGACGCCGGAAACGGTGAGCAGTGAGCAGTGAAGAGTAGACAGTAGTCAGTAGAAAAAGATCGCGGCGCGCCCTCAGCCTCCAGGCCGGGCGCGCCGTTTCGTATTCCTACTGACTACCGTCTAC
>JBJMGP010000110.1:0-6614 GCA_045807865.1 Pyrinomonadaceae bacterium
GCGTAAGACCGACCCACCCGCGACCGCGGGCGGTTCTGCCTTTATTGAATCCGCGGCGCGTGCGTGTGGCGTAGTAACGTGCGTGAGATCACTCGACACTGAAGGAGTCTTAAGTTGACGACGAGGCGCAGGGTCTTCATCACGGGCGGGACGGGCTACCTCGGGCGCGCGCTCATCCCTCTGCTGCTCGGGCGCGGGCACGAGGTGCGCGCGCTCGTGCGACCCGGGTCTGAGTCGAGGCTGTCCAAAGGGTGTGAAGCGGTCGCGGGCGACCCGCTCGACGAATCGAGTTTCGCCGCGTCGGTCGCGCCGTCCGATACGTTCGTGCAGCTCGTCGGCGTGCCACGGCCTTCGCCGGCCAAGGCGCGTCAGTTCCGCGAGATAGACCTCGTCTCGGGGCGCACCTCCGTCCGGGCGGCGCGCGCGGCCGGCGTCCGCCACTTCGTCTACGTGAGCGTCGCCCAGCCCGCGCCGGTGATGAAGGCTTACCAGGAGGCGCGCGCCGAGGTCGAGGCCGCGCTTAAGAGTTCGGGCCTGCCCGCGACGGTGCTCCGCCCTTGGTACGTGCTCGGCCCCGGCCACCGCTGGCCCTACCTGCTCAAGCCCTTCTACTTCGTCTGCGAGCGCCTGCCCTCGACGCGCGAGTCCGCCCAACGCCTCGGCTTCGTCACGCACGCGCAGATGACGGCCGCGCTCCTGCGCGCCGTCGAAGACCCCGCAACCGACTTCCGCCTCCTCACCGTCCCCGACATCCGCGCCGCCGCGTGACTCAAGCGGGGCGGGGAATTAACATGGATGGACAGGAGGTGCAGGATAAAGATTTGAAATTTCGAAGTTGAGATTGCTTTATCCTATCCATCCTGTCCATCCATGTTAATTAAAGACTTGAGAGTCAGGCAGGAGCAGTTCGAGGCGCTCGTGTTGGAGGCGGCCGCGTGCCGGAGATGTGAGGCGATGTGCGGGCGGAGCGCCGTGCTGAGCGCACACAACGGCCGCGTCGGGGCGCGCGTCTTGTTCGTCGGCGAGGCGCCCGGGCGCCAGGGCGGCGACCGCACGCGCGTGCCCTTCTCGGGCGACCAGTCGGGGCGCAACTTCTCGCGCTATCTCGCCTCCGTCGGGCTCGCGCGCGAGGAGGTCTTCATCACCAACTCGGCGCTCTGTAACCCGCGGAGCGAGACGGGCGCGAACCGCAGGCCGACTCGGCGCGAGCTCTCGAACTGCTCCGACTTCCTGCGGCGGCAGATCGAAGTCATCGGCCCGCGCGTCGTCGTCACGCTCGGGGCGGTGGCGCTTGAAGCGCTCCGTGCCGTCGAGTATCATCCGTTCACGCTCAAGGAGAACGTGGGGCAGGTTCAAAACTGGCGCGGGCGCCTGCTCGTGCCGCTCTACCACCCGAGTCCGCAGGTGCTCGCCTCGCACCGGCGCGAGCCGCAGCAGCTCGAAGACTACCAGTCGGTCGCGCGCGCTCTCTCCGTCGCCGCAGAGTCGTCGCGCGCCTCCGCCGTTTAAAAGAGGCGAGGAGGTTCACACTTATGTCGAAGAGAACTCATAGCCCTGGGGGATTCAGGAACTTGAAAATGTTCGTGACGGCGCTCGCGCTCGTCCTCGCGGCCGGGGCCGCGTGCGTCGCGCAGGAGGCGTCCGGAGGGAAGTCCGTGGAGAAGACGGTCACGAGGGCGGGAGGCACGATGGGCGAGACGCACGCGGTTCTGACGGCGCCGAAGGTGGGCGACCGCGCGTTCGACTTCAAGCTCCCATACGCGACGCAGGAGAAGATCTACATGAAGCCGGACGAGCAGCTGTCCCTCTCCTCGCTTCGTGGCAAGAACGTGATCCTCGCCTTCTACCCGGCCGACTGGTCGGGCGGCTGCACGGCCGAGGTCTGCACCTTCCGCGACACCTTCATGGAGTTCGGCAAGCTCAACGCGCAGGTGCTCGGCATCAGCGGCGACTACGTCTTCTCGCATCAGGAGTGGGCGAAGCACCACAACCTCCCGTTCCCGCTGCTCTCCGACCACGACCACCGCGTCGCGCGCCTCTACGACAGCTACATGGAGCAGGCCGGCTTTAACAAGCGCACCGTCTATCTGCTCGACAAGGACGGCGTCGTCCGCTACGTCAACCTCGCCTTCAAGGCCGGCGACAAGAAGGACTACGACGCGCTGCGCGCGGAGCTTGAGAAGCTGAAATAGGAATTCACATGGATGGACAGGATGAACGGGATAGGTTTTGAAATCTAAAATCCCCATCCCGTTCATCCTGTCCATCCATGTTTGAATAACCTTTCGTCAAATGGTTGAAGCGGTAAAAAGTCTGGCGGAGTACGAGGCCGTGCGCGGCGGGGGCGCGGGCCTCTTCGACCTCTCGGCGCGCGGGCGGGTCGAGGTGTCGGGCGGCGAGGCCGTGATGTTTTTGAACGGCATGCTGACGAACGACGTGGCGCGGCTCGAAGAGGGCGCGTGGATGCACGCGGCCCTCCCGAACCCGCAGGGGCGCCTGCTCGCTGCGACGCGCGTCTTGAAGCGCGGCGGCGCGTTCCTCTTCGACACCGAGCCGGCGACCTACCCTGTAGTCCTCAAGCACCTCGAACGCTTCACGCTCGCGGGCGACTTCCACGTCCGCGACCTGACCGCCGAGCAGTCCATGCTCTCAGTCCAGGGTGCGCGCGCGGTCGAGATAGTCGCAAAGGCGCTCGGCGCAGCAGATTTCCACCTCGCGCGGGGTCGCGTCTCCTCTACCGAGTTCAGGGGTGGAGAAGTGACTCTGATTCGCGCCACGCACACGGCCGAGGACGGCTTCGACATCTTTGTTGAAGCGGCTAAGGCGGAAGTTCTCCGGAATGCTCTTGTTGAAGCCGGCGCGCAGCCCGCGGGGCAAGAGGCTCTGGAGGTTCTGCGCGTCGAAGCGGGAGTGCCGCGCTACGGCGTCGATGCCTCGGACGCGAACGTCGTGCTCGAAGTGGTGGACGAGGCGGAGGCCGTCAGCTACACGAAGGGCTGCTACGCGGGGCAGGAGATCATCGCGCGCATCCACTGGCGCGGCCACGTCGCGAAGAGGCTCGCCGGCGTCATCTTCGAGCGCGACGCCGAGCCCCCTTCGGACGCGCGCCTGCGCGACTGCGCCGAAGGGCGCGAGGCCGGCCGCATCACCTCCCACGTCTACTCGCCGCGCCTCCGACGCCGCGTCGCCCTCGCCATCGTCAAGTACGACTTCCTCGCGCCGGGCACCGAGCTGAAGGTCTACTCCGGAGACGAAGAGGTCTGCGCCGCACACGTCGCCGACCTGCCGCTCGTCCGCGGGAGCTGGTACTCACAGCCTTCGAGTGAGGAGTCGGAGTGATGCCCGGCGATAACGAACAACCCGCCGCCTCCGGCAACCTCGCCTACGAGCAGGCGCGACTGGCCTACAACATCATCCAGTCGCTCCTCGAACACACGCGCGTCACGCAAGACCTCGTCGCCCTCATGGCCGCGGCCCTCGGCGACGAGACGCAGGAGGCGCTCGTCAACACGCCCCACTGGGCCGCCTACATGGACAGCCGCCGCGTCCTCGAACAGACCCGCAAAGACGTAGAGACCTTCGCCCAAGTCTGGACGCGCCTCGCCGAAGAACTCGATCCCCCGCCCGCGACACCCGAGACGCCCGGTCGGGAAGGTTAGTTGAAGAGCGCGGAGGGCGCCTTGTACTCCTCGTCCCAGCCCTCGTAGACCACGTCGGTCGCGCCGATGACGTACTTAACCACCTGCCACTTGCCCGCGCGCTTGCGCAGCAGGGCGCAGATCCAGTCGTCGAAGACGCCGTCCTCGATGCGCTGCCGGTAAGGCGTGGCGTTGTAGTCAACCTTGCCCCCGCCCGGCCGCTGCGGCACGCCGCGCAGGAAGGCCCACTCGCCGCTCACCTTGAGGTGGTCGATCTTGAAGACGACCTTCTGCTTCAACTCCTTCTCGACGGGCGCGCGCAGGGCGTCGGCTATCGCCTTACGCTCGGCCGAGCCCGGGGCGGGCGTGGACGCCTCCTGCGCCGAGACGACTCCGGCGGCGGCGAAGAGGATGACGAGGGCGGGCAGGCAGAAGCGCAGCCTTCTCAGCATGGAAAGTTTGACTCCGTGAACGTTTAGTCTTCGTATCTGGTCGGGGCGTCGGCGTGCGGGACGAAGCAGCGGCGGCAGCGCGCCTCGTAGGCGTCGCCGGCGCCGACGACGACCTGCCCCTCGACCTCGACGATGCGTTGCGAGTAGTTGGCGGGCTGGCCGCAGCGGACGCAGATGGCGTGCGTCTTGGTGATGTACTCGGCGACGGCGAGCAGTTGCGGCATCGGCTCGAAGGGGCGCCCCGTGTAGTCCTGGTCGAGCCCGGCGACGATGACGCGCACGCCGCGCCCGGCCAGCTCGTTGACGATCTCGACGAGGTCGTTGTCGAAGAACTGCCCCTCGTCGATGCCGACCACCTCGGTCTCAGGGTCGAGCAGCTCCAGAATCTCTCTGGCCGTGCGCACGGCGCTCGACTCGTGGCGCATCTCCGAGTGCGAGACGATGTGGTCGCGCGAGAAGCGGACGTCGATCTCGGGCTTGAAGACCTGCACCTTGAGGCGCGCGATCTTCGCGCGGCGCAGACGCCGGATCAGCTCCTCCGACTTGCCCGAGAACATCGAGCCGGCGATGACCTCGACCCAGCCCGTCGTGTTCTGTCCCGCTTTCGCGAGGTGCTCGTCGTTACCTTCCGCGGTGAGTCTCTCGACCATCCTTCTCTCAAAGCCCTTTCACACGAAATCTCACTCGTACAGGCGCGCGTTGTAGAACGGCGCGAGGGCGGCGACGAGCGCCGTCTCGAAGCTCACGGCGCGCGTCAGCAGTCCCTTTGAGAGCACGCCCCAGGCGCCCTGCCGGCTCCGCACGTCCGTCTGCCCCGCGACCTCGTCGATGACCTCGCCCAGTTCGCGCCCCGTCTGCTCGACGCGGGCGACAATCGCGGCGGGGACGGTGACGGCCGGCGCGTGGCCGAAGTAGCCGCGCGCGCCGTCCGTCACGTAGGCCCAGCCGTGCAGAAAGGTGCGCCGCTCCCCGTCGAATGTGATCGAGTGGAAGCCGCCTTCGAGCCCGACGTAGAAGTCTGCGGGGCTGCGCTCGGCCCCGAGCAGCTCGCGCACGGCCTCGGCACGGTTGCGCGCGCCGCGCATGAGCTGCGTGTCGTTGAGCGGCATGCGCGGGACGCCCGTCTCCACGGGGCGCGCGACCAGCTCCGCCTGCCGCCAGCGCGGGTCCACCTCCGCGACGCGCGCGCAGGCAGCGCGCAGCGCCATGATCTTGGCCGGGCGCGCCGAGCCGAGTGCGATCACCATCATTTTCACCTTTGGCGCCGAGGGGCCTGCGGGGAGTCTTGCGGCCGGAGGGCGCGGGGCCGAGGCGAGGCTACAACAAACCCAACTCAAAAGTAAAAAGGCCGAAGGCGGAAGGGGTGTTGAGGCCGCTCCGGAAAAATATTTCTTGACAGGAAACGCGCGGCCGGATATTTTGTCCAAACTTCGAACAAATGTTCGACCGCGCCGCATGAGAAAGATCAACACGCACGACTTCAAGGTGGCCACGCGGACGACCTCGCGTGAGATCAACCGCCGCATCGCGCTCAACCTGATCCGCGAGCACCAGCCCATCTCGCGCGCGGACCTCGCGCGCCGGATGAGCGTCACGCGCGGCGTGGTGAGCGTGCTCGCGCAGGAGTTGATCGAACAGGGGCTCATCTACGAGGGCGCGACCGGCGAGGTGACCAGGGGGCGCAAGCCGACCTTCCTGCACATCAGGACGCGGGATCGTCTGGCCGTCGCCGTGGACGTGCGCTTCAGCAAGACCTACGTCATGCTGTCGGACTTCTCCGGGCGCCAGCTCGCGCTGGAGATTTACGACACGGTCTTCGCGCTGCCGCAATTCGTCAAAGATTTAGCGGCGCGCGTGCGCAGAATGTTGAAAACACAGGGCGCGGCGGGCAATTGCGAAGGAATCGGCGTCGTCGTCCCGGGCATGGTTGACCACCGCACGGGCCGCGTCCTGAACGCCCCGACGCTCGGCTGGCGCGACGTGGACATCCGGGACAGACTGGCCGCGGCGACCGGGCTCCCCGTGCAGATCGAGAACTCCGGGCGCGCCTGCTCGCTCGCGCACCTCTGGCTGGAGCGCGGCGAGGGGGCGGCCACGCAGAGCTTCGTCTACGTCAGCGTGTCGGACGGCGTCGGCGTCGGCGTGGTCGTGGGCGGGGAGCTGGTGCGCGGGCGCGACCACATCGCGGGCGAGTTCGGGCACATGCCCCTGAGCCTGGACGGGCCGCGCTGCATGTGCGGGATGACGGGCTGCTGGGAGGCTTACGTCTCGAACCTCGCCACGCTGTCACGCTATTTCGGGTGGAATTTGTCCAAACTCAGTCCAAAAGCCCTGCACGAGGCCGGGAGCGACGCCTTCAACGTCCTCGACCTCGTCGCGCGCGCGCGCGGCGGCGACGCCAAGGCCGACGCCGCGATCCAGGCGACGGCGCGCTTCCTCGGCCTCGGGCTCGCGACGGTCGTCAACACGCTCAACCCCGACTGCATCTACCTCGCGGGCGAGATCACGACCGCGTGGGACTTGA
>JBJMGP010000111.1:0-10211 GCA_045807865.1 Pyrinomonadaceae bacterium
CACCGACGCTGCGCCCTCGATGCGCATCTCCCAGGAAGAGATCTTCGGCCCGGTCACGACGGTCATCCCGACGAGTTCGCTCGAAGAGGCGGTCGAGATCGGCAACGGCGTGCGCTACGGCCTCTCGGCCTCCATCTACACGCAGGACGTGAACCGCGCCTTCCGCGCGATGCAGGAGATGTACACCGGCATCTTCTACGTCAACTCCTCGACCATCGGCGCCGAAGTCCACCTCCCCTTCGGCGGCACCAAGGGGACGGGGAACGGCCACCGCGAGGCCGGCACGCAGGTCCTGGACATCTTCACCGAGTGGAAGAGCGTTTACGTGGACTACAGCGGCAAGCTGCAACGCGCGCAGATCGACGAAGTGAGCTTCGAATGAGCGCGTCGCGGGAGACTCGATGAGCCTGTACGACTTCTTCTTTTCGAAAGGGGCGAACGCGGAGCGGCCCGCGAGCGACCCCGAACGCATCCGCGAGTACGCGGCGGGAAACCTCGGCGCCCAGAACCAGCAACTCCTCAAAAGGGTCGCGCGCCTTGAGCACGACGTGGGCGCGCTGGCACTCGTGGTCGCCTCCATCCTGAAGCGGCTCGACGAGAAGGGCCAGGTCACACGGGACGAGGTGAAAGAGACCATCCAGAAGCTGGACTTGCTGGACAAGGTGCGCGACGGGAGGATCAATGTTGAAGACCTCGGGGCCGGCAGCTTCTTCGACGCCCCCTAGCGCGTGCCTTCCCGCATTCGCGTTCTGACATCAAAGAGGCTGGAGCGAACTCATGATAATTGGACTCCCCAAGGAGATTAAGGACAACGAGTACCGCGTGGGGCTCACGCCCGCGGGTGCGCGCGCGCTGACCGACGCCGGGCACAGGGTCATCGTGGAGCGGAGCGCGGGCGAGGGCTCGGGCTTCGAGGACGATTTGTACGAGCGCGCGGGCGCGACCATCATCCCTTCGGCCGACGACGTGTGGGCCGAGGCCGAGATGATCGTCAAGGTCAAAGAGCCCATCGAGCCCGAGTACCCGCGGATGAAGGAGGGGCTGCTCCTCTTCACCTACCTGCACCTCGCGCCCGACCCGAAGCAGACGCGGGCGCTCCTCGAACACAAGGTGACCGGCATCGCCTACGAGACGATCACCGACCGGAGGGGCACGCTGCCGCTGCTCACGCCGATGTCCGAGGTGGCGGGGCGCATGGCCGTGCAGGTCGGCGCGCAGTACCTTGAGAAGATGAACGGCGGGCGCGGCGTGCTTATCGGCGGCGTGCCGGGCGTGCCGGCGGCGCGCGTCGTCATCCTCGGCGGCGGCGTCGTGGGCACGAACGCCGCCAAGATCGCGGTCGGGATGGGCGCGCAGGTCACGATTGTGGACAAGAACCTCGACCGCCTGCGCGAGCTGGACGACATCTTCCTGTCGAAGATTTCGACGCTGGCTTCGTCGGCCTACGCCATCCACGGGGCCATCTCGGAGGCCGACCTCATCATCGGCGGCGTGCTCGTGCCCGGCGCGGCCGCGCCGAAGCTCGTCACGCGCGAGATGCTGAAGGACGTGTCGAAGGGCTCGGTCATCGTGGACGTGGCGGTGGATCAGGGCGGCTGCATCGAGACGACGCGGCCGACGACGCACTCGAACCCGACCTATTACGTCGAGGACGTGCTGCACTACTGCGTGGCGAACATGCCGGGCGCGGTGCCGCGCACCTCGACCTTCGCGCTGACGAACGCGACGCTGCCGTACGCTCTCCGCCTGGCCAACCGCGGCTTCATGGACGCCATCTCGTCCGACCCGGGGCTGAAGGAGGGCGTCAACACCTACGCCGGCAAGCTGACCTACAAGGCCGTCGCCGACGACCAGGGGCTCGAATACACGGCGCTCGACGAGTTGCTCGGCCTCACGCCGCAGTCCAGCTCGAAGGCCGGCGGCGCGTGAGTCGTTAAGACGGGTTAACCGGAGAGACAAAGGGACGGCTTGAAGCTTAAAAACTTCGAGCCGTCCCTTTGTCTCTCTGTGGTCGAAGTTTTTAGGCGAGGAGGCCGGCGAGGCTGGCGGTGAACTCGTCGGCATGGATGGGCTTCGAGAGGTAGAGGTCGGCGCGGGCGCCCTCGTCACACGCCGGATGGTCGGCGCCGCTCAGCAGCAGGACGGGGGTCTCTTTGAGTTGCGGGTGCTCGCGCAGGAAGCGGCAGAGTTCCTGGCCGGAGAGGTACGGCATGACGGCGTCGGTCACGACCGCGTCCACCGGGTTCGAGAGCAGCACCTTCATGGCCTCCAGGCCGTCGGCCGCGGTCAGCACCTCGTAGCCGGCGCGGCTCAGGACGACTTCCAGGTAGCGGCGGAGCGCGCGGTCGTCTTCGGCGAGCAGGACGGTCGCGCGCGCGCGCGGCTCCTCTGACTGCGCGGCCTGCGCGGCGGACTGTTCGAGCCCTTGAAGCAAGATGCCCATCTGTCTGTCTGAGAACCTTTCCGGCGTGCTCGGCTGCTGGGGCGAGGGAGAGAACGGACGCCGCCGAGGAGTTGTGCAACCCTCGTGCCCGCCGGTAAAGGGGGCCGCGGCGCTCTATTTAATGTAGAGGTGCGCGCGCCTTCAGTCAATTCTTATCTTTCTGACCGCCCGTCCGGTCATTCTGCCGCGGCGGGGCGAACCGGGGCGCGGCCTTTCACATCTATCCTCTTCCGCCGAAAGAGGGCGCGCGCGGCCGGTTGAAGTGTCGCGAGGGTTCGGCCATACTCAACGGTCGGGCAGAGAAGCGGGAAGTCTTCGGAGTCAGTCGGGACGCAGGGATAGTTCGAGATGTACGAGTTCGCAGTCACGCCAGCCGTCACGCAGATCCGCCGCCGCGGCGTGACCATCACGGAGGTCGAGCCCGGGAGCCTCGGCCAGGAGCTTGAGCTTGAGCCGGGCGACCGCGTCGTGAAGGTTAACGGCCGCGTGGTGCGCGACTACCTCGACTTCCGCTTCCACACGGGCGGCGAGACCGAGCTCACGCTCGACGTGCTCAAGCGCGGCGGCGAGGAGTGGGAGGTCGAGGTCGAGCGCGGCGAGGGCGAGGACTTCGGCCTCCAGTTCGAGAACATCGCGCCGCGCCAGTGCGCCAACGAATGCCTCTTCTGCTTCTGCAAGGGTAACCCGCCCGACGCGCGCCCCGCCCTCTTCTTCCGCGACGAGGACGTGCGCCTCTCCTTCCTCTACGGCAACTACACGACGCTCTCGTCCATCACCGAGGACGAGCTGGCGCGCGTCGTCGAGCAGCGTTTGACGCCGCAGTACGTCTCCATCCACGCGACCGATTTGAAGGTGCGCGCCTACCTCCTCGGCGTGGACGAGCACCGCGCCGACATCGACGACAAGCTGCGCCGGATGATGGACGCCGGCATCGAGATACACGCGCAGGTCGTGCTCTGCCCCGGCATCAACGACGGCGAAGTCTTAAGCAAGACGGTCGAAGATTTGGCCGCCGAGTATCCGCGCGTGCGCAGCGTCGCGATAGTCCCGCTCGGGCTCACGCGCTACAACACGGACGAGCGCCTGACGCCGGTCACGCCCGAGTGGTGCCGGCAAATCATCCGCGAGGTCGGCGCGCTTCAGAGAGAGTTGAAGAAGCGTTTGGGGACTAACTTCGCCTTCCTCGGCGACGAGGTGTACCTGCGCGCCGACGTGGACGTGCCGGGACGCAGGCACTACGGCGACTACCCGCAGATCGAGGACGGCGTCGGCATGGTGCGCTCGTTCCGCGAGGAGTTCGCGCGGCTGCTCCGGCGCGTGGAGAAGGCGGGCGTGCGCGACGCGGCCGGGCTGCACGGCACGGTGCTGACGGGGACGCTCTTCGCGCCCGTGCTCGAAGAGTTGGTCGGGCGCCTGAACGAGACGGCGGGGACGCGCCTGCGCGTCGTCGCCGTGGAGAACAGGTACTTCGGCGAGGAGATCGTCGTCGCGGGCCTGATGACGGGCCAGTGCGTCGAGGCCGTGAAGGGTCAGCTGGAGGGCGAGTTCGTCGTCCTCCCGCGTACGGCGCACAAGTCGGACGAGCCCGTCATGCTCGACGGCACGCGCCTCGACGAGCTTGAGCAGAAGCTCGGGCTGCCCGTCCGCGCGCTCGACCTCGAAGGCTTCGGGCAGATGGTCTGCGGCGGCTGAAGCGCGGGCGGTCAGTCGAGAGAAAAAGAGGGCGCCGACTTTAAGAAGTCGGCGCCCTCGAAGTTTTTAAGTCGAAGGCTTCGTCATCCCGTTCGACTTAGAAGTCAAACCTGATGGCAAGCTGCATGATTCTGGGTGTGCCGACCGTAAAAGTGGAACGGCCGAACTGGGCGCTGTTGATGTTGTTGACCGGCAGCCCGAAGTTCGGGTGGTTGAAAATATTGAAGGCGTTAGCCTGGAGTTGCAGGCTGGTGCCCTCGGTCACCTTGAACTTCTTGTGGAGGCCGAAGTCGACGTTGGCGTAGCCCGGGCCGGTGAGCACGTTACGGCCCAACGTCCCGTTGCACCACCACTGCGTGGCGCTGATGACCGCGCCGTTGCCGGCGCCGCAGGCCGCCCGCACCGCGTTGGCGCGCGCCGTCGCGTCGCTGCCCGCCCCAGCGAGGAAGTTGTTCACGCGCGTGACCATGCCGATGAACTGCGACGTGTCGAAGTAGCCGTCCGCGGGGCTCCGGTTGTTGTTGACCGCGTCCTGCGGGCTGCCGCTGCCGATGAAGACGGCGCGGTCGGTCAGGTAGCCGTCGGCGTTGGGGTCCTGGCCGCTGTGGTAGATGGAGAAGGGCACGCCCGTATTCAACTGGATGACGCCGGTCGCCACCCAGCCGCCGAGCCAGCGGTTACCCTTGAAGAGGCGTGGCTCGTAGGTGAAGCCGGTGACGAAGCGGTGCGTGACGTCGAAGTCGGAGCGGGCGCGGTCGTAACTGATGTTCGAGTTGTCGAACGGCCTGCCGCCGGTGATCCGGTTGTTGAAGGCGTCGCTCAACTGGTCAATCGTCTTGGCGAAGGTGTAGTTGGCGTTGAACTGCAGCCCGTGCCACGGGCGGTTGCGGAAGACGAACTGCCCGCCGTGGTAGATCGAGCTGAAGGCGTTGGTGCGGAAGTTGTCTCCGCCGAGGTTGGGGTTGGGCCGGCGGCTACTCCCGCCGCGCGTGCGCCCGTCGAAGGTGTTGATGTCGATCAGACCGGTCAACTGCTTGCCCGCGGTGGTGATGTAGTTCGCCTCCAGCAGGAAGTCCTTGAGGAGCTCGTACTGCACGCCGAGGTTGAACTGCTGGATGTACGGCGTGCGCAGGTTCTCGTCCATGTGCCGCGGCGACGGGACGGGATTGAAGAGAGGGTTATTGAAGGCCGCGGTGTTCGCCGGGGTGAAGGGGACGCCGTAGAGTCCGGGCGTGGCCAGAGGCCCGGCGGGCCTCCCCGCGCCGCCGCCGAAAGCGCCGACCGTGGCGAAGGAGAAGAACGGCGCGTTGAAGCGGATGTTCTCGAAGAGGTTGTTCCAGATGCGGTCGTAGGAGATGGCCCCGCCGCCCCGGAGGATCAGCTTCTGGTTGCCGAAAACGTCCCACGCGAAGCCGGCGCGCGGCGCGAAGTTGTTGAAGTCCTTCCTCCAGATTTCGTGATCGCGCTGCTGGAAGCTTCCCCTGGCCACCTTCGCGGTGAGCGGGTTGTTGACGGGGAAGAAGACGTTCGGCGACGGGTTCGGGACGGGCGTGGCATCCGACCCGAAGTAGAAGTTGGAGTCGATGCCCGAGCGGAAGTTGTGCGGCGGGCCGAAGTACTCCCAGCGCAGGCCGAGGTTGAAGGTCAGGTTGCGGCGCACCTTCCAGTCGTCTTGGAAGTAGGCGGCCCACTCGTTGGCGCGGAAGCCGCGGTAGTACTCGGGCCGGGCGCCGGTCTGCGGGTTGATCGAAGCCTGCGCGAAGGTGAAGGCCCCGAACGTGGGCGCGCCGAAGAGGAGCAGGTCGGCCTCGTCGCCGTAGAAGCCGTCGGTGACCATCTCCTCGATGCCGTGGGGCAGGAAGAGGCCGTTCTTGATGGCCTCGAAGGCGGAGCCGTTGCGGATGCGGCGGTACTCCGCGCCCGTCCGGAAGGTGTGCGACCCGTGGACGAGCGAGAGGTTGTCCTGGTACTGGAACTGGTTGTCCGTGAAGAACTGGGGCAGGTTGCTCGAACACCCGAGGCTCACGCCCAGCGGGTCGATGCCGGTGGCGAGGGACGGCAGGCCGTCGGTGCCGCCGCACTGCGGGAAGTCGAGCCGGTGGCGGAGGTAGCTGACCTTCGCCTCGTTGATCATCGTCGGGCTGAAGGTGTGGCTGAAGGTGAGCCCCGTCAGAATCGAGACGGCCGGGGTCGTCGAGGGCGGCCCGATGGTCGCGTCGCCGCCGTTGACCGAGTCGGCCGAGTCCGCGAACTCCGAGAGCCAGGTGTAGGTGAAGCGGTTCGACTCGTTCCACATGTGGTCGGCCTTGAGGCTGAAGCGGTTCTGGTTGAACTCGCTCTTGTCGGTCACGGTCACGTCGCCGTAGACGGGCACCGGGTAGACGACGCCGTCGGAGAAGAGCCCGGCGCCGGCGTTGCTGAAGTTCCTGGTCGCCAGCGGGAAGGGCGAGGCGGCGCGCAGCCGGTTGAAGAGCGGCCCCAGCGTGCGCGAGTGGCTGAAGCCGCCCGGGCAGGCCTCGCCGAGGTTGAGGACGCAGAAGCCGTTCGGGTTCGACTCGTTGAAGTTGGCGAAGGCGCCGCTGTTGACGAAGTCGAGGAACTGCTGCGTGGTGCCCGTGGTGGTCACCGGCGCGCCCTGGCGGACGCGGTGGAACTCGAGGGTGCCGAAGGCGAAGGTCTTGTCCTTCTTGATCGGGCCGCCGAGGGAGCCGCCGAACTGGTTGCGCACCAGGGAGTCGTTGACGCCCGCGCTGTTGGAGAAGAAGTCGTTGGCGGCGAGCGCCTGGATGCGGTTGTACGCGAAGAGCGAGCCGTGGATATCATTGCTGCCCGAGCGGAGCACCGTGTCGGTCACGAAGCCGCCCGCCTTGCCGTACTGCGCCGAGTAGTTGTTGGTGATGACGCGGTACTCCTGAATGGCCTCAGGCGAGATGCTGGTGTTGCCGCCGGCGACGGTCGAGCCTCGACCGCCCTGGCCCTGTTCGTTGTTGTCATATCCCTCGACCATGAAGTTCCCCATGCCGCCGCGCGTGCCGTTGACGGCCGCGCCGCGCGTGCTGCCGTTGATGGCGTTCGGCACCGCGCCGGGGATCAGATCCATAAACTCATTCGTGTCGCGGTTTTCGAGCGGGAAGTTCTCCCAGACCGAGCGGCTCAGGAGCTGCGAGACGCTCGACTCGGAGGGCTGCGCGAGCTGCTCGCCGCCCGCGACGACCGTCACGGTCTCGGTGGCCGCGCCGATGGCGAGCTTCACGTCCTGCGTGACGACCTGCGCGACCGTCAGGACGACCTGTTCGATCTGCGCGGTGCTGAAGCCCGCGCCTTCGACCTTGACGGTGTAGGTGCCGACGGGCAGCGTGGGGAAGCGATAGCTGCCGGAGTCGTTGGTCTGCGTGGTGGTAGAGACATTGGTGGCGACGTTGGTTGCGGTGACGGTGGCGCCGCTCACGACGGCGCCGTTCGGGTCGGTGACCGTGCCCGTCAGCGTCGAGCTGCCTTGCGCAAACGCGGTCACGCAGAGCGCAGCAACGAGCAGCGCGGCAAACGCCATTGAGGTGAGTCTTCTCATCGGATGGATCTCCTTTTCAAACTGGCAAAAGGGCGCTTCTTACGTCCCGGGTCACGTGGATGTGACCCGCGCGGGTTAGGGCGCAGGCGAGGTTCCGGCGTGTTGGAGACGGCACGGCCGGTAACCGACCTTCGCAAGTCGAGGCACGCCGCAGCGCCGTCGGACGTGGCGGCGGTGGGAGTTTAGGGCGCACCCTGACTATCGTCCCCACGACCGATTTGAGCGTTCGTGCGACGTGCTTGGGCGCGGCGTGCCTGAGTTAGTTAAAGAACTAGCTAATACCGTTACGGCAAGGAGTGTTCCATCTTACAAATATCGGGATGCGCGGGCATATCTCGGGAAATTGCGGAGGCGGCGGGCTCTTATGGGAGGATAAAATTCAGAAATATAAATAAGAGCATCCGAATTTATGAAGATTCCTGGCTTTTAATGGTTGTGAGGCTGCGGTCGAGTCGGGGAAGGGATGACTTGAATAAGCGGAAAGGGGGCGCGCGTCCCGTGCTTCAAGCCGCGGGGACGCGCACCCCCTCCCGGGCGCAGTTCTGGTGCGCGTCACTCGGTCTCGACGTTGAACATGCGGTTGTCGATCTCCTGGTCGAAGGCGAACTGGTCGAGGGTCATCTCCCAGCGGTCGAGCGAGCCGCCGCCGGTCTTGTTGATTTCGAGCTGGAGCTTGTAGCTGTGCGGGAGCTTCAGCTTGCCCTCCTCTTTGTAGTCGCCGAAATCCTCGATGATCTTGTAGCGCGTCTCCTGCTGGTTAGACGAACTCTCGGGGCCGCCCGAGCCGAGGCGGGCGCCGATGACGAGTTCGTACTGCGTACGGACGTGCTGGAAGGTCTCCGAGTCGAAGTAGAGAGTGATCTTCAGTCCGGAGCCCTTGGCCGGGTAGTACTTGAGCTTATGCACGGGGCGGTCGTTGACCTTGTCGGTGCCGCCGTACTCGACCTTGGCCTTGTGCTCCGCGAGGTTGAGGAGCGGCCAGGCCGAGGTGAGCGTCCCGCCGACCAGCCCCTCCTTGAAGATTTCGCCGTTGGCCTTCGCGAACTCGCCGATCTGCGAGCGGACGCCCGGCTGGATGTAGCCGACGGTGAACTTCTTGCCGTCGAAGCCGAAGCGCTCGCCGGGGTAGTTCGGCGCGTCGAACTTCATGCCGAGGACGACCTTGTTGTCGTCGGAGGCGATGACGACCTGGCCGTCGATGGCGCCCGAGGTGCTGCGCGCCTTGAAGATGGCGCGCGCGCTGCCGCCGACGATGCGCGTCGTCGCGGCGTCGCGCGCCGCCTGCGGCCCGAGTGCTTCGAGGTGTTTGGCGATGACATCCTCGGGCTTCATCTTGTCGTCGGCGTGGGCGGCAACGGCCGCGCGCGGCGTTGAGGGCAGCAGCGCGGCAAACAGGGCGCAGGCGAGCGCGAGGGCGCGGCGCGTGCGGCGCGTGCGGGTCTTGAACATCTCTTTTGAATCCTCCGTCGTACCTTGCGTCGCGGGGCGCAAACGGTTCCCGCGAAAGCATTAGCTGATGTGGAAAAGTTGGTGACCTGGCCGAGTGGGCAAGTGCGCGGGCGGAACGCCTCGGCGCCGCCGGTCGGGGAGCCGACATAGCCTACTACAGACGCCGGCCGGAGGCCAACGCGGCATAAAAAAAGCGGGCGGCGCCGAAGCGCCGCCCGCCGGAAGGTGGGCAGCCCTGAGCGTGTCAGGGCGAAGGGTTAGAACTCGAAGCGCGCGCCGAACTGCACGATGCGCGGCGCATAGTTGTTGGCTGACGAGGAGGTCAGGCGGCCGAAGCTCGTGCTGTTGATGTCGAGGTCGCCCGCGAAGAAGTTGGCGCGGTTGAGGACGTTGAAGACCTCGGCGCGCAGCTGGATGCGGGTGTTCTCGGTGATGTTGATGTTCTTGAGCAGGCCCGCGTCCCAGTTGAAGTAGACGGGCCCGTTCAGGAAGTTACGCGTCAGGTTGCCGGTCGAGCCGGGGGCGTTCGGGAAGAAGACCTGGCCCGAGAACGGGTCGGTGCCCACCGGGTTCGCGCCGCGGACGCTCGTGATCCGGTAGCCCGCGGGCAGCGGCTGCGTCAGGTCGACGCCGTTGATCGCCGGGCCCGTCGCGCTCGTGGCCACCGCGAAGAGCACCTTCGGGTTGATGACGAAGACGCCGTTCGGGGTCTTGAAGACGCCGAAGAGGTCTTTGATCTGGCCCTCGGTCAGTGACGAGGTCGCCGGCTGGAGGCCCGAGCGGCCCGCGCGGTTGAGCGTGCCGCGCGTGTCGATGATGCTGGTCGGCACGCCCGAGCTCCAGTTGACGATGGACGAGAGCTGGAAGCCGCCGACGATCTTATCGACGGCGCCGCCCTCGTTGAGCCAGCGCTTGCCGCGGCCGAACGGCATCTCGTAAAGGCCGTTAAAGTTGAAGGTGTGCGTGCGGTCGTAGCCCGGACGCGCGTAGTCGCGGCTCGGGTTGTTGTTGTCGAGGTAGGGCTCGACGCGCGTCTGGTTGGACTCGCTCTGCGTGCCG
>JBJMGP010000112.1:0-25384 GCA_045807865.1 Pyrinomonadaceae bacterium
ACTACGAGGACGGCGAGCCGCGCTTCAAGAAGGTGCTGGGGCTCGCGCAGGAGTACGGCGCGGCCGTCGTCGTCGGCACCATCGACGAGGAGGGCATGGCGCGCGCGGCCGACGACAAGCTCAGGATAGCGACGCGCGCCTACGAGCAGGCGACCCTCGAACTCGGGTTCCCGGCGTACGACATCTTCTTCGACCCGCTGGCGCTGCCCATCTCGACCGGCATCGAGGAAGACCGCCGCAACGCCGCCGAGACCATCGAGGCGCTGCGCAGGATCAAGGCGGAGCTGCCCGGCTGCTACACCATCCTCGGCGTCTCGAACATCTCGTTCGGCTTGAACGCCGCCTCGCGCGTCGTCTTAAACTCCGTCTTCCTCCACGAGGCGGTCGAGGCGGGCCTGGACTCGGCTATCGTCAACGCCTCGAAGATCGTCCCGCTCAACCGCATCCCCGAGCGCGAGCGCGAGGTCGCGCGCCAGCTCATCTACGACGAGCGCAAGTTTGAAGGGGACGTGTGCACCTACGACCCGCTCGGGGAGTTCACCAGACTCTTCGAGGGCGTCAAGGTGAAGAAGGAGCACAAGGTTGACGACAACCTGCCCGTCGAGGAGCGCCTCAAGCAACACATCATCGACGGCGAGAAGATCGGGCTGGAAGATAACCTCAAGCTCGCGCTTCAGAGTTACAGCGCGCTCGACATCATCAACAACATCCTGCTTGAAGGCATGAAGGTGGTCGGCGACCTCTTCGGGAGCGGGCAGATGCAGCTGCCCTTCGTCCTGCAGTCGGCCGAGGTGATGAAGGCCGCCGTCAAGTTCCTCGAACCCTTCATGGAGAAGAAGGGCGGCGCGACGGCGAAGGGGACGATGGTCCTGGCGACCGTCAAGGGGGACGTGCACGACATCGGCAAGAACCTCGTGGACATCATTCTGACGAACAACGGCTACAAGGTCATCAACCTCGGCATCAAGCAGACCATCGAGGCCATCCTCCAGTCGTTCGAGGAGCACAAGGCCGACGCCATCGGCATGTCCGGCCTGCTGGTCAAGTCCACGCTCATCATGCGCGAGAACCTTGAGCTGATGAACGAGCGCGGCATCGACGTGCCGGTCGTGCTCGGCGGGGCCGCCCTGACCCGCCGTTACGTCGAGGAGGACTTGGAGTCGCTCTACCAGGGGCGTCTCTTCTACGCGCGCGACGCCTTCGACGGCCTGCACACGATGGACTTGCTGACCGGCTCCGGCGCGCACGCCGAAGGCTCGGCGCTGACCAAAGCCGCGAAGGCCGCCTCCGCGAAGGCCGGGGCGGGGAACGGCTCGACGAACGCGGAGCCCGAAGACGACGCGGAGGAGCTGGTCGGCGAGGACGCGAAGCTCGGCGTGCGGGCCGCGCGTGCCCGGCCGCGCGGCGTGCTCAAGTCGCGCGAGGCCGCCTCGCACACCGAGCGCTCGAACGTGAACCCGAACGCCCCCATCCCGCGCGCGCCCTTCTACGGCTCGCGCCTCGTCGAGCACGTCCCCCTGGAGCGCGTCTTCAAGTTCGTCAACGAGACGGCGCTCTTCAAAGGGCAGTGGCAGTTCAAGCAGGGGCGCAAGTCGGCCGAGGAGTACGGCGCCTTCGTCAAGGAGAAGGTGCGCCCCGTCTACGACGAGCTGAAGCTCCACTCGGAGCGCGAGAACCTTCTCATCCCGCAGGTAACTTACGGCTACTTCCCCTGCCAGTCCGAGGGCAACGACCTCGTCGTCTACCAGGAGGACGAGCGCACCGAGCGCGCGCGCTTCACCTTCCCGCGCCAACCCGGAGGCCGCCGCCTGTGCCTCGCGGACTTCTTCGCGTCGAAGGAGTCGGGGCGCGTGGACGTGGTCGCCTTCCAACTCGTCACCGTCGGCCGGCGCGCGAGCGAGTACGCGCACGAGCTGTTCCGCTCCGACAACTACTCCGACTACCTCTACTTCCACGGCCTCTCGGTCGAGTCGGCCGAGGCGCTCGCGGAGCTGTGGCACAAGCACGTCCGCGAAGAACTCGGCATCGCCGGCCGCGACGCCGCGGAGCTGGCGAAGCTCTTCCACCAGGGCTATCAGGGCTCCCGCTTCAGCTTCGGCTACCCGGCCTGCCCCGACCTCGAAGACCAGACGAAGCTCTTCGAGCTGCTCGGCCCCGAGCGCATCGGCGTCGAGCTTTCCGAAGAGTTCCAGCTCGTCCCCGAGCAGTCCACCTCCGCCATCATCGTCCACCACGAGGAGGCGAAGTATTTCTCGATAGACTGAGCGGAAACAGAACCGCGCCGCTTGCACGACTTTGCTTCGTCTATTAATTTTGAACCTTCGACGACGAAGGTTCAGATGGACGCGAACGCAGAGAGCAATAACCATACGGAGACGAACGCCCTCGTGCCGACGGCCGAGGAGTGGGCCGTGCTCTCGTCGTTCGAGCGCTTCGCGTTCCGGCTGACGTGGCGGATGAACCGGGGCGCCTGGAAGCGCTTCTGGACGTTCTGCCAGCGGACGCTCGGGGCGGGCTGGATACACGGCTCGACCTACAACCTGATGCGCGTGAGCGGGCTCGAACACGTCGAGTCGGTCTCGCGCGAGCGGCCGCTGCTTCTCGTCGCCAACCACCGCTCCTTCTTCGACATGTACGTCGTCTCGACCGTGCTCTTCCGCCGGACGAAGTGGCGCAAGCAGCTCTTCTTCCCCGTGCGCGGGCGGTTCTTCTACGACTCGTTGGGCGGCCTCTTCGTCAACCTCTTGATGGGCTGGTGGTCGATGTTCCCGCCCTTCTTCGCGGGCGGCGACAACCCGAAGACCGAGCAGCGCGAGTTCGACAAGTTCTCGATGCGGCTCCTCGCGCACCTCTGCCGCGAGGGTGCCGGCAACGTCATCGGCTTCCACCCCGAGGGCACGCGCAACAAGGGCGCCGACCCGTACTCCTACCTCCGCCCGCAGCCCGGCGTCGGCAAGTTGATTAAAGACGCGCGGCCGCAAGTGATCCCCGTCTTCATCGCGGGACTGGGCAACGACCTCCCGAAGCAGGTCTTGGGGAACTGGCGCGGCGGCGAGGCGGTGCGCGTCCGCTTCGGCCCCGCGCTCGACTTCTCTGACTTCTACGAGCGGCGCGACTCCGTCCGAACTTATAAAGAGATTGCCGACTTCGTCATGTCGAAGATTGCCGAACTCGGCGAACAGGATCGTGCCGACGACGCGCTCGGATCGAGGCCCGCAACCGAAAATGTCTTCGCTCCCACTCATCATAGTTAACCCCGCTTCGGCGTCCGGCGCGACGGGGAGGGCCTGGCCGGGCGTGGCGTCCGCCGTGCGGCAACACTTCGGCCCGTTCGAGGTGGCTTTGACGAAGAGGTCGGGCGAGGCCGTCGAGATCGCCGAGCGCGCGGCACGCGCGGGACGCCGCCTCGTCATCGCCTGCGGCGGCGACGGCACGATCAACGAGGTGGCGAACGGCCTGCTGCGCTCAGAGTCCGAGGCGGAGCTCGGGCTACTTCCGAGCGGGACGGGCGGAGATTTCCGCCGCACGCTCGACATCCCGCGGCGCCCGGCCGACGCGGCGCGTGCTTTGCGAGAGGGCGAGACGCGCTTGATGGACGCGGGGCGCGTCACCTTTGTGAACGGGCGCGGCGAAGAGGAGTCGAGGTTCTTCGTCAACGTCGCCTCGTTCGGCATGGGCGGCGACGTGATCAAGCGTGTGAAGTCGCGCGAGGGGCTCCCGGCGGGCGCGGCGCGGCTGCTCGGCGGCCGACTCTCCTTCGCCGCCGCCGCCTTGCAGGCGGCCGTCACCTTCGAGAAGCCGTCGGTGCGCGTCTCGCTCGACGGCGGTGCGGCGGCACGGATCACGGTCGCCAACTTCTGCGTCGCCAACGCGCGCTACTTCGGCGGCGGGATGAAGATCGCGCCAAAGGCGTTGGTGGACGACGGGCGCTTTGACGTGGTCGCGGTCGGCGACGTTTCCGCGCTCAAGGTGCTCGTCAACTCTTACCGCCTCTACCTCGGCACGCACCTCGGCATGCAGGAGGTGCACCATGCCTTCGCGCGCCGCGTCCGCGCCGAGTCGGCCGACGGCTCTCTGGTTAAGCTGGAAGTTGACGGCGAGCTGGCCGGGAGTCTGCCGGCGGAGTTTGAGCTGTTACCACAGGCGTTGCGCGTCAGGTGCCCGGCTTGATAACGCGGCGGCCGACGCTCAACCGGTGTTCCTGAATGCCGCGTGGCCGAGGAAGTTCTCGCGGACGTAGGTGACGGTGTCGAGCAAAGTCTCCTGCGGGTCGCGGGGGTCGAAGCCGAGGTCGGTGCGCGCCTTCGAAGCGTCGAGGTACCAGAAGTAGTCGGCCATCTCGATCTCGGCCGGCTCGAACGGCGGGGCGAGCTTCCAGTGCTTGTAGAGCGAGCTGATGGCGCGCGCGCCCGTCAGGCTCAGCTTCGAAGGGAGCGAGAGGAAGGGGGCAGGTACTTTAGTAATGCGTGCGAGCCGGCCGAAGAACTTGTCGAACGTCCAGTTGGCCGAGCCGAGCAGGTAGCGCTCGCCGTGCGCACCGCGCTCCATCGCCGCGCGGAAGGCGGCAGCCGCGTCGCGCGCGTCCACAAAGCTCAGCCCCCCCTTCGGCATCGTCGGAATCTTCCGCGCGAGGAAGTCGAGCACGACCTTCGTCGAACTCAGACGCTCGTCGCCGGGGCCGAGCAGCAGGGAAGGGTTCATGATGACGAGCCGGCGCCCCTTGCCGTTGAAGCTCTCCAGCGCCGCGCGCTCCTGGTAGACCTTGCTCGCGTAGTAGGGCCAGCGCGAGACGATCTCCAGAGGCGTCGGCCACTCCTCGTCGGGCACCACGTCGCCCGCGTCCGTCACCGCCACCGTCCCGCTCGTCGAGGCCAACACGATTGACTTGACGCCGGCCTCGGCCGCCGCCTCGCACAGCAAGCGCGTCCCGTCCACGTGCAGCTTGTACATCAGGTGCGCGTCCTCGGGCTCGCGCGAGACGCGCCCCGCGAGGTGGTAGACCTCCGCCGCGCCCTCGACCGCCCGCCGCACGTCCTCCGGCGTAGTGATCGAGCCCTTGACCGTCTCCACCCCCAGCTCTACAAGCCAGGCCGGCGCCGAAGTCGAGAGCACGCGCAGGCTCGTCGCACCCTCCTCGGCCAGAAGCTTCACCAGATGCGAGCCGAGAAAGCCCGTCCCGCCCGTGACGAGCGTGACCGGCCTGGCCCTCCTGGCCAGCGTCGTCGTCTTCGGCGCGTCGTCGGCGACCTTCTTCCTTTTGGTCGCGGCCTTTTTGGTCGTGGTTCTCTTTGTCGTGGCCATGAACTTTGAGGGCCTACATTAATCGCCGGTGGTCGCCAGTTCGCCTTCGTCGTGGGCTTCCTGGGTTTCGTGGCGGCGCTCGGCCTTCCAGCGGCGGCGCAGCGCCGTGGCGTCGAAGGCGTGACGCGTGCCGTCGCGGAGGTTCTCGATCTCGTGGCGGACGAGCGCGGCCACCAGGCGGTAGGCTTCGGCGCGGGGCATGCCCTTCGTCAGCTCTTCCAGCTCCTCGGGCGAGAGGAAGCGGCCGATGCGCGCGCCGACCTCGCGCCCCTTGAGGAAGGTCGAGCCCTTCGGGAACGCCTCGTACGTGCCCCAGAGGTACGCGGGCAGGATGCCCGTGCGCGTGTTGAGGGCGAGGTAGGCGAAGCCCGACTTGAACTCGGCCATCTGCCCCGTCATCGAGCGCGTGCCTTCGGGGAAGATGAGCGCCGTGTAGCCACGCTCCAGGAACGAACGGGCGTGGCGGAGCGACTGCCTGAGACTCCCCGAGCGCTCGATGGGCACGATGTTCGTGAAGTTGTTCATGTAGGCGCGCTTGTACTTGTTGTCGAAGAAGTAGTCGGCCGCCGCCAGCGCCACCATGTCGCGGCCGTACTCGCCGAGCGCGTACTTGATGAGCCCCGTGTCGAGGTGCGACGTGTGATTCGTCGCCGCGATGAAGTTCGTGTGCGTCGGAATGTTCGACTGCCCCTCAATGTGCGCCTTCAGAACGTTCTCGTAGAGCGCGCGCTGCGCCACGTCGATGACGCGGTTGCCGGTGGTGCGCAGCACACTAGGGACGTAGATCTCCTTCTCCGACTGCCGCTCGTCCTCCTCGGCTCGCGCCTCGGCCGCGCGCTTGTTGGCGGCCGTCTCGCGCCGCTTGACAACCGAATAGAGCTCGCGCACGTCCACCACTTCATTCAGGGTGTCGGGCGAGAGGAGGGCGCCGCCCGCCTGCTCGATGGCCGAGGCCAGCTCGACGAACATGAGGCTGTCGAAGCCCAGCTCGGCCAGGCGCGAGTCGAGCGTGACCTGCGCGCGCGGCCGCGACGAGACGTGCGCGATGATGCCGAGCAGCCAGTCGGCGTCGTGGTGCTGCTCGCGCGGCGCGGTCTTCTCGGTGATGCCGGCGCGCTTCGACTCTTCGAGCGACTGGATGAGCCTGACGACCTCGCGCCGCTTCACCTTGCGCGTGGCTGTGCGCGGCAGCTCCTCCTCGGCGAAGTAGAGCGACTTGACGCGCTTGTAGAAGGGGAGCGAAGACGAGACCTCGCGGAAGTGGTTCTCGATGCGGCGCTGCACTTCGTCGCGCTGGAGCGCGATGTCGTGGTCGTAGTCCGGGAAGACGAGCGCGGCGACCTTCTCGCCGATGCCGTCGGGGAGGCCCACCACGCCGATCTCTTTCACGTAGGGCGAGTCCTTGTACAACTCCTCGATCTCGTCGGGGTAGACGTTCTTGCCGTTGGTATCGACGATGATCTCCTTCGAGCGGCCGACGAGATAGAGGTTGCCGTCCTCGTCGAGGCGGCCGAGGTCGCCCGTGTGGAGCCAGCGCGAAACGATGGCCGACTGCGTCGCCGACTCGTTCTGGTAGTAGCCGAGCATGACGTTCGGGCCGCGCGCGATGACCTCGCCGATGCCGGAGGCGTCGGGGTCGGAGATGCGCAGCTCGACGCCGGGCAAAGGCCGCCCCACGCTCGTCGCGTTCAAAGCATTCTGCGGGCGCGTCACGGTCAGCACTGGCGAAGCCTCGGTCAGGCCGTAGCCTTCGAGGATGGTGAAGCCGAGGCCGTGCATGTCGCGCTTGATCTTCTCGTTCAAGGCCGAGCCGCCGCTGATGAGGTAACGAATCTGACCGCCGAGCCCCGTGTGGATGGGGCGGAAGATGACGGAGCCGAGGTTGAACGGCGTCTTGTCGCGGAGGCGGCTGTTGAATTTGATGAGCGCCTCGGCGGCGTCGCCGACCCACTCGCCGCGCTCGCGCAGGCGCGACATGATGCGGCGGTGGAGGAGTTCCCACAGCGCGGGGACGCCGACCATGCCGGTGACGTGGCCGTTCTTGATGGCGCGCGCCAGCTCCTCGCCGTTCAAGTCCGAGAGGTAAGTGATCTGCGTCCCGCGACTGAAGGGCGTGAGGAAGCCGGTCGAGAACTCGAACGTGTGATAGAGCGGGAGGACGGAGAGGATGCCGTCGGTCGTGTCCATCTCGAAGACCGACGAGAGCATCGAGACCATGTTCGTCAGGTTCTTGTGCGAGAGCATGACGCCCTTCGGCTGCCCCGTCGTGCCCGAGGTGAAGATGAGCGACGCGACCGTGTTGGGCGAGACCTTCGCGGGCAGCAGCGCGATGCGCTCGTCCTCGCTCTGCTCGTCGGTCAGCTCGAAGACTTCGGTGTAGCGCCAGAGCCGCGCTTCGAGTCCGGCCTCAATTAACTTCTCCTCAAGGTCCGGGTGCTCCTCGTCCGCCTTCTCGCCGAGAATCAACCCGGTCGCGCCGCTCGCGCGGACGAAGTTGACGAGTTCGTCGGTCTTGCTCTCCGGGTCAACCGGCACACACGTCGCGCCGGCCTTCAGGACGCCGAAGTAGCTGATGCCCCACTCGGGCGCGTTGTGGCTGACGAGCAGCACGCGGTCGGTCGGCTTGACGCCCCGCGCGGCGAAGAAGGCGGCGGCGCGCGTCGCCAACTCCTGGATGTCGGCGTAGGTGTACTGCTCCTTCTGCCCGTCGCGCTCGATGCGCATGGCGACGCGCGTCGAGTAGCGCTTGGCCGAGGTCTCGAAGAGTTCGAGCAGGTCGCGGTAGGTGTAGACGCGCTTGGGCTGCGCGCGCATGTCCTCTTCGAGCGTCGGGAAGACCCACTTCTTGAGGCCGGGGAAGTGGACGTTCATCCAGTAGTCGTACCAGTCGAAGGTCTCTGGGTCCCAGCGGAGCAACTGCCGCTCGTCCTCGCGCACCTCGCCGAAGAGCGAGCGGACGTTGTCGGCGCGGAAGATGTAGGCGTTCTCGATCATGAACGGGCGGAACATGTCGAACGCCTCTTTCGTCTCGCGCGTCACCTCCTCGACCCTCTCGACCGTGGCCTTCGCGCGGTCAACGAGGTGCGTGAGTTTGCCGCCGCCCCAGCGCGGTCGGACGCGGTCGAGCAAGCCTCCGGCCCTCTTCGCCGCGGCGTTGACCATCGGCGTGGACATCGCGTCGAAGCGCGCGGGCGTGACGGGGATGTTCTCCATCCGCGCGGCGAGTTCGTTGAGGAGTTTGAAGCCCGACTCCTTCTCCTGGAAGTGCTTGCGCTTGTAGAGGCCGACCATCCCGACGATGCGCTCCATCGTGTTCGGGTTGCTGTCGCCGGTGGCCGCCTGGTAGACGAGGCGCGGCTCGCCCGCGACGGCCTCGGCCGCGACGCCGAGCATCACCGCCGCGACCTGATCGACCGGCGTGATGTCGAGGACGAGCTTGTCGTTGACGGGTATCTGCTGCTGACCCTTGAGCGCGATAAAAATGAGCGGCGCGGTCGTCGTGAAGCCCTCGTTCCAGCCGGGGAAGGGGAAGTCCTTGGCCGACTCGACGATGGAGGGGCGGACGATGGCGCGGACGATGCCGGTCTCGGCGGCGACGAGCTGCTCGCCGAGGCTCTTGGTGTAGGTGTAGATGTTGGGCCAGCCCCAGAAGACGGCGCGCTCGGTGCCCAGCTCGGTCAGGCGCTCGCGCGTCCACAGCTTGCGTTCGCGGGCGACGGCCAGGCCCATCTGGTCGAGGTCGTCGGGGTCGCGCCCTTCTTCATAAAGGCGCTTGCGCGCCAGCTCGCGGAAGCGCGCGACCTGCAAGGCGTCCTTCGCCTCTTCGCGGACGCGCTCGGCGAGGCGCGCGCAGTCGCGTATCTCCTGCTCGGCGTCGAACTCCGTGCCGGTCAGTTCCCCCTTGCGCGGGAAGTAGCCGAGGACGGGGTCGCTCTCCCAGACGGGGCCGGAGCGGTTGCCGGCGACGAAGCAGGTCGAGATGTGGACGAGCGCGGGGCGCTTCATCCTTTTGACGAACTTGATGACGTTCTGCGTGCCGACGACGTTGGTGCGCAGCGCGCTCTCCAGGGGCGGGTTGAAGGTGACGTTGCCCGCCGAGTTGATGAGCACGTCGATGTCTTTGGCGACCGCTTCGGCCTCGTCCTCGGTGAAGCCTAAGTTCTCCTCGCTGATGTCGCCGTTGACCAGCCGCACCTTGTCGCGGATGAAGTCCTCGAAGGCCGCGCCGTAGCGCTCGCGCACGGGGTCGAAGGGCGGCGCGGTGATGACGTTGTTCCAGAAGCGAGTCTCCGACTCCTCCTTCGAGCGCGCGCGCACCGTGACGTAGACGCGCCCGATGCCGGGGAAGCGGTCGAGCAGCATCGAGAGCGCCACCTTCCCGACGAACCCCGTCGCGCCGATGATGAAGACGTTCCGGCCGTTAAAAGTCTCTGTGGGCGAAAATTTCATAGTCGCTAGCGAGGATGCCGTTTCGGCCGCCTATTCTCTCACACTTCAGCTCACGTCGCAGATGGCGATCACGGGCTGGTGGAGCATGGTGATCTGGGCGGAGCGGCCCATGTAGCTGCGGGCCATGGCGATGGCTTCGGTCAGGTTGTCGGCGCGCTCCCAGCCCATCGCGGCGGGGACGTGCGCGTTCTCGGCGCCGGCGGCGATGACGCGGCCGACGTGCGCGCGGCCGTTCTCGGCCCAGTACCACATGTAGAACGGGTGCGCCCCGTGGTAGGCGTGGCCGCGCCGGTACATCTCGATGTAAGAGGGGTTGGTGGCGAACTCGCGCTCGTACTTCTCGCGCAGCGTGTGCGAGTCGCGCGTCTCGGGGAGCAGGCGGTTGAAGAACTCGATGTAGCTCGGGTGCTGGACGTGGTCGAACTCGTCGTAGCACGGATGATGAAGGATGAGCACGCCGCCCTTCTTCAAGAGCGGCTTGCCGCGGTACATGTTGAAGTGGTAGCCGAGCGCCATCACCTGCACGAGCAGGGGGTTCAGGGACGAGTAGACGTTGTACGGCGAAATCTCGGGGATGGGGCAGATGAGGATGTCGCACTGGCCGTCCACGGGGACGACGTACTGCTGCATCGACTTCGCGATGATGCGCTCGTGGACGGGCTCGGTGCGCCCGGCCTCGACGGCGATCATCTCGTAGTCGGCGGTGAGCGTGTTGTACATCTTGCGTTTGGCGGCGAGCGGCATCTTCGACATCGTGAAGCGCATGGCCTCGTACTTCATGCGCTCGTAGGCCGAGAAGTCGTCCTCGTTCTTCGTCAGAAACGAGAGCTCGCCCTTGAACATCCGGTTGTTGACCGTCGTCTCGATGTGGAAGACGTTGAGGTGCTCGTCCACGAGCTGGCCGAGCCGGCTGATCTTGCGGTTCAGCTCGGAGTTGGCCGGGTCCATGTAGCTGTCGGACTCGCGGATGGTGTTCGGCTCGTGGTGCGGGCGCAGAGACTCGTAGTCGCAGAGGCCGACGGCGACCGACTTGTGCCCGCCGTTCATCGGGACGAAGTTGTAGTTGAGGTAGATGAGGAGGTCGCTCTCGGCGGCGCGGCGGTTCAAGGAGAGCTTCTCCTTGTGGCGCGTCTCGCCGATGACGACCATCCCGTCCGGGTCTTCGGCGTCGTGGTTGTAGAGGCGGTCGGGCCAGAAGGCGTCGAAGACCCTCTGCCCGCACATGCGCTTGATCTCCCACTCGGTCATGCGCCGGTGCAGCGAGATGGCGATGATGAGGTGCACGTCGTCCACGCCGTTCGCGTGCAGAAGGTCTAAGAGGATTTCCAGAGCCGTCTGCCGGATGTCGGGCGTGCGCATCGGCGGCAGAGGCATGCTTAAATCATCAATCGCGATGGTCACCTTCATCCCGGGCTGCAACTGCGCGTAGAGCGGGTCGCAGTCGTGCGGGTGGTTCAAGGCGTAGCGGATGGCGGCCTCGCGGTTCGGCAGCCCCTTGACGGGCGCGTTCGGGTAGATGACGCGCGTCCCGACCGGCAGGTCTTCCGGGATGAAGTCCATCCCCGTCGAGATGATGCGCGGCGCGCTGTCGCGGTCGATGAAGACGACCGACTCGTGGACTTTTCTTCTTAATTGGAGAGCCATTGTTAAGTAGTCAGCAGCCGGTAGAAAAACCTTCTCAAGTCGGAACGTTCGAGTGTCAGCGTCAACGTAGTCAAGCGGAGCCTACCGGCTACTGACTACTGGCTACTGACTACTTCAAAGTCAAGATCGGCCAGTCGTGGTGCATCGCCGTCTGTTTGAGACGCATGTCCGGGTTGACGGCCGCGGGGTGGCCGACGATGGAGAGCATGGGCAGGTCGCTCATGCTGTCGCTGTAGGCGTAGGAGTCGCTCAGGTTGATGTCGTGCTTCTCGGCGTAGGTGCGAATCCATGACGCCTTGGTGGCCGAGGCGAGCACGGGGGGGAGGAGGCGCCCCGTCGCGACGCCGTTGACGAACTCAAGGCGGTTGGCGACGAAGTCGTCCACGCCGAGGTACTCCATCAGGGGCGCGACCGAGAAGTCGAGCGCGCCGGTGACGACGACCTGCTTGAGGCCGAGGCTGCGCGACTTGCGAATCAGCGTCTTCGCGCCGGGGTAGACCGCGGGCTTCAAGACCTCCTCGAACAAGTCCTGCGCGAAGAAGCGCAGGCGGTCTTCCGACTGCCCCTTGTAGCGGCGGAAGAAGATGTCGTTGAAGACCATGCGGCTGTAGGCGTCGGCGGCGGCGAAGAGCGGGATGCTGATGAGCGTCGAGGCGCCCTTCTGGACGGAGCGCAGTAGTCCCTGCTGGTTGCGCGCGTAGAAGCCGAGCGTGTGCACGAGGTTCGTGCTCACTAAAGTCCCTTCGAGGTCGTAGAAAGCGGCGGCTGCCAAAAAGAGTCCTCCAACTCAGACGGGTCGGAATTCCGTCACGGCTCAAATGCTCCGGACTTACTTGGTTGCAGGGCGAAAAGTTTACCCCATTTCGAACCGTTTTTGTAACCGCCGTGCGTTTTCAACGGTTTGGCCGGGGCGTTTCATTGTTTTGGCGTCTGGCGCTGTGTTATGTTCCAGCCAATCCAATGGGTCGGGAAAAACGAGATGAGTAGTGAAGCACCAACGGCTCACGCAGGGAAGGGTTCGCGCCTGCGCGGGCTGACGGGGGAACTGCGCGCGCTCGAAGAGAGATTGCGCGCGGGCGGCGGCGCGTCGAAGGTTCAGAAGCAGCACGAGCAGGGGAAGCTGACGGCGCGCGAGCGCGTCGAGCTGCTGCTGGATAGAGACTCCTACGCGCAGGAGCTCGGGCTGCTCGTCGCCTACGACCAGTACGAGGGCGGCGCGCCGGCGGCCGGGGTCGTGACGACCGTGGGCCGGGTCGGCGGGCGCGAGGTCGTCGTCATCGCCAACGACGCGACGGTGAAGGCGGGCTCGTGGTGGCCCGAGACGATCAAGAAGATTCTGCGCGCGCAGGAGGTGGCGATGCGCTCGCGCGTGCCCATCGTCTACCTCGTCGATTCGGCGGGGGTCAACCTGCCGTACCAGGGCGGGGTCTTCCCCGGACAGTACGGCGCGGCGCGCATCTTCTATTACAACTCGATCATGCGGCGCTACCTGCGCGTGCCGCAGGTGGCGGCGGTGTTGGGGCCGTGCGTGGCGGGCGGGGCGTACCTCCCGGCGCTCTCCGACATCATCATCATGGTCGAGGGCACTTCGTTCATGGGGCTCGGCGGCGCGAACCTCGTCAAAGGGGCGACGGGGCAGACCATCGACAACGAGACTCTGGGCGGCGCGCGCACGCACAACGAAATCTCGGGCGTCGCGCACTACCGCGTCGAGTCGGACGCGGCTTGCATCAACAAGATTCGCGAAGTCATCTCGGAACTGCCGATGCCCGAGCAGCCCGCCGTCTCGGTCATCGAGACGGAAGAGCCGGCGCGGCCGCTCGCAGACCTCTACGAGATACTTCCCGAAGACCACCGCCAGCCGTACGACGCGCGCGAAGTCCTTAAATGCCTCCTCGACGGCGGGCGCCTCGACGAGTTTCAGGCCGACTATGCGCGCGAGATGATTACCGGCCACGCGCGCGTCTGCGGCATACAGGTCGGCGTCATCGCCAACAGCCGCGGGCTGGTGAAGGAGAAGGGGAAGCCCCCGAAGTTCGGCGGCATCATCTACACCGAGTCGGCCGAGAAGGTCGCCTACTTCATCGAGACCTGCAACCGCCACCGCACGCCGCTCCTCTTCATCCAGGACGTGTCGGGCTTCATGGTCGGGGCGGAGGCCGAGCACTCCGGCATCATCCGCGCGGGGGCGCGCTTCGTCGAGGCGATGGCGACCGCCACCGTGGCGAAGATCGTGCTGACGGTCAACCACGCCTCGGGCGCGGGCTACTACGCGATGGCGGGGCAGGGGTTCGACCCCGACTTCATCTTCAGTTGGCCGACCGGGCGCATGGGCGTGATGGAGGGCGACTCGGCCGTGCAGGCCATCTACGGCACACAGTTGGATAAACTGAAGCGTGAAGGAAAAGAACCGGACGAGAAGCTGAAGGCGGAGATGTCGCGCGTGCGCGAGGACTACGAGCAGCAGCTCGACGCGAAGTACGCGGCCGCGCGCGGCTATGTTGACGCCGTGCTGGCGCCCGAGGAGACGCGCGACGCGCTTGAGCTGGCTCTGGGCGTCGGCCTCAACTACTCGGGGCCGCACCTCGGCCAGTTCGTGCTGCCACAGGTGCTCGCCTGATTCGAGGAATGGCGCCCGAGCCGTCCGATAGCCTGAAAAAAAACGTGCAACGGCCGGTCGGTTGTGCGAAACTACGGCCACACAGGCAAGTCGAATCCCCGGGGTCTTCCAAACTTTCGCTGACGTGCGCCGACGCGAGTGGCGGCGCGCGCAGGAGTAGACAGGAGGCAAACCATCCGTGAGCAACAAGAGCACACTTAGATTCCTCGTCGTCCTTCTCTTCGCGGCCTTCGCCAGCGCCGCGCTCGTGCTGGCCGACGCCGCCGCGCTCGGGCAGAACGCCAACAGCAGCACGACGACCGAGGACAGCGCCCAGAACGACAACGCCAACATGACGCCCAAGCCGCGCCGCGGCCGCCGCGGACGCAGAGGCACACGCCCCGCGGCCGCGGCCGACGCCAACGCGAACACGACGATGGAGCCCGGCACGATGCCCGAAACCTCGGGCGCCGCCGGCGGCGGGCAGACCGAAGACATCAGCGGCGAGCGGGTTGACCTGTCCGGCACTTACAGCGGCAACCTCTCGACGACGGGCGGGCAGGATGTCGGCAGTGGCCCGGCCACGCTCACCATCACGGGCAACACCTTCGATCTCTCGACCGAGGGTGGCGCGAAACACGGCGGCCGCATCTACGCCGTGCTCACGCGCGGCGAGACCAGCGCGGCCCTCTACTTCTCGGACGTGACCGACCCAACGACGAACCTGACCGCGGTCTACAACGTCCGCGCGCGCAAGCGCGGCGACAGCCTGAGGCTCTGGCCCGCGCCCTTTACCAAAGCCAGGCTGACGTTCGGCGGCGGTGGCACGAGCCGCCCGCGCCCGCGCCGCCGACACCGCGCACGGCCCGCGCCGGCCGCCAACACCGGCGACAACACGAACACGACCCCGCCGAGGTAAGGCAAAAGTCAGGCGTGAACCGTAAATCGTAAACCGTGACAAGAAGGAATTGACTCCCTCTTGTCACGGTTTACGGTTCACGCCTGATAAACTGCGTGCGTATTCTTCCAGCCGAACCTTTATGACCAGACGTAAAGAGACGATCCGCATCGCCTGCGGGCAGGGCTTCTGGGGCGACATGCTCGACGCGCCGGTGCGACAGGTGCGAGAGGGGCCGGTCGATTACCTGATGCTCGACTACCTCGCCGAAGTCACGATGTCGATCATGCAGAAGCAGCGCGCGCGCGACCCCCTGGCCGGCTACGCGCGCGACTTCGTGCCGCTCATGCGCGAGATTCTGCCCGACTGCGTCGAGCGCGACATCCGCGTCACGGCCAACGCCGGCGGCGTCAACCCACAGGGCTGTGCCGGGGCCGTGCGCGACGTGGCGCGCGAGCTGGGCCTGGCGGGCCGCCTGAAGATCGGCACCGTCAGCGGCGACGACATCATGGGCCGGCTCGACGAGCTGCTGGGGCGCGGCGTCGAGTTGTGCAACATGGAGACGGGCGCGCCGCTCTCCGACGTGCGCGAGCGCGTCCAGAGCGCGAACGCCTACCTCGGCGCGTGGCCCATCGTCGAGGCTCTGAACCGGGGCGCGCGCGTCGTCATCACCGGGCGCGCGACCGACACGGGCCTGACGCTCGGGCCGCTGATTCACGAGTTCGGCTGGAACGAAACGGACTGGGACAGGCTCGCCGCGGGCACGGTCGCCGGCCACATCATCGAGTGCGGCGCGCAGGTCTCGGGCGGGAACTGCCAGTACGACTGGCAGAACATTCCAGACCTCGCAAACGTCGGCTTCCCCATCGTCGAGGCGGCGCCAGACGGCACGTTCGTCGTCACGAAGCACTCGGGCTCGGGCGGCCGCGTCAACGTCCCCTCGGTCAAGGAGCAGTTGGTCTACGAGATGGGCGACCCGCACGCTTACATCACGCCCGACTGCGTCGCGGACTTCACCAGCATCCGTCTCGAAGACGCAGGGGCCGACCGCGTGCGCGTGCACGGCGTGCAGGGGAGGCCCGCGACGGAGTTTCTTAAAGTCTCCATCAGCTACTCGGCGGGCTTTAAGGCCGTCGGCACGCTCGTCTACGCCTGGCCGGATGCGTATGCCAAGGCGCGCGCCGCCGACCAGATTCTGCGCGCGCGTCTGGAGAGGCTCGGGCTCAAGTTCGAACAGATCCTCACGGAGTTCGTCGGCGCCAACGCCACGCACGGGCCGCTCGCGGGCGAGCCCAACCGGGACGCGCCCGAGGTGCAACTCCGCGTCGGCGTCCGCGGCGACGACCGCAAGTCAATCGAGCGCTTCACGAAGGAGATTGCGCCGCTCATCCTGACCGGCCCGCCCGCCGTCACAGGCTTCGCCGGCGGCCGCCCCAAGGTCGAAGAGGTCGTCGCCTACTGGCCCGCCCTCATCCCGAAGACCGAGATCGAGCCGCGCGTGGAGGTGACGGAAGTTTGAGCGAAGACGACTCGCAACTCGTCTGGCGGCGGGAGCGCTCCGTTCAGATAGCAGACTGCCGCGTCTTCCGGGTGAGGCGCGACTACTCGACCGACCCGCGCGACCGCCGCGTGCACGACTTCTACGTCATCGAGGCGCCGGACTGGATCAACGTCATCCCTCTGACGAAGGAGAACGAGGTCGTGCTCATCGAGCAGTACCGGCACGGCACCGAAGAGGTGTCGCTTGAGATTCCCGGCGGGATGGTCGACCCGGGGGAGGAGCCACACCAGACGGCGGCGCGCGAGCTGTTTGAGGAGACGGGGTACGAGGCTTCCGAGGTCATCTTCCTGGGCAGGACGCGGCCGAACCCCGCGATTCAGGACAACTGGATACACACGTTCCTCGCGCGCGGCGTCGAGTACCGGCAGGAGCCTTTGAACCAGGGCACGGAGCGGACGCGCGTGCGGCTCGAACCGCTCGAACGGATACCTGCGCTCCTCAGAGAGGGAGCCATCGACCACTCGCTCGTCGTGGTAGGATTCCACTGGCTCGCGCTGTCGGGTCTGGTCGGGGAAAAAAGTTAGAGAGTCATGCGTATCAAACTGGTGACACTCGCGCACGCGCGCTCGGGCGACAAGGGCGACACGGCGAACGTCGGCCTCATCGCGCTGCGCGAGGAGTTGTATCCGCTGCTCGTCCGCGAGGTCACGGCCGAGCGCGTCAAGGAGCACTACGGCGTGCTGGTGAAGGGCGGCGTCGAGCGCTTCGAGCTGCCGAACCTCGGCGCGCTCAACTTCCTCCTGCACGAAAGCTTGGGCGGCGGCGGCACGCTCTCGCTGATGACCGACGCGCAGGGCAAGACCTTCTCGACGGCCTTGTTGAGGATGGAGATCGACGTGCCCGACGCGGAGGCGCGCGCCCTCGGCGTCGAGATACCAAATGGCTGACGAACACGCAGGCACCGAACCCGAAATCCGACACGGCTACGCGCAGGTCGGCGACGTGCGTCTGCACTACGCGGAGTGCGGGGGCGGTGAGAGGCTCGTCGTATTGCTCCACGGCTTCCCCGAGTGCTGGTACTCCTGGCGCCACCAGTTGAAGGCGCTGGGCGAGCGCTTCCGCGTCGTCGCGCCCGACATGCGCGGCTACAACCTGAGCGACAAGCCCGCGCGCGTCGAGGACTACCAGATGAAACGGCTGGTGGACGACGTGACCGGCCTCATCCGACACTTCGGCGCGCGCGAGGCGGCAGTCGTCGGCCACGACTGGGGCGGCGCGGTGGCGTGGGCCGTCGCGCAGTACTATCCGGATTACGTCTGGAAACTCGCCTCGCTCCAGACGCCGCCGCCCGCCGTCTGGGGGCGCAACCTGACGCTCAAACAACTCCTGCGCAGCTGGTACATGTTCTTCTTCCAAATCCCCACGCTCCCCGAGTGGTGGATGAAGCGTGACGACTTCGCGCGTCTCGGTCAGATGCTGCGCGCGACCTCGCGGCCGGGCACGTTCACGGAGAGGGACATCGAAGTCCTCAAGGCCGCGCTGCGCGAGCCGGGCGCGGTCACGGGCGGCATCAACTACTACCGCGCCAACCTCCGCGCCTTCCTCGGCCGCGGCTTCGGCAAAGGTGAGATACGAAAGCACGAGCGCGTGCGCGTCCCCACGCTCTACATCTACGGCGAGCGCGACTTCGCCATCATCCCCGAGACGGTCGCCGGCGTCGGCGACTACGTGGACGCGCCTTACACGGAGCTGCGCCTCGGCCGCAGCAACCACTGGGTGCAGCAGGAGTCGCCCGCGGAGGTCAATGCCGCCCTCCTCAGCTTCCTGAAAGATTGATTCGATGACCGAGCACCCGCCAGTCATTTACGCCGTCGAGGGAGCGGTGGCGCTCGTCACCCTGAACCGCCCCGAGAAGCGTAACGCCTTAAACGACGAGCTGGTCGCCGGACTCAAAGAGGCGCTGCGCGACGCCGACGCGCGCGCGGAGGTGCGCGCCGTGCTCGTCACGGGCTCGGGCGCGGACTTCTGCTCGGGCGCAGACCTCTCGGCGCTCCGAAAAATTTCCGAGGGTTCCGTCAGCGATAATCTTGAAGACGCGCGCTCTCTGATGGAGCTGTACGCGCTCATCAGGCGCGTGCGCGTGCCGGTCGTGGCGGCCGTGCGCGGGCGTGCGCTGGCGGGCGGGTGCGGGCTGGCGACCGCGTGTGACATCGTGCTGGCCGCGGCGTCGGCGCGCTTCGGCTACCCGGAGGTCAAGATCGGCTTCGTGCCCGCGATGGTCATGGCCATCCTGCGCCGCAACGTCTCGGAGAAGCTCGCCTTCGAGCTGGTCACGCGCGGGACGGAAATCTCCGCCGCCGAGGCCGAGCGCGCGGGCCTCGTCAACCACGTCTATGAGGATGAAGAGTTCGAGCCGCGCGTCGAGCGCTACGTCGCGGACTTCGAGCGCGTGAGCCGCGCCGCCGTCACACTCACCAAGCGGCTCCTCTACCAGATGGACGGCCTCACCTTCGACGCCGCCCTCCAGACGGGCGCCGACCTCAACGCCATCGCCCGCATGACCGAAGACTGCCGCGCCGGCGTCGCGCGCTTCCTGTCGAAGACAAAATAGGCCCGGTGCGGAAGCTTTTTCTGAGGCTTCCGGCTGTTCCGTTCCCATATCCAGGCGTTCGACACAAGAATCAGTCCTGCCGAACCCGTATCGGCGTTTTCCGACTCCGTGTCAGCGCGTCCGACGCCGTATTCGTATGTTCCGGTGCCGTATCCGGCGCGCCGTTTAGAGAGTTGAGCGCGCCGACGCCGTGTCACTACATCCGACGCCGGAGTTAACCCGTCCGGCGCCGTGTTCGTACAGTCCGACGCCGTGTCAGCGCCGCCGACCCCAGAGTGGCTCCGTCCGACGCCGTGTTGAAATAGAAAACTCCGTAGTTGAAAGGAACTGTACCGGAGTGAGGCGTGCCGACGCCGTATCAGGCGCGGCGGGAGGCGAGTTGGAGGGCACAGGCGAGGGCGTCGTTGTGCACACGTGAGACGAGGCCGAACTGAAGGGCTTCGTGGGCGGAGAGGCGGCGGCCGGTGGCGAACATCTCAAGCGCGCGGGCGGCACCGATGAGATTTGGGAGGCGCCGTGTGCCGCCCCAGCCGGTGATGATGCCGAGGCGCGCGCCGGGGTGCGCGAAGACTGCCGCGTGTGAGGCGACGCGCACGCGGCAGGCGAGCGCGAGGTCGAGCCCGCCGCCCATGCAGTAGCCGTTGACGGCGGCGACGGTTAACTGTCGCGTGTCGGCAATTCTCTGGAAAAGATTCTGGCCGCGTTCGGCGAAGGCGCGCGCGGAGCCGGGGTCGAGAGTCTGTAGCTCGCGGATGTCGGCGCCGGAGGCGAAGACATCGCCGGTGCCCGTGAAGATGAAGGCGTCGATGTCGTCTCGGGTCGAGAGGGAAGAGAAGGCTTCGTCCAGCTTCGAGAGAGTCGCACCCGAGAGGGAGTTTCTCTGCGCGGGGCGTTCGATGCGCAGGACGGCGAGCGCGCCGCGCACTTCGACGACGACCGCGGGCGGCTCGGGCGCGCCGCTCATGCGCGCTGGCCGACGTGCTCGCGGAGGAACTTGACGATCTCTTCGGTCGAGGTGCCGGGCAGGAAGACCGCCGAGACGCCCTGCTCCTTCAGGCGCGGGATGTCCTCCTGCGGGATGATGCCGCCGACGATGACGAGGCAGTCGTCCATCCCGCGCTCGCGCAGCAGCTCGACGATGCGCGGGCAGAGAGTGTTGTGCGCGCCGCTCAAGATGGAGACGCCGACGGCGTCTACGTCCTCCTGCAACGCCGCGGCCGCGATCATCTCCGGCGTCTGGCGCAGGCCCGTGTAGATGACCTCCATCCCCGCGTCGCGCAGCGCGCGCGCGATGACCTTCGCCCCGCGGTCGTGACCGTCGAGCCCGGGCTTCGCAACCAGTACGCGAATCTTTCTCTCGTTCATATCATTTCACAAAGACGCCGAGCGGCCCGCCGCGTTTGACGTACGGCGCGAGCCGTTCGTAACTGAAGAAGTAACGGCCGTCGGGCTGTAGCGCCTGGATGACGTGCGGGAATCCGGCGTCGTAGAGGAACGTCAAGCCCCTGTCACTCACTTCGAACTCGTCGAGATTCTCGACGCCGAAGGTCAGCCCGCGGAGGCTCTCTTTCAAAGAGTCTTTCTCCTCCGCGCCGGTCTCCTTGTCCTTCTCGACCTCGGCCACCCGCGCGGCGACCTCGGCGCGGAGCTTCTCGTTCGCCAGCCCCGCGAGGCGCTCTAAGGAGCCCGCCTCGAAGGCGTCGGCGGCCTTGATGACTTCGCCCGTCCTGAGGCTGATGGCGAAGTGCTTGGTGTTCGTGTCGGGGTACGCGCCGACGCCCTCTTGCCGGAAGGTGATGTCGAGGATGTCCCGCTTGTTGTAGTTGACCTTGTAATCCGACTCGGTCAGCCACGCGTCTTCCCTGTACTCGGCGAGCGATGTCTCGAAGACGTTCTTGATGTCGAGCAGCGCGCGAACCTTTCTCAGGACGGCGCGGTCGGCGATGCCCGAGACCGAGGGGTAGTTGACGACGGCGCGCCTGCGCTCGGGGAACTGGCGCGCCAGCGCGCCGCGCCTGACGATGACGATCCGCCTGCGCTGAATGATCGCGCTCCCGGCGGCCAGCGCCGGCGCGTGCGCGCACACGAGCCCCGCGCAGAGCAGCAGGCACAGGATGAGTTTACGCATAGGCTCTTAGTTAGAATGCGGGCTCTTCGTAGAGGCCGTAGACATCGCGCAGGGCGTCGCAGATTTCGCCGAGCGTGGCGTAGGCGCGCACGGCCTCGATGGTCGCGGGCATCGTGTTGTCGCCCGCAGACGCGGCCTTCTTCAACTTTTCGAGCGCGTTCGAGACGGCGCCGCCGTCCCTTTGAGATTTCGCGCGGTGCAGGCGCTCCACCTGACGTTCGCGCACATTCTCGTTGATGACGAGGATGGGGATTTCGGTCCGCTCCCCTTCCATCGAGTACTTGTTGACGCCGACGATAGTCTGCTCGCCGCGCTCGACGGCCTTCTGGTACTGGTAGGCCGACTCCTGAATCTCGCGCTGCGGGAAGCCCTTCTCGATGGCCTCGACCATCCCGCCGAGCGCGTCGATCTTCTCGAAGTAGTCGAGCGCGCCGTCCTCCATCTTCTTCGTCAGAGACTCGACGAAGTAGGAGCCGCCCAGAGGGTCTACGGTGTTGGCGACGCCCGTCTCCTCCGCGATGATCTGCTGCGTGCGCAAAGCGATGAGCGCCGCGCGGTCGGTCGGAAGGGCAAGGGCCTCGTCGTACGCGTCCGTGTGCAGACTCTGCGTGCCGCCGAGCACTCCGGCGAGCGCCTGGATGGCGACGCGGACGATGTTGTTCAAAGGCTGCTGGACGGTGAGCGAGACGCCCGCCGTCTGCGTGTGGAAGCGCATCTGGAGCGTGCGCTCGCTCTTGGCGCCAAAGCGCGCGCGCATCACACGCGCCCAGATGCGGCGGGCGGCGCGGTACTTGGCGATCTCCTCGAAGAAGTCGTTGTGCGCGTTGAAGAAGAAGGAGATGCGCGGGACGAACTCGTCCACATCGAGGCCGGCGTCCACGCCCCACTGCACGTACTCGATGCCGTCGCGCAGCGTGAAGGCGAGTTCCTGCAAGGCCGTCGCGCCCGCCTCGCGGATGTGGTAGCCGCTCACGGAGATCGGGTTGTACTTCGGGACGTGGCGCGTGCAGAACTCGAACGTGTCCACGACGAGCTTCATCGCCGGGCGGATGGGGTAGATCCACTCCTTCTGCGCGATGTACTCCTTGAGGATGTCGTTCTGGAGCGTGCCCGAAATCTTTTTGAAGTCGGCGCCCTGCTTCTCCGCCACGACCAGATACATCGCGAGCAGCACCGAAGCCGGCGCGTTGATGGTCTGCGAGACCGTCACCTCTTCAAGCGGGATGCCGTCGAAGAGCACCTCCATGTCCGCGAGGCTTGAGACGGCGACCCCGCACTTGCCGACCTCGCCCTCCGAGAGCGGCGAGTCGGCGTCGTAGCCCATCAGCGTCGGCAGGTCGTAGGCGACGGAGAGTCCCGTCTGCCCGTGCTCAAGAAGGTATTTGAAACGCGCGTTCGTCTCCTCGGGCGTGCCGAAGCCTGCGAACTGGCGCATCGTCCAGAGTTTGCCGCGGTAGCCGGTCGGGTGTATGCCGCGCGTGTAAGGGAACTCGCCGGGGAAGGCCGTGTCGCGCTCGAAGTCAACGTCGGCCACGTCCGCGGGCGTGTAGAGGCGATTGACCTCGTCGAGCGAGACCGTTTCGAAGCGCTCCTTGCTCTCGGGACGCTTCTTAATAACCGGCTCCAGCGTCTCGCGCTCCCAGCGCTCGACCGAGGCTTCCGCGGGCGAGTTCAACTCTTTCGTCTCGGGCATATCTTTGCTTTCGCTCCGTCCGTCAAGTGCCGCGACCCGGCGCGTGCGCGAACAAATTATTTTTATAAGCCGATAAGAGTTCGATATTAGTTGACCCGCTCAAACAGTGTCAACCAACTCTCAGGCGGTCGTTTGGGGCCAAAATAGGGCGGCGCGGCCGTCGCCTTGAAGCGTGCGGCCGCGCCGTGCGGGTAGGGGACCTACGGCGGTAAACAAGCGGGTCAGCTCAGGCGGGCGTCAGGAAAGCATGATGGCAAACACCCGCCGCCAAAAAAGCATGAAGTCAGTCCAGCGGAACCACTACCTCGTCGGCCCGAACCATGTTCAGGCGCGTGCGCGCGGCCGCCTCCTTCGTGTGCGGGTCTCTGCGTAGACGCTCCACATCGCGTCGGAGCGCATCATTCTTCTGGCGAATGCCCTGAACTTCGGTCTCCATCCGCTCGAAACGCTGCTCGGCCGCGCCGCGGGCGGCGTGCGTGCGCATCGTCACCGTGACGCAGACGGCGAATGTCGCCAGCATGATCATGCTGAAGACAACCCAGGAAGGGATGGAAAATGCGCGCCGCCGCGTGTCGGCGCGCGTACCGACGGCATTGACGAAGGGTTCGGCCACGGGGGAGGGAAGCGAAGATGCGCGCGCCATGGGACGCTGTGCGTCGAGTCGGGAGTCGATCCAGAAGGGATTTGCGGACATGAGTTTACGTGCTCCTCCGTGCTCTGTTATCGGGTCAAAGACGCGCACACCGTCCATTCTCAAGCGGCGCGGAGACCGTCGGTCCGAGGTGTTCTAAAATTAAAACGGCTAGAAGGTCTCTAACCGGAAAACTCGAAACGTCGCAGAGGGGTTGTTTGCGGTTACGTCTCGCTTGCCGCCCTTGGCTTCGGCGACAAGGTTTCCGGAATTTAGCACTTGCTTAAGAGGGTGTAAAGACATTCGTTTTCAATGGTTTGGACGGCTAAGTTGAACATTTACTTGAAGTAAGAGCGATGTGGCACTAGTTTTGGCGAACACGGGGCGAACGGAAATCCGCCGTTTGGGCAGCCGGGTTGGATGATCTTGCGTGGCAGTAAGATAGAAACCGACACCCGGCGTCACAGATGTGGAAAAGCGATCCGGTCTCTTCTTAGTTCAATTCGCTGGTGGAATGGCCGCAATGTTTTAACAACAATTAAAGAAGTTGACACGAAGCGTTTCAGTTCTTAGACTGGCAGGGACTTTGGCCGCACATTCCGGCTGGCGGCCGGTTAAAATGTGACGTGATTCTCCCCGAATCGCTTTTCTTGCCCGTTTTTCCTCAAAAAAGAGTTGCTGTAAGGGTCGGAACCCGCATTCTTCTATTTCGACAAAGGGTTTTATGTCAGGCTTGTCTCCGGAGTCACAGAACGGGACGGGGATGAACGAAGCGCCGAAAGGTTTCCAACTGCCTCTGGCGGCGATGGTTCGGTCGCTCTGTCGCGCGGCAGACACGGGCTCGGACGCGCTCTACGACGTGATGCTGAAGGTCGCGTTGATGGTAGACGCCGCCGCGCACACCTACGGAATGGCGACCTTCTCACAGAAGGTCGGCGAAATGGCGCGGCTGAAGTGGGTCGAAGGACTCGACCCTGAAGAGACGGCCGACGCGGAGGCGACGGTCGAGGCGGTTCTGTGCGGCGCGGAGGCAGGACAGGAGCCGAAGGCGGGGGATCGAAAGATCTGCCTGGTGCTCTCGACCACGACGCCGCAGCGCGCGGGCGCGGCCATCTACGGGCGTTTCGTAAGACCTTTGACCGAGGGGCAGGCGTCGGAGTTGAGAATTCTCTCGGACGTGGCACGGCTGGCACACACGCACGCGCGTCTGCGCGAGGAGCTGTACAAGCCCGTGAAGGCGTTCAAGCCGGCCGAGGTCGCCGCGGCGTCTCTGCCGGGCATGGTCTACGTGAGCCGCGCGATGAACGCGCTGGCGCACTCGGTCGAACGCATCAAGGACTCGGAATCGACCGTGCTCATCACGGGCGAGTCGGGGACGGGCAAGGAGTTGGTCGCGCGCGCCGTCCACCGCCTGAGCCGACGCTCGCAGGCGCCCTTCATCCCCTTCAACTGCACGGCCGCGCCGTCCGACCTCATCGAGAGCCTTCTGTTCGGCCACCGCAAGGGCGCGTTCACCGGCGCGCACGCAGACCACGACGGCCTCATCCGCGCGGCCGAGGGCGGCACGCTCTTCCTCGACGAGATCGGCGACCTGCCGCTCGCGTTGCAGCCGAAGCTTCTGCGCTTCTTACAGGAGGGCGAAGTCCACACGCTCGGCGAGCGCGCGCCGCGGAAGGTGAACGTGCGCGTGCTGGCGGCGACGCACAAGGATTTATACAAGGCGGCGCAGGAGGGGACGTTCCGCGAAGACCTCTACTACCGCGTGGCGGCTTTGACCGCGCAGGTGCCGCCGCTGCGCGAGCGGCCGGAAGACATCCCGCTGCTCGTGAAACGTTTCCTGAACGTGCTGAGCCGCGAAAACAATCTGCGGCCCAAGCAGATCACGCCGGCGGCGATGGATGTGCTGAAGCGCTACCGCTGGCGCGGGAA
>JBJMGP010000113.1:0-7616 GCA_045807865.1 Pyrinomonadaceae bacterium
CTGCCGGGGTGGCCGCCGCCGCTCAACGTGGCGGCGAGGACCACGTCGGAGCGTTGCAGCCCGGCCGCTACACGCTGCGGGTGACGGCCGAAGACCGCGCCGCCCAAAAGTCAGCCACACAGCAGACCGCCTTCTACATTCAATAAGAGCCGTTTGAAAACCTTCTCCCCCGCGGGGCTTGCATACCCTCAGACCGTGACGAGCGGCAGCGTGCGGTAGCGCTTGCCGGTGAGCTTCGAGAGCGCGTTGACGACCGCGGGCGAGATGACGGGGACGGGCGGCTCGCCGCAGCCCGTGGGCGCTTCGGCGCTCGGGACGATGTGCACGTCCACGGCGACCGGTGCGTCGGGCATGTAGGGCGGGACGTAGCGGTCGAAGTTGCGCTGCTCGACGCGGCCGTCCTTCAGAGTTACCCGACCGCCGGCCATCAGTTGCGAGAGGCCGAACGAGACGCCCGCCTGGAACTGGCTCTCGACGGTCAGAGGGTTGACGGCGAGGCCGCAGTTGACCGCGACCGTGACGCGATGAATCCACGGCCGTCTGTTCCTGATGGAGACCTCGGCCGCGCAGGCCACGCCCGTCCCGAAAGACTCGTGGCAGGCGAAGCCGACGGCGTGCCCCTTCGGCAGCCGTCTGCGCCACGCGGCGCTCTTCTCGTCCATCAGATCGAGCGCGGCCAGGAGCTTCTGCGCCTCGGGCTCCGGCTTGATGAGCTTGCGGCGGTAGGCAATCGGGTCCACACCAGCGCGCACCGCCAGCTCCTCGATCAAAGTCTCCATCACGAAGGCCGAGTGCGTGTGGCCGACCGACCGCCACCAGAGGACGGGCACGTTCACCTTCGGGTGGTGCACCGAGACGGAGAAGTTCGGCACGGCGTAGTGCGTGTCGTTGACGCCCTCGACCGTCGAGCTGTCCACGCCGTCCTTCATCATCATGGCGAAGGGCGTGCCCTCAAGGAGCGACTGGCCGACGACGACGTGCCTCCACGCCGTGGGCAGTCCGTCGGGGCCGACGCCGATCTCCGCGCGGTGGACGTGCATCGGGCGATAGTAGCCGCCGCGGATGTCGTCCTCGCGCGACCAGACGAGCTTGACCGGCGTCCCTTTCAACCGTTTGGCAATCGACGCCGCTTCGCGCTGCACGTGCGAGTCGGGCACGGCCCGCCGGCCGAAGCCGCCGCCGGCCATCTCCGTGTGGAAGATGACGCGCTCGGGCTTGAGCCCCAGCACCTCCGCGACGGCCGCGTGGTCGAAGGTCTGGAACTGTGAGCCGGCCCAGACCTCCGCCGCGTCGCCGTCGAAGCGGACGGTCGTGTTGAGCGGCTCCATCGGCGAGTGCGAGAGGTACGGGAACTCGTACTCGGCGACGAGGAGGTCTGCGGCGGCGACGCGCTCGATGGCCTGCGCGTCGCCGCGCGCGGCCGCGGAGAGTCCCCTGGTGCGCGCGAGCTGCCGGTACTGCTCGAAGAGTTTCACGCTGTCGGCGCGCGCGACGTTCGCGTCGTCCCACTCGATCTGTACAAGGTCGCGGGCGCGCTTCGCGGGCCAGTACTTGTCCGCGACGACCGCGACGCCCGTCCCGCCGCGCGTGACGGGAATCTCGAAGACCTCGCGCACGCCTTCGACCGCGCGCGCCTCCCGGTCGTCGAAGCGTTTGACCTTCGCGCCCCAGACGGGCGGGCGCGCGACGACGGCCACGAGCATCCCGGGCAGATCGAGGTCTAAACCGAACTTTAAAGAGCCGTCGCACTTCGCGCGGCTGTCGAGCCGCTTGACCTGCTTGCCGATCAGTTTGAATTCGGAAGGCTCTTTAAGTTTGACCGTCGCCGGCACGGGCTGGCGCGCAGCCTCGGCGGCCAGTTCGCCGTACTTCAGAGTCTGACCCGCGGGGCCGTGGACGACGCCCGCCTCTGTGCGGCACTTGTCGGGCGCGACGTTCCAGCGCGCGGCGGCGGCCGCGACGAGCATCGCGCGCGTCTTCGCGCCCAGCTCGCGGTACTGCTGGAACGAGTGCGCGATGGAGCCGGAGCCGCCGACCATCTGGATGCCGAAGAGAGGGTCACGGTACACGTCGGCCGCGGGTGCGAGCTCCGAGACGACCTGCGACCAGTCCGCGTCCAGCTCGTCGGCGAGCACGAGGGGGAGCGCCGTGTGTACGCCCTGGCCGAACTCAAGGCGGTTGACCTGGATGACGACCTTGCCGTCGGGCCTCACCTTGACGAAGGCGTCGGGCGGGTAGTTCTTCTTCGGCGGCGGCGGTAGCTGGCTGGGCTTGACGCCCTCCTGCGCGGTTGTTTGTTTATTTAAATAGAGCGCGACGAGCAGTCCGCCCGCGGCGGTCGTCGAGGCGCGCAGGAAGCCGCGGCGGCTCGTGTTTGATAAGCCTTCGACTTTCGTGTTCGAGTCCGTCATCGTTCGTCCGCCCTCCTCTACTTGAGCTTCTGCGCGGCGAGATGGACGGCCTCGCGGATGCGGACGTAGGTCGCGCAGCGGCAGATGTTGCCCCCGAGTGATTCGTCGATGTTGGTGTCCGAAGGCTTCGGCGTCTGCTTGAGGAGCGCGACCGCGGACATGATCTGTCCGCTCTGGCAGTAGCCGCACTGCACCACGTCCTTCTCGACCCATGCGTCCTGCACGGCGCGGCCGACCGGGTCTAGTGCCATCGCCTCTATCGTCACGACGGGGCGCTCGGCGAGGAGCGCGACGGGGAGCACGCACGAGCGCGTCGCCACGCCCGCGACGTGGACGGTGCACGCGCCGCACGCGCTGATGCCGCAGCCGAACTTCGTGCCCGTCATCTTCAGGTCTTCGCGCAGCACCCAGAGCAGAGGCGTCGAAGGATCGACCGAGACCTCGCGCCGTTCGCCGTTGACGTTGAGCTGGTACTTCGCCATCGAACGTTCTCCTTATTTTCCGGAAGGGCAGGGCGTGCCGGCCTCGACCCAGCGGCGGGTCGCCGCGACGAACTCGGCGTGCGTGAGCGGCGGCGTCGCGCGCGGGGTACCGTCCAGGCGGCGCCCCGGCTCCCAGGCCCAGCGCACCAGCTCGGCCTCCTCGTGATGCTTGAGCAACGCCTGCGCGCTCATGTTGCCGTTGCGTTTGGGGTCTGTGACCTGCCGGCAGACCGTCGCACTCGGGAGAGGCCGGTCGTCCTCGTCCTGCCACTTCATCGAGAGCGGCGCGAGGTGCCAGTCCGGCCCGCCGGGCACGCCCGTGCTGTCCGCGTTCGACCGTTGGTGGCAGCTCACACAGTTGAGGCCGGGCACGCCGTGGCCGTCGGGGCCGCGCACGACGTTGGCGAAGTGGCGCCGGCGCTCGTCGCCCTGCTGCGGGTAGTTCGTCGCCGTGTGGCAGTTGATGCAGCGCGGGTGTGTGAGCACCGTGTAGACCTGCTCCCACGCCGCGAGCCCTTCGGCGTGCCGGTCGGCGTTGCGCTTCGCCTCGACGCGCGAGCCGGAGGCGAACGCCCACGCCCCGAACGCACAGAAGAGCGCGAGGGCCGGAAGGACGGCGGCGCGTCTTCGCGGAATCATGGTTCTCATGCTGAGTCCTCTGGGAAGACCGATGACTTCGTCCGTTTAATTCAGGAAAGATTGCCCCATTCTAATGCTATTCTCTGAATTGGCAAGCGAATTGTCTGTGACCGAACGAAGCCATAACTCAGACTTAACCGCGCATAAAGCAAAAGCTCATCCGGAGGCCGACATGACGAAGATGCTGCTGCCCGCGCTCGCCCTGTTAATGATGTTGACGCCAGCCGTTAACAGCCTGGCGCAGACGCCCGCGGCGTCGGGCGCGAAGAGTTGCGCGGCCGACTTCGACGCGTTGGAGGCGAAGGTCAGGGGCGACTACGCGGGCTTTCAGGACAAGGTGACTGCGCAGGGGCGCGAGGCGGAACTCGACGCCTTCACCGGGCGCGTGCGCGGGGAGGTGCAAGCCGCCGCGGACTCCGCCGCGTGCACAGCCGCGCTCCGCCGCTGGACAGGCTTCTTCCGCGACCGACACCTCGCCGTCTCCGAGACGCGCCCGCGGCCGACCGCAACCGAGAAGAAGCCAGACGCCGCGCCGGCCGCCGACGAAGGGCTGCCCACGCTGCGCTTCTTCGAAGACGGCACGGCCGTCCTGCGCCTGCCCGACTTCGACAACAGCTCCAAGGCCCCGATAGACAAACTCATCGCCGACAACCGCGCGCGACTGCTCGCCACGCCCTACCTCGTCATCGACGTGCGCGGCAACGGCGGCGGCTGGACGGCCGCCTACGACGCCGTCCTCCCTTTGGTCTACACCGACCCGGTCTTCCGCGACGGGATGGACGTGTGGGCCTCGCCCGGCAACATCGCCTCCGCGCGTGAGATAGCGAACTCCGACAAAGTCCCCGCGGCGATCCGCGAACAGGCGCGCGAGATGCTCGCGCGGATGGAGAAGAGCCCGGGCCAGTTCGTCACGATGGTCGAAGACGGGGAGCTGCGCTTCGACGCCGTCCTCCCCATGCCGCGCGCGGTCGCCATCCTCGTAGACCGCCGCTGCGCGAGCACCTGCGAGCAGTTCCTCCTCGACGCGCGCCAGAGCCGCAAGGTCAAAGTCCTCGGCGAGCGCAGCACCGGCGGCCTGCTCGACTACGGCAACGCGCTCACGACCCCGCTCCCCTCCGGCGAGCGCCGCATGCACGTCCCCACCACGCGCTCGCGCCGCCTCCCCAACATCCCACTCGACCTCGCCGGCATCATGCCCGACATCCGCCTCCCCAAAAACGAACCCGACCCCGTCGAGTTCGCACGCCGCTACCTCAAGTCCGCACCCGCCGCGCCGCCGGAGAAATCGAAGTGAAGTCCGCGCGGTCAGAAGATGACGACCATCGAGCCTTCGGGGAGTTGGTCGTAGAAGGTGGAGATGTCGGAGAGGTGGAGGACGACGCAGCCCCAGGAGAGGTGGCGGGGGCCTTCGTCTTGCTACTACAATAGCGTGACCTCAATGCCGGAAGTATTAGACCCACAGACTTGATTTCTTCTGGCGAACAACCCTAAATGTCTTAAAGGCAAGCCGTGCTTTGAACGCTTCAATAGATGGGGCAAGGTCGCCAAGGGCATCTGTTAGAGTCTCTAGTTTTACACTTGATTGTGCCCCGACGATTACAACTGCAAGTCGTAGCTTGTCTGAGAACTCTGCGAAGTATAGGTTCTTCCCGGGCTCTTTTTCATCGAGTGTTACGAAACACCTAACTTCGTTCTCATAGCGCCAATGCGAATATTTGGTGAATAGGAAGCGCTTGGCGTTTTCAGGACTAAATTCACGCGGACTAAGGGATCGCTCCGTTTCGATGATCAAGCGCTTTCGAGCATAGCTAACCACGCCAAGAAGTTCATCCGGGATATCAAATCCAAGACACAAGCCAGTGTGTTTTGCCGCATAGTGACTCCACAAAACCGGATTGTGCCAGTCACGGCTAAAGCAAAGAAGGCCGTGGGTTGAGGCCAATTCGTCTTTCATTACCCGGAATGCTCGGCGGAGATTTTCATCGGCAAGACTAACGCCAAAAAGCTCAAATGGATCGTTCAATTCTTTCAGGGTTGCGATTTTCAAGTGGCGATGGCATAGATTTTCAAGACCGAATTCTTCATTGACGAAGTGGAAGACGCGCATAGAGTTCTAGCTACTATCCTGCTGGCAATCTACAAAAATTGGCCGCTGGAAGCGGAATGTGTCTTTCAAAGGCCGGCCATACTAAACGCTACTTCAGATTGTTCCGCTCGGCGGACTTATGATGCCTCCTCATCACGCCGGAATTCAACAATTTTCTTCCATCGGCCGGCTCGGAGGGTTTTGCGTCGGCGGCGGAGTAGTTGTTAAATAAGCGCCGGAAGAAACTCATTCGCCCAAGGGTTCGTAGAATGTACGCGGCGCCGGCCGCATGGCGTCGGGTATTTTTTTAGAGAGGCATGTTTATGAGGAGAGCATTCAGCGCGTTCGTCATCGTTCTCGCCTTCGCCTTCACGCTCGCGGGCTGCCGCAGGGTGGGGCAACTGCAAGAGCCGCCGCAGTCGGAGCGGCAGGGGAACTTCACTCTGCCGCCGCCCGCCGCGAACAACGTCGAGCACAACTCTTACGCGGACGTGGTCGCGCACGTCGCGCCGGCCGTCGTCACCATCCGCGCCGAGCGCGTCTCGCGGCTGCCGCGCCAGCACCCGTTCCTCGACGACCCGTCTCTGCGCGACTTCTTCGGCGGGCGCCAGCCGCAGGAGCAGCCGCAGGTGCAGCGCCAGCGCGCGCTCGGCTCCGGCGTCATCATCAGCCCCGACGGCTACATCGTCACCAACCACCACGTCGTGGACGGCGCCGAGCAGATCACGGTCGAGTTCACAGACCGCCGCAGCGCCCCGGCCAAACTCGTCGGCACCGACCAGCCCTCCGACCTCGCCGTGCTCAAGGTCGAAGCCAAAGACCTCCCCGTGCTCACGCTCGGCGATTCCGACAAGGTGCGCGTCGGCGACGTGGTGCTCGCCGTCGGCAACCCGCTCGGCATCGGCCAGACCGTGACCTCCGGCATCATCTCGGCCAAGGGGCGCTACACGGGCCTCTCCGACGGGAGCTTCGAAGACTTCCTACAGACGGACGCACCCATCAATCAGGGAAACTCGGGCGGCGCGCTCGTCAACACCTCGGGCGAGCTGGTCGGCATCAACTCGCAGATTCTTTCGCCCTCGGGCGGCAACATCGGCATCGGCTTCGCCATCCCTTCGAACATGACGCGCACCGTCACCGAGCAGCTCATCAACAAGGGGCGCGTGCGGCGCGGGCAGCTCGGCGTCGTCGTGCAGGCCGTGACCGAGGACATGGCGCAGAGCCTCGGGCTCAAAGAGGTGAAGGGCGTCATCGTCGGCTCGGTGCAGAAGGGGAGCGCGGCGGATAAGGCGGGCCTGAAGCAGGGCGACGTGATCGTGGCCTTCAACGGCACGAACGTGAACGAGGCCAACGAGCTGCGCAACCTCGTCGCCGCGACGCAGCCGGGCACCGACGTGACGCTGAAGATACTGCGCGACGGGCGCGAGCAGGAGGTGAAGATCTCGGTCGGCGAGCTGACGGCGAACAACGCCGCGCGCGGCGGCGGTGAGGAGGGCGGCGGCGGAGAAGACGAGCAGGGCGCGGGCGGTGGCAAGCTCGGCATCAACGTGACGCCCGTCACGCCGGAACTCGCGTCGCGTCTGCGCCTGCCCGAGGACAAGCAGGGGCTCGTCGTCACGGACGTTGACCCCAACGGCCCCGCGGCCGATGTGGGCTTGCGCAAGGGCGACCTCATCGAGCAGGCGAACCGCGAGCCCGTCCGCTCGCCCGAAGACCTGCGCTCGGCCGTCGAGGCCGCGGGCGACCGCCCCGTCCTCCTGCTGGTGACGCGCGGCAACGAGGGCTCGACCTTCTTAACCGTCCGGCCGAGGAATTGAGCAGTAGGCAGCAGGCAGATGAAGGTAGGCAGCCGCCCCGCGTTAAGAACGTTGAAGAGTTAAATGAAGGCAGTGCACAAATCAGCCGCGGAGCGGCGTCTGAATTTAGCCCGGCCTTTCAAGGCCGGGGAAGCCGAACATAAACAATAGGCCGCGTCGCGTCAGCGACGCCTGAAACGAC
>JBJMGP010000114.1:0-14839 GCA_045807865.1 Pyrinomonadaceae bacterium
ACGCTCGAAGATTTGGGTCGCGCCAAGCGCATCATCGTGGACAAGGAGAACACGACCATCGTCGAGGGCGCGGGCGAACGCCGCTCCATCGAGGGTCGCGTCTCGACCATCCGCCATCAGATCGAGGAGACGACCTCGGACTACGACCGCGAGAAGTTGCAGGAGCGCCTGGCCAAGCTCGCGGGGGGCGTGGCCGTCATCCGCGTCGGCGCCGCGACCGAGACCGAGATGAAGGAGAAGAAGATGCGCGTCGAGGACGCCGTCAACGCGACGCGCGCGGCCGCGCAGGAGGGCATCGTCCCCGGCGGCGGGGTCGCCCTCGTGCGCGCGGCGAAGGCGCTCGAAAAGCTCGATGTGGAGGGCGACACGCTGACGGGCGTCCGCCTCATCCAGCGGGCGATGCAGGAGCCGCTGCGCCGCATCGCGGAGAACGCCGGCATGGAGGGCGCCGTCGTCATCGGCAAGATCGAGGAGTCGAAGGGCGCGGTCGGCTACAACGCCGCGACGGGGAAGTTCGAAGACCTCGTCAAGTCGGGCATCATCGACCCGACGAAGGTCGTCCGCACGGCCTTGCAGAACGCCGCGTCCATCGCCGGCCTGCTGCTCACCACGGACGCCGCCGTCACCGACGCGCCCGAGCCGAAGAGGGCGGCCACCCCGCCGATGCCCGGGGGCGAAGACTACGGCGACTTCTAGAAGCCGTAAACCGTAACGAGAGCGTGAACCGTAAACCGTAAACCGTGACAAGAAAAAGAACCCGTCTTCTCTTGTCACGGTTTACGGTTCACGGCTTTTTTTACGGTCTTCAATTTGCAACCCGGCGGTGTGCTATAGTTCGACTGTCCGGAAGCGCGACAAAAAGCGCAACCGGCCATCCGAGCCAGGCATCAAACAAAGGCCGGACGACGGGCAGATTTTGGCGAAACTGTTTCGGCTTCGAAGCTCCGAAGAACTCGCGCCGCCCGCCGTCCAGAATTTTTTAGGCTGATGTTTTCGAGCCCCTGCGGAGGTCACCTCGTAAGACTCCCCCCGCGGCTCGCCAGAAGGAAAAGCAATGATTGATCTTGGAACTTACAAAGAACGTTTCGCCGAGAGCGGGCAGCGTGTGTTGGAGCATGCAGTGCAGGAGTCGCGCCACCGTGACCAAAACTACATCGCGGTAGAACACATTCTCAACGGCCTCGCCGCCGAGGAGGCCGACCTCTTCAACTCGACCATGCGCGACCTCTCGCTCGACCCGCGTTCGGTGAAGGTGCTGATTGAAAAGCGTCTTGAGAATGCACGCTATCAGAACGTCAACAAGGGCATTCGCATCGCGCCCGAAACCATCGAACTCTTCAAGCGCTCGATGGAGCGCGCGCGCGCGCAAGGCAGAAAGACCATCGAGGCCACCGACCTCTTCATGGCCTTCTCGCAGGACGAGAACAGCGCGTTGATGGGCGTGCTGCGCGCGCTCGGCGCCAACGCCGAGACCGTCGTCGAGCAGGTGCGCGCCCGCGTCCGCACGCGCGAGCAGCAGGAGGAGGAGTACAAGAAGAAGTTCGAGCTGCCCCCTTATCTGAAGCATTTCGGAGTCTCTTTAAATCGCCTGGCGCGCGCCGACAAGCTGCCGCCGACCATCGGCCGCGAGCGCGAGATTCAGCAGATGATCGAAATCCTCTGCCACCGCGAACGCGCCAACTCGCCGATGCTCGTCGGCGAGCCGGGCGTCGGCAAGACGGCGGTCGTCGAAGGTCTGGCGCGTCTGATCGAGCTCGAACCGGAGAAGGTTCCGTCGCGCCTGCGCGGCACGCACGTCGTGCAGTTGCAGATGGGCGGCCTCGTCGCGGGCACGATGCTGCGCGGCATGTTCGAGGAGCGCATCAAGGGCATCATCGACGAGGTCAAGGAGCGCGACAACCTCATCCTCTTCATCGACGAGGCCCACACCATCATCGGCGCGGGCGCGGCCCTGGGGACTTCCTCCGACGCCGCCAACATGTTCAAGACGGCGCTGGCGCGCGGCGAGATGCGCATCATCGGCGCCACGACCGTCACCGAGTACAAGGAGTACATCGGCGAGGACGAGGCGTTGGCCCGCCGCTTCCGCCTCGTCAAGGTTGACGAGCCGTCCATCGCCGAGACGCGCGAGATTCTCTTCGGCCTGCGCCCTCGCTTAGAGCGCAACTACTCGGTCACCATCTCGGACGACGCCATCAACACGGCCTTAGAGATGGCGCCGAAGTACATCCGCAACCTGCACCTGCCGGACAAGGCCATCGGCTGGCTCGACACGGCGGCCGTCAAGGTCGAGATCAACGAGCCGGACACACTGGTGGTGCGCCCCGAGCACATCATCGACGTCATCTCGCAGGAGTCGCGTATCCCGCGCGACATGATCTACCGCGACACCAACGACCGCTTCTCCACGATGGAGGAGGAGTTGGGCAAGCGCGTCATCGGCCAGAAGGACGCCATCCGCGCCGTCGCGCAGCGCCTCCGCCTCAACAAGGGGCCGCTCAAGGAGTCGCACTACAAGCCCGACGGCGTGCTCCTCTTCCTCGGGCCGACGGGCGTCGGCAAGACCGAGCTGGCGAAGGCCGTCGCCGAGTTCATGTTCGGCGACGAGGAGAAGATGGTGCGCATCGACATGTCCGAGTATCAGGACGGCACCATCGGCATCGAGAAGCTCATCGGCATGCCGCGCGGCATCGTCGGGAGCGAGCGCGGCGGCGTCCTGACCGAGCAGCTCCGCGAGAACCCCTACACGGTGCTCCTGCTGGACGAGGTCGAGAAGGCGAGCCCGACCCTGATGAACCTCTTCCTGCAAGCCTTCGACGAGGGCTGGCTGACGGATGGGCGCGGCAAGAAGGTTTATCTTTCGGACGCGATCATCATCATGACCTCGAACCTCGGCTCGGAGAACTTCAAGAAGTACGAGAAGCCGTTCGGGTTCGGCACGAAGACGCTCGGCGACATGAAGGCCATCAAGGGCGACGTGATGAAGGCCGCCGAGACCCGCTTCTCGCCCGAGTTCCGCAACCGCATCGACGAGATCATCGTCTTCTCGCCGCTCATGATGGACGAGGTGCGCGACATCGCGAAGATCTACACCGGCAAGCTCTGCCGCCAGATGGAGCAGCAGGGTAAGGGCTGCCGCGTGACTCAGGCCGCGCTCGACCTGCTCACCGAGAAGGGCTACAGCCCGGCCTACGGCGCGCGCTTCCTCAAGCGCCACATCGACGAGAAGGTCAAGCTTCCCATCACGGCGATGTGGAAGGAGGCTTCGAGCTTCGTCGCCGACGTGGAGAACGGCGAGGTCGTCGTCAAGGCCGAATCCTTCATCGGCGAGCCGGCGCAGGTCTAAGCCGGCGCCGCCCGAGGGCGTTTCCAGACCGGGGCTTCGGTGATAGATTCGCCGAAGCCCTTTTTCTTTCTGCCGATGAAGAAGCAGCGCACCGGCATCCGCCGTCTCGTCGCACTCACGCTCCTGCGCGCGCCCGGCGTTTGCCTTCCCTCCCCGCGCGCGTTTATAAATTTCAACATGAGAAAGAAGCTCTACCTCTTCGCGCCGCTGCTCGTCGCGGCGCTGCTGCTGCTCTACACCTCCCCGGCCGCGCGCGCGCAGAAGGACGGCGGCGATGCGAAGCCACAGGCGGACGAGACCAAAAAGGCTGCGGCCGCGAAGGCTGACGAGAAGGCCCTGGCCATCGTCGCGCAGGCGGTCGAGGCGCTGGGCGGCCCGGCCTACCTCGGCGTGCGCAACGTCACCTCGAAAGGCAACTTCACGCAGTTCCGCGACGGGCAGTCCGGCGTCCCCTCGACCTTCCGCGACTACCTCGTCTTCCCAGACCGCGAGCGGACGGAGTTCAAAGGGGCGGGCGTCAGCTTCATCCAGGTGAACACGGGCGACACCGGCTGGACGTTCGAGGCCAAGGCGAAGAAGCTCGCGGACGTGACGCCCGAGCAGACGGACTCCTTCCGCAAGGCGATGCGCACGAGCATCGACAACCTGCCGCGGGGCTGGTGGCGCGCGGAGGGTGCGAGCCTCACCTACGTCGGCCGGCGCGAGGCGGGGCTCGCCCGCCGCAACGAGGTCGTCCGCCTCACCTACCCCGACGGCTTCGAGGCCGAGTTCGAATTCGACGCGCGCGAGAAGCTGCCCGCCAAGGTTCTCTACAAGGGGGCGGGCGAGGACGGCGAGCGGGTCGAGGAGGAGGATCGCTACGCGCAGTTCCTCACCATCGACGGCGCGCGCTTCCCCTTCATCATCGACCACTATCGGGCCGGCGTCCAATCAAGCCGCGTCAACTACGACACGGTCGAGATCAACAAGCCCGTCCCCGACTCGCTCTTCGCCAAGCCCGCGGACGTGAAGGCGATCAAGTTCTAACCTGCAAAGCACGGCGGGCGGGCCGTACGGTGAAGGAATGAATTAACAGGGGTGGACAGGATGCGCAGGATAAGAGGTTAAATCCCTATCCCGACTGTCCTGTCCACCCCTGTTAACTGTTCCCTTGCTCTACGGCCCGCCCGCTCAGTTCTTCTTTAACGCCGACTCCTCGCGAACCGACTCGACGGCCTGCGCGCCGGCGGCGACGAAGGCGGGCGCGGGCGGCTCCACGCCGGCCATCCGCGCGAACAGCCTCTCGTACTCGTCGACGACGTGCTCCCAGTCGTAGCGCTCGCGGATGCGCGCCTGCGCGCGCTGCCGGTACTGCGCGACCATCGCGCCGCCGCGCAGAACCCTCTGCAACTGCGCGGCCAGGTCGCCCGTGTCCCGGTAGTGTATGGCCGCGTCGCCCGTCACCTCGACGTTCTCGGGCGTGTTCAGGGTCAGCACGCAGTTGCCGTAGCCCATCGCCTCCAGCAGCGCCGGGTGCGTGCCGCCGACCTCGGTCGCGTGGACGTAGCAGAAGGCGTTCTGCTGAAGCGCGCGGTAGGCGTCGCCGAAGACGAAGCCGGTGAAGACGATGCGCCGGTCGCGGCGCGCGAGCGAGCGCAGGTGCGCGATGTACTCGTGCGCGTAGGGGGCGTCGCCGACGACGAGCAGCTTCTGCGGCGTGCGCACGCGGCGGAACGCCTCGATGACCATCTCGGCGTTGTTCTCCGGCTCCAGGCGCGAGACGTAGAGCACGTAGCGGTTCGGCTCCACGCCCCAGCGGCTGACGGCCTGCTTGTCCGCGCGCCGCTCGACCTCCGCGCCGTAAGCGATCATCGTCGAGCGCGCGCCGTAGGTGGCGAGGTAGTAGTCCTGTATGACGCGCGCGTCGGTCACCGTCTGGTTCGGCAGCCAGACCGAGAGTCGCTCGGCCACGCGGTAGTAGTTCTTCCCCAGCCAGTTCCACTTCCGCCGCTTGTGCTCCAGCCCATCGACGTTGATGGCGACGGGCACGCCCGCGGCCCGGAGCACCGGCGCGAAGGGGGCGTTGGCGGCGTTGCAGATGAGCGCGGCGTCGAAGCGGCGCAGCGCGGCGGCGTGGAGGGAGGAGAGCCCGGCGTGGACGACCGTGTCGAAATACTTATGGCGGATGGTGGGGAGCACCTTGAGGCGCACGCCCTTGTACTCGATCTGGCGCGGGCTGACGTAGTGCGCGCGGCAGTAGACCGTCACGTCGTGCCCGCGCGCGACCAGCCGTGTCGAGAGCTGCTCGGCGAACGTCTCGAACCCCCCGTAGCTGGCCGGAATCCCCCTCGTCCCCAGAATGGCGATGCGCATGTAAGATTAATGCTGAATGATGAGGGAGGAATGACGGATATCGCCCCGCGGCCATATTCATCGCTCATCGCTCACCACTCATCACTCTCCTGTAAACCTGCAAGGTCATGCGGGCCGTGTCCCGCCAGTCGAAAGAGCGCGCCCTTCGTAGTCCGCGCTCACGCAGGGAGGCGCGCAGGGCGTCGTCGTCAATGAGCCGCGCGAGGGCCGAGGCAATCGCGCCGCTGTCGAAGGGGTCTACCATGAGGCCGGCGTCGCCGACCACCTCCGGCAGGCTCGTCAGGTTGCCCGTCAGGACGGGCGCGCCGCAGCTCATCGCTTCGAGCGGCGGCAGGCCGAAGCCTTCGTAGAAGGAGGGGTAGGCGAAGCAGAGCGCCCCCGTGTACAGTGCGGGCAGGTCGCCCTCAGATACGTACCCGGTCAGGACTACGGACTCGCCGAGGCCCTCCTCTTCAATCGTAGTCAGCGTGTCGCCGTAAAGCCAAGCCTGTTTGCCGACCAGAACCAGTTGCGGCAGATTACTCCTCCCGCGCCCGCGGCGCAAGGCCGAATAGGCGCGCACCAGCCGCGCCAGATTCTTCCGCGGCTGGATGGAGCCGACCGCCAGCACGTACTCGCCCGCGATGCCGTGCTGCTTCTTTACGCGCTCCACTTCGCCCGCGTCCGCGACGGGGCGGAAGTGCGGCGCGACCGCCAGAGGGATCGCCGTCACGCGCGCCGGGTCGAGCCCGTAGGTCTCGACGAGGTCGCGCCGCGTGTGCTCCGAAGGGGCGATGACGTGCGCCGCGCGCCGCGCCGTCGCGCGCACGGTGAGCCTGAGTTGTACACGGCTGCGGAGCTTGAAAGTTTCGGGGAGGTGCTCGAACGAGAGGTCGTGGATCGTCGCCACCACCGGGCACGGCGCGAGCGGCGGCGCCGTGTACTGCACGTGCAGCAAGTCCACGGGGCGCCTGCGCAGCTCCGCCGACAGGGTCAGAGGTATCCTCAACAGAGGCGTATGCGGCATCGTCCGCCGCACGCCCACGTTCGCCCAGCGCCCCCCGAACCTCCGCGCCGCCTCCTCCCGCGTCACGTAGACCGTATAAGAGTTCTCCCGGTCTATCTCGGCCAACGCCTCGACGAGGTTGGCCGCGTACGTCTCGTTCCCCGCCAGCCCCGTCCCGACCGAGTGCGCGTCAATCGCTATGTGCACGATGGAAGAATTACGTCCCCGCCAGCCTGCTTAAACCTTATGAGACTTTAAAACGACCTGCGCGTCTCCCGAACACGAGCCGCAGCATAACACGCCGATTCCGCTTGATATACTGCGCCGCGCCGCCAAGCCATTCATGTTATCCTGTCGGGGCTTTCAGGCAGTTCCAGATATCTTTCAGAGGGGTGAGGTGATGAAGCGTCGAGCGTGGGCGTTTGCACTGTCGTGGTGTTGTCTGTCTCTGCTGATGTGCGCGTCGGCCGCGGCGCAGGACGCGCCGGCCTTCGACGCGGCGCGGGTGCCGGCAGAGGGCGCGAAGGAGCAGGAGTTCGTGCCGGGCGGTTGGAAGGTTGACGGGCGCGCGGAGGGCGACCTCGACGGCGACGGGCGGGCCGACCGCGTGCTGCGGCTGGTGCCGCGGGACTACGACTCGTCCGGCATCGTGGCCGCGCCGGAGTCGCAGGCGCTGCTGGTGCTACTGTCGGCCGAGGGCGGCCGGCTGCGACGCGCGGGGCTCGCGACGAAGCTGCTCGTGCCGGTCGTTCCGCAGTACGGCGTCCAGTTGAACGTGAAGAACGGCGTGCTCGTCGTCAACCAGAACTTCGGGATGACGGAGGTGTCAGACCTGACGCACCGCTTCCGCTACGACCCCGCCGCGGGGCGCCTCCTGCTCATCGGCAAGGACACGTTCAGCTACCACCGGCCGCAGGGGCCGAACTGGCCCGCCGTGAAGGTCAGCGAGAACTACCTGACGGGCGTGCGCCTGACGAGCGAGGAGCGCTGGCGCGGCGAGCGGCAACTCAAGCCTTCGGAGAAGCGCGAGCAGATCGCGCGCTCGCGCACCTTCTTTGAAGACGTGGACGAAGACCCGGACAACTAGGCCGACACCAAGCCATGAGTGAAGCGATAGATCAACCGACGCAGGAGGCCGTCGAGGGCGTGCAGGACGCAGGGGGACTGGGCGGGCACCCGCGCGGGCTCTCGACGCTCTTCTTCACGGAGATGTGGGAGCGCTTCAGCTACTACGGCATGCGCTCGATCCTCATCCTCTACATGGTGGCACTCCCCGCACAGGGCGGGCTCGGGTTCAAGGATGCGGACGCGTCGGGCATCTATGGCTGGTACACGATGTCGGTCTACCTGACGGCGCTGCCCGGAGGACTCATCGCGGACAAGTGGCTGGGGGCGAGGCTGGCGGTGCTCCTCGGCGGCATCACCATCGCGTGCGGGCACTTCACGATGGTCTTCCCGTCCACGGGCACCCTCTACGCGGGGATGGGTTTGATCGCCATCGGCACGGGGCTTCTGAAGCCGAACATCAGCGCGATGGTCGGCGGCCTCTACCGCGAGAACGACCCGCGCCGCGACAGCGGCTTCTCGCTCTTCTACATGGGCATCAACCTCGGCGCGGTGCTGGCGCCGCTGACCTGCTCCTACCTCGCGCAGAGCGAGAGCTTCCGTGCCTTCCTCGCCGGGGCGGGCTTCGACCCGACGACGGGCTGGCACTGGGGTTTCGGCGCGGCGGGCGTCGGGATGCTCTTCGGGCTCGTGGTCTTCGTCCTGCAACGCGGGCGGCTGCGGCAGGCCGAGCGGAGGATAGAGGAGCGGGGCGGGGTCGTCGCCAAAGGCGAGGCCGCGGAGAGCGCCGGGCGCCTCTCAAGCGGCGACTGGAAACGCATCGGCGTCATCTTCGTCTTCTTCCTCTTTACCATCCTCTTCTGGGGCGCGTACGAGCAGAAGGGCGCGAGCCTCAACCTCTTCGCCGCGAGGCTCGTCAACACGCAGGTCTTCGGCTACCAGTTCCCCTCGGGCTACCTCCAATCGCTGACGCCGTTCTTCGTCATCGTCCTCGCGCCGCTCTTCTCCGTCCTCTGGGTGCGGATGGGAGACCGGCAGCCTTCGAGCCCGGCCAAGTTCGCCTTCGGCCTGCTCTTCATCGGGCTCGCCTACCTGCTCTTCATGACGCCGGCCGCTTATTTGACGGCCGGGGGCAGGGTGAGCCCGCTCTGGCTCGTCGGGCTCTACTTCATGGAGGTGGTCGGCGAGATGTGCCTGAGCCCGGTCGGCCTGAGCACGGTGACGAAGCTCTCGCCGGCGAAGCTGGTCGGCATCATGATGGGCGTCTGGTTCCTCGCGTCGTCTCTGGGGAGCAAGCTCGCCGGCTACCTCTCGGGCTTCTTCGACTCCTCGAACCCCGCGACGCTCGTCCGCCTCTACGGCGGCATCGCGGTCGGGCTGTTAATAGCAACCGGGATACTCGCCCTGCTCATCCCCACGCTGCGACGGATGATGGGGCGGGTGCGCTAGGGGAGTCATATGGGCGTGAAGTCTGAAGGTGACAGGCCGAGGTCTCTGAGTTGTGAGCGCTGCGGGGCGTCCGTCCCGCTCGCCGGCGGGCGCTTCGCCGCCTGCCCTTACTGCGGCCAACTGTACGACCTGTCCGACGCGGGCGGCCCGCGCCGCGGGGAGCTTTTGCTCGGCGCCGACTTCCGAGACCCGGAACTCCCGGGCTGGCGCGTCTACCAGAAGGAGCATCTGCAATTCGGCGACGGCGGACAGCCGCAGATGGTCGGGAAGTTTGTGAAGCGGGAGACCTCCACTTGGCTGCTCGAATCCCAAGGGTCTTTCGACAATATAGACGCGACGATGACGATCACCTTCCTCGACGTGCGGGACGTGACGAAACAGTGCCGGCTCGGGTTCGAGCTCCGCTCCAACGAGGAGGGCCACTACTGCGTGGACATCTCGCCGAAGGGGAACTACTGCGTCGCCCGCTACGAGAAGGCGAGCGAGGAGTGGCACATCCTGGTGCGCTTCGCTTCGCACCCGGCGCTGCGCCCCGGGGTGGGCGTCGCCAACCGCCTGCGCGTGGTCGCCTACAACGACCACCTGCGCATTCACGTCAACGACGTGCTGGTCTCGTCCGTGCGCGACTCCAGGTTCACCTGCGGCACGGTCGGGGTCGCGCTGGAGAACCCGGGGACCGACGTGACCTTCGCCGTCTCCGACCTGGAGCTGCGCGAGGCCGTCGAACAGGTTTGAGCGTGGCTTGAGGGTTGGCGCAGGGCCGGGTGAACGTCGTGGATTAACTTGCTTCGTCCGGGGTTTCCGGCGCGGCCTCTTCGAGCCCCGGTTCTTCCCGACCGACGACGCCGCGGAAGGTGCGGCGGTGGATGGGGCAGCAGCCGTGGGCTTTGAGGGCCGCCCAGTGGTCGCGGGTGCCGTAGCCGACGTGGCGCGCGAAGCCGTAAGAAGGGTACTGCGTGTCGTAGTCGCGCATGAGCGCGTCGCGGTAGGTCTTGGCGAGGACGGAGGCGGCGGCGATGGAGGCCGAGGCCGAGTCGCCGCGGATGATGGCCTTCTGCGGCAGCGCCGACTCGCGCAGTTGCAGCGCGTCTATCAAAAGATAATCGGCGCACGGTTGCAGCCGCCCAAGTGCCTGCAACATCGCGCGCCGCGTGGCGACGAGGATGTTCGTCGCGTCGATCTCTTCCGGGCTGATGAGCCCGTAGGCGTAGCAGACGGCCGTCCGCCTCAGCTCCTCGGCGATGCGCTCGCGCTGCAACGCCGTCAACTTCTTCGAGTCGTCGAGCCCCTCGGGGATGGGCGCCGACGGGTCGAGGATCACGGCCGCCGCCACCACCGGCCCCGCCAGAGCCCCGCGCCCGACCTCGTCGAGACCGGCCACGCGCCCGAACCCCCGGCCGCGCGCCTCCTCCTCGAAGAGCGTGTGGATGAGCGACTGGCGCTTCTGGCGAGCCATCACGAAAACCAAGTACTGAGGACTGAGTGAAGGCAAGCCGCTTTTCACTCAGTCCTCAGTACTTCTTTATTTACTTTTGTTCGCCGCCGAGGCGCCCTGGGCTTTACCGCTGCCGCCCTTGGCGGACGGGCGCGTGTCGAGTTCCTTGATGCGGGCGGCCTTGCCGCGCAGGTTGCGCAGGTAGTAGAGCTTGGCGCGGCGGACGCGGCCGCGGCGCAAGAGCTCGACCTTGCCGATGATGGGGCCGTGGACGGGGAAGATGCGCTCGACGCCGACGCCGAAGCTGGTCTTGCGCACGGTGAAGGTCTCGCGGATGCCGTCGCCCTTCCGCGCGATGACCACGCCCTCGAACGCCTGGAGGCGCTCCTTCGTCTCCGACTCCTTGATGCGCACGTGCACGCGCACCGTGTCGCCCGGCGAAAAGTCCGGGATGTCCGTGCGCCTCTGCGCGCTGTCCACACTGTCCAAGCGGTTCATGATGTCACCTCGTGAGCTGTCAGCGTTCAGCTTTCAGCAATCAGCTTCTTAACTTAAAACACGGCTGACGCTCTCAGCCTCGATTAAACTTTCAACCTTCGTCCGGCGCGTCGAGCGCGGCCCGCTCCTTTTCGCCCAGCTCGACCTGCGCGAAGAGGTCGGGGCGGTTGCGGCGCGTCTTGCGCAGGGCCGCGCGGCGGCGCCAGCGTGCGACCTCCGCGTGATGGCCGCTCAACAGAACTTCCGGCACGCGCCGGCCGCGGAACTCGACGGGGCGCGTATAGTTCGGGAAGTCGAGAAGCCCCTCGGAGAAGGACTCGTTGACCGCCGAGGTCTCGCTCCCCAAAGCACCGGGGATGAGCCGCACCGCCGCGTCCACCAGCACGACCGCCGCGGGCTCGCCGCCCGACAGGACGTAGTCTCCGATGGAGACCTCGTCGGTCACGAGCAGCTCCGACACGCGCTCGTCCACGCCCTCGTAGCGGCCGCAGATGACCACGACCTGCTCGGCCAGGGCCAGCTCGCCCGCGAGCGACTGCGTCAAAGAACGGCCCTGCGGCGAGAGCAGGACGACGCGCCTGCCCGACTCGCGAAGCGAATCCGCTTCGCCCGCCGTCCCCGTCAAAGATTCGACCGCCTCAAAGATCGGCTCGGGCTTCAAGACCATCCCGTCGCCGCCGCCGAACGGCCGGTCGTCCACGACCTTGTGCCGGTCGTGCGTCCAGCCGCGCAGGTCGTGCGCCGCTACCTCGACCAGCCCCGCCGCGCGCGCCCGCCGCACGATGCCGAAGTCGAACACCCCCCGGAAGAACTCGGGGAAGATCGTGATGATGTCAAACCGCAGCACGGGCTAAATTTCCAGGAGCCCTTCCGGCGCGTCTAAGCGGATAAACTTTGCGTCAACGTTAATCTCGACGCAGATGCTCTCGGCGAGCGGGACGAGGTTCTCGCGCTCGGCCTCGTCGCGGATGACAAGGACGGGCGCCTCGCCGCCGGTGTGGAGCACCTCGCGGACGGTGCCCACCGAAACGCCCTCGACGGTCTCGACGCGGCAGCCTTCGAGCTGCCAGTCGTAGAACTCGCCCTCTTCCAGCTCGACCGCCTCCGACTCGGGGACGGCCAGCTCACAGCCCGCGAGCGCCGCCGACGCCTCGGGGCTGTCGAAGCCTTCGAGCTTCAGAACGACGCGGCCGCCGTGGAGCCATTGGCCTTCGAGCGTCAAACGCTCGCGCCGCCCGTCGGGGAAGACCGCGATCAGTTCCTCAAGCCCTGCGAACCGCTCGGGGAAGTCGGTCAAAAGGTCGCAGGCGACCTCGCCCTTCACCCCGCGCGGCTTCGCGACGCGCGCCACCGTGACCAGCTCGACCTGACTCAGGTCTTCCCCGCCGCTCATTCGACGATTTCGAGGACGTAGCGCTTGCGCTGCTTCTCGCCCGCCGCGTGGAGCAGCGACCGCAAAGCCTTCACCGTCCGCCCCTGGCGGCCGATGATCTTGCCCACGTCCGACTGCGCCACGCGTATCTCGATGACGCTCGTCGAGCGGTCGCGCTCCACCTCGCGCACGTCCACCGACTCGGCCTCGCGCACGAGATGCTTGACGATTAACTCGACGGCGTCTCTCATCATGTCGGGCCTAGGCGACGGGCTGCGACTCGGCGGCCTGCGCTTTCGACTGCTGGCGGATGAGCTGGCGGACGGTGTCCGTCGGCTGCGCGCCGCGCTCGATCCAGTAGTTGACGCGATCCATTTCGAGCCGCACCTCGGCCGGGTTGCGGGTCGGGTTGTAGAAGCCGACGTTCTCGACATAATCGCCGTCGCGCTTCGACAGCTTCTCCTTGACGACAACGCGGTACGACGGGCTCTTCTTCGCGCCCATGCGCATCAGTCTGATTGCTAACATCGATCCTCCAAAACTACTTTCTACTGTCTACTTGCGTTTCTTGTGACGCGGCTTCTTCTTGCGGCGCGCGCCGCCGCCGCCGCCGGGCGCGGCGGGTAGTTGCGGCAGGCCGCCCTCTTCGCCCCCGCCGCCCAACATGCTGCTCATGTCGGGCATGCCCATCATGCCGGCCGCGCGGCGCATCAGCCGGCCTTTGAGGCCGCCCCCGCCGCCGCCGGGCGCGCCGAAGAGGCCCGCGCGCGAGAGCTGCTGCATCATCTGCCGCATCTCGACGTACTGCTTGATGAGCTGGTTGACCTCCGTCACCGTCGAGCCCGACCCGCGCGCCACGCGGCGGCGGCGGCTCGCGTTAAGGATGCGGTGGTCTTCGCGCTCCCCCCTCGTCATCGAGTCGATGATGGCCTCGGTGCGCTTGAGCTGCTGCTCCATCTCGGCCGACTGCTCCTCGTCGAGCTGCGGCATCCCCATCCCGCCCAAAAGCTGGTCGGGCAGCATCTTCATGATCTTCGAGAACGAGCCCATGCGCTTGACCTGTCGCAACTGCGTGCGGAAGTCGTCGAGCGTGAACTTATTCTTCTGGAGCTTCTCTAACTGCGCCTCGGCCTCCGACTGGTCGACCTTCGACTGCACCTCCTCGATGAGCGAGAGCACGTCGCCCATGCCGAGGATGCGCTGCGCGATGCGGTCGGGGTAGAAGGGCTCCAGCGCGTCGTACTTCTCGCCGACGCCGACGAACTTCACGGGCTGCCCCGTCACCTGCTTGATGGAGAGCGCGGCGCCGCCGCGCGCGTCGCCGTCCATCTTCGTGAGCACCACGCCCGTGATGCCGACCCTTCGGTGGAACTCCTCGGCCGAGCGGACGGCGTCCTGGCCGGTCATCGCGTCGGCGACGAAGAGAATCTCGACGGGGCGCGTGTCGGCCTTAATCCTGACCAGCTCCTCCATCAACTCGTCATCGACGTGGAGGCGGCCGGCGGTGTCGATGAGGAGCGTGTCGTAGCCGGTCTGCTGCGCGTGCTTGAAAGCCTCGCGGGCCAGCTCGACCGGGTCGTTCGACTCGGGCTTTTCAAAGATCGACTGCCCCGTGGCCTTCGCGATGACGGCCAACTGCTGGCGCGCGGCGGGGCGGTTCACGTCCGTCGAGACGAGCAGCGGCTTGCGCTGCTGGTGCTTCGCCAGCCACATCGCGATCTTGCCCGTCGAGGTCGTCTTGCCCGAGCCTTGCAGGCCGACGATCATGACCACGTTCGGGCTCGTCTTCGTGAAGACCAGCCGCGAGGAGGTGCCCCCTAACAACTCGACCAACTCGTCGAAGACGATCTTGACGACCTGCTCCGAAGGCTTCAGCTCCTGCCAGACCTGCTGCCCCTCTGCCTTCTCCTTGACCGACCCGATGAAGTCCTTGGCGACCTTGTAATTTACATCCGCTTCGAGCAGCGCCAGACGGATTTCGCGCAGCGCCGCGTCCACGTGCTCCGGCGTGAGCACGCCCTCGCCGCGCAGGTTCTTCAGCGCGCGCTTCAGCTTGTCGGATAAAGACTCGAACATGGCTACACAGACAGGCCGGCCAGCCCCAGCCGAAAACAAGGATGATAACGGGGTCGTTAAATGGTGTCAAGGAAAGGGGCTTGCCCGCGGGAGAGGGGCGGGGCGGGAAGCCCGAGAAGTCTCCGCGGCGGCCGAAGTTAACTGGCCCTGGTGCTTGAAGTATTCGTAGACGAATGACGCGGCCAATGACGCGGCGAGCCCAAGGATGAAGCCGAACGTCCGCTCTTTCCAAGCCTGCCTCGCAGTCCGTCGGCCGCAAGA
>JBJMGP010000115.1:0-17919 GCA_045807865.1 Pyrinomonadaceae bacterium
ACGCGCCGCACCGTCTGCCACGGCCGGGGCGAGTGGGCGAGAGACGACGACGGGGACGGGGTGCGCGAAGTACACACCAATACCATCGAAGGGCTGTGGACGACGGCGCGCAACTTCCTGCGGCCGTTCCGCGGGGTGCATAAGAAGCACCTGAAGTACTACCTGGCGATGTGTGAACATCACATCAACTTAAAGCGCGTCACGCCGCAGTTCATCGCTCAGCTTGTGGCCGAGCGCCAATCGGTTACATGAGCCAAGGTCTTTATTTTTTTGGATGAAGACGGCAAGGCTTTTCTCATCGACATTCGTGAAGGTCTGAGCCTATGCGGTTTAGCCGTTCCCGCCCATTCGCCCGCAGTGACGGAATATTAGTTGCTGCATTCGTTCACTACTGACCCGCGTTAAATCGTGGTCGAAATCTTTTTACGTCTGATTCGGTCTGCATCTCGGCGCTGGCGTTTACCATAAACATAATTGGGTAACCCAACAAAGAATTTTGATTGACAGACGTAAGGCTTAGTGCTAAACCCTTTTGTCGTAAACACTGACATAAGGGGTTCGGCATTCGCCGATAAGTACCTTCAAACGAGAAGGGACTCGAACGCCTCTTTAAATCTTGCCCCAAGAACACCTCGCGAATTACTGCGGAGCGGCGCTGCTAAAAATAGTAGCCCGTGACGCAGAAGCACTTCTGTGCGCGTCCCGCGTGGCTTGAGTCGAAGTCCTCAGTGAGTGTTTTCTGAGGTACGAGCCCGCAGGCGGTTTTGGGAATTCGCCGTCCGGCGCCGATACCCGAGTCAGATTAAGAACCATTCTGTAGATACTCTCTGCGCCCGGGGTCGGCAGCAAGCCGGATTGCACGGCAATGCTTATGAACCGGGTCTGTAGGCGGCCTGAATGTAAGGAGAGTCTGCGATGATGAAAAAGCTTGGACTCCGTGCGGTGCTCTTAGTATTAGGTTTGGGGTTGGTCGTCGGAGTACACGCCCAGACGAGCACCGTTGGCAGCATCAGCGGCACGTTGAGAGACCAGCAGGGGGCCGCCGTCCCGAACGCCGAGGTGACCATCACGGCGACGACGACGGGGCAGTCGCGCACCGTTAAGACCGATGCTGACGGATTCTTCAATGCCCCGAGTCTACCCGTGGGCCGCTACACTCTGAGCACGTCACCTCAGGGGTTCAAGAAGCTTGTCGCGACGGACGTTGACGTAAACGTCAGCTCGCGCGTCGTCTTAGACCTCACGCTCGAAGTCGGCGAGGTCACCGACACCGTGACGGTCACGGGGGCGGCGCAACTCGTCGAGACTCGCAGTCAGAACGTGAGCAGTCTCATCTCGGAGAAGCAGGTCACAGAGCTTCCGCTGAACGGGCGCAACTACGCGCAACTGGCGCTGATGGTGCCGGGCGTGTCGCCCGTTACACAGTCGGGCGCGGGGGGCGCGTTCGCGGCCGGCGGCACGGGGCTAAACGCGGGCGTTGACATGTCGGTCAACGGCAACCAGTCGAACGCCAACATGTGGACGGTTGACGGCGTCAACAACATGGACGTTGGCTCGAACCGCACGCTGTTGGTCTTCCCGTCCATCGACTCCATTCAGGAGTTCCGCGTCGAGCGCAACAGCTTCAGCGCCGAGTTCGGACAAGCGCAGGGCGCCGTCGTCAACCTCGTCACCAAGGGCGGCGGGAACGACTTCCACGGCACCCTCTATGAGTTCCTGCGCCGCGACAAGTGGAACGCCAACAGCTTCTTCCTCAACCGGACGGGACAGGACGCCAACGGTGACGGTAAAGCCGACAGGGCCCCTCTGAAGTACGACAACTTCGGCGGCACGCTGAGCGGCCCGGTCACCTTCCCGCGGTTCGGCGAGGGCGGCAAGCCGCTCTGGAGCGGCAAGAACAGGCTCTTCTTCTTCTGGTCGGAAGAGTGGCGGCACGAGCAGCGTGGCTTCACGAACAGTGGCCGTGTCCCGACCGCCGCCGAGAAGCGCGGCGACTTCAGCGGCTTCCTGACGAGCGGGAGCCGCCCCATTGATCCGCTCACCTGTCGCACGGTCAACGGGTCGCAGGTCTGCGACCCGTTCCCCGGCAACATCATCCCGGCCTCGCGCCTGAGCCCGGCCGGCCTCGCGCTGGTCAAGATTTTCCCCGACCCGACCAACCCCACCGCTACGGGACAGAACTGGGCGGCCGCGCCCCTCCAGCCCATCGCCACGCGACAGGATCAGCTCCGCTTCGACGCCAACATCACGAGCAAGATGAACTTGATGGTCAAGTACATCAACGAGAAGTGGGTGCATTCGGGCGCGTCCGGCAACTTCTGGGGCGACGCGCCGTTCCCGACCCTCTCGTCCGACTGGGAGCAGCCGAGCCGCAGCTTCGCCGTTAAGCTGACGAACACCATCGGCTCGACGGCCGTCAACGACTTCCAGTTCTCGCGCTCGGGCAACGACATTTTAATCGCGACCAGCGCGCAGTCACAGGCGCTCTTCCAGGACATCGCCTCTAAATTCCCAACCGTCTTCCCCTCTAACGAGAACAACATCCCGAGCCTCTTCTGGGGCCCGGGCGGTTACAACGACCTCTGGCATCAGGCGCCGTGGGAGAACCATCAAGACCTCAACATCTGGAAGGATGACTTCTCGAAGGCGATGGGCTCGCACGACCTGAAGGTCGGCGCGCTCTACAGCCGCAACCGCAAGGAGGAGCCGGGCAACGGTGCGGCCGGCGGCAACCAACCGCTCGCCATCCAGGGCTGCGGCGACGTTACCGGCAACTGCATCGCCGACCTGCTGGTGCGCGACACACCGCTCGTCAACTACGTCGAGCAGGCCAATCAGGAGATTGGCGACGGGCGCTGGCGCGACATGGAGTTCTACGGCAACGACACTTACAAGGTGCACCAGCGGCTCACGCTCACGATGGGACTGCGCTACTCGCGCTTCCCCGCGGCCTTCGTCGCCGACGACCGCATCACCAACTTCCTGCCGCGCCTCTATAACGGCGCGCTGGCCGACCCCCTCGCCCGCCTCCAGAGCATGCTGGTCACGCCGCAGAACGCCGAGCAGTTCGGCCTCCCGCGCTCGCTCGTCAAGCCCTACAACATGGGGTTCCAGCCGCGCGTCGGCCTCGCTTGGGATGTCTCCGGCGACGGCCGCATGGCGATGCGTGTGGGCTTCGGCCGCTACATGAGCCGCGCCAACGTCATCGAAGACGTGCTGCGCATGACCAACAACCCGCCGTGGACGACTGCCGTCGATTCCGGCTGGAACGGGACGCGCGGACTCCGTCTCTCCGACTGCCCGACCTGTCGCAGCCTCGACACCATCAATCCCGGCCTCCGCAACGCGGTCGTCGGTGTCAGCCCGACGGCGGCCGTCAACGCCGTGAGCGAGGACTTCCGGCCGCCCGAGAGCTACCAGTGGAACCTCAGCGTCTCGCGCGAGATCATGAAGGACACGGTGCTTGAGGCTTCCTACATCGGCAACCACGGCCTGCACATCTGGCGTCGGAACGTGCCCTTTAACGACGTGCCGCCGGGCCCGGCCCGCCTCGCCATCGCGCTGGCCACCCGCAACAATCAGTCAACGGACGCGCTGGTCGCGGCCAACCGCCGGATCGGGGCCAACTCGCCGCCCATTAGCATCAGCGAGTCAACCGGTAACTCCTACTACCACGCATTGCAGGTCTGGCTTAACCGCCGCTTCGCGCGCAACCTCGCCTACCAGGCTTCATACACCTGGGGGCACACCATCTCGGACGTGCCGCTGACCTCGTTCACCAACTACGCCAGCGACCCGTTCGACTATAGCGACGCCCGCGGCGACGCCGACCTCGACCGTCGCCAAACCTTCGTCGGCAACTTCGTCTACGAACTGCCCTCGTTCAGCAGATGGGGCGGCCTCGCCAAGAACGCCATCGGCGGCTGGCAGTTCAACGGCATCTACTCCTACTTCGGCTCGACCCCGATAGATATCACGTCGGGCGTGAACACGCTCGGCACCAGCAGCAACACGGGCCAACGTCCCGACCTCGTTCCCGGCGTGCCGATCTATCTCGACGGGCCGGACTCAACGCTCCACCTGAACCCGGCGGCCTTCCGCCTGCCGGCGGCCGGGCGCAACGGCAACCTCGGGCGCGGCCGCATCCGCGGCAAGCCGATCTCGACCTTCGACTTCTCGATGAACAAGAACTGGAGGATGCGCGAGAGTCTTAACTTCCAGTTCCGCGCCGAGTTCTTCAACCTTTTCAACCACACGAACTTCACTGGCTTCAACACCGGGCTGAGCTTTATCGGCAACAGTACCGACCCGAGGTTCGGCCAGAGCGATAACCCCGCGTTCGGCACGCTCAACGCGGCACAGAGGCCAAGGGAGATTCAGTTCGGATTGAAGTTCTCCTTCTGATATACTCCGGTCAGACTTGAAACCCGGGCGGGGGGCTGAAACGGATTTCTTCAGCCCCCCGTTCTGGTCTGTATACGAATTTAACGGGAAGCCAAGGCGGCATGCTTTTTCACTCGACCCTGCTCTCCGTCCTCCTGCTGTCAGTCCCCTTCCAGTCTCCGGTCGATTCTTTCAGAAGACACTATGAAGCGGCGGAGGCACACCGGCGCAACGGCGACACGGCCGCGGCGGAGGCCGAGTACCGCGCCATCCTCGGCGAGGCGTATCCGAAACTGGGGCGCACCTATTCCGCGCTGGCCGACCGCGCGAAAGCAGTCGCCGCCTTCGAGGCCGCCGCCCGCTACCGCCCCGACTCTCCCGACGTGCTCGTCGAGTTGTCCATCGCCTACTTCAACGCGGGTCAGTATGAGAAAGCCACCGAGCCTCTCCTCCGAGCCCTCGCCCTCGACCCTGCAAGCGTTCCCGTGCGACACATGCTGGGGAAGTCTTACTTCATGCTGGGCGAGTTCGGGCCTGCGGCGAAAGAGTTGGAGGCGGCACTGAAGCTCGCGCCGCGAGACTACGACGTGGCCTACACGCTCGGGCTGGCTTACCTGAAGCCGAGGCAGTTGGCCCCCGCCAAAGCGATCTTCGAGCGCATGGTCGGGCAACTCGGCGACCGCCCGCAACTGCGCGTGCTCATCGGCCGCGCCTACCGCGAGACGGGCTTTCTGGCCGAGGCGATTGAAGAGTTCAAGCGTGCCGCTGTGCTCGACCCCAAATTCCCGCGCGTCCACTACTACCTCGGTCTCACGTACCTGCTCAAAGACGGCGCGGCGCGGCTTAACGACGCGTCCGCGGAGTTCAAGATCGAGCTGGCCGCGAACCCCGGCGAGTACCTCGCGAACTACTACCTCGGCGTCGTCTACACCATCGAGCGAAAGTGGGACTTGGCCGTCGGCTTCCTTGAGAAGGCTTCACGCTTGCAGCCGGACAACCCCGACCCCTTCTTCTATCTGGGTCAGGCTTATCAGGGCTTTGAGAAGTACGAGCCTTCGGTCGGAGCGTTTCGCAAAGCCATCGCTCTCAGCCCATCCTTCGAACACAACGATTACCAGGTGACGAACGCGCACTTCCGTCTCGGCCAGTCGCTCGTCAAACTCGGGCGCACCGAGGAGGGCGAGAAGGAGTTGCAGGCCGCGGCCGAGTTGAAGGCGAAGGCATTCAAGCGCGACGAGGCCAGAACCGGCGCCTTCCTGAGCGACGCCGTCCTCGCCGGGACAGAGAAGCTGTCCGGGGTGACTACGACCGAGCCGGTCATCGCCGGGGCCGGCGCGCCTGAAGTGAAGGACGAGGAGGTTTTAAAGCGGGAGGCCGACTTCTACGAGAAGGTCATCGCCGCCGCCCACAACAACGTCGGCCTGCTGCACGCAGAGCGGCAGGACTTCCGCGCCGCCGCCGAACAGTTCGCCGCAGCCGCCCGCTGGAACCCTCGGCACGACGGCCTCGACTTCAACCTCGGCCTCGCATACTTCAAGCTTGAGTCCTACAAGGAGGCCGTCCCGCCGCTTGAGAGCGAGTTGAAGACTCACCCCTCAAACCTACAGGCGAAGCAGTTGTTGGGGCTAAGTTACTTTATGACGGAGAACTACGCGGGCGCCTCGGAGCAACTGGCCGCGGTGGTCGCCGCCAAGCCGCAGGAGGCGGCGCTCTACTACCCGCTCGCCCTCTCGCTCGGCAAGCAGGGCAAGGCCGAAGAGGCGGCCGGCGTGATTCGGCAGATGGTGGCGACGGGCGGCGACAGTCCCGAGCTGCACATCCTGCTCGGTCAGGCGTACTACGACCGTGGTGATACGGCGAAAGCCATCGAAGAGCTGCGCGCGGCACTCTCTTTGAACAACCGGACGCGGCTCGCGCACTTCTACCTCGGCGTGGCGCAGTTGAAGCTCGGCAATTTCGAAGAGGCCGCGCGGGAGTTCGAGGCCGAGCTTCAACTGAACCCCGCCGACACTCAGGCCAAGTACAATCTCGGCTACGTCCTTTTGGCCCGACAGGAGACAGAGCGCGGCATCCGCCTGCTGCGCGAGGTCATTCGGGACAAGCCCAACTTCGGCAACGCACACTTCGAGTTGGGCAAGGCGCTGCTCCAACTGGGCGACGTGAAAGGCGCGGTCGAGAGCCTTGAGACCGCAGCGAAACTCTCGCCCGACGAGGCGCACGTCCACTTTCAGCTCGGCCGCGCGTATCTCGCCGCCGGGCGCAATGCCGACAGCGACCAACAGTTCGAACTCTCCCGGCAACTGAAAGAGAAGGCGCGCGCCGCGGGCAATCAGTAAGACTCGGACAGAGGTGACGCAAGGCTTGTCTTCAAGAATCATGAGAGCGCTGCTGGCACTCGCCGTCGCGCAGCTCCTTTTGAACCTTGAGGCGTCGGGCCAACAGCCCCTCGGCCCGCGCTTCATCGACATCACAGGGCAGGCGGGCATCACCTTCAAGCACGTCTCCTCGCCCGAGAAGAGATACATCGTCGAGTCAATGAGCGGCGGCGTGGCGCTCTTCGACTATGACAACGACGGGCGGCTCGACATCTACTTCGTCAACTCTTTGACGGTCGATCTTGTGAAGTCCAAAGGCAAGACTCGCAGTGTTCTCTACCGCAACCTCGGCGACGGCACCTTTGCCGACGTGACGGACAAGGCCGGCGTCGGCGATGTCGGCTGGGGGATGGGCGTCGCCGTGGCCGACTACAACAACGACGGCTTCGAAGACCTCTACGTGACGTGCGTCGGGCCGAACCGTCTCTTCAAGAACAACGGCGACGGCACCTTCACGGACGTGACCGGCAAGGCCGGCGTCGGCGACCCGCGCTGGTCGGCCGGTGCGGCCTTCTTCGACTACGACGCGGACGGCAACCTCGACCTCTTCGTCTCGAACTACGTGGCCTTCGACTTTAACAACCTGCCCGAGTTCGGCAAGGGCAAGCTCTGCCAGTACAAGGGCATACCCGTGCAGTGCGGCCCGCGCGGCCTACCCGGCGAGGGCGACTCGCTCTATCGCAACAACGGCGACGGCACGTTCACAGACGTGTCGAAGAAGGCCGGCGTCGCCGACCCGAACGGCTATTACGGCTTGGGCGTCATCGCCAGCGACTTCGACGACGACGGGTTGATTGACCTCTTCGTCGCCAACGACTCGACGCCGAACTTTCACTATAAGAACAACGGCGACGGCACGTTCAAGGAAGTCGGGTTCAGCTCGGGCACGGCCGTCAACGAGAACGGCAGCGAGCAGGGCTCGATGGGCGTGACCGTCGCCGACTACAACCACGACGGCCGCCTCGACCTCTTCGTCACGAACTTCGACGACGACTACAACACGCTCTATCGCAACGACGGGCGCAACTCTTTCACAGACGTTGCGCACGCCGCCCGCATCGCAGCCGTGAGCCTCCCGTACGTCGGCTGGGGCACGAAGTTCTTCGACTATGACAACGATGGGTGGGTTGACCTCTTCGTCGCCAACGGCCACGTCTACCCGCAGATACCCTCGTATCAACAGCGCAACTTTATACACCGGAACAATCGCGACGGTACATTCTCCGACACCAACGTCCCGCTCGACGCGCTCGCCAACCAGAAGCGCGTGGGGCGCGGCGCCGCCTTCGGCGACCTCGACAACGACGGCGACATTGATATTGTCCTCAACAACCTCGACGGCGCGGCGCAAGTTCTACGCAACGACGGCGGTGCGAGCAACTCCGTCCTCGTCAAGCTCGTCGGCGTCAAGAGCAACCGCGGCGGTGTCGGCGCGCGCGTGAAGGTCGTCGCGGGCGACCTCGCTCAGGTGGACGAGGTGCGCAGCGGCGACAGCTACCTCTCGCAGAGCGACACGCGGCTGCACTTCGGCCTTGAGAAGCGCACGAAGATTGACCTGATAGAGATTCGCTGGCCGAGCGGCGCCGTCGAGCGCGTGACGGGCGTGGCCGCGAATAAGATTGTGACCATCAAGGAAGGGCGCGGGGTGTCGGAGCAGAAAGAATTCAAGGTGTCGGCGCCGCGCTAAAGAATTTTCACTTGAGCAGGTATGAAGAACATTCGACACAGAGACACGGAGACGCAGAGACACGGCTGGTTGAGTTATATCTCTTCAAACCGTGTCTCTGTGTCTCTGTGTCTCTGCGTTGAACTCCTCCTCCTACTATCGCTCGGCGCTCCAAGCATCGCGGCTCAGGGCGGCGGCACGGTGGCGCGTGTCGAGATGGCCGCGGGGTTGCTGCGCGAAGGAAAGGTCGAGGAGGCCGAGCGGCAACTCGCCGCGGTTCTGAAGGGCGCGCCGAACGAGGCCGGGGCGCTCAACCTGCTCGGCACAATACGCGCGCAGCAGGGGAAGCTGGACGAGGCCGAGTCACTCTTCGCGCGCGCGGCGAGCGCCGACAGGCGGTTCGTCGGGCCGCGCATGAACCTCGCCTATCTCTACCACCTGAAGGGACTCCCCGAGAAGGCCATCGTGGCGCTCGGGGAGGTGCTCAGTCTTGAACCCGACAACGCTGATGCGGCGCAAAAACTCGCACGGACCCTGCTCTCCGGCAACCGGCTCGACGAATGCATAAACCTTGTCGAAGAGTGGAAGCGGCGGGGGCGTGCGGCGGCGGCGCTGCTCGCCATACTGGGCGACGCATACCTCGGCAAAGGCGACCTCAAGAGGGCCGCGGAGTCGTACGAGCTGGCGCTCAATCAAGATTCGGGTGATACGACGGCGCTGCTCGGCTTGGCGCAGGTGCAGCTCGGCAAGGGTGAGGCGCAGGGCGCTGTGCCCTACCTCGCGCGCGCGAAGCAGGCCGCGGCCGGCTCGCCCGACCTTCTTTACGGGTATGCCCTCGTCGCCCTGCGGGCGGGTTTCGGCGACGAGGCCGGTGATGCACTCGCGCGTGCCGCGAAGCTCAGGCCGGATGACCGGCGAGTCCTCTTCCTGTCGGGCGTGGCTTGGCTCAAGCGGAGGAAGCCGGACTTGTCCGAAGCGGAACGGTCCTTCCGTCGCTTCCTCGAACTACAGCCGTCCAGCTCGCAGGGTCAACTGTTTCTGGGCTACGTCCTGCTCAAGCAGAAGCGGAGCGCGGAGGCGCGGCACTTGATCGAAAGCAGCGTCAAGGCGGACGCCTCGGCGCCCGAGGGCTTCTACTATCTCGGTCTCATCGCGCAGGACGAGCAGGAAGACGCGCGCGCCGTGAGCATCCTTGAGGAGGTCGCGCGTCGCTTCCCTTCCTTCCCGCACGCGCACGTCGCGCTCGGCGTGAGCTACATGAAGCTGAAGGATTACGAGCGCGCCCGGCGTGAGTTGGAGACTGCGGTGCAGCTGAGCCCCGGCGACCAGAAGGCTCACTTCAATCTGGCAATCCTCTACGCGAGGATGAAAGAACCCGCGCGGGCGCAGGAGGAGATGCGCGTCGTCGAAGAGATTCGTGGCAAGGCCGACTCGCTCGCCGAGGAAGACAGCTTCTCAGCGTCGCCTGCCCCACGCCCGCACTAGGAGCAAATGGTCACGAACGCCGCCGGGTCAGTACCACCCGCGGTAGCGGGTGGGTCGTTGCTTCAACAGAGAGCCGTGCCAAATCGCACTGACCCACCCGCTACCGCGGGTGGTGCTGACCTGTTCACTGCTGGCGGAGGGGCGGCATCGGGATGGGGATGTTGTAGGTCGCGCCGCCGGCCCCGACGCCGCCTTCGCAGGAGTTCGGCGGCGTCGTGCAGACGCGTCGCGTCGAAGGGCACTCGGCCGCCCAGAACATGTAGCCGAGCATGCCGTTCGTCGTCCCCACCTTGGTCGTCACGGTCTGCACGTAGCTGCCGGTGCTCTTCTGAAGCGAGGCCGCGAAGTTCGTGCACTCGGGCGCGGGCTGTGTGCCGGTGACGATGTAGAGCCCGCCCGTTAACTTGGCCGCGGCCAGCGGCAGGATGGGCGGGTTGTACTGCGACTTGCCGTCGATGTGCTCTTGCCAGTTTGACTGCGCGTCGGCGGCTCCGTTTGGCTGTCGGCTCGGCACCATCGCGTTTGCGTAGTCGAGCACGGGCGCGCTCGTCTTGAGCCAATCGGCTGTGGCCTTGCGCGTGAGGGCGATGAGCCAGCGGTCGCCGGCCGCGAGGTCGATGGTCAGGCGCGCGGCGTGATTGTTGCCCGTCGCGTCGTAGGGCAGGCGCGAGCGGTATGCGTCAATGAATGCCTGAAGCCCCGTGAAGTTGGGGTTGGTGTTCTCTTCGTAATCAATCTCGATGCCGACGCCTAAGGATTGTGCGACGGCCGCGGCGTTGAGCCCGAACTGCGTGGGGTTGGTCTGAAGCGCTTGGTTCCAAGCGTCGGTGTAGGTGATGCCGCCGATGGAGAGCATGACGCGGACGTTCCGGCTCTTGAAGTAGTTGACCACTTCTTGCGTCATGCCGCGCGGAACGCCGTTGAGGGTCTGCGCGTCGGTCGTCCGGTTGAGGAGCTTCAGCGGATGGACGAAGCTGAGCACCACCAGATTAACGGAGGGCAGCCCCGAGCCGTCGCCGCGGTCGATGAGCCAGCGGTTCTTTGTGTCGAACTCGGTGATGTCCCGCACGCTCGCCCACGTGCAGGCGTCGTTGCCGCAGAGCCATGCCCCGTAGACGGAGGCGGGTGTGGCGTTGGCGCGCGGCGTGGCGGCGGCGAGCGCTACGCACAGGATGCACAGCGATACCAACTTCTTGAGCATTGAAGGTCTCCTTTCCAGTTGAACCGCCGGTGAGATTTTGGGGAGCTACATCTTGCAACGAAGTGCGGCCGGAGTACAATGTCTGACAAGAAACCCGCGCCGCTTTTTCTTCGCCCAAAGGAACTTAAACGAGATGTCCCACCGACCTTTATCTTTCAAGCAATGCTCTGCCGGCCGGCTCCGACACATGCTCGTGCTTCTCTCCTTCTGCGCCGCGCAGGCCCTCGCGCAAGAGGCGGGCAAGGCACCGCCGCAGGATGCAGGACAGGACGAAGAGGTCGTGACGGTCAAGTCGCAGCTCGTCAACATCGACGTGGTGGTGAAGGACAAGCGTGGCAAGTACGTCACAGACCTGACGGCCGAGGACTTCAACGTCGTCGAGAACGGAGTGGCGCAGAAGGTCTTATTCTTCGACCCGCCCCTCGTCGGCGGCGAGGGCGGCGGCACATCAGCGCCCGTTCCGACGGATGCCAAGGCACGCGAAGGGACACGCGCGCATGGACGACAGCCGCGCAACATCATCTCGCTCGTGCTCGACGGGCAGACGACCGACCTTGCGAACATGAAGCAGGCCATCGCGGGCGCCATCAAGTACATACGCGAGCGTGTGACGGACGCCGACCGTGTGGCCGTCTTCTCCGTGTCGAGCGGCTTGCAGTTGTTACAGCCCTTCACCAGTGACAAGGAGCGACTCGTCGCGGCCGCCGAGCGCGCTTACACGGCCTCGAACTCCTCGAAGGGTGTCGAGCAGCGCGAACTCTCCGCGAACATCTCACAGCTCAAGGACAAGATCGCGGGTGCGGAAGGCTTGGAGGCAGCCGCCGCCGCGCCGGGTCAGGGACAGATGCTGGCCGGGCCGGCGCTGGCCGAGAAGATGATGGCCGACCGCATGCTCCAACAGTATTACGTCCTGCGAACAACGCTCAGCCTTCAACAGTCGCGCCCCATCCTCGCCGCGCTGGCGGCCATCTGCGAGGGGCAGCGTTCGGTGCCGGGTAAGAAGACGCTGGTGCTCTTCTCGCAAGGGTTCGTCTCGCCTGCGGTGCTCGACTGGCAGGTGCGGAGCACCATCGACATTGCCAACCGCGCCAACGTCGCCATCTATGTTATAGACTCTGCGGGTCTGCGCGCAGGCGCGCCCGCGAGCGGCTCACTCGTCCCGTCCGCGCCGCTCGCGGGCGTCTCCGGCATCGTCTCGCAGGAGGAGCGAATACGCGCCGTGGGCGGCGAGAACGTCTTCGACCGCGCGCGGTTCGAGGGCATCAACCGCGAGTACGACATCCTCTACCGCATCTCCGAGGACAGCGGCGGCAGGTTCATTAAGAACACCAACGACATCGCCAAAGGGCTCGGCCGCGTGGACGACGAGATACGCGCGCGCTACACGCTCGGCTACCAGAGCACGGACGCGAACTTCGACGGCAGCTTCCGCAAAATCAAGCTCGAAGTACGAAGGCCCGACGTTGAGGTCGTCACGCGGCCCGGCTATTACGCCATCGCGCCCGACGAGGTCGTGCCGCTCTCGCCGGACGACAAGAAGCTGCTGGCGGGCTTCGCGGCGGCCGAGGCCAACCCCGCGCTTCCCCTCTCGGTCGAGCTGGTGCCGTTCAGGTCGGGCGAAGGTCTCTACACGGTTCCGGTCTCGGTCGAGCTGCCGCCCGCGGCCGTTAAGTTCGAGCGCAAGGGCGACCGCCAGCACATGCATCTGGACTTCCTCGGCGTCGTCAGAGACCCATCCGGCAAAATCCTTTCGAGGCTCGGCGGGAGTTTCGAAGTGACGCTCACGGATGAGCAGTACCGCGCGATTGTCACCAACAACATCTTCTATCGACAGGATATGGCTCTTGCGCCGGGTGACTACACGGTCGAGCTGGTCGTGCGCGACAGGCTGTCTGGGAACGTTGCGGCGAAGCGTGAGAAGCTGCTTGTTCCCGAAACCGGCCCGGAGTTTTCCGCGACGCGCGTGGTGCTGAGCCGTTACGTCGAGCCCGTGAAGGGCGCCGCCACCGTACTCGAAGATGTCTTCCGCGAGGGCGACGTGCAGATACGTCCCTCGCCAAGTCGGGAGTTCAGCGCCTCAGACAATCTCATCATCTTCTTCAAGCTCTACAACGCGACGGCCGACACGGCGACGGGCAAGCCTTCGGTGAGGGTCACGGTGATTCTGTCGAAGGACGGCAAGGCTGTGGCGAAGCCTCTGAGCTATGAGCTGATCGACGCCGCGCGCGGGGCTGCGGTGCCGCACCTCGCGTTCGCCAAGTTCGTTCCCCTCGCAGGACTCTCGCCGGGCAGATACGAGGCATCCGTCGAGAGCAGAGATATGGTCACGCTCAAACTCCTCAAGCAGAAGGCATCGTTTGTCATCAAGTAGTGACGCGGCAAACTGTCGGCACGGGGGCACGCACCTATATGAAGTTCACCAACTCGTCATCTTCAAACCTTCGACGCATTGCCCTCCTCCTTGCCCTGTGTGTTATGCACGGTACGGCGCTCGCGGCCCCGCAAGTGCTGTTCGACGACTTCAGTTATGCAGACCGTGGGGCATTGAAGAAGCGTGGCTGGATAGTTCGCACGGTGCCGGGCTGGCCCGGCGTGCCCGGCGCGACGTGGCGTGAAGAGGGGGTCACGTTCCACCCCGGCCCTGGCGCACGCGGCAATCGTATCCTGCGCATGACTTCTTCGACGGGCGGCGAGGGCGCGAACACCACGCAGACCCAAATCTGTCATCAACGCAAGTACCTCGAAGGCACCTATGCTGCGCGCGTGCGCTTCAGCGACGCGCCCGTCGCCGGAAGCGACGGCGATCAGGTCGTCCAGAGCTTCTACACCATCAGCCCGCTGAAGGCCCCCTGGGACTTGGACTACAGCGAGCTGGATTTCGAATACCTGCCCAACGGTGGCTGGGGCATCGAAGGGCCGACGCTCTACGGCACCACTTGGGAGACGTTCTACCCGGAGCCGAATTGGAAGAAGGACAACGTCTTCGACACCGTCCGCACGAGCCAGGACGGTTGGCATACGCTGGTCACGCAGGTGTCTGACGGCAAGGTAAAGTATTTCGTTGATGGCAAGCTGCTGGCCGAGCACGGCGGCAACTACTACCCCGAGTCACTCATGTCTATCAACTTCAACCTCTGGTTCGTCAGGGACGGGATGGTCAAAGCCTCGGACGTGCGGACGTATCAGGAGGACATTGATTGGGTCTTCCATGAGGCGAAGGCGGCGCTGACGCCCGAGGAGGTTGAAGCAAGGGTGGCAGAGATGCGCCGGCGCTCAGTTAAGTTCAAAGACACGGTGGCTGCGCCCGCACCCGCCCTGACCTCGCCCTGTGATTTTTAAGGTCATATGAAACCGCTGAAGATAGGCATCACCGGCGTGCGCGGCGTCGTCGGCGAAACGCTGACGCCGGAGCTGGCCGTGGCCTTCGCGCAGGCGTTCGGCACATACCTCGACGGCGGGCGCATCCTCGTCTGCCGCGACACGCGCCCCTCGGGGCCGATGGTGCGCGCCGCGGTACTCGGCGGGCTCCTCGCCTCCGGCTGTGAGGTCGTTGACCTCGGCATCTGCCCGACCCCTTCGATGCAGCTCGCCGTCGTGCGCGAGGGCGCGGAGGGCGGCATCGCCGTCACCGCGGGGCACAATCCTTCGCAGTGGAACGCGCTCAAGTTCGTGCGCGCCGACGGGCTCTACTTGAATCCGTCGCAGGCCGAAGAGTTGTTGGACATCTTCCATCAAGGCGAGTTCACAAAGGCGACGTGGGATAAAGTCTCGCGGCGCGTCGAGGAGGCGGACGCCGTCGGGGGTCACGTCGGGACTCTCTTGAAATCTTTCGATGCAGGGGCCATCCGCGCGCGACGTTTGAAGGTGGCGGTTGACTGCTGCAACGGCGCATGCTCGCGGCTCATTCCACGCTGGCTCGAAGAGTTGGGCTGCGAAGTGCTCGCCGTCAACGACGACCCCGAAGCCCCTTTCCCGCACAGCCCCGAGCCGAAGCCCGAGACGATGGCGCAGCTGCGCGCCGTCGTCAAAGCGGGACGCGCCGACGTGGGGTTCGCGCACGACGCCGACGGAGAGCGCCTCGGCGTCGTCACCGAGAAAGGAGAGCCGCTCTCCGAAGAGGCCACGCTCGTACTCGCCGCCGAGATACTGCTTCCACGACGGCCCGGCACCGTCGTCACAAACGTCTCGACGAGCAGCGCCGTCGAACTCGTGGCCGCGCGCCACGACTCGCGAGTAGTCCGCGCGCCCGTCGGTCAGGCTTATATCTCCGAGGCGATGGTCGAGACCGGTGCCGTGCTCGGCGGCGAGGGCAGCGGAGGCGTCTCGCTACCCTTCGTCCACCCGACGCATGACAGCGCCGCAGCCGTCGGCCTCATCCTCGAATACCTCGCGCTCTCGGGCGAGCTTCTCTCCGACGTGGCGGCGCGTCTGCCGCGCCTCTCCATGATTAAGCACAACGTCAAGGTCGAGCCCAATCAGCTCTACTCGCAGCTGCAACATCTGCGCTCGGAGGTTGAGCGCGAGGGCTACGCGCATGACCTGACCGACGGCATCAAGTTCAACGCATCCGGTGGCTGGCTCCACGCGCGCGCCTCGAACACCGAATCAATGATCCGCCTCATCGCAGAGGCCGAGGACGAACACGCCGCTCGCGATCTCGTTGACTGGGCACGCGATAGATTAAGGAAGTAGACAGTAGACAGTAGTCAGTAGGGCTCCGCCTTGTTGACGTGCGGACGATTCGGCTGAGAATATTTTTCTACTGGCTACTGACTACTGTCTACTGACAAACCATGCGAGCGATTCCGACACTCAAGATCAGCATCTCAGGCGTGCGGGGCGTCGTCGGCGAGTCGTTGACGCCGACGCTGCTCGTGCGCTTTGCACAGGCGTTCGGCACTTACACAGGCTCGGGCACGGTCGTCATCGGGCGCGACACGCGCACCTCGGGCGAGATGGTCAAGCAGTCTGTGGTGGCGGGGCTCCTCTCCTCTGGCTGCCGCGTCGTGGATGTGGGCGTCTGCCCCGTCCCGACCGTGCAGGTGCTCGTGCGCCACCTGCATGCGCAGGGCGGCATTGCGATTACGGCGAGCCACAACCCTGCGGAGTGGAACGCGCTCAAGTTCGTCGGCGCGGATGGACTCTTCCTCGGCCCCGGCCCCGCGCGCGAGCTGCTCGACATCTATCATCAGGGCGAGTACACACAGGTTCCCGGCGCGGAGATGCGCGCGGTCGAGGAGTTGAGGGGCGCGACCGACGTGCACGTCCGCGCCATCCTCGATGAGCTGGGGCCGCTGCCGGAGCGCGCGCGCAGGCCGCGTGTCGTGCTCGACTCGTGCAACGGTGCGGGCTCTGTCGTCACGCCGCATCTGCTCGAAGCGCTCGGCGCCGATGTCTTCACTATCAACACGACGCCCGACGGTCTCTTCCCGCGTCCCGCCGAGCCTCTGCCCGAGAACCTCGGCGAGTTGTGCGCCGCCGTTCGCGGGCACGGCGCGGACGTAGGCTTTGCGCAGGACATGGACGCCGACCGGCTGTCAGTCGTGGACGAAAGGGGACGCCCCGTGGGCGAGGACTACACGCTCGTGCTCGCCGCGCTGTACGTGCTCGGCCGCGAGCCGGGGCCGGTCGTCGCCAACCTCTCGACTTCGAGTGCGCTCGCAGCAGCAGCGGCACGCTTCGGCTGCTCGCTGACGCTGTCGAAGATTGGCGAGGCGAACGTCACGGAGGAGATGCGCCGCGTCGGCGCGGTCGTCGGCGGCGAGGGCAACGGCGGGGTGATTTACCCGCGCATCAACTTCGGCCGCGACAGTCTCGTCGGCGCCGCGTTGATTCTGCATCTGCTGGCCGAGTCAGGACAGACAATCTCCGAGATACTCGCGTCGCTCCCGCCGTACGCCCTTGTTAAGGAGAAGCTGGCCTGCCCGTCGCACAAGATTAAGGACGCGCTGCGCATGGTCGAGCGCGAGTACGAAGGCTACACGTTGGACAAGCGCGACGGCGTTAAGGTCATGCTTCCAGACGGCTGGTTCCTCGTGCGCGGCTCGAACACCGAGCCCATCATCCGCGTCGTCGCCGAAGGCCCGACGGAGGAGAGGGCGCGCGAGATAGTCAAACACGTCTTCACGCAGGTGCGCGTGGCAGTCAACTCTTGAGGGAGACTGAGCCCACACACGGATGTCAACCCGACTTACTCACCGCGTTCGCAATTCGATAGTCGGCGGAAGCTCCTCATGAAGCGTTAGAGGATGGGCTGCCGGTGTGAGCCCGCCAAAGGGTAGTGTTGCGGCAATTGTTTTTCTGATCATACTCGCCTCGTTCTCATACCTCGTGCGTGCCCGAGGCCGTCCCGGTGAAGCATAGCTCCTCCCCGTTCGAGTGGCGCCACTTCGAGCCGGCGCTCATCCTTTTGTGCGTCAGCTGGTACTGTCGCTACCAGCTATCTTATCGCGAGGTCGAAGAGATGATGCGAGAGCGCGGGCTCGACGTGGATCACTCGACTGTCTTTCGTTGGGTACAGCGTTATGCGCCGGAGATCAACAAGCGCCTTCGTCAGCACCTGAAGATGAGCGGCACGTCTTACTGGGCGGATGAGACCCACATCTTGCGTCGGGAAGACGTGCAAGTATCTGTGCCGCGCGGTGGATAAGGGAGGGAGCACAATTGAGTTGATGCTCAGCGCGAAACGTGATGTTGCCGCGGCAACACGCTTCTTCAAGAGGCTGGAGAGGGCCGAGCACCGCCGCCTGCCGTTTTCGATCAGTGTAGATAAGAACGCCGCTTACCGGGAAGCCTTCGGCGCTTCACAA
>JBJMGP010000116.1:0-75182 GCA_045807865.1 Pyrinomonadaceae bacterium
GCCGTAGCACGGCGGGCGGCCGGGCTGACCGACGCTCTTTAAAAAGGCTGAAGGCCGTCGGAGGTGAGTGGCCACTCACCTCCGACGGCCTTCAGCCTTTTTAAAGAGCGTCGGTCAGCCCGGCCGCCCGCCGTGCTACGGCGAGACGCTGATGTCTCCCGCGGTGTTATCGGCGTCCACGAAGTCGTAGGTGGTGGCGGGGAAGGTCTGCCCGTGGAGGGTCTCGTCGCGCGGCATCGCGTAGCCAACGTCGCCCTTCTGCTCGAAGTCGGTCGCCCACCAGCGGAGCCCGACGCCCGGGTCTTCCTTCCACTCGGCGTCCGAGGGAACCCAGTCCCGAGTAATCTGTCTGTAGATGCCCCAGGTCAACTGGTCGGGCACGCGCGTGTTGTCGCCGTTGTCTACGACTGTGAACACCACGCGCTGCCCGACGAAATCCAGGACGCTGGAGGAGCTAACGGTGCCGCTCAGGACGGCCTGCGCCCCAGTCTCACCCTTGCTCGTGACCAAGCCGTCCACATCAACCTTGAGGTCGTAGCCCGCGATCCGGCCCTTCTCGCCGGTGCCGTCCACGTCCTGAATCGTGATGACGGCCTGGTCGGTGAAATAGATGGAGCCGGTCGCGCTGCCGTCGGCCTTCGACTGCGCGCTGAACTCAACGGTCTTCAGGTACTTGTCGCCCGTCAGCGTGAACTGGTAGCTGCCGGAGGCGGTCGACTGTGCCGCGGCCGTCTGCGCCGCCGCGAAGGTCAACAGGGTCAGCGCCAGCAGCGAGGGAAAGCGTAAAGTCCTCATCGAAAAACTCCTTCTTTCGTCGAACAACCGATTTCGAGGGGGAAGGCCGTCCGCGAGCCTCCCGCTTTTCTTAAGTCGCGTCCTCGACCACGTCGCGCACTCTACCGAGTACGTGCGGCGCGGTCATCAGGGTTTAGTAAAGGTTTGGTAAGGGGGCTGCACAAGGGGCTCGGGGCGAAGGCGTCGGTGTCGGGCCGGGAGGGGGAGCCGGCCGCACGTTCTTTAACCGCAAGTGACGACGCAACGGGAACAAAATCCATCAAAAACTCCTTCTCGCGTGACTGAAGGTGCCGAGAGGAGGGAAAAGCGCCGCGTACTTTACTCCGAAATTACTTTGGCGTCCAGTAGCGCGGCGCTGCCGTCTCTAAGGCGTCAGCAGGATAACCCCGCGCGGCCTGGAAAATCTTTAGGGCCTTCTGATTTTCTTCTGAAAGAGTTCTGAAGGCGCGCGGCGGCGGCCCGGCGTGTGCCGCCGCCGGCGCGCGCGCTCGTAGACAACTCTTGAAGAAATCGTGATGCTTTCGCCTTCGAGGGTGTTAAAACTGCGTTCACACTTTCGAGAGCAGAGGAGTTCAAAGGCATGTTCAAGTCACTGAGCCTCGCCGGCCTGAGCTGGAAGGAGTTGGGGAAGCGCGTCTACGCGGAGGTCATGGACGACGATGTGCTGGGGCGCTCGGCGCAGCTCTCCTACTACTTCCTGCTGGCGCTCTTCCCGGCGCTGCTCTTCCTCACGTCGCTCCTGGGCTACCTGGCGGGCGAGAACGGTCAACTCCGGCAAGGGCTCTTCAACTACCTCGCCGCGGTGCTGCCCGGCGACGCGTCGAAGCTCGTGGCCGAGACCGTGACGGACGTGACCCAGTCTAGCGGCGGCGGCAAGCTCTCGTTCGGCATCCTGGCGACGCTGTGGGCGGCGTCGAACGGGATGGGCGCCATCAGCGAGTCGCTGAACGCGGCTTACGATTTGAAGGAGTCGCGGCCCTGGTGGAAGGTGCGCCTGACGGCCGTCGGGCTGACGCTGGCCCTGACGCTGCTCATCGTGACGGCGCTCGTGCTCGTGCTCTACGGGGGCGACATCGCCGAGGTCGTCTCCGGCAAGCTGGGCATGGGGGAGTTGTTCGAGACCGCCTGGAAGGTCTTGCAATGGCCGCTCGTGCTCGTCTTCGTGCTGGTGGCCTTCGCGCTCATCTACTACTTCGGCCCCGACTCGCACGACCAGGACTGGAAGTGGATCACGCCGGGCGCGGTCATCGGCGTCACGCTCTGGCTGCTCATCTCGTTCGCCTTCAAGGCGTACCTCAGCTACTTCAACTCCTACAGCGCGACCTACGGTTCGCTGGGCGCGGTCATCATCCTGATGCTCTGGTTCTACTTCACGGGCACAGCCATCCTCGTCGGCGGCGAGATCAATTCGGAGATCGAGAACGAGATGGCACGGCAGGGCGCGCCCGACGCCAAGGAGAAGGGTGAAAAGGTGCCCGGTCAGAAGGAGCGGGGCGGGGCGGCGCGAGTGGCGGAAGGTCGCCGCGGCGAGGCCCGTACGGTCGAGGAAGGGCGAGCCGCGCCGACTTCAACGACGCTTGCGGAGCGTCCGCGCATCCGCGCCGCACACGGCCGCGTCACGCGCGTCGATCACGACGAAGAGGGCTTCAGCCTCGGCAAGGTCGCGGTCGTCGCCGCCGCCTGGGCCCTGGCGAAGGTCGGCATCCGCACGACCGACAAGCACCGTTAATCCGACAGATACCGACAAAAAGTTCGACGCGGAGACACGGAGACACGGCTTTGAAGTTATTAAGCTTCAGGCCGTGTCTCCGTGTCTCTGCGTTAAATCTACTGACTTAATTCGGCCGTCGCGGCGAGGAGGAGGATGACCTTCTGGATGCCTTTGTAGAGCGGGTCGATCTCGCAGTACTCGGTGAGCGCGTGCGAGTTGCTGCAAGGGCCGGCGCCGGTCGAGATGGCGGGGATGCCCGCGAGCAGCGCGACGTTCCCGTTGTTCGAGCCCGAGAGCGTGATTGAAGGCTTGAAGCCCATCGCGTAGTGCACGGCCTCGACCGTCTTCACCAACGGCGAGTCGCGGTGGCCCGGTATCTGCGCCGCGGGCGTCGAAGAGATCAGCTCTGTCCGCGCGGTCATGTGCTCGCGCTCGGCCTCCTCCTTGACGATGACGGCGATCTTCTTCTCCAGGTCGCTGATGACTTCGTTACTCGTCGAGCGCAGATCGACCGTGAACCAGGCGTCGGCGGCCTTCGCGTTGACCACCTCCGAGCCGCCGAGCATGCCGATGTTGAGATTGGCGGGGACGCCCTGCGGCAGCGGTAGCTGGTAGATGCGCTCGATGGCGCGCGCCGCGGGGAGCGTCGCGGAGTAGGGCGGCGTCGAGGAGCGCGTGTGGCCGCCCGGGCCGATGAAGTGGTGCTTGTACCAGTTGATGCCGATGCCGCCGTAGGTGAAGCCGTCGTAGCCGCCGTCGAGCGCGATGTACTGGTCGATGCGCCCCTTGTTCGCCTTGACGTACTCCTCGACGCCGCGGAAGCTCGTCTCCTCCTCGACGGTGAAGAGGAAGACGAGGTCACCCTTCGTCTTCACATTCGCCGCGTCCAGCGCGCGCACCGCCGCGAGCATCGCCTCGACGTTGCGCGTGTCGTCGCCGGCGCCGGGCGCGTAGAGCTTCCCGTCGCGCACCTCCGCTTTAATCTTCAAGCCCTCTTGAAAGACCGTATCCATGTGGGCGTCGATGACGACGGTGGGGCCGCCGCCCGTGCCTTTGCGCGTGGCCACGACGTTGCCGGCCGGGTCGCGGCTCACCTGGAGCGACCTGTAGCCGCGCAGGACTGTTTCGATGTAGGCGGCGCGCTCGGCCTCCTTGCCGGAGGGCGCGTTGATCTCCGTGATGGCGATCCACTCTTTGAGAATCCGTTCGCGTTCGCGCTCGACGTGTGCGAAGGCCGCGCGCACGTCCGCGCGCGCGAGTATGGCTTTGACGCGGTCGTCGTAGGGCTGACCCGCGCCGTTCGGCTCGCGCGCGAGGGCGGCGCCGGTCTGTGCGAGCGAGGCGGCGCCGCACGAGAGGGCCAGGCAGAGCGCGAGCAGGGAAGAGTTGAGAGAGTTGTGCGTCCTCATAAACTTTATAAGCTTGAACCGCGTCGGAGCTGCTTGATCTTGGGGGTGAGCATGTGGAAGGGGACGTGCTCGGCCTGCCGGCCGGTGCGGCGCAACAGCTCGACCATGCGGAGCGCCCCGTCGGCGTTGCGCGTGTGGGCGATGATGGTCGCGGCGGCGAGCCGCGCGGGGTTCTCGGCGAGCCAGCGCGCGACGGCGTAGCCGCTCCGCTCGTCGTCGAACCCCTCCGCGTAGTAGTGCTCGGGCAGGAGGTCGTGGTCTAAGAAGATCAAGTCGTAGTGGTTGGCCGCGAGCAGCTCGATGGCGCGCGCAGGGTCTTCGGCCACGTCGAGCCGTTCGCTCTTGAACTGCCGGGCGAACCACTCGTGGCGCAGCCTGTCGTCGTCGAGAAGGAAGACACGTAAGGGGCGGCGGTCGTGCGCCGCCCCGAGCCCCAACTTGTTCAAAAGCCCCTGAATGATACTCATGCTCGGACGAAAATATATCACAGGCACCGCGCCGGGACTTGAACGCGGGGCCGAGTCGTGGCATTTTGCTTGGTACCCGACGTATAGCGACAAATGGCAAAATGTCCCTACTGCGCCAGGCCACTCCGGATGGGAGGGCTCAAGTGTCACGCCTGCCGCCGCTTCGTGCTGCGGCGCGCTCACGTCATTTTCCTCATACTAGTCGCCATAGTCGCCCTCGTCGGTCTGCTCGAAATCATCGAGCGCCTGACGCCACCACCCTTGAAACATTAGTCCCGCGCGCCGGTGCGTGTGCGTGGGACGGAGAGAACCCCCGACGATGAAGACGAGAACCCGACTGCTCGGCTTTGCCCTCCCGCTCCTCGTCTGCCTGTGCGCGGCCGCCGGCGCCCGGCAGGGTAAGCCGGCGCCCGGCGCGGCGCAGGGCGGCACGGTCGTCTTCGCCGTCTCGAAGTACGAGTCGAGCGTGATGGCGGAGCCGGTCGTCATCTACCGCGGCGGCAAGTACGAAGTCCCGCCCATCGACAACGACGACGGGACGCACTCCTTCGCGCGCGAATACTTCCGCGCGGGGCGCAAGTACCGCATCCTCTCGGGCGGCGGCGAGGCGGGCACGCTGACCATCAACAAGTACGAGGAGCAGGGCTGCGTCGGGCTGACGGCCGACGCCACGGCCGAGACGCAGGCGCGGCTCGGCGGCCGCGTCAAGGTGCTCGCGACCGACTCGCAGACGCTTGGCCGCGGCCCTTCCTCGCGCCGCGCGCCGACCGAGGCGGAGCGCGCGCGTGCCGTCGAGCTGGCGCGCGCCGCCTACGCGAAGAACGGCGTGGCCGCCGCGCTCGCGGCGAAGATGGAGGTGGTCAACCTGACGGCGACCGACCTCGACCGCGACGGCCAGTTCGAGCTAATCGGCAGCTTCCTCGCCAAGAAGGAGGGGGCCGCGCCCGACAACTACACGCTCTTCCTCATCATGGAGCCGGAGGGCGGCGGCTTGAAGGCGGCCTGGGAGTGGTTCCACAAGGGCAACGAGGACGCCTACGAAGACCGGCATTTCGTCGATCAGGTGGACTTCGACGGCGACGGCGTGGGCGAGGTCATCGCCGAGGGCGTCTACTACGAGAGCAACGACTACGTGATTTACAAGCGGCAGCAGGGGCGCTGGCGCCCTGTCTACAAGGGCGGCGGCGGGGGCTGTTGAGGCCGCGCGGCGGGGTGTTTGAAACCGCGAACGGTTTTCCACACTGTGGAAAATCTCGAACGCGGAAGAGCGTCTTGCAATCAAAACTCGGAGTGCTATAATCCGCGCGACCTCGGCCGCGAGGAGCAGAAGATTTCTTGCCACGGAGAGCGGCCGCGCAAGCGCTTGCCCCCTACCGCGCGGCCTTGTGGAATCAGGAAAGAACAGTTCGTCTCCCGAATGCCCTCGGACAACCGCAAAAAATTCCCGACCCTGTTCCCCGTCCCGGAGTTGGAGGCGGACGCCGCCGGCCCCTCGCAGGAGGAGTCGAAGCCTTCGCGCAGGAAGAGGACGGAGGCGCCCGCGGTCTGTCAGAAGTGCTTTGGCACCGGCTTCGAAGTCACCCCGGGGCGCGGCGCGCGCCGCTGCGAGTGCCGCACGCAGGACACGCGCGGCAAGCTGCTTGAGCAGGCGCGCATCCCGCGCCGCTACCGCGAGCCCGCGCCGCCGCGCCGCGAAGCCTGCACGCTCCAGAACTACTACCCCTCGCCCAACAACGGCTCTCAACTGAAAGCCTTCAACTACGCCTTCCGTCTCGTGCGCGAGTACCCGGCGGTCGAGCGCGGCCTGCTCCTGATGGGGCCGGTCGGGGTGGGGAAGACGCACCTCGCCGTCGCCATTCTCCACGGGCTGATGGAGAAGGGGGTGCCGTGCCTCTTCTACGAGTTCGGGGCGCTGTTGAAAGAGATCCAGGACTCGTACAACAAGGTCTCGAACACTTCGGAGATGAGCGTGCTGTCGCCAGTCTACCAAGCCGAAGTCCTCGTGCTGGACGAGCTGGGGGCGTCGAAGCCGACGGACTGGGTGCGGGACACGATGATGCAGATCATCGGGAAGCGATACAACGACAAGAAGCTCACCATCTTCACCACTAACTACATGGACGCCCGCCGCAATCAGGTCGAAGAGACCCTCGAAGACCGCGTCGGCGTCCGCCTCCGCTCCCGGCTCTACGAGATGTGCCGCACCGTCGAACTCGACGGCGACGACTACCGCAGGCAGCTCGACGCCGCCAAAGTTTAAACCCCTGGACGCGCATCCCGCGCCCTCACGGTAGCCTACAGACAGACGTACGCCGGCCGTGTCAGGCGTCCAACTTCTTGAGAGAGGAGCATGCCCCTGGAAGAAGACAGAGTTCTTCGACGAGGGGATGACTCTGGGCGAGGCGGTCAAATGGCTCGGGCGCCGTCTGCCCAACGTCCGCCGCGACGCCTCGGAAGACCTCAAGCGCGTCTGGCGCGTGGAGACACGCCTTGTGAAGGCGGAGGGCCGCGCGCTGAGCTACCGGAGTACGACCGAGGAGGAGGGCGCAGACCCTTCGAGGCCGGGTTACCGGAAGCAGGAGTTATGGACGCTCGACCTGCGCGGGCTCGACCCCTTGCAGGTTAACGAGGTGGCGTCGGGGCAGGTCTTTTTTATGTCGGCGGGCGACACGGGCGACTCGATCCGGACGGCCGTCTATAGTGACGAGACACTCCTCGCCACGTACCATAACAGGAGGATGGGCCATTTCACGGCGCGCGACGAGGCGTCGGCCCGGGAGTTGGCGGCGGCCCTCCGGCGCGTCGTCGGCCTGTGCCGGCAGGGTCGCCCATGAGGAAGGGCGGCGGCGTCATGGGAGTCTAATGAAACCCTTCGGGCGTCTCTCGTCGTCGCGGCGGCGTGCGTGTTGTTCCTCTACGCGCGGCCGGGGGCGTCCGCGTAGATTTCACTCATAGGCAGGTCGCGGCCGAGTGAGCTCAACGTCAGGATCGATTCCAGGCCGTTAACGTCCGTGTAAATCCACTTCCCGTCGTCCTGCTTGAAGAGATGCGTGACGTGCGGCTGATGCTGCGCGACGAGCAGGTATTCGCGCAGCGTCGGGATGGATTGGTAGTGGAGGAACTTGTCGCCGCGGTCGTATGCTTCGGTCGAGGGTGAGAGAAATTCGACAATCAACTGCGGGTTGACGAGGGCATCGACGCCGCCAATCTCCTCGAACGTCGCCTCGCCGCACAGCGCTGAAACGTCTGCGTAGCGGTAGGGCGGCGCTGTCGGAACCTTGATGCGGACGTTCCCGGTCAAGACGCGGCAGCCGCGCGCTCTAAGAGATACTTTCAGGAAAGAGTGGATGTTGCTTTCTATCTCGTAGTGCCATTCGCTGCCGCCGCTCATGCAGAAGACTTCGCCGTCCCAGAACTCAAGACGTTCTTCGGAAGTCCGGTCGAGTTCGAGATACTCCTCCAGCGTGTAGCGCCGCTCGGGGTTCGCTGCCATGTTGGTGTTCCTCTCCACGGCGCCTTTAAGGTACGCCGTCCGCTAAAGGTTTTCAATCCTTTGGGCGGGCGTGTCGGCGCGCGGCCCCGTGTCGTCGGGCGGGTTCGTGGCGGGTCGGCGGGGCGTGTATAATGCCACGAATCCACGCACGCAGGAAGGAACTTTTCGCCGTTGGCGCGAAGCCCGCAGATAGATGCCCAGACGCACAGACATCCGCAAAATCTTAATCATCGGCTCCGGCCCCATCGTTATCGGGCAGGCGTGCGAGTTCGACTACTCGGGGACGCAGGCGTGCAAGGCCCTGCGCGCCGAAGGCTTCGAGGTCGTGCTCGTCAACTCGAACCCGGCCACCATCATGACCGACCCCGAGTTCGCCGACCGCACCTACGTCGAGCCGCTCACGGTCGAGTCGGTCACCTCCATCATCCGCCGCGAGCGGCCGGACGCGCTGCTCCCGACCGTGGGGGGGCAGACCGCGCTCAACCTCGCGATGGCGCTCGACGAGGCCGGGGTCTTACAGGAGTTCGGCGTCGAGATGATCGGCGCCAAGCGCGAGGCCATCCGCGTCGCCGAAGACCGCGAGCTGTTCAAGCGGGCGATGGAAGAGGAGGGGCTGCCGATGCCCCGCGGCGGCTTCGCGCACACCTGGGCCGAGGCCGAGAAGATCGTCGAAGAGACCGGCTACCCCGCGATTATTCGCCCCTCGTTCACCCTCGGCGGCACGGGCGGCGGCACCGCCTACAACCCCGAGGAGTTTGAAGAGATCGTGCGCGGCGGGCTCGCGGCCTCGCCCGTCAGCCAGGTGCTCATCGAAGAGTCCATCCTCGGCTGGAAGGAGTTCGAGCTGGAGGTGATGCGCGACCTCGCCGACAACGTCGTCATCATCTGCTCCATCGAAAACTTCGACCCGATGGGCGTCCACACCGGCGACTCGATCACGGTCGCGCCCGCGCAGACGTTGACGGATGTCGAGTACCAGCGCCTGCGCGACATGTCCATCCGCATCATCCGCAAGGTCGGCGTCGAGACCGGCGGCTCGAACATCCAGTTCGCCGTCAGCCCCGAGAACGGCGACGTGCGTGTCATCGAGATGAACCCGCGCGTCTCGCGCTCCTCCGCCCTCGCGTCCAAGGCGACCGGCTTCCCCATCGCGAAGATCGCCGCCAAACTCGCCGTCGGCTACACGCTCGACGAGATCGATAACGACATCACGAAGAAGACGCCCGCCTCGTTCGAGCCGACCATCGACTACGTCGTCGCCAAGATTCCGAAGTGGAACTTCGAGAAGTTCAAAGACACGGAGGACGTGCTCGGCACGCAGATGAAGTCGGTCGGCGAGGTGATGGCCATCGGCCGCACGTTCAAGGAGGCGCTCTTCAAAGGGCTGCGCTCGCTCGAAGCCGTCAAGCCTCTGCGCCTGCGCGACGTGCCCGCCGACGAGTTGCAGCGCAAGCTCGCGCGCCCCAACTCGCAACGCTTCTCTTACGTCACCTACGCGCTCAAACAGGGCGTGCCGATTCAGGAGATCTACCGCCTCTCGCGCATCGACCCGTGGTTCCTCGAACAGCTTCAACAGGTGATGTTGATTCAGAAGGGCGTCGAGGGGCGCAAGCTCGAAGAGATTCCGTTGGACACCCTGAGGGAGTTCAAGGAGGCCGCGCTCTCCGACCGGCGCCTCGCATACCTGACCGGCCGGACGGAACTCGAAGTCAGGGCGCACCGCAAGCAGCTCGGCCTCACGCCCGTCTACAAGCGCGTGGACACCTGCGGCGCGGAGTTCGAGTCGTACACGCCCTACCTCTATTCGACTTACGAGGAGGAGGACGAGGCCGCGCCCACCGACCGCCGCAAGATCATGATTCTCGGCTCGGGGCCGAACCGCATCGGGCAGGGCATCGAGTTCGACTACTGCTGCTGCCACGCCTCCTTCGCGCTGCGCGACGCGGGGTTCGAGACCATCATGGTCAACTGCAACCCCGAGACGGTCTCGACCGACTACGACACTTCCGACCGACTCTACTTCGAGCCCTTGACGTTCGAGGACGTGATGAACATCGTGGACGTTGAAAAGCCGGAGGGCATCATCGTCCAGTTCGGCGGCCAGACGCCCTTAAACCTCGCCGTCCGTCTGTCGGAGGCCGGCGCCCCGATCATCGGCACCTCGCCCGACTCCATCGACCTCGCCGAAGACCGCAAGCGCTTCGGCGCCCTCTTGAATCAGCTCGGCATCCCGCAGCCGGAGAACGGCACGGCCACCTCGTTCGAAGAGGCGAAGCAGGTCGCCGAGCGCATCGGCTACCCCGTCATGGTGCGGCCGTCGTTCGTCCTCGGCGGGCGCGCGATGGCGATTGTCTACGACGAGCGGAGCCTCGACGAGTACATGCGCACGGCCGTAGACGCCTCGCCCGAGAAGCCTGTGCTGATCGATAAGTTCCTGGAGCGCGCCGCCGAGTTCGACGTGGACGCGCTCGCCGACGACGAGACCTGCGTCGTCGCCGGCATGCAGGAGCACATCGAGGAGGCGGGCATCCACTCGGGCGACTCTTCGTCCGTGCTCCCGCCCTTCAAGATCGCCGAGGAGCACCTCGACACGATGCGCCACTACACGCGCACGCTGGCGCAGGCGCTCAAGGTGCGCGGCCTCATCAACATCCAGTTCGCGATCAAGGACGACCGCGTCTACGTGCTCGAAGTAAACCCGCGGGCCTCGCGCACCGTGCCGTTCGTGGCGAAGGCGACGGGCGTCCCGCTGGCCCGCATCGCGGCGCTGGTGATGGCGGGCCGCCCGCTCGCGTCCTTCGGGCTCCCGGAGGATTTGACGGTGAGGCTCGACCGCTTCTACATCAAGTCGCCCGTCTTCCCGTTCAAGAAGTTTCCGGGCGTCGATCCCGTCTTGAGCCCGGAGATGCACTCGACCGGCGAAGTGATGGGGGTTGGCCGCACGTTCGGGGAGGCTTACGCGAAGGCGATGATCAGCTCGGGGTTGGAACTCCCGACCGAGGGCACGGCCTTCATCAGCGTCAACGATTCGGACAAGGGGCTGTCCGCGCTCCTCGCCCGACGCCTCTCACGCCTGGGCTTCACCCTGATGGCGACGGTCGGGACGGCCGCGCGGCTGCGCGAGGTGGGGCTCGAAGCCGAGACGGTCTTCAAGGTCAACGAGGGGCGGCCGAACATCGCCGACAAGATACGGCTCGGCGAGATCGCGCTCGTCATCAACACGCCCTTGGGGCGCGCCTCGCACTACGACGAGCGGGCCATCCGCCGCGCCGCGCTCCAGTTCAACGTCCCCTGCGTCACGACGATGACCGGCGCGCAGGCCATCGTCGAGGCCATCGCCTCGCGCAAGGAGACCGACGCCTTCCAGGTCTACTCGCTGCAAGAACTCCACGCGCAGGCGCTCACCGCCGGCTGAGGGACAGAGAGGTCAGAACCACCCACTACCGCGGTGGTTCTGACCTCTCTGCGTTAGCGGCCGATTAATTCTGTGTGAAGAGGGGAGGCGTGCGGCTCGACTGTTGAAGCGGGGCGGGCGGTGCGTGGGGTGAGGCCGAGCGCTTGGGCGAGCAGGCGGAGGGAGACGCGCGGGTGGAAGAGGGAGGGGGGCGTCTTGAGCATGTGGACGTTCTCCAGCAGGACGCGGCGCACGACCTGGTCGCGCGTCGCCAGCCGCATGACCGCGTCCATGTAGCGGTGCATCAGGCGCGTCACGGCGTTGGGCGTGCCGCCCTCGGCCTCCCTGTAGCGGAAGTCCTCGCCGGTCGCCAGCAGCCACGGCGCGGCGTTCGCCTTCGCCAGTCGCCTCTGAAAACTTCGGGCGAACCCGCACATCTCGCCGCCCCTGTGCCGTCGCCTCCGCTCGCGCAGAGAGTCGTCGAGCGCCGACGCGCCGAGCGCGGCCGCCGATCTTTCCTGAAATGTCGCCCGCGGCCTCACCCTTAACCTTCTGAAAGACCATAAGGAAATCCCCCGACCTTTTTGTTGCCCGGTGTGCGCGGTCTTCGAGTAGAATGTCCGGCAAAGTTTCCGCACCGAAACCCCTCGCCCCGAACCCGAGCGCGTAGAGTAGCCGGGGGGCGCGCACGCGGTCTTTAGGGGCCTCTGAGTTTTTTCTGAAAGAGTTATGAAGGCGACCGGAGTACAGGACTGATGTCTCAGCACACGGGCGGGCGGACGTACACCTTCGGCCCCTTCGTGTTGGACACGCGCGAGGGGGCTCTGCTGCGTGAAGGGCGCGCCGTCCAGCTCACGCCGAAGGCGTTCGAGACCCTCCTCGTGCTCGTCGAGCGGAGCGGCCACTGCATCGGCAAGGATGAGTTGATGCGGCGCGTCTGGCCCGACAGCTTCGTCGAGGAGAACAACCTCTCGCAGAACATCTCGCAGCTCCGCCGCGCCCTGCAAACCGAAGGCGCCGCGCAGTACATCGAGACCGTCCCGCGCCGCGGCTACCGCTTCAACGCGCCGGTCGCCGTCACGGAGGACTCCTCGGCCCCCGCCGAAGGAGACGAGAAGAGGGCGTCGGCCGTGCTGCCTTCGGGCCGGGTCGAAGTCCTCGCGCGCGCCGCGGAGGGCGCAGGCGCGGGCGGGCAGGACGAGTTCCCGCCGGAGCTGATGCGCGTGCCCGAGACGCGCTACGCCTTGAGCGGTGACGTGAACATCGCCTACCAGACTCTCGGCGACGCGCCGCTCGACCTCGTCTTCGTCATGGGCTGGGTCTCCCACCTCGAATACTTCTGGCGCGAGCCCTCGGTCGCGCGCTTCCTCCGAAGGCTCGCCACCTTCTCGCGCCTCATCCTCTTCGACAAGCGCGGCACGGGCCTTTCAGACCGCGTGCCCCTCGAACAACTGCCCACGCTCGAACAGCGCATGGACGACGTGCGCGCCGTGCTCGAAGCCGTGGGGAGCGAGCGCGCCGCCATCATCGGCATCTCGGAGGGCGGGCCACTCTCCGCGCTCTTCGCCGCGACCTACCCGGAGCGGACGAGCGCGCTCGTCATGATCGGCACTTATGCGAAGCGCGTGCGCGACGCGGACTACCCCTGGGCGCCGACGTGGGAGGAGCGCGGCGAGTTCCTGCGCGAGATGCGCGAGCACTGGGGCGGCCCCGTCGGCATCGAGGAGCGCGCGCCGTCACGCGCGCACGACCCAGCGTTCCGCGAGTGGTGGGCCGAGTACCTGCGGATGGGCGCGAGCCCGGGCGCGGCCGTCGCTCTGACGAAGATGAACGCGGAGGTGGACGTGCGTCACGTGCTCCCCACCGTGCGCGTGCCGGCGCTCGTCATCCACAACCGCGGCGACCTCTGCCTCAAGGTCGAGGAGGGGCGCTACGTCGCGTCGCGCATCCCGGGCGCGCGCTTCGTCGAGCTGCCCGGCCGCGACCACCTGCCCTTCTTCGAAGATCAGGAGACGATCCTCAGCGAGATCGAAGAGTTCCTCACCGGCGCGCGCCACGTGCGCGAGCCCGACCGCGTCCTCGCCACGCTGCTCTTCGTCAACATCGTCGAGCGCGACACGCGCGCCGCCGAGCGCGGCGAGGCAGCCTGGCGCGACCTCGTCGCGCGCTTCCGCGCACACGTCTCGAAGGAGATTAAATGGTTCCGCGGCCGGGAGGTGGACGTGGAGGGCGCGGGGCCGCTCGCCACCTTCGACGGCCCCGCGCGCGCCATCCGCTGTGCCTGCGCCGTCAAAGAGTACGCCGCGCGGCTCAACATAGAGGTGCGCGCGGGGCTCCACACGGGCGAGTGCGACCTTTTGGAAGGCGGGCACGTGGGCGGCCTTGCCGTCGAGATCGGGCGCGCCGTGCGCGAGCGCGCGGGGGCGGGCGAGGTGCTCGTCTCGCACACGGTCAAAGACCTCGTCGCCGGCTCCGGCCTCACCTTCGAGGAGCGCGGCGCACAGAGCTTCGAAGGACTGCCCGGCGACTGGCGCCTCTTCCGCGTCGAGCGCGGCACGTGCGGATGAGTTAAGGGGGAAGGGATTTTAATGACGACGGCAGTCGAGCTGCGCGCGGCGGTGTTGACGGTGAGCGACCGCAGCGCGCGCGGCGAGCGTGAGGACGAGTCGGGGCCTTTGCTCGCGGAGCTTCTGCGCGAGGCGGGCGCGGCCGTTGTCGTGCAGGAGGTGGTCTCGGACGAGCTTGAACCTCTGGCCGAACGCCTCCGCGCGCTCGCCGACCGCGAGGATGTCAACCTCGTCTTGACGACCGGCGGGACGGGGCCCGCGCCGCGCGACCACACGCCCGAGGCCACGCGCGCCATCATCGAAAGGGAGGTGCCCGGCATCTGTGAGGCGATGCGCGCCGAGACCTTGCGGCAGACGCCGACGGCCATGCTCTCGCGCGCCGTCTGCGGCACGCGCTCGGGCGCCCTCGTCGTCAACCTCCCCGGCTCGCCGAAGGGCGTGCGCGAATGCTTCGCCGTCATCCGCCCCGTCCTCGCCCACGCCGTCGCGCAGCTCGCCGGACGGGACCACGGGTAGAAAGCTTTTGACAACGTCAGGGGCGCGGCCTAGAATCCGCGTAGTTCTTCACTTCGACTCGGCGCGCCGAACCCAAGGCGGTTTCAAACAGACATGCTGAGCACGTTTCTCCTGCAAGCGAACACTACTGCCGCGGCCGACGCCGCCGGGGGAGTGGGCGGGCCTTTGACGGCCTACTGGCCCGTGATGATCTTCCTCGCGGTGGCGGCGGTCTTCCCCGTCCTGCCCGTGGTGCTCGGCCGCTTCGTGCGGCCGAACCTCTACGGCAAGGCGAAGATGCGCCCCTACGAGTGCGGCATCGACCCCGTCACGGAGGCGCACGACCGCTTCACCGTGCGCTACTACATCGTGGCGATGCTCTTCCTCGTCTTCGACGTGGAGACCATCTTCCTTTTGCCTTGGGCAATCATCTTCATGGGCGACGAGTTCTCCTTCACCAAGTTCGCCCTGCTGGAGATGTTCGTCTTCATCGGCATCCTCGTCGTCGGCTACTACTACGCCTGGCGCAAGGGCGCGCTGGAGTGGGCTTAACATGGCGGAACATCAGGAAGGCATCGTACTGACCACGGTCGATTCGATCTTCAACGCGCTGCGGCGGAACGTGGCCGCGCCGGTGATGGGGGCGAAGCCCGTGCGCGGGCTGGTCAACTGGGGGCGCAAGTCCGCCCTGTGGCCGATGACGTTCGGGCTGGCCTGCTGCGCCATCGAGATGATCGCGGCCGGCTCGTCGCGCTTCGACATCGACCGCTTCGGCGCGGGCGTCTTCCGCCCCTCGCCCCGCCAGAGCGACCTCATCATCGTCGCCGGCACCGTGACCTTGAAGATGGGGCCGGTCGTGCGCCGCGTCTACGACCAGATGCCCGAGCCGAAGTGGGCCATCGCGATGGGCGCGTGCGCCTCGACCGGCGGGCCGTTCGACTCCTACTCGACGATGCAGGGCGTTGACCGCGTCATCCCCGTGGACGTCTACATCCCGGGCTGCCCGCCGCGCCCCGAGGCGCTCCTCTACGGCCTCATGTGCCTGCAAGAGATCATCATGCGCGAGGCGCCCGCCGCCTACATCTTCGAGTCCGACGGAAATGTCCACCGCCGCCGCGAACTCCCCGAAGGCGACGACGCCACGCTCGCCGAAATCGCCCCCCTCGACGCCGAGGCCGCCGAAGTCGTCGCCGAAGTCAGAAGCTGACGGCCATAGCTCCTCGCCTGACCACAAGGACAAAATCAAAAGCCGTGGCTGCACTCGGAAAGGGTGCGGCCACGGCTTTACGTATGTCGAAATTAGCTCGCCAGCCGATGCGCGTTAGGAATAGGAGTCAGGCTATTGCCGACGAGTAGGAGATTATCTGCTGGCTGGGGTCGAAGAGGAAGATGTCTAGCTCCTGCTCAAAAACCCAATCATCGTCGTGGCGCGGCTCCTCTTTCAGAATGTACTTCCGGTGCAACTCGGCCACCAACTCATCCGGGATAAACCACGGCTTCTCGCGCAACTTTTCATAAGCCGCAACGGCGGGCTCCTGCTCACCATCAGCACCATACGTGTGCAGGCGAAGGACATTCGCCTGCGGCTGCAACAACGGCGAATTGACTCCCTCCAGAGCTTTCCCAGCCCCCGCTAAATCCCCACGCCGCAGGCAAGCCACGGCCAGCGCGCTCTGAAAATATTCTCGGCTGGAAGGGATCGGGTCTTCTCTCACGCCACGTTCAAAGATATTGACGGCTTCATTGATATTGCCCATTCGTAGCAGAATCATGCCGCGAATGTGATAGCCGATCCAATCTCCCTGCGTGACGGGGTGTTCCGGCAGAAGTTGAAGCGCCTCGTCGTAGCGACGCAGGGCTACAAGTACACCACTACGCCCATTGTTAGTGATTGCATCGTTGGGGTTGTCAGCAAATAGGGCGTCATAAGCTGTAAGCGCTTCACTCATGCGTCCCAATGCCTTAAGTAATTCCGCACGCCCCCGTCTGGCAACGACACTCTCCGGGTGCTCCGAGACTGTGGAGTCATAAGCGGCGAGCGCCTCATTCAGCCGCCCCATCGCCCGCAGCGTCTCGGCCCGCCCGTTCTTCGCGACGACATCGTTAGCGTCTTCATACAGCACAGCATCGTAAGCCGCCAGGGCGTCATCCAGTCGCCCTAATGCCTTTAAAACTTCGGCCCGCCCGCTCTTCGCGACTACCCCCCCGCCGAAGGAGTCAGCTTGCTCGTAAGCCTTCAAGGCTTCAGCGGGTCTGTGTAACTGTAGGAGGGCGTCGGCATATTGTATCCAAGACCAGCCGTCATCGGGCGCAATTTGGACTGCCCTTTCAGTAAGCTCAAGCTGAAGTGGATAACTGCCGAGTGCTTTTGCCTCAGTAGCTAGATTGCAAAGTGTCTTAGCGGCGCGGATGGGCTTGGTGGTCTTTAATTGATAGTCAATCACCTCATCCGTGATTTTGCGGGCGTGGGCGAGGTTGTGCTGTCGCATCGCCTCGACGATGAGATCGAGTTGGCCTTGGAGTTTATTCAACTCCTCCTCGGCACTCCCACGCTTGCGGCGTCTGCGCCTGTCTCTGCGCGTCGAAGAGACTTCATCCGAAAAGTCTTCGACTTCGTGCCTGACGGACGGGGCGGAGACGTGTGTTTGAAAGGGGCTGGTCCAGTTTTGGATGACTTCTCGGTGGTGTCCGCGCGCGGTGATAGAACGATTGGTGAGCGAGCGGAAGATGAAGTCGCCGAGGCGGGCGCGGGGGCTGTTGGCAACTTCAATCGTGAGCTGGCGGAAGAGTCCTTCGCGGACGGCCGCGTGCTCGAAGTCGGCCTTCTGCTGTTCGCCACCGAAGAGTTGTGCAAGGAGATTGTCCCAGGCGGCGCGGACGGCGCGGATTGAGGGCTGGTAGCCTTCGATGATTTGAAGTGTGGCCGAGAGCTTCGGCAGACGGCCGTCCGCGCCGAGCGCGAGGGCTCCGGCAAGGTCGGCAGTGGCCGGCAGGGGTCTGGCGTAGAGGACGTTTTCGAGGTAGTCGGCGACCGTTGGCTCTGAGAGCAGGCGCTCAAGCTCTTCGGCCGCGTCGTCGCGCAGGTCGTCTGTCAGCTCCGGGTCGAAGAGGATGAGGGCGAGGTCTAACGCGGAGGCGCAGTTGAAGGCGCGTTCGAGGTGTCGCGCGGCGGCGGCGTGATCGACATCCTCTAAGAATTCAAGATCGGGGGCCTCCCCGAAGAGCAGGCGGATGTCTGCGGGGCGACGTGGCAGAAGTGTGGAAGGGTCTTCTACGTCGAACGACGCGAAGACCTCACCCTCAAACAGAAATGCCACTCCGGCTCGACCGGAGATCATGGCGTCCATCGCTTCACCCTAAAGTCACGCCGAATTTTGCCAGCCGCTGCTCTATTGCCCGGTTTATTATTTTACGCGAGGTGTGCTTCGTAGGCTTGTTGGGAAGGACGCGCTCGACTGTCCGAATCGTCATCGGCCCCCAGACGTGCACCTCCACAAAATCGTCGTCTTCGGACGTTGAGCCCGGCCGGAGCAAGATGGCTGAGTATGCGCCGGGCGGCGTAGCATCGTCAATTCTGTCGGCGAGCTTGGCGACGCACAGCTTGCCGCGCGCGTCCCACGTCGCCCGGTAGCCCCGCGGCAGGCGCGGGGCATCGTCGAGGTTTCGCCTGAAATGCTTCGAGAAGAAGAGGACGGAATTCTCTTCGTACACGGAGGCGCGGTGGGCGATCATGTACGTCCGCAGGATGAGGAAGTAATCGCCGAAGCCCGGCAGCCCGCGCCCGTTCAAAGTGAGCGCCGCGAATCGAATTTTATCTTTGTAATAAGGGAAGAGTGCGTCGTCGGCCAGCGGTCGGAGGATGTCCCACTTGTTGTCGGAAGGGAATCTTACACCGGCCGCGACCAACTCATAATATGACGCGTAACCCTCTCTGTCGCTCGTGATGAGCCGCTGCAACTCTTCCGGGGAACGCGCGATGACGGCGCGCGTGTTCTGCATCTCGGCCTCGAAGCTTTCGACCGCACGCAGGGTTCCTGTGCCGCGCGCTTGCGCCACGCTCAAGGCATTTCGGTAACGGTCTTCCAGGGCTGCGACTTCATTGCCCTCCTGTGCGGCGTACACGTTCGGGTAGTTGGCAGGGTGGGCGCAATGCGGGCAGAGAGATTGAGAGAAGTGATAGTCGTGACCGCAATAGTCACAAGGTCTTGTTTGTGACACGTCTTAAACTCCGGTGAGATGGCGCGTGTCGTTGAGTGCTGACACGCGGACGAAGCCGTCTGAGCGAAGCCCGAAGCGTGTAATACCACAGTTGTTGGAGGAGAGCCAGACGGGTTTGAGGTGCGGGGCGTCGAGGGCGCCCATCAAATGCAGCGCGAGGATGCAGATGGTGCCGGTGTGTGAGTAGAGAGCGACGGTGCCGCCGCGGTGGCGCTCGACGGCGCGGTCGAGTTCGGCGGCGGCGCGGTCGAGGAGCTGACGGTAGCTCTCGCCGCCCGTGAGCACGTGCTCGAAGTCGCGCCGGAGGAGCGCGGCGTACTCTGCGGGGTGAGCCTCGGCCGCCTCCTCAAAGGTTAGTCCCTCCAACAGCCCGACGCTCCGCTCGCGCAGCGCCGCCGTCCGCGTGACCTCAAGCCCCGTAGCGCGCGCCAAAGGCTCAGCCGTCTGCACGGCACGCAACAGGTCGCTCGCATAGACGGCCGTCACGCGCTCTTGCGCCAGCGCGCGCGCCGTCGCCTCGGCCTGCCTGTGCCCCAACTCGCTCAGGGGCGTCGGCGAGTGCCCGCCGAAGCGGCGCTCGGCGTTGCCGCGCGACTCGCCGTGCCGGATCAGAAGTACGCGCGTCGTTTCCATAAGTAAGAATCGTAAACCGTGAACCGTGAACCGTGACCAGAGGTCAGCTTCTCGTCACGGTTCACGGTTTACGGTTTACGGCTTTCAGGCCGCGACCGTCTCGGCCTTGAGCTTCTCGGCTTGGTAGTGTGCGACGAGGGCGTTGATGAACTCGTCGAGGGCGCCCTCCATGACGAGGTCGAGCTGGTGGATGGTGAGGCCGATCCGGTGGTCGCTGACGCGGTTCTCTTTGAAGTTGTAGGTGCGTATCTTCTCGGAGCGGTCGCCGGAGCCGACCATCGAGCGGCGCTCGCTGGCCTGCGCCTCGTGCTGCTTCTGCTCTTCGAGTTCTTGCAGGCGCGCGCGCAAGACCCGCATCGCCTTCTCGCGGTTCTTGATCTGCGACTTCTCGTCCTGCATCGAGACGACGACGCCTGTCGGCATGTGCGTGATGCGCACGGCCGAGTAGGTGGTGTTGACCGACTGGCCGCCCGGCCCCGACGAGCAGAAGGTGTCGATGCGGAGGTCGTTCTGGTTGATCTTCACGTCAACCTCTTCGGCCTCGGGTAGCACCGCGACCGTCACGGCCGAGGTGTGGATGCGCCCCGAGGTCTCGGTCTGCGGCACGCGCTGGACGCGGTGGACGCCCGACTCGTGCTTGAGCTTCGAGTAGACCTTGTCGCCGGAGATTTCGGCGATGGCCTCTTTCAGACCGCCGATGCCGGACTCGGAGGCGTCGAGGATCTCCATCTTCCACCCTTGCCGCTCGGCGTAGCGGCCGTACATGCGCAACATCTCGGCGGCGAAGAGCGTCGCCTCGTCGCCGCCCGTGCCGGCGCGGATTTCGAGGATGACGTTCTTCTCGTCGTTCGGGTCGCGCGGGAGCAGCAGCACGCGCAGCTCCTCCTCGACCCGCCCCAGGCGTTCTTCGAGCGTCGTCATCTCGGAGCGCGCCAGCTCGCGCATCTCCTCGTCCTCCTCCAGGTCGAACATCTCCTTCGCCCCCGACAGGTCGGACTTGATCTGCTTCCACTCGCGGTACTTCGTGACCACCTCGCCTAAGGAGCGGTGCTGCTTGTTGAGCTTCGCGTAGTTCGCAGGGTCGGAGTAGACCTCGGGCCGCGACAGCTCATCGGTCAGGGTCTCGTAGCGCGCTTCGATCTGTTCGAGTTTGTCTAGCATAGCTGTTAGCTGTTAGCGATTAGCTTTTAGCCAATCCTTATGACAGCGGCGCGGGCGCGGGCTCCGCAGGCTGCGGTTCGAGTTTCAGAGATTCCTTGAGCGCGACGATGGCGACTTCGAGCTGCTGGTCGTCGGGCTCCTTGGTCGTGATGTTCTGGAGCCAGACGCCGGGGAGCGTGATGAGCTTGAAGACGAGGCCGCCCTCCTTCTTCGCCGAGAGCCGGATGATCTCGTAGCTCAGGCCGGCGACGACGGGGATGAACGCGACGCGCACGGCGATGTTGTAGGCGAACGAGCTGAAGGAGACGACCGAGAAGAGCACGATGGAGACGAGCATGACGACCATCAGGAAGCTCGTCCCGCAGCGCGGGTGCTGGCGCGGCTGGATGCGCGCGTTCTCGACTGTCAGGGGCAGCCCCGACTCCCAGTTGAAGACCGTCTTGTGCTCGGCCCCGTGGTACTCGAAGACGCGCCGGATGTCTTTCGAGAAGGAGAAGCTCGAAATCATCAGGATGAAGATGGCCATCCGGATGAGGCCGTCGATGAGGTTGAAGGCGACGTTCGGCTTGACCGGCTTCAGGTAGCCGCGGACGCCCTGGTAGGTGCGCGTGTACCAGGGAGCGTCAGTCGTTTGAGCGGCGGTCTGCTGTGCGGCGTCGGCCGTCTGCGCCTGCTGCGCGACGGCCGGGGGCTGCGCCGCGTTGCGGTCGGCCCAGCCCATGCCGATGAAGAGCGCGTTGGTGAGCACGAGCGGCGCGACGACGAAGAGCAGGACGTTGAAGAGCATCGCGAAGGCGATGGAGCCGACGGCCGCGCCCGTGCCGCGCTTCAACTCGTCCTCCGGCCGCTTCTTCGTCGGGACGGGGAAGAGGCCGGGCACGCCGCCCGTGATGCCCGCGAAGTCGCCCTCGCCCTCGACGACCGCGGGCGTGAGCGCGACCGCATGGGCCGTCTCCGCCTCCTCCTGGAAGGCTTCGGCGGCCGAGTAGTTGAGCGCCTTGATGCCGAGCGCCATCGACTGGACGAGCACGGCCGCGCCGCGCAGCACCGGCAGCCGTAGCGCGGGATACTTGTCGCTCCACTTCGGCAAGGAAGCGCCCGTGTGGACGATGGTGCCGTCGGGGCGGCGCACCGCGATGGCATAGGCCGAAGGCGTGCGCATCATCACGCCCTCGATGACGGCCTGGCCGCCGACAATCAGGTCTTTTTCGCTGGCGCTCAAGGTTGAAAATCCTTTCGGGTAAAGTGAAACGCCGACCTTCGGTGCGGCGCTTCTTTCGTCGTCCCTTGCGGGGAGAAAGAGGTCGGCCGCGGGCGCGGAAGGTCGGCGTCCGGGTTACGTGTAGCTAATACTGGCGGCGTCGAATCGGTGTCATGCGCGCTGCCGGTTCGAGACTCAGGCGTTGGCGCCCTCGGTCGCGGGCGCTTCGGTCTTCTTGCCGTAGCGCTTGTTGAAGCGGTCGACGCGACCGGCCGTGTCGATCAGCTTCTGCTTGCCGGTGAAGAACGGGTGGCACTCCGAGCAGATCTCGATGTGCATGTCGTCCTTCTTCGTCGAGCGCGTCTGGAACTGGTTGCCGCAGGCGCAGTGGACGGAAATCTCGTGGTAGTCGGGATGAATTCCTTGCTTCATTTCTCTTTCCTCTCAGATAGAAGGCCCCGGGCGGCCTCGAACAAAGCCCCATCTTACCGGCGCTCGTCGCGCATCGTCAAGCTGTGCAAGGACTTGGATGCACGAGTCGTCCGCCTGATTGCCCGCGCCCGGAGGCCTGCGGCGGGGTCTGTTGACACGCGTCCGAACCGCGTGTTACAAACGGCGCTGAACACACCTTTGAAGCTTTTCCGTTAGAGTACCTTGAAAGTTATCCAATCCGCACTCATGAGCGAGTAGGGACGCGAGTTGTTCCCCGACCTACGTCCTTACACGGGAGTCGAGCCTTTAGGACGCGATGACGGACGAACCTAAAAACCCTCCGGAATCCTCTGATACCTCACCGTCTGAAAGCGACGAAGCACGCCGCGCGGCAGATACCTCCACGACAGCAGAAGCAGAAAAGGCGCCGGGGTCGCCTACCGCGGACGCCCCGGACGCGGGCGCGCTGCCGCCGCCGCCCGACGCCGCGCAGCCACGGCCCACGCCCGAGAGCCAGGCGGCGCTGACCGGCAAAGCGCCCTCGGGCAGTTCGACTTCAGGCAGCACCGTCCCCGCCTCAACCGTGGAAGCCGAAAAGAGTCCCGCTCCTACAGCCAAGCCCAAGCCGCCGGCCGCGCCCACCGCAAACGAAACACCCGAAGAGAAGAAGGCACGTCTCGAACGCATCATCGCCGAGGCCAAGGCCCGGAAGGAGGCCGCCGCCGCCGCGCAGGCCGAGGGAGGGGATGCGCCGCCCCCCGGGGGGAAGTCGCCCGCAGTCGGCGACCCTTTGAAGAGCCCTTCGCAGGCAGACCTCGAACGCGCCGCCAAGATCGCCGAAGCGAAGGCGCGCGCCGCCGCCGCCAAAGAGGCCGCGGCCGCGAAGTCGCCCGCCGCCGCTCCCGGCGCGGAGAAGCCGGCCGCCGCCAAACCGGCCGCACCGGCCGCCGCCGGGGCCGGCGTCCCGAAGCCTCCCGTCAAGAAGAAGGACGAGGGGCCGAAGCCCGTCGAGTCACCCGACCACCCTCTGTTCAAGCGCTTACGTGAGCGCTTCGGCGAGGTGGTCGAGGGCGCCTACACCTTCGTGGGCCAACTCTCGATCCACGTCAAGGCCGACTCGATCATCGAGGTCTGCAAGGCTCTGCGCGATGACGCGGAGACGCCCTTCGACTACCTCTCCGACCTGACCTGCGTCCATTGGCCCGAGCGCGAGGAGACGCCCTTCGAGGTTGTCTACAACCTCTACTCCATCTCGAAGAACGAGCGCGTGCGCCTGAAGGCCGCCGCGGGCGAGGCGGGCATCGACAGCGTGACGACGGTCTGGCCGACGGCCAACTGGATGGAGCGCGAGGCGTACGACCTGTTCGGCGTCAGCTTCAACAGACACCCGGACCTCCGGCGCCTGCTCCTGCCGAAGGACTGGGACGGCCACCCTTTGCGGAAAGACTACCCCTTAGAGTTCATGGAGAACCAGTGGACGACGCGCCACCTGCCGGAGTTCACCGAAGTCCAGCGCGAGCAGTTGGCGCAAAGGCGGGCCTACGGCCTCGAAATCCTCCAGACGCCCGACGAGCGGCGCCTCCGCGAAATCTTCCGCGACGGGCGCGACCCGCTGCCGAAGGAGCACAAGTAGAAGTCATGCACCCGAAAGACCTCGCCGCCAAGTACGAAGTGAAGGTCTTCGACAGCCCCTCGGCCGCCGAGGCCGCCGGCTTCCGGCTCGGCCAGCGCATGAGCCCCCGCAACGTCTGGAACCGCGACTCCGCCGCCTCCGCCATCCTCTTCGACCTGCTCGGCAAAAGAAAAAGGGGCGAAGTCTCCGAGGTCGCTCTCATCCTCGAAGTAAGCAGCGTCGCGGGAGCATTCAAGGACGTGAACCGTGAACCGTAAACCATGACAAGATTAAAACACCGTTCTTACTTGTCACGGTTTACAGTTTAAGGTTCACGGTTTACGAACTTATGCATCAGGTAGAAGTCGCGACAACGCAGGAGACCTTACTCGATAACCCCGAGATGGTCTTGAACATGGGGCCGCAGCACCCTTCGACCCACGGGGTGCTGCGCGTCGTCCTGCGCCTGGACGGCGAGACCGTCATCGACCTCGACTGCGACATCGGTTTTCTACACCGCGGGATGGAGAAGATCGCGGAGAACCGCCTCTACCCGATGATCGCGCCCTACTGGGATCGGCTCGACTACATCGCCGCCGTCTCGAACGGGCTGGTCTGGGTCGAGACCGTCGAGCAGATGTTGGGGCTCGAAGTCCCTCCGCGCGCGCACTACATCCGCACCATCCTGACCGAGCTGAACCGCATCTCCTCGCACCTGCTCTGGCTCGCCACGCACGCGCTCGACATCGGCGCCTTCACCGTCCTCCTGCACGCCCTGCGCGAGCGCGAGGAGATTCTGAAGATCTTCGAGCAGCAGTTCGGCGCGCGCCTCACCTGCCACGCGTGGCGCATCGGCGGCATGCCGAACGACGCCTACGAGGGGTTTACCGAGGACGTGCAGCAGTTCGTAGACAACTTCCCGAATCGCATCGACCAGTACGAGACGCTCCTTTCGGAGAACCGCATCTGGCTGGGACGGACGGTCGGCATCGGCGTCATCTCGGCCGCGGACGCCATCGCCATCGGGCTCTCGGGGCCGGCGCTGCGTGGCTCGGGCGTCGCGTGGGACATACGCAAGTCGCGCCCTTACGCGGCCTACGCCGACCTCGACTTCGACGTGCCCGTCGGCGAGAACGGCGACACCTACGACCGTTACCTCGTCCGCATCGAAGAGATGCGCCAGTCGCGCCGCATCGTCGAGCAGGCGCTCAAACGGTTACCCGACGGCCCCGTCAACGCCAAGGTTCCGAAGGTCATCAAGCCGCCCGCGGGCGACTACTACCACTCCATCGAAGGCCCGAAGGGCGAGATCGGCTGTTACCTCGTCTCGGACGGCACGAGCCGCCCGTACCGCGTCCGCGTCCGCCCGCCGTGCCTCATCAACCTCCAGGCGCTGCGGCAGATGTGCGTCGGCCACCTCGTCGCCGACGTGGTCGCCATCATCGGCACGCTCGACATCGTGCTCGGGGAGATAGACCGTTGAAGTAGTCAGTAGCCAGTAGCGCTCCGCCCCGCTAACGCGGACCTTCTACTGTCTACCGACTACCGTCTACTTGTTCATGGACATCATTCGCCTACCCGTGCAGAAGATGACGCGCGAGGCTTTCGCGCCGTACGGGGTTCTGCTCGACCGGCGCGGGTCGGTTGACGTGGACATCGGGATGGGCGTGCCGTCCATCACGGGCGCGACGGCCGACCCGCGCCCCTTCAAGTTCGACTTCATGGCGCGCCACCGCCACACGATGCAGGTCTTCTCGCCGCTCGCCGGCTCGCAGGCCGTCATCTGCGTCGCGCCGCCCAACGGCCTCGCCGCGCCGGACGCCGACAAGGTCGTCGCCTTCCTCGTCGAAGGCCGTCTGCCTTACGCCTACTTCCGCGGCACCTGGCACACGCCGCCCTTCGCCACCGGCGAGTGGTACTCCTACCTCGTCGTGGATCGCAAGGGCACGCTCGACGAAGACCTTGAGCTGGTGGACATGCGCGCGGCGCGCGGCTGCACGTTCGAGATCGACCCGTGAGCCGGAGGCCGACCGCCGAGAGCTGAAAGTTATGTTCGCACTCTTCGCACCGCCCAACTTCCTCGACGACCTCCTGCTGAGATTCTTCAGCGGGGAGACGGTCAACTACGTCGTCTGGCCGTTCATCCAGATCGGCGCGGTCGTCACGCTGATCGCCGTGTGGGCGCTCTACGCGAGCTACCTGGAGCGGAAGATCTCCGCCTTCATGCAGGCGCGCCTCGGCCCGATGCGCGTCGGCAAGTGGGGCCTCTTGCAGCCCATCGCCGACGCCGTCAAGCTCCTCACCAAGGAAGACCTCGTGCCGGAGAAGGCCGACCCGTACATCTTCCGTTACGCGCCCTACATCTCGGTCGCGGCGACGTTCGTCACCTTCTCGGTCGTGCCGTTCGCGCCCAACTGGGGCGTGATTACGGACGTGAACATCGGCCTGCTCTTCGTCCTCTCCATCTCTTCGGTGGGCGTGCTGGCGCTCATCCTCGCCGGCTGGTCTTCGAACTCGAAGTACGCGCTGCTCGGGGGCCTGCGCTCGTCGGCGCAGATGGTCTCGTACGAGGTCTCGATGGGGCTCTCGCTCATCGGCGCGCTGATGTTCGCGCGGACGCTCTCACTGTCCGGCATCACGACGGCGCAGGCGTCCGACTCCATCTGGTTCATCCTCTACCAGCCGTTCGCCTTCGTCATCTTCCTCGTGAGCGGCATCGCCGAGAACAACCGCGCGCCCTTCGACCTGCCCGAGGCCGAGTCCGAGCTGGTCGCGGGGTTTCACACGGAATATTCGGGGATGCGCTGGTCGCTCTTCTTCATGGCCGAGTACGCGGCGATGGTGGTGGTGGCGGCCGTGGCGACGACGCTCTTCCTCGGCGGCTGGTACTTCCCCGGCGTGCTCCGGCTCGCGGGCGGCTACAACAACGTCTACATCTTCCTGAGCCTCGCCGTCTTCATCGTCAAGATGGCGGTGCTGCTCTACCTCTACTTCTGGCTGCGCTGGACGTTCCCGCGCTACCGCTACGACCAGTTGATGGACCTGGGCTGGAAGTGGATGATCCCGGCCTCGCTCCTCAACATCGTCTGGACGGCCGTGACGCTCTTCGCCTTACAGGCGCTCAACGCCTCGGGCACGCTCAAGACTCTGGAGCCGGCGCGGCCGGGCGAGTCTCTGCTCGCGCGCGGGCTCAACCTGACGGGGCCGGGGAAGGTCGTCGCCGTCGCCTTCGGGCTGGCGGGGCTGTTCATCGGGGCGCTCTTCCTCGCCTACCTCAACCGACATTCGCGCGACTTCAACCTCAAGAAGCAGCGGCGGGAGATTAGGCTCGTGGACGTGCCGAAGGGCGCGCCGGCCGTGGCGAGGGCGGCCGCCGCCGACAACGCATAAACGTCAAGGTGTTCCCGGAGAGCTCTTATGCCTTTAGTCAAAGTTCCGCGGCCGACGTTGGGGGAGACGTTCAAGCGCTTCTTCCTGGCGGATATGTTCAAGGGGATGTGGCTCACGCTGAAGTACAACGTCGGCGCGCTGGTGAGCAAGGACTCGGTGCGCGGCTTCGGCATCTACACCGAGCAGTACCCTTCGGTGCGCCCGCAGGTGGCGCCGCGCTTCCACGGCGCGCCGCGCCTCAACATGGACCCGGAGACGCACGAGAGTCTCTGCATCGCCTGCAACCTCTGCGCGCTGGCCTGCCCCGAGGACTGCATCGACGTGATCGCGATGGACATCGAGATGACGGTCGGCGGCAAGCCGCGCAAGAAGAAGGTGCTCGACGAGTTCATCTTCGACACCTCGCGCTGCATGTTCTGCGCGCTCTGCCAGGAGGCGTGCCCCACGGCCTGCCTGGAGCTGACGCAGGAGTTCGAACTCGCCACCTACTCGCGCGCCGGCTTCGTCTGGAACCGCGAGATGCTTGAGCAGGGGCGCGAGTCGCGCAAGTTCGAAGCTTAAAACTATGGTCTTACAGGGCTGGGAAAGCGTCTTCTTCTGGGTCTTCGCGCTGGCGGCGCTGGTGGCGGGGCTGTTGACGGTGATGGCGCGCAACGCCGTGCACTCGGCGCTGTTCCTCATCTCGGCGCTCGTCTCGGTGGCGGCGCTCTTCGTGCTCCTCGGCGCGGAGTTCATCGCGGGCGTGCAGATTCTGGTCTACGTCGGCGGCGTGATGGTCCTGTTCCTCTTCGTCATCATGCTCGTCAACGTCGGCGCGGAGGAGCGCGAGCAGGAGATGCTCTTCAACCGCACGGGGCAGGTGGTGGCCACCGTCTGCTTCGTCGCGCTCCTCGTCCTCGGACTCTTCTACGCCATCAACCAGTCGGCCGGGCGCTTCGGCACTGCGGCGAACGAGGGGTCGGTCGTCTCCGGCCGCGACGCCGACGCCGCGGGCATGCGCAACGCCGCCACCGGCGTCTCGAAGATTTCCGAGGACACGCAGCGCGTCGGCTCCAGCCTCTACCGCTACGGCGCGCTGCCGTTCGAGATCGCGAGCCTCCTGCTGCTGGTCGCCATCGTCGGCTCGGTCTTGCTGGCGCGCACTTCGAAGCAGGAGGTGGCCGCCGACGACGTGGACCCGCGCGTCATCACGGAGCTTTCGGCCGCGGGCGAGCTGACCCCGGCCGAGATCGAGACCGCCTCGCGCGCGCACGCCGCCGAGGTCTAACGCGAGAGTCAAGACTATGAACAGCCTTTACGCGCCGGCGCTCGTGCTCTTGCAGGAGGGCCTCCTCGACAACATGAAGTATGGGGTGCAGCACCCCGACCTCTCGAAGTTTCTCATCATCGGGGCGCTGCTCTTCACCATCGGCGTGGCCGGCGTGCTGACGCGCCGCAACATCATCGTCATCTTCATGTCGATTGAATTGATTCTCAACGCGGCGAACCTGAACTTCATCGCCTTCTCGCGCTACCTGCAAGAGCAGGGGAGCCTGAACGCCGTCGCCGGCCAGGTCTTCACGGTCTTCATCATCGTCGTCGCCGCCGCCGAGGCGGCCATCGGCCTCGGCCTCGTCATCGCGCTCTACCGCAACCGCGAGACGATCTTCGTGGACAAGATTGACCTCTTGAAATGGTAGGAAGTCAGGAGTCGGGAGACAGAATGAGAGCCGCGCGGGCGGCACGCTCGTTCCTTCTTCCGACTTCTGACTCCTGACTCCCTTATGTACAGATACATCTGGCTCGTCCCCCTCCTGCCGCTGTTGGGCGCGGCCGTCAACGGGCTGTTGGGCCGCCGTCTCCGTTTCTCGGAGCGCGTGGTCGGCTCCATCGGCGTCGGCTCGGTGGCGCTGGCATTTCTCATCAGCCTCGCGGCCGTCATCTCTTACGGCGCGAACGTGTGGCCGAAGCCTTACGTGACGAGCGAGGACGGCGCCTTCTCCTACACGTGGATTCCGGGCGGCGCGGTCGAGCTGACCGAGGGGCTGGAGGCGCGCGCAGACATGGAAGCCGGCCGCCTGATGGACGAGGAGGTGGCGCGCAAGGCGGCGGCAGAGGGGTTGAAGCCGGGCGAGGGCGTGCTCGTCGCCAAGCCCCACGTGCCGGAGAGGCGCGGCGTCGGCGCGGTGCTCGACGTGGAGTGGAGCTATCAGCTCGACGCGCTCTCCTCCGTCTTCATGCTCGTCGTGACGGGCGTCGGGCTGTGCATCTTCGTCTTCGCGACCGGGTACATGCACGGCGACAAAGGCTTCTACCGCTTCTTCGCCTACCTCGGCCTCTTCATGTTCTCGATGCTCGTCCTCGTGATGGGCTCGAACTTCATGTTGATGTTCGTCGGGTGGGAGGGCGTGGGGCTCTGCTCGTACCTCCTCATCGGTTATTACTTCGACCGGAAGGAGGCGGGCGACGCCTCGCGCAAGGCGTTCATCACGAACCGCATCGGCGACTTCGGCTTCGCGCTCGCCGTCTTCGGCGTCATCGCCACCTTCGGCACCACGCAGTACACGGCCGTCTTCGAGCAGGCGCGCTCGTTCCCCGTCGAGACGCTGGGCGGCGTGGTCACCTGGGGCATCATGTCCTGGATCGCGCTCGGCCTCTTCGTCGGCGCGTGCGGCAAGTCGGCGCAGCTACCGCTCTACGTCTGGCTGCCGGACGCGATGGCGGGGCCGACGCCCGTCTCGGCGCTCATCCACGCCGCGACGATGGTCACGGCCGGGCTCTACATGTTGACGCGCTGCAACGTCATCTTCCAGCACTCGCAGGCGATGATGACGGTCGTCGCGGTCGTCGGCGCCCTGACCGCCATCTTCGCCGCGACCATCGGCATCACGCAGAACGACATTAAAAAAGTCCTGGCCTACTCGACCGTCTCGCAGCTCGGCTTCATGTTCCTCGCGTGCGGCGTGGGCGCCTTCGTCGTCGGCATCTTCCACGTGATGACGCACGCCTTCTTCAAGGCTCTGATGTTCCTCGGGGCGGGCTCGGTCATCCACGGGATGCACCACGAGCAGGACATGCGGCGGATGGGGAACCTGCGGAAGTACATGCCGAAGACCTACTGGACGTTCTTCGCCGGCTGGCTCGCCATCTGCGGCATCATCCCGTTCTCGGGCTTCTGGTCGAAGGACGAGATACTGTGGAACGCGGCCTCGACCGACTACGTCCCTTCGGGCTGGCTGCTCTGGCTCATCGCGACCGTCGCGGCCGCCTGCACGGCCTGCTACATGACGCGCCTGATGGCTTTGACCTTCTGGGGCAAGGAGCGCTTCCTCGAAGTGAACGCGGGCGGGCAGGCCGACGAGGCGCACGCACAGCGTTACGCGGAGGGCGAGACGACGCACACTGCCGCGACGCCCTCGGTCGGTGACCGGCCGCACCACGGCCCCGAGGAGCGGGTCGGCGCGGCGCACGCGCTTGAGAGCGCGGAGGCGGGCGAGCCCGAGGGCGTGGACGCGCGCGGCCACGACGTACACGACCACCACGACCCCGAAGAGCCCGCGGGCCACGGGCACCACCCGCACGGCTCCGTCCTGCCGCACGAGTCGCCGCCTTCGATGTGGGTGCCGCTCGCGGTGCTCGCGGTGCTCGCGACCCTCGGCGGCTTCCTCGGCATCAGCCCCGCCTTCACGGGCGGCGAGCACGTCGGCGGCAAGCTCAACATCGTCAACTGGCTCGACCCGGTCATCTGGAACCCCCTGACCGGGCAGTTCGGCAAGGAGTCGCACGCCGAGACCAAAGCGCTTCAGGCGCACGACAAGCAGGCTGCCGGACGCGAGGCCGTCGCGCAGGAGGGGAGCCACGCCGCTCCCCTCCCGACGCGCACGGATGTCGAGCACAGCGCAGAGGTCGCGCACGGCGCGCCGCCCGCGCCTTACGGCGACGAAGGGCGCTTCAACCTCGCGCACTCCGTTCAGGGCATGCTCGGCGGGAGCCACGCCGCGGCCGAGTGGTTCTTCATCATCCTCTCGCTCGTCGTGGCGGGCTTCGGCATCTGGCTCGGCTTCCTCTTCTACGTCTGGCGGCCGGAGCTGCCCGGGGTGTGGGCGCAGAGGCTGGCGCCGCTCTACCGCGCGAGCTTTAACAAGTACTGGGTGGACGAACTCTACGGCAAGCTCTTTACGCGGCGGACGATGGACGCGGCGCGCGGCGTCTACGCGACGGACTCGCGCTTCATCGACGGCGCGGTCAACGGCGCGGCGTGGCTCACCAAACAGGTCAGCCGCTTCACGGGCAACTTCGACCGGCTCGTCGTGGACGGCGCGGTCAACGGCGTCGCGGGCTTCATCAAGCTTCTGATGTCGCCGCTCCTGCGCGCCGCGCAGACGGGCGTGACGGCCAACTACGCGCTCGCCATGCTGCTCGGGCTCGTCGCGGCCGTCGGCCTCTACTTCGGCGGCAACATCATCTCCTCCCTCTGGCGCTGAGAGGGGGGGGCGGTTCTGGCAATCATCGTTGGTTCGGGAGGAGTCGTGAACATCCCCTTTATCTCTACCCACTGGCTCACCGTCATCACGGCGCTGCCCGCGCTCGGCGCGCTCGCCCTCTTCTTCTTCAGGAAGGAGCAGACGGGCGCCATCAAGCGCTTCGCCACCGCGTGGTTCGCGCTCGACTTCCTGGTCTCGCTCGCGCTCCTCGGTTATGACCGGCACCTGGGCGGCTTCCAGTTCCTCGAAGACGCGCAGTGGATTCCGGTCATCGGCGCGCGCTACCAGATGGCGGTGGACGGCGTGGCCGTGCTGCTGATCCTTCTGACGACGCTGCTGGGCTGGATCGCGTCGCTCTCCTCGTGGGAGTACATCCAGAAGCGGGAGAAGGAGTACTACGTCCTTCTGCTGCTGTTGCAGACCTCGGTGCTCGGCGTCTTCTGCGCGGGCGACCTCTTCCTCTTCTTCCTCTTCTTCGAGGTCTCACTGGTGCCGATGTACTTCCTCATCGGCATCTGGGGCGGCGAGCGGCGCCTCTACGCCGCCATCAAGTTCTTCCTCTACACGCTGGTCGGGTCGGTGGGACTCCTCCTCGGTCTCATCAAGATGTACTTCCTGACGCAGGACGCGGCGCTCGTGGGCGCCGTCACCGACGCGACGCGCTCGCTCGTGGCAGGGAACGGTGCCGCGCTGGGCCTGTTGAACGACACGGCGAAGATCGCACACGACGCGGGCACGGGCACCTTCAACATCATGTTCATGCAGTCGCTCGGGAGCGTCATCCCGATGGGGGCGATGCAGGTCTTGCTCTTCTTCGCCTTCGCCATCGGCTTCGCCATCAAGGTGCCGATGTGGCCGTTCCACACGTGGCTCCCGGACGCGCACGTCGAGGCGCCGACGGCCGGCTCCGTCGTCCTCGCCGGCGTCCTGCTCAAGCTCGGCACCTACGGCTTCTACCGCTTCAACCTGCCGTTCTTCCCGAAGGCGTCCATCGACCAGTCGTACTTCTGGGGCGGCGCCTTCGGCGTGCGCAACGTGATGGTCGTCCTCGCGCTCGTCAGCATCATCTACGGGGCGCTGGCGGCGATGTACTTCGTCGTCAAGCGCGACGGCGACGTGAAGAAGCTGGTGGCCTACTCGTCGGTCTCCTCGATGGGCGTGGTGATGCTCGGGCTCTTCGCGGCGAACCCGAACGGGGTCAACGGCGCCGTGCTCCACATGATCAACCACGGCATCTACTCGGGCGCGCTCTTCCTGCTGGTCGGCATCATCTACGAGCGGCGGCACACGCGGGCGGTGAACGAGTTCGGCGGGCTCTCGCACGTCATGCCCGGCTACGCCGCGGTCTTCCTCGCGATGGCGATGACGGCCATCGGGCTCCCCCTGCTCTGCGTCTTCATCTCGGAGTTCCTCGCCATGCGGGGCGCCTTCGAGGCGAACCCCTACTGGGCGGGCGGGGCGGCGCTCGGCATCATCCTCAACGCGGGCTACATGCTCTGGCTCTACCAGCGGATGTTCTTCGGCAACATCGACAACCCGAAGAACGAGTCGCTCAAAGACCTCAAGGGGCGTGAGTGGGCCTACATGGTGCCGCTGCTCGTGATGTCGCTCTGGATCGGCGTCTACCCCAAGCCCTTCCTCGACTTCATCCAGAAGCCGGTCGCCGCGCTGGTCAAGCACGTCCGCCCCGACTACCCCGTCAACCCGGCCGCGCCCGCGCCGCAGACGGCGGAGAAGAGGTAAGCTTTTAGCTGTTGGCCGTGAGCTTTTAGCTTCCGGCTATAGACGGAGAAGCCAACAGCTAAAAGCCAACAGCTAAAAGCCATCTTATGTTTCTTCAAGCCTCCACAACCGCGCTCTTCGACGTGGCCGATCTGAAGTTGATCGCGCCGGAAATCATCCTCTCGCTGTGCGCCTGCGTGGCGCTGGTCTTGGAGGTGGTGCTGCCGTATCGCCAGCGGCGTTGGGTGGGCTACTTCGCGCTCGGCGCGGTGGCGCTCGCGGCCGCCTCCGTGTGCGTGCTCGGGTGGCCTCTGGTCTCGGGCTTCCTGCACGAGGTGCCGCTAGTCGGGGGGCTGGTCGGGCAGGGCGGGGCGGGGGCCGTCGGGCTGTCGGGCTTCTACGGCACGGTGAAGGTTGACGGCTTCGCCGTCGCCTTCAAGCTCATCTTCCTGCTGTCGGCGGCGCTGACGGTCGCCGTCTCCCTGCGCTACCTCGACGTGGAGGGCGAGCAGCGCGGCGAGTACTACTCGCTCGTCCTGTTCGCGACCGTCGGCATGATGTTCCTCGCCTCGGGGTACGACCTCATCGTGCTCTACATCAGCCTGGAGCTGATGGCGCTCAGCTTCTACGTGCTCGTCGGCTACACGAAGCGCGAGCGGCGCTCGAACGAGGCGGGGATGAAGTACTTCCTGCTCGGCGCCTTCTCTTCGGGGATACTGCTCTACGGCATCTCGCTCCTCTTCGGCGTGGCGAAGTCCACCAACCTCGCGCAGATCGCGCCGAGGGTGGCGGAGATCGCCGGCGGCACGACGGCCGACGCGGCGCTGCTGCCGCTGCTGCTGCTGGCGATGATCGCGCTCGGCGCCGGGCTCTTCTTCAAGGTCGCGGCCGTACCCTTTCACATGTGGGCGCCCGACGCCTACCAGGGCGCGCCGACTTCGGTGACGGCCTTCCTCTCGACGGGGTCGAAGGCGGCGAGCTTCGCGCTCCTCGCCCGCATCTTCCTCGAAGCGCTGGGCGGGATGCGCCTGGACTGGGCGCCGCTCTTGGGGCTGGTCGCGGCCGTCACGATCATGGTCGGCAACTGGGCGGCCGTGACGCAGACGAACGCGAAGCGGCTGCTGGCCTACTCGTCGATCTCGAACGCGGGGTATCTCCTGCTCGGGGTCATCGCGGCGAACGGTTACGGCTACACGGGGCTCGTCGTCTACCTCGTCGTCTACACCTTCATGAACGTCGGCGCGTTCGGCGTGCTCATCGCGCTCCGTCGGCAAGGCGTCCTCGGCGACGAGGTGGACGACCTGACGGGGCTCGGGCAGAAGGCGCCGGGGCTCGCGCTGATGATGACCATCTTCATGCTCTCGCTGGGCGGCCTGCCCGCGACGGGCGGCTTCATCGGCAAGCTCTACCTCTTCCTCGGCGTGCTCGAACGCGGGGGCGCTGACAGGCAGAACTGGTACTACTGGCTGCTCGGCTGGGCGGCGCTCAACACGGTCGTCTCGTTCTACTACTACGTGCGCTTCATCCGCGCGATGTACATCGGCGACCGCGAGGCGGACGCGCGCCCGCTCTCTCTCTCGGCGCCCCTGAAGGCGGCGCTCGTCGTCTGCGCCGTCTTCGTCATCCTCATCGGCATCTACCCGCAGCCCCTCATCAAGGCCGCCGGGTCGGTCGTCACGGCGGTACTGCCCGCCGCCCGCCCTCTGGCGCAGAGGTGAGCCGTCCGGTATCCTCGGGCCACACACATCCGGGAACAGAAGGGGAGTAAACGATGGCGGGAGAGTTGGAAGGGCGTGCGGCGCTCGTCACGGGCGCGACCTCGGGCATCGGGCGCGCGACCGCGCTCAGGTTCGCGGCGGAGGGCGCGCGCCTCGCGCTCGTCGGGCGCGACGCGGAGACTCTGGGCGCGGTCGCCGCGGAGATACGCGGGCGAGGCGGCGGGGCGTTTGAAATTCAGGCCGACGTGACGGTCGAGGCGCACGCACGCCGCGCCGTCGAGACCGCGGTCGAAGCGCTCGGCGGGCTGGACGTGCTCGTCAACGCGGCCGGCATCATCGCCAACGGCACGGTCGAGACGACGCCGCTCTCGGACTGGGACGAGATGATGAACGTCAACCTGCGCTCGGTCTTCCACCTCATGCAGCTCGCCGCGCCGCACCTTGAGCGGAGGCCGGGCAACGTCGTCAACGTGTCGAGCGTGACGGGCTTGCGTGCCTTCCCCGGCGTGCTCGCCTACTGCGTCTCGAAGGCCGGCGTCGATCAGCTCACGCGCTGCGCGGCGCTGGAGCTGGCGCCGAAGGGGGTGCGCGTCAACGCCGTCAACCCCGGCGTCGTCGTCACGCAGGTGCACCGGCGCGGCGGCATGAGTGAAGAGAAGTACGCGGACTTCCTCGAACACTCGAAGACGACACACCCGCTGGGCCGCGTCGGCGCGGCCGAAGAGGTCGCCGAACTCATCCTCTTCCTCGCCTCCGACCGCGCCTCCTGGATCACGGGCGCCACCTACTCCATCGACGGCGGGCGCGCGCAGACCTGCGCCCGCTGATGCTCTTCTTCTACATCCTCGCCGCGCTGGTCGTCCTGCAAAGCCTCCTCTCTCTGCGCGGGGGCGTGCGTTATCTTAATTTCTTCAGGCGCGAGCTTGAGGTGCCGCGCCCGCTCTACATGCCTTTTGCCTCGGTCTACGTCCCGTGCCGAGGGGTGGATCAGGGCTTATGCCTGAACCTCCTCGCGCTCTTCCGCCAGCACTATCCCGCCTACGAACTCGTCTTCGTCTCCGACCGCGCGGAAGACCCTGGGCTCGAAATCGCGCGGCAGTTGAGCCGCGAGTTGGGGGGCGAGACGGTCGCGCGCACACGCTTCGTCGTCGCGGGAAAGGCTTCCGACAGCGGACAGAAGGTTCACAACCTGCGCGCGGCTGTAAAGGAGACCGATGCGTCGAGCGAGGTCTTCATCTTCGTGGACACGGACGCGCGGCCCCGGCCCGACTGGCTGCGCGCCCTGGTCGCGCCGCTCGGCGTAGAGGGCGCGGGCGCCGCGACCGGCTACCGCTGGTTCCTGCCGGCGGGCGGCGGACTCGCCTCACAGCTGCGCTCGGTGTGGAATGCGTCCATCGCCTCTGCGCTCGGCCCGAACGTGCGGGGCAACTTCTGCTGGGGCGGCTCGACGGCCGTCAGGCGCGAGACGTTCGAGCGGCTGAGGATGCACGAGCGCTGGCGCGGCACGGTCTCGGACGACTACGCGCTGACGCGCGCCCTGCAAGCGGCCGAGCTTCCCATCCGCTTCGTGCCCGCGTGCCTGACCGCGTCGGTCGAAGACTGCACCTTCGCCGAACTGTTCGAGTTTACCACCCGCCAGTTAAAGATCACGCGGGTCTACGCGCCGCACCTCTGGGCCTTCGTGCTCACCTCGAACCTGCTCTTCGTCGCGGTCTTCTTCGGCGGGACGGCGCTCGCGGCGTGGCGCGCGGCCGCGGGGCTCTCGTTCGTGTGGCCGCTCGTGGTCGTGTCGGTCATCTTCCTGCTCGGCATGTGGAAAGCCTTCTTCCGCCTGCGCGCCGTGGCGCTCGTGCTCGAAGAGCACCACTGGCGACTGCGCCGCGGCCTCTGGGCGCACCTGCTGCTGTGGCCTCTGACGGCCGCGCTCTTCCTCTACAACGCGGCGTTGGCCGGGCTCTCGCGCCGCATCGTCTGGCGCGGCATCGGCTACGAATTGAAATCGCCGACGGAAACTGAGATTATCGGGCCGGATGCCTAAGAGGGTCGCACAGTTCGTCCAACTCCTCCGCTCGACCGCGCGCGAGCGCAGGCTCGGGACACTCATCTTCTTCGTCACCTCGCGCTGCAACGCGAAGTGCGAGACCTGCTTCTATCACGAAGAGTTGAACCGGCCGGGCGACATGACCTTCGAGCAGATCGAGCGCGTCTCGCGGACGATGCCCCCGATTACAGACCTCTGGCTCTCGGGCGGCGAGCCGACGCTCAGGCAGGACGTGGACGAGATCATCCGCCTCTTCGTCGAGAACAACGGCGTCCGCCGCTGCATCATCCCCACGAACGGCCTGCTCAAGTCGCGCACCTACTCGCTGGTCGATAACGCGCTCTCGCTCCACCCGGAACTGCACCTCTACCTCAACGTCGCCCTCGACGGTTACGGCGAGACGCACGACCGCGTGCGCGGCGTGCCCGGCAACTGGGGGCGCACGCTCGAATGCATACGCGCGCTCTACCCTTTAAAGGAGAAGTACCGCGAGCGCTTCCGCCTCAACGTCAACACCGTCGTCTGCGCCGAGAACTACGCGGAGGTCGGCCCGCTCGCAGACTTCGTGTGGGAGAATCTCAGGCTCGACGGCCACTACTTCAACGTCGTCCGCGGCGAGACGAAGGCGGGCGAGGGCATCAAACAGATTCCGCCCGAGGTGCTGCCGGAGATGTACGCGCGCGTCTCCGAACTCACCAAAAGATATGGCGGCCGCATGTTTGCCGAAGACGACGCCGCGACGCGCTTCGTCAAGTCGGTCGCCTACGTCGGCGCCATCACGACGCACTACCGCACGCAGCACTCGAACTTCGCCGGGCCCAGCGCGTGGCCCTTCCCCTGCACGGCGGGCGAGACGACGGCCGTCATCGACTACAACGGCGACGTGCGCGCCTGCGAGCTGCGGGGTAAGTTCGCGAGCCTCCCGGACTTCGACTACGACTTCGGCAAGCTCTGGGAGTCGCAGGGCAGGCAGGAGGAGTTGAGGCAGATTGACGAGGGACGCGCCTGCTGGTGCACGCACGTCTGCTTCATCCACGACTCGATGCGCCACTCGCGCCGCGCGCAACTGCTGGAGGTGCCGCGCAACTACCTGACGCGCTCTCGCTGGTGACGAGAAAGAATGCGAACGCCGGCGCGGGCGGGAGCGTTTATGCTGGCAGAGGGAAGCACCGAAAACTCTAACTGCCCGCGGAGGTTTTACGTATGAAGCTCTTCAAACTCCTGCTCCTGTTCGTCGCGTTCGTCTTCGTCGTCTGGGGCGGGTTCTGGCTCTTCGGCGTGGTCGCCGGCCTGCTCTACGCGCTCGTCAAATGGGCCATCATCCTCGGCGTCGTGGCGCTGGCCGGCGTCGGCGCATACAAGCTGCTGGCCGGGCCGGACAGGGAGGAGCAGGCCGCGCTCTCGCCGGCCGAGGCCGAGATGTTGAAGGCCGAGCGCCTGCTCGCAGACCTGCGGCGCAAGGAGTTGACCAAGTAGCCGGAAGGGACGAATGGCTGAGGGCGAGCCGGAAAAGGGCGACGGCCAGGAGCGCGAGGCGGCGCGCGGCAGCAGCATCGCGTACGCGGCGGGGCTGTCGATCTTCTTCTCGGTGCTCACCTGCATGGGGCTCGGGTGGGTGCTCGACCGGCAGTTCGGCACCGGCTGGATGATGGTCGCCGGCATCGTGCTGGGTGCGGCCGTCGGCTTCTACCAGTTCATACGCATCATCTCTCGTCTGAACAGGTGAGGCGGGCGCGCTCGACAGGCCGGCGTGGGGGCATGTAAAATCTCCCGTTCCGTGATGAGCGAAGGCGCAGACAGTGAGCGCCCGGCCGGGCCGGGGCCCGAGGCCCCCGTAGGCGAAGCCCCGCACGAGGCCGTGAGGCGCATCTACCGGGACACGTTCTGGGCGGCGCTCGTCGCCGTCTCCGTGAGTGCCTTCCTGGCCCCCTGGCGCGTGACGACGGGGCTGGCGCTGGGCGGCGCGCTCGCGCTCTTCAACCAGCACTGGCTGCGCAGCTCGGTCGGGGCGGTCTTCGAGGGCGCCACGTCGGCCCGGTCGCCGAAATGGAAGGGCGCGCGCTACATCCTGCGCTACGCGGTCGTCGCCGTCTTGGTCTTCTTCGCATCCCAGACGGGCCTAGTCTCGCTCGTCGCGACGCTCGCGGGGATGTGCGCGGTCGTCGCGGGGCTGCTCGCGGAAGGGTTCAGGCAGTTCTACTTCGCCATCGTACGTCGGGAGGAAACCTAGTCGATGTTCTTTCAGCACGCCGAGCACGGGGCCACGCAGGCGGCCGAGCACGCGGCGCCCGCGGCCGAACACGCCGCCGCCGCCACCGAGCACGCGGGAGCCGGGGCGGAGCACCACGTCCCCCTCATCGTCGAGAAGCTCAACCAGCTCGTCGGCGAGCCGGTGCACCAGTTTCAGGTTCACTACACGAAGCCGCTCTGGGACAAGTTCTTCGGCATGTTCGGGACGACGGCCGAGTCGGTCTTCGGCCCCTACACGCCCGACAACGCGGTGCCGTGGTACACGGTGATGTTCGTGCTGGCGGCCATCTTCACGGTGCTGCTCATCCTCCTTTTGAAGCCGCGCAAGCTCTCGGTGGACGAGCCGGGCTACGGGCAATTGACGCTGGAGACGGGCGTGCTGGCGATCCGCGACCTGCTGGTCGATAACGTCGGGCCGCACGGCGCGAAGTACCTCCCGGTGGTCGGGACGTTCGGCATCCTCATCCTCATCTCGAACCTGATGGGGCTCGTGCCGGGGCTGATGGCGCCGACGGCCGCGACCTCCGTGACCTTCGCGCTCGGCATCTCTTCGTTCGTCTACTACAACGCCATCGGCATCAGCGAGAACGGGCTCGGGGGGCACCTGAAGCACTTCGCCGGGCCTATCGTCTGGCTGGCGTGGCTGATGTTCCCCATCGAGCTGATCAGCAACCTCGTCCGGCCGATGTCTCTCGGCATCCGACTGTTCGGCAACCTCTTCGGCGACGAGCAGATTCTCGGAACCATCTCGGGGCTCGCGCCGTGGACGAAGTGGGGCATCCCGGTGCTCATCATGCCGCTCAGCCTCTTCGTCGCTTTCATGCAGACCTTCATCTTCGTGCTGCTGTCGATCCTCTACATCAGCGAGGTCTCGCACCATCACGAAGAGGGACACGGGCATGAGGAGCACGGCGGGCACGGGCCGACGTTGACGACGGACGCGGGCGGCGTGATGACTCTGCCTTCGCACACGTAAGAATTTTTTAGCAGCTTTATACTTCGGCTTCACAAAGCAGAGGCGCCCGCCGGGGCGGCGAGTGCGACGGAGCACACGCACGTCGGGGCGCGAAGTTTAAACGGACGGCTCGGGGAGAGTTGAAGGGACGTAGGTCGGACGTTCGAGGTTGGCGCGAGATGGTCGGGCTCTTTCGGTCGTACGAGCCGGGGCGTGCCGAGGTCGCTGGAGCGCCGTTGTAAGAGGGGCGGCGGATACCGGGCCGGGGCGAAATTATGAAGAGCGCGCCGCGCCGAGACGTTCTCCTCGTCCTGAAGCTGTACAAGACCGGGCCGGCATTGAGAGGAGAAAGCAGATGCAGAAACTGAGAATGGCCTTCTTCGCCGTCGTCGGCGTGCTCGCCATGGCGGCGCCGACCTTCGCGCAGACCGCGGCGGCCGACAACGCCGAGTCGGTCAACAAGTACAAGGCGATTGCGGCGGGGCTCGGCTTCGCGCTGGCGGCGGCGCTCGCGGCCATCGGCCAGTCACGCGTCGCGGCGGCGGCGGCCGAGGGCGTGGCCCGCAACCCGGGCGCCGGCGCCCGCATCCAGACGATGATGATCCTCGGCCTCGTCTTCATCGAGACCCTGGTGCTTTTCACGCTCGTGATCGTCTTTGCCAAGCTGTAACGCGGGGACGTTCGGGCGTTAAAAGGAGCGGGCGCGAACTCTTTACTGAGTGCGCGCCCGCTCTTTGTTCCTCGGTTGAAAACGAACCCTCAACCCTTCTTCCGCGCGGCGTGCGCGGCGCGGATGACGGGGTCGATGGTCGGCGCGAAGGGCGGGGCGTAGGCGAGGTCGAAGCGCTCGACTTCGTCAACCTTCAACCCCGCGTGGAGCGCGGCGGCGAAGACGTTGACGCGCTGCGCGACGCCCTCACGCCCGACCAACTGCGCGCCGAGCAGGCGGCCCCGCGCGTCCGCCACGACCCGCGTCAGAATCTTCGAGCCGCCCGGGTAGTAGCCCGCGCGGGTGTGCGCTTCGCTCTCCACTTCGGCCGCGTCGAAGCCCGCCTCAAGAGCCTCTTCCAACGAAAGCCCCGTGCGTGCGACCTCCAGGCCGAAGACCTTGACGGCGTTCGTGCCGACGACCCCGGCGTAGCGTGCGTCGGGTGTGGAGTCCTGCCCCGCGGCGTTGGCGCCCGCGACCCAGCCCTGTCTGACGGCGGGTTGACCCAGAGGGTGCCACACGCGCCGGCCGGAGACCTGGTTGAGCACCTCGCAGCAGTCGCCCGCGGCGTAGACGCCGGGCGCGCCCGTCCGCTGCCGCTCGTCCGTGCGGACGGCGCCGCTCGCGCCGACCTCTATCCCCGCCGCGACCGCCAGCGCCACCTCGGGGCGCACGCCGACTCCGACCGAGACCACGTCCGTCTCCAGAGCGCGACCCGAGTCGGTCAGCACGCGCTCGATCCGTGTGCCACGGCCCTCGAACGCCGTGACGCGTTCGCCGAAGAGAACCTCGACGCCGTGCGCGCGCAGTTCGTCCGCGACCAGCTCGCGGCCAAGACCCCCGAGGGCGCCCATCACCTTGTCCGAGCCTTCGACCAGCGTCGTGCGCAGGCCGCGCGCGCTGAACGCCTCGGCCATTTCAAGCCCGATGTAGCCGGCACCGACGACGACGGCCCGGCGCGGCCGCGCCTCTTCAAAGTAGCGAAGCATCCGCCGGCCGTCTCGCATGTGGCGCAGCACGAAGACGCCTTCGAGGTTTCGGCCCGGGAGCGGCGGGCAGACGGCGGCCGCGCCGGTCGCGAGCACGAGCGAGTCGTACCCGACCTCGCGCTCCGCGCCGGCCTCACGCACGCGCACGTACGACTTTGAGGGGAGCAGCTCGACGGCCTCGCAGTTGAGTTTGACTTCAATCGAGTGGCGCTCGCGGAAGTAGGCGGGCGTGTGGAGGACGAGGGCGTCGGGCGAAGGGATGAGGCCGGCGACGACGTAAGGGAGCCCGCAGGCGCCGTAAGAGATGTCGCCGGTTCGCTCGAAGACCGTAACGGTGAGGTCGGGCGCGTGACGCCTCGCCTCCATCGCCGCCGCGAGCCCGGCCGCGACGCCGCCGACGATGACCAGTCCTTCTTTGCTCAAGAGCGCCGCCGTCGAATCGATGTCTGTTGGGAAAGCACGTGCAGCTTAAAGGAGTCCGGCGGCGGAGGCAAAGGGCGCGGCGTTAGAGGAGCGAGCCCGTGACGTTGTACTTGAGGAGGCCGAGGAAGACGAGCATGACAAACCAGACGGCCACGTTCAGGAGAAGGAGGCCGGCGTGTCGTTCGTCCCGACCACGCCCGCGGAGCTTCAACGTGCCGAGGACGAGGATGAAGAGCAGGACGGTGAGGTCGAAGGCGAGCGACTGGCCGCGAGTCATCCAGTTGCTCACGGCGCCGGAGGCGTCGAACTGGACGGCGAGTCGCGCGGGGATTCTCTCCCACAGGAGCAGGTGGGCGGCGGCCACCAGCGGCAGCGAGAGCCAGGGCAGGAGTGTTAACAGTCGCGTGGTCGTCGTCCTCATGTTTGATTCAAGGCCCTTGCCTTAGCTCCGGTGTCGTCAATGTTTGCGCTCAAGCAGGAGGCCGAACTCCTCGGAGCTAAACCCCTCGCGCCCCTTGCCCGATCCGGTGAACTTGTACCTGTCGGCGTCGAAGAGGGCAAGGACGACGAAGCCCTCGGCCGCGAGGCGGTTCAACTCGCTCTGCGTCTCGGCCGACGCGGGGGCGAAGGCGGTCTCCAGGAGTTGTTCATCGGAATGCTGCCGCGTCTCTAGCTCGAACCACAAGACCCTGTACTCGCGCCGCGCGGCCTCGCCCGCCGCGCCCTGTTCGAAGACGAGCGTTTTGCGTGTGCCGCCGGCGTCCGGGTAGGTCATGCGGAAGACTGCGCCGGCCTGTTGCAACTTTGCAAGCTCTGCCTCGAACTCCTTCTTCGAACCCTTCAGCCAGACGTAGCCGAGCGGCGGCGCCGCGCCCGCGCGCCGGTACATCACGGCGATCTCGTAGTCGGCGAGCGCCAGCCTGTAGCCTTGCCGCGCCAGCTCGTTGACCTTCTTCGGCAGCTCGTCGCGCTCCCAGAAGCTGTTGGAGCGGACGACGCGCACCTCCGTGCCCGACTCGGCGAGCGCGGGCTCGGGCGACTCGCGTTCGAGTACGATCTCGGACTTCGAAAGGAAGTGGGCCGGGTAGAACCCTTCGTCGCGCTTCGCCCTGACGGCGTCCGTCAGAGCGTCCTCGCTGTCCTGCCCCTTCCGGCGCGGCGCGCCGCGCTCCGGGTCGACCGACTTGAACTCGCGCGGTGCTTCGTCCCCCTTCCGTCGTTCGAAGAGGAAGAAGTCTCTGTAGTCGCAGCGGTCGGGGAAGAACGTCTCGCAGTAGCCGTAGAGGAGCGCGTGCGCGGCGAGACGAAAACCCTTCTTCGACAGTTGCGAGTACGTCCCCGCGAAGCCGCGCTTGAGGAACTCGTCGGGCGAGGCGGTCTCCGTCCAGGCGTACTCGAACTGTTCACGGTCGAGCGCGACGACGGCCGGGTCGCCCTTCAGAGAGGTGACGACCCGGTAGCCTTCGGCGCCGGCCCTGTTCAGCCCCTCGACGAAGTTGTCGAAGGCGGAGCGGCGGATCATTTGCAACTCGTCGGCGTCGCGGTAATTGAACCTTCCCTGGTAGCGCGTCGCGAAGACCAGTCGGTACTTCTCTGCGTTCGGGGCGGGGACGAACTTCGGCGCCTCGACCTTCGGCGTGGGCGAAGGGGTGGGCGTCGGGGTCGGCTTCGGGATGATGCGGCCGGACTGTGCGCGGGCGGCGGGCGAGAGCATGGCCGCGGTCAGGACGGCCGCGGCCAGTGTGAGCCAGACGAGTTGAAGCGCTGTGCCTCTCTTCATGTTCGGGCCGGCCGGTCGTAGACGGAGACGTGCTTCTCGCTCTTCGCGCCGAACTCGCCGCGGCGCCAGTCGCCCCAGCGCGCGCGCAGCCGCAGGCCGGCCAGCCGCGCCATCAAGTCCAGCTCCGCGGGCCAAGCGTAACGCACCTCGACGGGGAAGACGCGCGCGCCGCCCTCGTTGAAGACGACGTGGCGGCTCTTGAGCTTCTGCCGCACGGGGTCGTGCTGGAAGACTCTGATGCCGACGCGTTCGTCCGTCATGTGCAGGAGGCGGACGCCCTGGCCGGCGCTCAGTTGCGCGAGGTCTGGGACGAACGCCTCGACGACGAAGGCCCCGCCCGGCGCGAGCCGCGCGGCGACGTTCCGGAAGCAGCGCACCTGCTCCTCCTGCGTCTGCAACGCGAAGAGCGTGTTGTAGACGACGTAGACGAGCGAGAACTCGCCCTCGACCTCGACGCCTGCGAAGTCGCCCAACGTCACCGGCAAGGCCCCGCCGCCCGGCTTGGCACGTAGCGCCGCCACCATCTCCGGCGAGGCGTCGATGCCGTGCACCTCGACGCCCCTCGCCGTCAGCGGCAAGGCCACCGTCCCCGTCCCGATTCCCAGTTCGAGCACGCGCCCGCCGCCCGCCAACTCTTCCAGCACGTCAACGGCCGCCTCGTCGAAATACCCGAACCACTGGTCGTATACGTCGGCGCAGCGCTGGTTGTATATCTCTTCTACTTTATCTTCCATAGGCAGAGGGGGAGGTTAGAGTTTAGCAGGGTCTAAGGCTTTCGCGATGGCTTCGGCCGCGGACTCGCCGCCGCGGACGCAGTCGGGGAGGCCGGCGCCTTCGTAGGCGTTGCCGCAGAGGGAGAGATTGGGGAGGCGGCCCGCCAGTTGGCGGATGCGCTCGACGCGCGCGGCGTGGCCGAGGTGGTACTGCGCCATCGAGCGCGGCCACTTCTCGACGTGTGCGAAGAGCGGCTCGGCCTCGACACCGAGCAGGTCGCGGAGGTCGCGGCGGACGGCCGCCGTCATGCTCTCTTCGTCCAGCCCGAACATGTCGGGCTGGAGCGCGCCGCCGACGAAGGCGCGCAGCAGCGCGTGGCCGACGGGCGCGCGGGAGGGGAACTTGACGCTGCTGAAGGTGCAGGCCAGCGTGGCGCGGCGCTCGACGAAGGGGACGACGAAGCCGAAGCCGTCGAGCGGGTGCGGGATGTCTGCGCGCCTGTAGGCGAGGTTGACCGTCGCGGTCGAGGCGTAGGGTATCGCGTCCAGCTCGCCGGCCAGTCCGTCCTCGATGTCGCGCAAAAGTCTTGCCGCGGAGTAGGCGGGGAGCGCGAGGCAGACGGCGTCGGCGTGTACGGTCTCGCCGGCGTCGGTCTGCACGGCCCAGCGGCGCGTGCCTCCTTCGAGTCGCAGCGATGTGACCTTTGTGTTCAGGCGGACGCCGGCCGAGGGCAGGCGCGCGGCCAGGGCGTCTGTGAGCACCTGCACGCCTTCGTCGAAGGAGAGGAAGAGGCTGTAGCGTGCGCCGCTCGCGCCGCGCCCGTGACGTGCGGCCTCGTTGGCGCGCCGGCCCGCCTTCCACATCGAGAGGATGAGGCTGCGGTCGCGCCGTTCCATCTCAAGGAAGCGCGGCATCGTGGCGCGCAGGGAGAGGACTTCCGGGTCGGCCGTGTAGATGCCGCCGACCATCGGCTGCGCCATGCGCTCAAGTGCTTCCTGCCCCAGACGCCGGCGGACGAAGGCGGCGAGGCTCTCGTCGTCGCGCCCGTTCGCGCCCCTGCGCCGCGGCAGCAGGAGGTCGAGCGCCATGCGCGCCTTGCCGCGCCAGGTGAAGATGTCCGTGGCGAGGAAGGGGAGCATGCGCGAAGGCGCGAGCAGCTGGAAGCCCTCGGGCGTCGGCCGCAGGCGGCCCCCGCGCACGACGAAGCTGCGCCGGTGCTGCTCGCCGGTGTTGATGAGACGTTCGGCGAGGCCGACGCGCCGGGCGAGTGCGAGCGCCTCGGGCTTCTCGGAGATGAAGGAGTCGGGGCCTCCTTCGATGAGGAAGCCGTCGCGGCGGTGCGTGCGGACAGTCCCGCCCGGACGGTTCGAGGCTTCGAGCAGGAGGACTTCGATTGGATTCTCTGCCGACTGTAATTCGACGAGGCGGTGCGCCGCCGCGAGGCCGCTGACACCCCCGCCGACGATGACGACACGAGGCCGATTTGTAATCTCTTCAGCCAACGTAGTTGAGTTAAGGGCAGCCCAACACTGAGTGTTGGAAATCAGCCAGCATTACTCTCAGGACGAGCAGGAGGTCTCGACGCTCCCGGCAGACAACAGTCAACCGCGCACACGTCGTGCGAAGGCCCGAGCGTGCCGAGCGCCCGGCGGGGCACGACCGGGTCGAGCCGCTCAAGTATCAGCTCGCGAATCATGCCCACGAACTGCGGGTGCGTGCCCACGGTCGCGGCGCGGATCATGTTAAGGCCGATCTCTTCCGAGACCTGCCGCGCCTCCGTGTCGAGGTCGTAGAGCACCTCCATGTGGTCGGAGATGAAGCCGACCGGCGCGACGACCACGTCCGTGACGCCCTCGCCCTTCAGCGCGCGCAGGTGGTCGCAGATGTCTGGTTCGAGCCACGCCTGCGTGGGCGGTCCCGAGCGGCTCTGGAAGACGAGCCGCCAGGGGCCTGCGACCGACGCGACGAGGCAACAGGTTTCGAGCAGTTGGCGCTCGTAGTCGCAGCCCGCGGCCATCGCGGCGGGGATGCTGTGCGCGGTGAAGGCCACGCGCGCCGACGGGCGCCGCTCCGACGGAATCTGCCCGAGCGCGGCGTGCAGGTTCTCTATGTTCGGGCCGACGAAGCCGGGGTGGTTGTAGTAGGCGCGCAGCTTCTCGACGCGCGGCGCGCCTTCGCCCACGGCCTCGCGCGCGCGCTCGATGTCCTCGCGGTACTGGCGGCAGCCGGAGTAGGAGGTGTAGGCCGAGGTGACGAAGGCGAGTGCGTTCCTGATTCCGTCGTCGCGCATCCGCCTTAAGGTGTCGGCGAGCAGGGGGTGCCAGTTGCGGTTGCCCCAGTAGACCGGCAGGCGCGGGCCGTTCTTTTCAAGCTCCTGTTCGAGCGCGGCGATGAGGCGGCGGTTCTGTTCGTTGATGGGGCTCACGCCGCCGAACAGCTCGTAGTGGTGCGCGACCTCGCGCATGCGCGACTCGGGGACGTTGCGGCCGCGCAGGACGTTCGAGAGGAAGGGCAACACGTCGTCCATCCCCTCGGGGCCGCCGAAGGAGACGAAAAGTATCGCGTCGTATGCTTGACTCATTTCCGGGGTTAGTTACCTGAAGCGCGTGCCTGACTCCGCCGCGTCAGCGGCGTCTGAGTTTAGCCCGGCCTTTCAAGGCCGGGTATGCGCGGTAATAATCGAGGCCGCGTCGCGTCAGCGACGGTTGAACTTGTGCCACCTTCAGGCGTCGCTGACGCGACGCATCCCTTATAACCGTCGCCTGACCCGGCCTTGAAAGGCCGGGCTAAACTCATGTGCCGCTGACGCGGCGGGGTCGCGCACACGCTTCAATTATCTTTGGCTCAGCTCGTGGACGGCCTCGACCAGTGCGACGACGTTCTCGACGGGCGTCTCGGGGAGGATGCCGTGGCCGAGGTTGAAGATGTGGCCGGGGCGGTTCGCCGCCTGCTCTAAAACATTCTTCGCGCGTCGGCGGACGACCGAAGGGTTCGTGAAGAGCGCGATGGAGTCGAAGTTCCCCTGCACGGCCACGTTGCCGAGCCGCGCCCATGCCTCGTCCAGGCGCACGCGCCAGTCGAGGCCGATCACGTCGCCGCCGGCCTCCTTCTGTAGTTCGAGCAGCGTCGCCGTGCCCGTGCCGAAGTGTATGACGGGGACGCCCGAAGTGACGCCCCGTATCACCTCGCGCGTGTGCGGCAGGACGTACTCGCGGTAGTCGTCGGGACTCAAAGCGCCGACCCACGAGTCGAAAATCTGGACGGCCTGCGCGCCGGCCTCGATCTGCGCGTTGAGGTATTGCGAGAGCGCCCGCGCGATCTTCGACATGAGCGCGTGCCACGCGCCGGGGTCTGTGTACATCAGCCGCTTGGTGTAGATGTAGTTCTTCGAGCCGCCGCCCTCGCAGATGTAGGAGGCGAGCGTGAAGGGCGCGCCGCAGAAGCCGATGAGCGGGAGGTTGGGCCGCAGCTCCCGCCGCGTGATGCGGATGGCCTCGTAGACGTAGTTCAGAGAGGAGACATCCTCGACCTCGCGGACGCGGTCAACGTCCGAAGCTGCGCGGACGGGGTTGTGGATGACGGGGCCTTCGCCCTTGGCGAATTCGAGTTCGAGCCCCATCGGCTCGATGATGAGGAGGATGTCGGCGAAGATGATGGCGGCGTCCACGTTCAGGCGGTGCGCGGCGTAGACCGTGACCTCGGAGGCGACCTCGGGCTGCTTGCACATCTCCAGGAAGGAGTGGCGGGCGCGCACGTCGCGGTACTCCTTCATGTTGCGCCCGGCCTGGCGCATCAGCCAGACGGGCGTGTAGGGCACCTGCTCGCGCCGGCACGCGCGCATGAAGGGGCTGTCGCGCAGCTCCTCGGTCAGTTGGAGACCGCTTCCGCTCGTCCTCGCTTCGCTCATCTCTGAATCCTCTACCGGCTGTCGAACGCGCGGACAATATAGCAGTTAGGGACTTGCCGCGGCCAACAGCAGAGCCGCGGAGCGGCGCCTGAGTTTAGCCCGGCCCTTCAAGGCCGGGTTGAGGTCGAGCAAAATGGAGACGCGTCGCGTCAGCGACGCCTGCGCGCGCCGTGTCGGGTCAAACGTCGCTGACGCGACGCGTCGTCTTGTAACGTTCGGCGGCCCCGGCCTTGAAAGGCCGGGCTACATTCAAGCGCCGCTCCGCGGCGGATTTGCTCACTTCTATCCCGGAGAAGGAAAGTTCCTCCTCAGAGATTGAAATTTCTTTTTTTGAGAAGGAACTTTCCTTGTCAGAGAAGGAAAGTTCTATTTCCAACAAGGAACTTTCCTCCCCGAAGATGGGAATTTCCAAGTTTGAGAAGGAACTTTCCTCAAAAAAGAGCCAACGTTCCTTCCCCGAGAAGGAAAATTCCTTCTCGGGGAAGGAATTTTCCTTCTTTTATAAGAAATCGTCCTCCTCGGGGGGCCGACGGAGGTGTGCGGGTGAGCTATTTTGATTCAGCGGGGAGGAATCGTGGAGGCGGGACGAGCGTGTTCTGCTAAAATTAAGTGCCATAAACGTTTCGGCGGCGGTGTTCAGGTGGTTGAGAGTGGCCGAATGAGCGAACGAGCGGCAGAAGCTTTGATTAACTCGGTGCCAGAGACGGTTCAGGAGGCGCAGGCGGCCCCAGGCTTCGACGAGGCTTTCACCCTGCACCACCGCGCCGTCTTCCGCGCCGCCTACGCGCTCGTCCGCGACGCCGGGCTGGCCGAAGACGTGACGCAGGAGGTCTTCCTCAAGCTCTACCAGCACCTCGGCTCGCTCAAGAACGAGGAGCACGTCCGGCCCTGGCTGCTGCGCGTGGCCTCGAACACGGCGCTCAACGCCATCCGCAGCCGCGGGCGGGCCGGCGCGCGCGAAGAGGAGTTTGCCGTCTCCGCCACCGTCGGCGGCACTGGGCCGGTCGGCATCGAGGCCGACTACGAGCGCCGGACGGAGATCGAAGAGGCGCGGCGCGCGCTCGCGCAGATTAAAGAGCCGATGCGCAGCTGCCTCCTGCTCAAACAGCAGGGGCTCTCCTACAGGGAGATCGCGCAGGCGCTCTCGATCAACGAGGCGAACGTCGGGAGTTTGATCGCGCGCGGGCGGAAAGAGTTCACGAGGGTCTACGGGAAGTTCGGAGGACGCCGATGACAGACAGACATTTGGACGAGGCAATCATACAGGCTTACATCGACGGCGAACTCCCACAGGAACAGGCCGTCGCCACGGCCGCGCACCTCGCCGCGTGCGAGGCGTGCTCCGTCTCGCTCGCTGAGGCCGAGGGCGAGTCCTCCTTCTTCGCCGCGGCCTTCGCGCCCGACGAGACGGTGAGTGTGCCGACCGCCGCTCTGCGCGCGCGTCTGAACGCGGCCGTCGCGCAGCTCGAAGCCTCGAAGGAGTCCGAGCAGCAACATCCTCAAGGGTGGAGCTTCGGCGGGTTCCCGGCGTCGCTCTCCGGCCTGTTCAGCTTCACGCCGCGGATGGCCGCCGCCTTCGGCGCTCTGCTCGTGGCCCTGATCGCCGGAATCATCTACTTCGCATCCCAGCGTTCGCAGCAGGTGTCCAACGCGCCGACGATTGCACGGACGGAGAGCCCTGCGCCCGCGCCCAAAGCGACGACGACACCCGAGAACGGCGTCGTGCCGGAGCCGGTCGCCACTCCCGTGCAGACCGTGAAGAAGCAGCAGACTTTGGTCGCGTACAACCGCGCGACGCGCGCCGACAGGCGGCAGCCGGTCGCGTCTCCGGCGTCGAAGGCTGAAGAGCTGCCTGGCGAGAAGGCGTATCAGACGGCCATCGCCTCGCTGGAGAAGACCATCAAGTTCGGCGGCGACCAGTCGCTCCGGCCGACGGTGCGCGCCGACTACGAGCGCAACCTCGCGGTCATCGACAGCGCCATCCAGCAGACGCGGCAGGTCGCCGCGCAGAACCCGAAGGACAAGGACGCCGTGGACTTCCTCATGGCGGCCTACCAGAGCAAGGTCGAGCTGCTGGCCCGCGTCGCGGATCAGGCGCAGGTCGCCGCGCTCGGGCGTTGAGCCTTCGACCGGCGGTCTCATACTTGAACGTTTGTCGTAATCATACGTGATGAAGCTTTCACTCTTAACCATCCTCTTCGCCTTCGCGCTCGCCTTCGCGCCGCGCGCCGCCGCGCAGCAGCGGCATGCGCCTGCGAAGGACGAGCCCGAGACCGGAGAGTTGGCGCTCGAACGGCGCGCCGACGCGGAGGCGCGGGCGGTCGTCTCGCTCTGCATCAACGAGGGCGACGTGATCGTGCGCGGCTGGGAGCGCAACGAGGTGCGCGCGCGCGCAGAGGGCGGGGGGACTCTGCGCCTTCTGACGCCGAACGTGCGCCCCGCGCCGCGCGTCGAGGTGCTCGTCTCCGAGGACAGGGACGCGGAGCTGGGCTCGGGCGACTGCGGCTCGAACCGGACGGTCGAGCTGACCGTGCCGCGCGGTGCGACCGTCGAGGTCGAAGCGCGCACGGGGCACGTCGAGGTCTCGGACGTGTCCGAGGCGCGCGTCAAAGTCCTCAGCGGCGACGTGGACGTGAGGCGGGTCTCGCGCGGCGTCGAGGTCTCCTGCCTGAGCGGCGACGTGTCTGTCTCGGACTCCGCGGGGCCTATGCGCATCGATACCGTGAGCGGCGACGTGGAGGCGCGCAACCTCCGCACGGCCGCGGCCGGCGACAACTTCGAGGCCAAGTCCACGAGCGGCGACGTAACCATCGAGGGCGTCGGGCACGGGCACGTGACGAGCTCGACCATCAGCGGCAACCTCCTCTATACGGGCGCGCTGGCGCGCGGCGGCTTCTACGACTTCCGAACCAACTCGGGCGACGTGTTGATGGAACTGCCGGCCAACTCCTCCTTCAGTCTGCACGCGAAGGTCGTCGTCAGCGGCGAGATCATCACAGACTTCCCCGTCAGGATGGGCGGCGCCAACGCCCCTTCGAGCCCCGGCGCCCCGGTCAACGCGTCCGCGACGCCGCCCGCCCCGCCCGCCCCGCCTCTGCCCGGCGTCGAAGTGATGTCGCCCGCGCCGCCCGGCCAGTCTAAGAAGGGGCCGAAGGTCAAAGTACCCAGGGAGCACGAGTCTGCGCGGCTCGACGGCACGGTGGGCAGCGGCGACGCCGTCGTCAACCTCAGCTCATTCAGCGGGTCTCTGCACCTGAGAAAGAGGTAGGGGAAGGCCGTCACATCTTGCAGTTGCGCCTGGCCGAGAGGCGCCGAACACGGAGACACGGAGTCACAGAGACACAGCTTGAAGTTATATGCTTCAAGCTGTGTCTCTGTGTTGAAAGCCCACGCCGGAGGCGCGCGAAAGTAATTCATCAACACACGAACATTTTTGCCACGAACGCTGCCGGCGCGGTGTTTCCTCGTTGGAACAAGGACGAAGGCCGAACTCTCTGACTCCCAGGAGGAAGCATGAAGCGCACTTACAATCTGATCCTCGTCTTCGCGGCGGCCGCGGCGCTCGCCACTTTCGCACAGAACTTCTACGCCGGCGCCGGCACCCTGCACGCGGGCGCGACCGCGCACGCCGCGCTGGCACCTCCGGCGGCCGAGCCGCAGCGGCAGGGCAACGAGTTCCGCCTGAGCGAGGCCCTGGCCGCGGGGCGCACGCTTGAGATCAGGGGCGTCAACGGCAACGTCTCGGCCGAGCCGGCCTCGGGCGGCGAGTTCGAGGTGGTCGCCACGAAGCGCGCGCGCCGCAGCGACCCCGACGAAGTGCGCGTCGAGGTCGTGCGCCACGGCGAGGGCGTGCTCATCTGCGCCGTCTACCCGAACCCCGGCGGCGAGCCGAACACCTGCGAGCTGAACAACAGCCGCTCGCACGTCCACGACAACGACACGAGCGTAGACTTCAGCGTTCGCGTCCCCGCCGGCGTCAAGTTCAACGGCCGCACCGTCAACGGCAAAGTCGAGGCCGAACGCCTCGGCGCCGACGTGGACGTGAAGACCGTCAACGGCAGCATCAGCGTCTCGACCACGGGTCTGGCGCGCGCCGAGACCGTCAACGGCTCGATCACGGCCTCGTTGGGCCGCGCCGACTGGCCCGCCGGGCTCGCCTTCAAGACCGTCAACGGCACCATCGACCTGACCCTGCCCGCCTCTCTGAGCGCGCGGGTCGAGGCCAAGACGCTCAACGGCGAGATCACGTCCGACTTTCCTTTGACCGTCAGCGGCACCTTCAGCCGCCGGCGACTGTCCGGCACCATCGGCTCCGGCGGCGACCGCCAGCTGATTCTTGAAACCGTCAACGGCAGCGTCCAGATACGGCGCGCGAGCTGAAAGAGGCGGGTGCATCCGGTCATCGGTACGTTGGTTGATTCACTCAATGAACCGATGACCGGATGATTTAATCAATCAATATTTCATCCCGAGGAATCATTCATGTTGAAGAAGCGTTTATTACTGAGTCTGGCGGCGCTGGCGGCGTTGGTGCTGACGGTGGCCGATGCGTCTCTGGCGCAGCGTGCGGAGAGGCCGGAGCTGACCGAGGAGTTCCACCAGACCTACCCGCTCGCGGCGGGCGGCCGACTCAGCCTGTCGAACATCAACGGCGCGGTGAAGGTGCAGGCGTGGGAGCGCTCCGAAGTGAAGGTGGACGCCGTCAAGCGCGCGCACACCGCGGAGCGCCTGCGCGAGGCGCAGATCAAGGTTGACGCCTCGTCGAACCGCGTCCGCATCGAGACCGAGTACCCCGACTCCACCCTGCGCTGGACTGACCACGACAACGAGCGCCACGAGAACCCTGCGACCGTCGAGTACACGCTCACCGTCCCGCGCGGCGTGAACATCGACGAGATCAATCTTATCAACGGCGACCTCGACATCGCGGGCCTCGCCGGCCCGGTCAAAGCCTCCTCCATCAACGGCCGAGTGATGGCCACGGGCCTTTCCGGCCCGACCAACCTCTCGGTCATCAACGGCCGGCTTGAGGCGACGCTCGACCGTGTGGCCGCGGCGGGCGCGGTCAACCTCTCTTCGGTCAACGGCCCGCTCGTCGTCACGCTCCCCTCGGACGCGAACGCGACGGTGCGCGCGAGCACCGTCCACGGCGGCATCACGAACGACTTCAACCTGCCCGTGCGCGTGGGCGAGTACGTCGGGCGCGACCTCGAAGGGCGCCTCGGCCAGGGCGGCGCCAACGTGCGCCTGAACAACGTCAACGGCTCCGTCCAGATTCGCCGCGCCGAAGACGGAAGGCCGGCGAGTCCGGTTACCAACCTCCTCTCCGAGACGAAGGGTCGTGCCGACTTCGACCGCGACAACGATAACGATAACGATGACGACATCGCCGAGGCGGCGCGCGACGCCGCCCGCGAGGCGGAGCGTGAGGTGCGGGAGGCCACGCGGGAAGCGGGACGCGAGAAGCGCGACGCGCAGTCCGAAACCGAGCGCGAGCGACTCGACGCCGAGCGCGAACGCGCGAAGGAGGAGCGCGACCGCCGGCGCGAGGTCGAACGCGGGGCGCGCGAGGCCGAAAAGGCCGTCAGGCTCGCCGAGCAGGATCGGCTCAAGGAGGAGTTGAAGGACGGGGCCAGGAGCAGCTTCGACCCCGCCCGCCGCACCGAACGCGAGTCGAACACCTTCGCCGTCCAGGGCGCGCCGCGCGTCCGCGTCGAGACCTTCGACGGCGCCATCAACGTCCACGCCTGGGACAAGCCCGAGGTGATGTACGCGGCCGTCAAGCGCGCGTCGGACGACCGCGAGATGCAGGGCATCAAGCTCAAGGCGCAGGCCGCGGGCGGCGAGGTCACCATCCGCGCCGACTTCGACAAGAGCTTCGCGCGCAACTACAGCGACAACGGCGGGCGCGTCACCTACTCCTCGAACGCCTCGGCCGAGTTCGATCTTTATGTCCCGCGCAACACGACGCTCTTCGTCTCGACCGGCGACGGGAGGCTGCGGGTGGACGGCGTGAGCGGCGAGCTTGAGCTGCGCACGGGCGACGGCTCCATCGACGTGACGGGCGCCAAGGGGCGCCTGCGCGCGGAGACCGGCGACGGACGCATCCGCGTCGAGAACTTCGAGGGCGACGCCGAGGCGCGCACCGGCGACGGACGCATCACGCTCGACGGCAACTTCACGCGCCTCGCGGCGCGCACGGGCGACGGCACCATCTCGCTCTCTCTGCCCGAGGGCGTGAACGCGACCGTCGAGACCGACGGCGAGTCTGTCTACAACGACGGCGTGGCCGTGGCCGAGACCGACTCGGAGAGCCGCGTCCGCCGCTGGCGCGTCGGCGGCGGCGGTCAGGTCTTGACGCTGCACACGGGCGACGGCCAGATCATCCTCCGCCGCCGTTAACGCAACGCACGCGCGCCGCGTCTTAAGTGCCGTCGATTGGTTCCATATTTCGTTGAAACATTCGGCGCGCGTGCTGCGTCTAATTTGGGGCTCGTGAAAAGCGGTCGTCGAAGCTCCCCCAAGCGCCGTCGCGAGCGGGTTCGCCCAATCCAACGGAATCAAATCCAATAAGCGGAACGAGCGGCGCGACGAAGCCGCGAAGCCAGAGCTTTGCCATGAAGAAAAAGTTTCCGTCCGCCGTCGCACTGTCCGCCCTCGCCCTCTTGTTGACGGCCGCGCTGTCGCCTGTCGGCGTGTCGGCGCAGGAGGTCGCGTCGGTGCGCGCTGCGTCGGGCGGCGCACGCGCGGCGGCCGGCGGCGGCGGGCGCCTGCTCAAGCGCATGACACTGAGCACGTCTGAGACGGCCGAGGGCTCGCGCGTGCGCCTCACTTCGGACGCGGCGCTCGAAGGCTACCGGACGTACACGGAGGGCGGCAGGTTCTTCGTCCTCGTCCCCGAGGCGGATGCTTCGGTGCTTGCGTCGGGCGGCACGGAGGCACGCGGCTTCACGCGCGTCGAGGCGGGGCAGCGCGGCGACGACGCGCTCATCGCCTTCACGCTCGTGCCGAACGTCGCGCCGCGCGTGCGCGCGAGCTTCAACCGTCTGGACATCCTCTTCGTCGCGCAGACGGGGCAGCAGTCGGGCGGCGGCGGCGGCGGCGAGGCAAACGCTTCGGCTTCGCCGACACCCCCGCCGGCCGAACCCGCGAACGCCGCCTCCGACGGCAAGGCCGCGCCGCCCGAGCCGAAAGCCGGCGGTGGCACGCCGGCGCCCGCGGCCGGCGGGCAGGCCGCGGGCGCTGTCGGCAAGGCCGCGCGTCTGGCGGCTCTGCTCACGCCGGAGAAGATGCAGCCCGCGCGCCTCGTGCGCTTCGACAAGGCGCCCGTTATCGACGGCAAGCTCGACGACGAAATCTGGAAGACGGCTGCCGTCTTCAAGGACTTCGTACAGTATCGCCCGGTTGACCTGGTCGCGCCGTCGCAGCCGACCGAGGTGCGCATCGGCTACGACGCGCACTTCCTCTACGTCGGCTTCCGCGCCTACGACGAGCCGGGCAAGGTGCGCGCCACCATCGCCAAGCGCGACGCCGTGTTCGACGACGACTGGGTCGGCATCTGGCTCGACACCTTCAACGACGGCCGCCGCGCCTACGAGTTGATCTTCAACCCGCTCGGCGTGCAGGCCGACGCCATCTTCACCGAGGGCGTCAACGAAGACTTCTCTGTTGACATCGTGCACGAGTCGAAGGGCGTGCTGCTCGAAGACGGTTACACGGTCGAGGTCGCCATCCCTTTCAAGTCTCTGCGTTACGAGGCGGGCAGGGATCAGAAGTGGGGCCTCCACCTGCTGCGCACCATCAAGCGGCTGAACAACGAGCAGTCCAGTTGGATGCCGATCTCGCGCGACAACTCCAGCCTGCTCGGGCAGGAGGGGCACGTGACGGGGCTCGAAGGTCTCTCGACCGAGCGCACCATCGAGTTGATCCCCTCGCTGACTATCTCGGAGGAGGGGCGGCGCATGCCGACCATCTCGGCGGCGCAGCGCGCCTTCGCCGAGGCGGCTCGGAGCAAGCTGCCCGGCGACCAGGGCCGCTTCCTCAACCGCCCGGTCGGCTTCGACCCGGGGCTGACGGCCAAGTTCGGCATCTCGCCGACGATGACGCTCGACCTCGCGCTCAACCCGGACTTCGCGCAGGTCGAGGCCGACGCCACGGTCGTCACCGCCAACCAGCGCTTCCCCATCTTCTTCGAGGAGAAGCGCCCCTTCTTCCTCGAAGGCAAGGAGATTTTCGAGACGCTCATCAACGCCGTCCACACGCGCACCATCGTTGACCCGGACGTGGCCGTCAAGTTCACGGGCAAGCGCGGCCGCAACACCTTCGGCCTGATGTACGCCTCGGACAACGCGCCCGGCAACCTCGACGAGGACAGGCGCGACTTCGTCCGCGCCACGCAGAACCTCTCCGCCGTCACCAAAGACGACCTCCGCACCGCCCTCCAGGCACGGCGCGACACGATCCTGAAGACGCTCGACAAGAACGCGACCTTCGGCGTGCTGCGCTTCAAGCGCGACATCGGCAAGGAAGGGCACATCGGCCTCCTCGGCACGACGCACAGCTTCGTTGACCGTTACAACAACGTGGGCGGCTTCGACGTGCGCTACCGCCTCAACAAGCAGTTGGTCTTCACGGCGCAGGCGCTGGGCAGTCTCACGCACACGCCCTTCTTCTACGCGGAAGAGGACGGCGTCTTCGACCGCAAGGAGAAGGGGCTGGCCTACGCCTACGACCTCAACAAGGACGGGCGCAACTGGGGCTGGGAGTACTCGGCCGCCGCGCGCTCGCGCTTCTTCCGCGCCGACGTGGGGTTCGACCGCCGCTACAACACGCACAATCAGGACTTCTTCTGGCGCTACCAGTCGAACGACAAGCCGAAGGCGATGCTCGTGAGCTGGCGCTTCTTCAACAACTCGGCCGTCAACTTCGACTGGAAGGGGCGCACCCAGTTCTTCCAGAACGAGTCGCAGGTGCAGCTGCGGATGCAGAAGCAGACCTTCGTCGGCTTCGGCGTCGAGGAGGGCTACGAGCGCGTCTTCGAGTCGGAGTTCGGCGCGACGCGCGACGCGCTGGCCCGCACCGCCGTCAACACCTTCGGCCCCGGGCTGGCCTCCACCCTCCCCCCCTGCGACCCGACGGGCCTGATGGCGCCGATCATCCCGGACGACGACCATACGCCCGACGTTGACGAAACGAAGCGCCTGCGCCAGTGCACCTTCGTCGGGGCCGACCCCGAGCGCTCGGCCTTCAACCGCGACCTCTACTTCTACGTCGAGTCGACGCCGTCGAAGAAGTACGCGTTCTTCATCTTCAGCCTCTACCGCTGGGGCCAGATGGACTTCGACCTCGGGTCTGGGGGAAACCCGGACTTCCCGCGCGCGAGCGTGCTCGGGCATCTCAATCCGCTCGCGCCGCTCGACCCCGGCCCCGGCAACCAGTGGACGGTCGAGGGCAGCGCCACCTACAAGCCGACCGACGCGCTGCGCCTCTCCTTGAACTACAACAAGGCGCGGCTGGTGCGCCACGACACGGGGCTCGTCGCCTTCGACGACAACATCTACTCCTTGCGCGGCACCTACCAGTTCACGCGCTTCATCTTCGCGCGGGCGCGCGTGGACTACACCTCGCTCGGCCGCAACGCGCGCGGGCAGTTCCTCCTCGGCTGGACGCCGAACCCCGGGACGAGCTTCTACGTCGGCTACAACGACGACATGAACCGCAACGGCCTCAACCCCTACTCGGGCTCGCTGGAGCCCGGCTTCCGCCGCAACGGCCGCCTCTTCTTCATCAAGATGTCCTACCTCATCCGCAAGAGCATCGGAGAGTAGGCGGAAGGGGCGCCGCGACGCGGCGGGGTGAATTTAGCCCGGCCTTTCAAGGCCGGGTAAAGTCGGGTTAAACCGCGCCGCGTCGCGTCGGCGACGCCTGAACGTGTCGAACGGGTTCAGGCGTCGCTGACGCGACGCGGCGTCTTGTTTATCGTCTGAGTCCCGGCCTTGAAAGGCCGGGCTAAATTCGACTGCCGCTGACGCGGCGACTGCCTACTGCTTTTCCTGTAACCGGCGTGATAAACTTTGCGTCTTCAACGCCTGAAGGCCATTATCACGATGTCATCTCCCGGTAGAATCCTGTCCAATAACTTTTCGCGACACGTCTTCGTCGCGTCGCTCGCGTTCTCTCTCGCCCTCTCCTTCGCGTGCAAGAGCGAGTACCCGGCGGCGGGTCAGCAGCGCGGCCCCGGCGAGGGGCGCGGCGGCGGCGAAGCACGTCAGGTCAAGGTCGCGCGCGTCGAGGAACTGCCCGTCGGCGCGAGCGTCAACGTCACGGGCACGCTCGCCGCGCAGGACGAGGCGACGCTGAGCATCAAGGTGCCGGGCCGCCTCAACTCCGTCGCCGTCGATCTCGGCAGCGTCGTGCGTAAAGGGCAGGTCGTCGCGCAGGTCGAGCAGCAGGACTACAAGCTGCGCGTGCAGCAGGCGGAGGCCGCGCTCCAGCAGGCGCGCGCCCGCCTGGGCCTCCAGCCGCAGGGCGACGACGACCGCTTCGACCCGGAGGTGACGGGCACCGTCCGGCAGGCGCGCGCCGTGCTGGAAGAGGCAAGGCAGAACCGGCAGCGCGTCGCCTCGCTCGTCGAGCAGGGCGTCGTCGCGCGCGCCGAGTTCGAGGGGGCCGACGCGGCCTTCAAGGTCGCGCAGGGCAAGTACCAGGACGCCGTCGAGGAGATACGCAACCGCCAGGCCCTGCTCTCGCAGCGGCGCACAGAGCTTTCGCTCGCGCGGCAGGCGCTCGCCGACACCGTGGTCGTCGCGCCCTTCGACGGGCTCGTGCAGGAGAAGCACGCCTCCGTCGGCGAGTACCTCGGCGCGGCCGCCCCCGTCGTGACCGTCGTGCGCGTCAACCCCCTGCGCTTCCGCGGCGAGGTGCCCGAGCGCGACGCGGCGACGGTGCGCGCCGGCCAGCCCGTGCGCGTCACGGTCGAGGGCGACCGCGGCCTCTACTCGGGGCGCATCGTCCGCCTGAGCCCGACCATCAACCAGCAGAACCGCGTGCTCGTCGTCGAGGCGGAGATCGCCAACCCCGGCTCCTTACGGCCGGGCGGCTTCGCGCGCGCCGAGATCGTCACCAACAGCGGCGACGTGGCCGTCACCGTGCCGGCCAACGCCGTCGTCACCTTCGCCGGCATCGAGAAGGTCATCACGGTCGAGAACGGCAAGGCCAAGGAGAAGCCCATCACGACGGGTCGCCGCGCCGAGACCTGGACGGAGATTCTCTCCGGCATCAACGTCGGCGAGTCGGTCGTCCTCGACCCCGGCAACCTGCAATCGGGCCAGCCCGTCAACGTCGTGGAGTAGCGTTCAGCCGTCAGCCTTCAGCCTTAACTTCACCCGAGAGCCGCAAGCATGAAGATGGTCAACTTGAGAAAGACCCTGCGCCTCGCCGTCGCCGCCGTCCTGCTGTGTGCCTCCCCCTGCCCGCGGCGCGGCGCGAGCGCGCAGACGGCCGCGCCGCAGGCGGCCGACCCTTACGCCGGGCGCCTGCGCGAGTTCGGGGAGTACGTCAACGCGGGGATGAAGCACGACCGCATCCCCGGCATGACCATCGGCTTCTTCAAGGACGATTACACCTGGGTCAAGGGCTTCGGCTACGCAGACCTTGAGAACAAGGTGCCCGCCACGGCCGAGAGCGCGTACCGCCTCGCCTCCATCACCAAGTCGATGACGGGCGAGGCCGTCGTCCAACTCGCGGAGCGCGGCAAACTCGACCTCGACGCGGAGATTCAGAAGTACGTTCCGGATTACCCGAAGCAGAAGTGGCCCGTCACGGTGCGCAACCTGCTGACGCACACGGGCGGCGGGCAGACGGGCTCGGGGCTCGGGACGGAGCAGGTGACGACGAAGGAGATCGTGGCGCGCATCTCGAAGTACCCGATTCAGTACGAGCCGGGCACGCGCTACGACTACCAGACGAGCGGCTACAACCTGCTCGGCGCGGCCGTCGAGCACGTCTCGGGGCAGACGCTTGAGGCGTACCTGCGCGAGAACATCTGGACGCCCGCGGGGATGAAGGAGACGCGCATGGACGACGTGCGCGGCCTCATCCCGAACCGTGTGCGCGGCTACGACCTCGCCGACGGCGAGATTAAGAACGCGCCCTTCGTCAACGTCAGCTCGCGCTTCGGCGGCGGCGGCCTGACGGGCACCGTGCCCGACCTGCTGCGCTGGGCGCGCGCGGCCTTTGCGGGGGAGATCGTCTCGCCGAAGTGGATCGACGAGATGCTGAAGCCCTACACGTCGAAGTCTGGACGCTACACGGGGTTCGGCGACGCCGACATGTACTACACGCTCGGCTGGATGGTGGTGCCCGTCAACGGCCAGCTCGCGCTCCACGCGCAGGGCAGCCAGAAGGGCACCGACGTGTATCTCTACTACTTCCCCGAAAAGCGACTCGCCATCGCCGCCGCGTGTAACCTCGAAGCGGCGCCCACCTCCCGCTACGTCCGCAGGCTCTACGAGACCGTCACCGGCGAGTCCTGGGAGACGAAGGTCTACACGCGCGACAGGTTCGACTACCCTATTGCTTTAGCACTGAACACGGCCTTCAACTACGGCGGCCTCCACTTCGAGCAGCACCACGCGCCGCTCACCGCGGACGCGAAAGAGTTGGCCGACGCCTTCGCCTTCTTCAACGCGACGGCCACGCGCCCGGCCGCGCGCGCCGACTTCGCGGGCGTCGCCAGGCGCGTGCGCGACGCGCGCCACCCGGTGGGCGGCAACAATCTCATCAAGCTCGGCTCCTACATGGCGGCGCGTCTGAAGGAGAAGAACGGCGCCGGCGCGCTCGACCGATACCACACGTCGGGCGCGATGCCTTTCTTCGCCGACTACGTGCGGCTCTACAAGTCCGACGCGCAGGTTCCGAAGGCGCTGCGTTTCACGCCCGAGTTCGAGAAGCTCATCGCGCGCTGGGAGGCCGACTGGGGGCGCACCTGGAACGACTACACGCGCCGCCTGACCATCGAGCCGGAGACGGACTTCGACGCGGTGGGCGCGCGGCTGCGGAAGGAGTTCGCGGGGGCGGAGGTCTACCCGGACTTCACCGGCGACATCCAGCCGATACAGCAGGGGATGGTCGCGCTCAAAGCCGCCAAGCTCGGCGTAGACCTCTACCCGTACTCGGACGAGCTGCTCTTCAACTGGGCCTTCTTCATCATTCTCGTGGAGCAACAGCCGGGGGGCGTCGCCGCGCTCAAGCAGATAGCGGGCGAGTACGAGCGCCCGCTCGTCTACTTCCGCCGCGCCTTCGAGTCGAACCCCGACGGCGTGATGCGCCCGCAGACGTTCCTCGACACGGGCGGGCGCTGGCTCGCACAACCGCAGATGACAGACGCCGGGCTCGAATACGTCGGCGCGGCCGTCGCGCTCTACCCGAAAGACGCGAAGCTGCGCGAGCTGCTCGGCGACTTCCTCGCGCGCAAAGGGCGCGCCGCGGAGGCGGCCGAAGCCTACCGCGCGGCGTATACTATCGACCCGGGGCCGGCGAAGGGTTTGTCGGCGGACGAGTACGTCGCGGGCCGTTTGAAGGCGGCGGCGGAACAGAAGAAGAACTAACGTAATGCAGAAGCTCGCGGAAATCTGTATCAGGCGGCCGGTCTTCGCGGCGATGATCGTGCTCTCGCTCGTCGTCGTCGGCGCGGCCAGCTACTTCCGCCTGGGCGTAGACCGCTTCCCCTCGGTAGACCTGCCGACGGTGAGCGTACGCACGCAGTTGCCCGGCGCCTCGTCCGAGGAGGTCGAGACGCTCGTCTCGCAGCCCATCGAGGAGGCCGTCAACACCGTCGAGGGCATCGACGAGCTGCGCTCGGTCTCCGCGCCCGGCACCTCCATCATCATCGCCACCTTCAAGCTCGACCGGGACCTGGAGACGGCGGCGCAGGACGTGCGCGACCGCGTCACGACCGTCATCAACCAGCTGCCCGAGGACGCGCGCCAGCGCCCGCCCGTCGTCCAGAAGTTCAACAACGACAGCGCGCCCGTCATCACCATCGCGCTCACCGGCGAGCGTAGCTTGCGCGAGCTGACCGAGCTGGGCGACAAGATCGTCCGCCCGCAGTTCGAGCGCGTCGGCGGCGTCGGGCAGGTGCAGATCGTCGGCGGGCTGGAGCGCGCCATCAACGTCTGGGTGGACGCCGACCGCCTCGAAGCCTACCAGATTCCCATCACGGCCGTGCGGACGGCGCTCGCGCGCCAGAACGCGGACATCCCCGGCGGCAACGTCACGACGAACAACGAGGAGTTGACGCTGCGCACGATGGGGCGCGTCACAGACCCGCGCGCCTTCAACGACCTCGTCATCGCCAACCTCGGCGGCTCGGCCGTGCGCCTGCGCGACCTGGGGCGCGTCGAGGACGGCACGAAGGAGCAGCGCTCGCTCGCGCGCCTGAACGGCGTGCCGACCGTGACGCTCCAGGTGCAGCGCCAGTCGGGCGCCAACACCATCGAGGTCATCCAGGGCATCAAGCAGGCGCTCGCGCGCGTCGAGGGGCAGCTCCCCTCGGACGTGAAGGCGGAGATCATCCGCGACCAGTCGCGCTACATCGAGGCGGCGCTCCACGAGATTACGGTTCACTTAATCCTCGGGAGCATCCTCGCCTCGCTCGTCGTGCTCCTCTTCATGCGCTCGTGGCGCTCGACGCTCATCGCGGCGGTCGCCATCCCGGCCTCGGTCGTCTCGACCTTCGCCATGATGCGCGCGCTCGACTTCACCCTCAACAGCGTGACGATGCTCGCGCTCGTCCTGATGGTCGGCGTCGTCATCGACGACGCCATCGTCGTCCTTGAGAACATCTTCCGCTTCGTCGAGGAGAAGCGCATGACGGCGATGGAGGCGGCGCGCGAGGCGACGGCCGACATCGGCCTCGCCGTGCTGGCGACGACGCTCTCGCTCGTCGTCATCTTCCTGCCGGTCTCGTTCATGTCCTCGATCTCGGGGCGCTTCCTCTATCAGTTCGGCATCACGGCGGCCGTCGCCATCATGGTCTCCCTGCTCGTCTCCTTCACGCTGACGCCGATGATGTCGGCGCGTCTGCTGCGCGCGGAGGACGCGGCGGGACACGGCGGCGGGCACGAACACAGCGCGGACGAGGTCGGCGCGAAGGCCGGCTCGCGCAGAGGGTTCTACGGCCACATCGACCGCGCCTACACGTGGCTGCTCACGCTCTCGATGCGCCACCGGTTCGTCGTCTCGGTGCTGGCGCTGGCCGTCATCGCTTCGAGCGTGCCGCTCTACCGCTCGGTCAAGCAGGAGTTCATCCCCTCGAACGTGGACGAGGCGGAGTTCGAGGTCTCGGTCAACGCGCCGGAGGGGACGAACCTCCCCTCGATGAACGAGACGATGCGCGCCATGGAGGAGGAGATCATGAAGACGCCGGGCGTGCGACTCGTCCTCGCCTCGGCCGGCGGCAGCTTCCTCGGCGGCGTCAACCAGAGCGACATGTACATCCGCATCGCGCCGCACGAGGAGCGCACGCTCTCCTTCGGCCGCCTCTGGCGCGAGACGCTCGCCGGCCACCCGCTCGGGGCCTTCCACGGCAACTACACGCAGCAGGACGTGATGCAGGAGGTGCGCCGCAGGCTTCAGAAGTATCAGCCAATGCGCGTCGGCGTGCGCAACGCGCAGTCGTTCAACTTCGGCGCGGGCGGCCGCTTCGACATCGACTTCGTCATCCGCGGCCCCGAGCTGGGACAGCTCTCGCGCTACGCCGAGGAGTTGCGCGACCGCTCCGCCCGCCTGGGCGGCATCGTGGACGCCGACACCACTCTCAAGCTCAACAAGCCCGAGCTGCGCGTCGAGATCGACCGCCCGCGCGCCGCCGCGCTCGGCGTCTCGACGAGCGACATCGCCGACTCGCTGCGCGTGATGGTGGGCGGCGACCAGGAGGTGACGCGCTACCACGACGCCTCGGTCAACGAGGCTTACGACGTGCAGCTCCGCCTGACCGAGAGCGACCGCAACGACCCGCGCACTCTGGGCCAGCTCTACGTGCCCTCTTCGCGCGGCGGGCTCATCCGGCTCGACAACCTCGTCAAGATACGCCGCGACATCAGCCCCTCGCGCATCGACCGCATCGACCGCCAGCGGCAAGTATCTTTGCGCGCCTCGGTCGCGCCCGGCTACGCCCTGGCCGACCGCATCGAGGCGCTGAGGGCCGAGTCCACGCGGATGAACATGCCGGCCGTCTACACGACCGCCGTCTCGGGCCGCGCGCGCGAGCTGGAGCGGACGTTCACAGAGTTCCTGTGGGCCTTCATGCTCTCGATCATCTTCATGTACATGATTCTCGCGTCGCAGTTCGAGAGCACGATCCACCCGGTCACGATTCTCCTGAGCCTGCCGCTCGCCGTCCCGTTCGCGCTCCTGTCGCAGTACTTGACGGGCGACACTCTGAACCTCTACTCGGCGCTCGGCATCCTCGTGCTGTTCGGCGTGGTGAAGAAGAACTCGATTCTCCAGATCGACCACATGAACAACCTGCGGGCGAAGGGGATGGAGCGGTTCGAGGCCGTCATCCAGGGGAACCGCGACCGCCTGCGCCCCATCCTGATGACGACGCTCGCGCTCGTCGCCGGCATGCTCCCGCTCGCGCTCGGCACAGGCCCCGGCGCCGAGGAGCGCCGCTCGATTGCGGTCGTCGTCATCGGCGGCCAGTCGCTCTCGCTCCTTCTGACGCTGCTCGTGACGCCCGTCGCCTACTCCGTCTTCGACGACATCGGCCGCACGGCCTTCTGGCGCAAGCACGTCGGCAACGTCCTGGCCTACCCGTTCCACACCACGCGCAAGGTGCGCGCCGCCTTCGCGCGGCGAAGACGCCCCGCGGACGTAGAGGCCGACGGCGCACAGGCTTTGACCGAAGAGGCGGCCGAAGTTAACAGCCACGCGGGCGCGAGCGGCGACTGACTGCGTGAGGCCGACCCGCCGGGGCAAGACTCCGACACCCCGGCGCAAGGCTTTCGCCGCCCGTTGCAGAAGCTTTCCTGTGCGTGGGAAGGCTTCTCCTCCGCGCAGGAGAAGCTTTCCTCCGCGCAGGAGAGCCTCTCCTGTGCGTAGGAAAGGCTTTCCCTCGCGCAGGAGAGGCTTTCCCGCGTGAAGGAAAAGCTTTCCTGCGCGAAGGAAAAGCCTTCCTTCGCGCGGGGAAAGCCTTCCCGCGCGCCGTAAATGGCGTGTGGAGGGCAGTTTGGCCCGTGCGTCGTAAAGGTCAGTACCACCCGCGGTAGCGGGTGGGTCGGGCTGACGAGTTTAAGCCCTTCTCATGTCAGACAAACCCACCCGCTACCGCAGGTGGTACTGACCTGTTACAACCCACCCGCTACCGCAGGTGGTACTGACCTTTTTTACAACAAACCCATCCGCTACCGCGGTCGGTACCGACCTGTTACAATTTCCAAGCCTCCGGCACGCTTACCAATGTCTTCTGACAGGAACATCGGCAGACCCGTCCCACGCAAGGAGGGGCGCGCGAAGGTGACGGGCGCCGCCGCGTACGTGGACGACCTCTCGCTCCCCGGCATGCTCTACGGCGTGACCGTGCGCAGCCCCTCTCCCCGCGGGCGCATCACCAACATCCACTTCGGCGAAGGCATCCCCTGGGACGAGTTCACCGTCGTCACCGCGCGCGACGTGCCCGGCGCCAACTACGTCGCGCTCATCCTCAACGACCAGCCCTACCTCGCCGACACGTTCGTCAATCACGCGGAGGAGCCAGTCCTCCTGCTCGCGCACACGGACAAGTACCTGCTCGAAGAGGCCCGCCGCGCGGTGAGGGTTGAGATAGAGCCGCTGCCCGCCGTCTTCGACATCGAGGAGTCACTCGAACCCAAAGAGGTCGTCTGGGGCGCGGATAACGTCTTCAAGACCTTCCTCGTCGAGAAGGGCAACGTCGATGAGGTCTGGGACTCTCCGGACGTGGTCGTCGTCGAGGGCGAGTACCGGACGGGCGCGCAGGAGCAGCTCTACATCGAGACGAACGGCGTCATCGCCGAGGCGAGCGTCGCCGGCGGCGTCGTGGTGCGCGGCTCGATGCAGTGCCCCTACTACGTGCACAAGGCGCTCGTGAAACTCTTCGACCTGCCCGAGGAGAAAGTCCGCGTCATCCAGACCGAGACGGGCGGCGGCTTCGGCGGCAAGGAGGAGTATCCGTCGATGATCGCCGGCCACGCCGCGCTGCTCGCCTGGAAGTCGGGCAAGCCCGTGAAGATGATCTACGACCGCGCCGAGGACATGGTCGCCACCACCAAGCGTCATCCTTCGCGCACGCGCCACCGCACGGCCGTCACGCGCGAAGGGAGACTGTTGGGCATGGAGATCGACTTCGTCGTGGACGGCGGCGCCTACGCCACGCTCTCATCGGTCGTGCTCTCGCGCGGGACGATACACGCCGCCGGCCCTTACGTCTGCCCGAACGTGCGCATCCGCTCGCGCGCCGTCGCGACGAACGTCCCGCCGCACGGCGCCTTCCGCGGCTTCGGCGCGCCGCAGAGTATCTTCGCGCTCGAACGTCAACTGGATAAGGTCGCGGCCGCCGTCAACCTTTCGCCCGAAGAGCTGCGCCGCCGCAACTTCATCACGAAGGGCGAGACGACCGCCACGGGCCAGGTCATCCACGAGGACGTAGACCTCCCGGGGCTCCTCGACCGCGCCTTCGAGCTGACCGACTACCGGCAGAAGCGCGAGCGCTTCGCGCGGGAGAACGTGGGCGCGCGCGTGAAGCGCGGCATCGGCTTCGCCTCCTTCATGCACGGCGCGGGCTTCACCGGCTCGGGCGAGAAGTATCTGCAATCAATCGTCGGCTGCGAGGCCACGGCCGACGGGCGGCTGCGTGTGCTCGCGGCGAGCACGGAGATCGGGCAGGGGACGAAGACCGTCTTCGCGCAGATCGCGGCCGACGCGCTGGGGCTGGACTACGACGCGGTCGAGGTCGTGCAGCCCGACACGGCCGACGTGCCCAACAGCGGCCCCACGGTCGCCTCGCGCACGACGATGATCGTCGGCAAGCTCGTCGAGACGGCCGCGCTCCAGTTGAAAGAGAGCTTGAAGGGCGCGGGGCTCATCTCCGACGCTTTCACACGTGACGAGTGGGCGCGCGCGTGCGCCGAGTACGTCGGCAGTCGCGGCGCGCTCAAGACGCACGTGCAGTACCAGCAGCCCGCCGACATCGAGTGGGACGACGAGCACTACCGCGGCGACGCCTACGGCGCTTACGCCTGGGCCGTCTACGTCGCGGAGGTGAGCGTGGACACCTTAACGTACGAGACGCGCGTCGAGGACTTCGTGGCCGTGCAGGAGGTGGGCCGCGTGATTCATCCCGTCCTGGCGGCCGGGCAGATCGAGGGCGGCGTGGCGCAGGGCATCGGTTGGTCTCTGTATGAGAACGTCGTGTGGCGCGACGGGCGGATGGCGAACGGGCAGATGACGAACTACATCATCCCGACCTCCGCCGACATTCCCCCGATCCGCGTCCACTTCTTCGAGAACCCGTACGCGGGCGGCCCCGGCGGCGCCAAGGGCATCGGCGAGCTGCCGATGGACGGCCCCGCCCCGGCCATCCTCAACGCCATCGAGCACGCGACCGGCGTCGCCTTCGACCACGTGCCGCTCACGCCCGAGGCCGTCATGGAGGCGCTCGAAGGGGAGGCGGCCGGCGCCTTAACTTAAGATGTCAGAAGCCCCGGGCAAAATTTCAGTCCGCTGCATCGTCAACGGCGAGGCCGTGACTTTGGACGCATACCCTTTCGCGCGGCTGCTCGACGTGCTGCGTGAGGAACTATCCTTGACGGGGACGAAGGAGGGCTGCGGCGAGGGCGAGTGCGGCGCCTGCTCCGTGCTGTTGGACGGCGAGCTGGTCAACAGCTGCCTCGTACCCTTGGCGCAGGCTGAAGGGTCGGACGTGCGGACGGTCGAGGGAGTCGCCGACGGCGAACGTCTGCACGCCGTCCAGCAGGCGATGGTCGAGTGCGGCGGCGCGCAGTGCGGCATCTGCACGCCGGGGATGGTGCTCGCGGCCGTCAACCTCCTGAAGCAGACGCCCGCGCCGACCGAGGCCGACATCCGTGAGGGCCTGGCCGGCAACCTCTGCCGCTGTACGGGCTACATGAAGATTTTCGACGCGGTCGTCCACGCGGTGAAAGAGAGATGAGGGCCTACCTGCCGGGTTACGAGATGCTCGTGCCGCGCACGCTCGACGAGGCGCTGGCCCTCCTGCGCGAGGGGCCGGGCGTGTGGCGGCCGTTCGCGGGCGGGACTGACCTGATGGTGCTGCTGGAGGCGGGGAAGCTTGAGCACAGGAAGTTCTTCGGCATCCGCCACCTGAAGGAATTGCGCGGGGTCGAGGAGTCGGACGGCTTCGTGCGCGTGGGCGCTCTGACGACATACACGGACGTGCGCCGGAGCGTTCTGCTGGGGCGTCTCTTCCCGATGCTCGGGCAGGCCGCGCGCGAGACGGGCGGCATCGCCATCCAGAACCGCGGCACCGTCGGCGGCAACATCGCCAACGCCAGCCCAGCGGCCGACACGCCGCCCGCGTTGTTAGCGTACGGGGCGGAGGTCGAGCTGGTCTCGGCCGGAGGCACGCGCCGCATCCTTTATGCAGACTTCCACACGGGCTACAAGCAGACCTTGATGCGCCCGGATGAGTTGATCGCGGCCGTCCTCTTGCCGAAGCCGCGCGCGGGCGCGCGACACTTCTACCGCAAGGTCGGGACGCGGCGCGCGCAGGCCATCTCGAAGGTCTGCTTCGCGGCGTTGGCGGAGGTCGAGGGGGAGACTCTGAAGGAGGTGCGCGTCGCGCTGGGGAGCGTCGCGCCCGTCGTCCTGAGATGCCTGCGCACGGAGGAGGTGCTCCGGGGCCGCCGGCTCGACGAAGAGGTGTTGAAGGCCGCGTCGGATGAACTAGGGCGCGAGGTCACGCCCATCGACGACGTGCGCTCGACGGCGCGCTACCGCAGGCGCGTCGCGCAGAACCTCCTGCGCGAGTTTCTGACAGTAGGCAGTTTGCAGTTGAGTGTAACCGAGAGCTTCAACACAGAGACACAGAGGCACAGAGACACAGCTTGAAGAGATATGACTCAACCAGCTGTGTCTCCGTGTCTCTGTGTCTCTGTGTTAAATGGCCGCTCCATACGCACTCGCACGCGCTAGAATGAAAACCGCTTTAATACTTCCTCACGAGCAGCACGCCCGCGATAAGTAGCAGGGCGCCGAGGAGGCGGGGGGCGGTGACGGGGCGCGCGGCGAAGCCGACGACGCCGAAGTGGTCGAGCAGGATCGAGACGAGCACCTGCCCGGCGATGGTGATCGAGATGAAGGTGGCCGCACCCAGGCGCGGGGCGAAGGCCGCCGCCGCCGTCACGAAGACGGCGCCGAAGAGTCCGCCGGCCCACACCCACCAGGGCGCCGCGGCGAACGAGGCGAGCGGCGAAAGCTGCGGGCGCGCGGCCGCGTTGTAGGCGAAGAGCGCGAGCGTCCCGACCGCGAACGAGATGAGCGAGGCCGTCAAGGGGTTCCCGACCCAGCGCGCGAGCTGCGCGTTGACCCCCGCCTGTAAGGGCATCAGCGCGCCGGCCACGAGACAGACGAGCAGGTAGAGCCAGACCATACCTTCCCCCGTAGAGTCCTGGAGTTAAATGCGGCGCCCCGAACTTAACTTGCGCCCGCGCCCGCGGGCAAGCGCGGCCGCGCAACGCCGCCAGAAAAACCTCCCCGCCCGTGCCGGCTCGTGATATAGTCCCGCGCCGAACTCCAGACCGCGGAAGACCCCTCCAAAGGAGATTTTATCCATGCAGAACTACAACAACCCCGCGCCGCCCCCGCCGCAACAGCCGCCGCAAGGCTACGGCATGCCTCCGCAGCCGCCCGCGAAGAAGGGCATGTGCACGGGCGTCAAAGTGCTGATCGTCGTCCTCGTGCTCGTCATCGGCGGCGGGGCACTGGTGACCGTCGCGGGCGGCGGCCTGCTCTGGTACCTCAGCCGTCAGGCGCAGGAGAAGGCGAGCGTGAGGGGCAACGAGGCGCTCAAGGGGCTCACGAAAGGCGGCGGCGGCAGTAGTAGTAGTAGCAGCAGCAGTAGCAGTAGTAGCGCCGAAGAGGCCGAGGCGCCGGAGCCCACCGCCGCGCAGCAGGCGGCCATCGCCGGCGGGCAGGCGGCCGAGTGGGAGCAGCAGGAGATTACGTGGACGGTGCCGCAGAGGTGGAAGAAGGACTCGGTGAGCAGCACGTCCTTTAACTGGAGTTCGCCCGGCACGTCCGACAGGGCTTTCCTCCTCGTCAACATCTCGCCGATGAGCGCGGACTTCCCCGCGGACATGGCCAACCAGGGCACGTACACACAGGCGCTGACGCGCAAGCAGAACGGCGAGGTCAGCGAGGTGCGCTGGCTCAAGCTCGGCGGCGTCACAGGCGTCATCTTCCGCGAGGCCGCGCCCGAAGACAGCGGCGACTCGCAGCGGCTACAGTGGATAGGCTACCGCAAGTACAAGGGGCAGACGCAGTACGTCAACATCATGCTCGCCAGCCAAGGCAAATACTTCACCCAGCACGAGGACGAGATGTACGGCGTGCTCTACTCGACCGAGATGGGGGAATAGGAGAGTAGACAGTAGCCAGTAGACAGTAGAAAGACAATGCGGCGCGCCCGGCTTAATAACCGAACGCGCCGCATCTGTTTCCTACTGTCTACTGGCTACTCATTCTTACTGAAAGACCTTGTCCACCGGCACGATGACGACCTGGTCGGGGCGGACGTTGACCTTGTAGCGCTCGATGATCTTGTCCTCGGCCAGGATGTCGGCGGGCTTCGGCGAGTTGTAGGTGATGGGCGAGGGCGTGCCCTTGACGATGGCGTCGCGCAAGGATTCGGCGTCCTTCGTGATGATGACGACGCGCATCCGGTCGGTGGCGAGGTACTGCTTGATGGCGCGGTTCACGTCCGTCAGCGTCAGCTTCGACAGGCCCGCGCGGATGAAGGCCGTATACTCGGGCGTGCCGTAGTAGCGGCTGTCGAGCGCGTACCCCAACCGCTCGCCCTGCGTCGCCGTCAAGACGTTCGCGTACTTGATGAGGAACTGCCGGATGGCGTCGAAGTCCTCCTGACTCATCCCCCCCTGCAAGAGCTTGTCGTACTCGTAGAGCGCGGCGCGCAGCGCGAAGAGAGAGTTCTGCGGCTCGACGGGGCGAATCCAGACCTGGAAGATCTGCGACGAGCGGCCGAGGTTCGGGTCGGGCGTGAACTGGAACATGCCGCGCGGGAAGTATTCGACGTACGCGTAGTCGCCGTAATTCAGCCCCCGCGCCTCGCGCAGCCTCTGGTAGAGGTGGCTCACCGAGGAGCGGTGCTGACCCAGATAAGAGGCGACGAGCGCGAGCGCCGGCCAGTCCTTGTGCGAGCGGTTGACGGGGATGGGGAAGCCCATCGAGATGGCCGTCGCGCGCGTCTCGCGCTGGATGATCTCGACGCGCATGCCCGGCGCGACTTTAGGCTGCGCGTACTTGCGTGGTGCGCCGCCGCCCGCGGGGAGCCTGGCGAAGTCGGCCGCGACCTTCGCCGCGAAGTCCGAGGGGTAGCCGCCCGCGAGGCCGATGACGAGGTTGGCCTGCGTGTAGTTCTGTCTGTAGAAGTTGCGCACGTCGTCGAGCGTCAGCTTCTGGAGCGAAGAGACGCTGCCCGTGTTGTTGTGCCCGTACGGGTGGCCGGCGTAGAGAATCTGGTAGAGGTACTCCTTGCCCAGCTCCTCGTCGTTGCCCTGCCGCAGGGAGGTCGTGAGGTAGGTGACGGCGTCGTCCTTGAGGCGCGCGAAGTCGTCCTCGCGGAAGCCCGGGTCGAGGAGCATCTCGCGGATGATGCCGTAATACTTCTCCAGGTTATCGACGTGCGTCGTGCCCGCGAAGACGGTCATCTCCTTGTCCACCTGCGAGCCGAAGCCGGCGGCCATCGGGTAGAACGCCTCGGTGATCTGCTCGTAGGGCATCGCGCGCGAGCCGCCCTCGGAGAGCATCGCGGCCGTCAGCGCCGCCACGCCCTCCTTGCCGGCCGGGTCGCCGGCCGCGCCCGTCATGAAGAGCAGGCGGAAGGAGACGAGCGGCGACTGCGAAGGCTCAAGCACCGAGGCAATCGGGGCCGGGGCCTTCGAGGAGTTGGTCGGCTGTGTGCTGCTTGACATCGTCTGTTTCGGGGCCGTGCGGCCGCGCCTCTGCGCGTCGGCCGGGAGCGGCGCGGAGATGAAGAGGGCGACAAGGAGGGTGCTGATTGTGCGTCTCATCAGTCCTGTCCCTCCACGTGCGCGCGGCCGAGCGCCGCGAGGTTCTGCCCCTTGGTGGCGAGCGTGACGATTGTCCGGCTCTCCTCGCGGAAGTACTTCTTGACCGCGTCGCGGATGTCGGCGGGCGTCACGGTCTGGTAGGTCGCGAAGAGACGGTTGAGCGTCTCGGGCGTGCGCTCCAGGGCGATGTAGGGCGCGAGCGCCGAGGCGATGTTGTCGTTGCTGTTCATCGCCAGCGCGAAGCTGTAGCGCGTGCGCGAGCGGGTGGCGTCGAGCTGGGCCTGTTCGATCAGCTCCGTCTTGTAGCGCTCGAAGGTCTTGAGAATCTGTTCGCGGACGTAGGAGACCTGCGCCGGGTCTTTGACGCGGACGTAGACGGTGAAAAGCTCGGGATCGGCCTTGTGGTCGAAGTCGGCTTCGAGCACGTCCACCTTCTGCTCCTTGAGGACGAGCTGCTGGTGGAGGTCTGAGTTCTCGCCGAAGGCGATGTCCTGGAAGATGTCGAGCGCGGCCATCTCCTTCGAGGTGTCCGAGTACTTCGGCGCGTGGAAGGCGATGGCCATGTGCGGGAGCGTCGGCGCGTCCCAGGGGATGTGGGCCGTGCGCGCCTCCTTCTGCGCGGGCTCCGGGGGGATGTCGGCCGTGTAGCCGCCGCGCTGCCAGGTGCCCCAGTACCTCTTCGTCAGGTCGAGCGCGCGCGCCTGCGTGATGTCGCCGACGATGACGACGGTCGCGTACTCCGGCCGGTAGAAGCGCTGGAAGAACTGCTTGGAGTACTCGTACTGGTTGGGCATGTCGTCGATGTCTTTGAGATAGCCCATCGTCGTGTGCGCGTAGGTGTGTTTGCGGAAGGCCGTCTCGCGCATGACCTCATGCATCTTCGAGAAGGGGCTCGCGCTGTTCTTGTCGTACTCGCCTTTGACGGCCTTCGCCTCGGTCTTGAACTGCTCGGGGCTGTACTTGAGGCGCTGGAACCGGTCGGCCTCGGCCTTCATGATCTCTTCGAGGTCCTCTTTCGAGAAGGTCGCGTGGTAGACCGTGCGGTCGTCGGAGGTGTAGGCGTTGGTCTCGGCGCCGGCGCGCTTGAAAAGCTCCTCGCGCTGCTCGGGCGTGTAGTTCTCGCTGCCGCGGAACATCATGTGCTCGAAGAAGTGCGCGAAGCCGCTCTTGCCGGCCTCGATCTCGTTGCGCGAGCCGGCCGAGACGACGACGTAGAGCGAGACGAGGTTCGGGTAGTCCGTGGGCACGGTGACGAGCCGCAGCCCGTTCGGCAGGTCGTCAATCGTGTACGGGTAGGTGAAGAGCTTACTGCCGCCGGCGCCGCCGCGCGCCTGCTGCGCCACCCCGAGCAGGGGCAGGACGAGCACCGCCGCGGCCAAAAACAGGAATCTCATGGCTTCTGGCTCCCAGATTTCTTAGATGTAATTTGTTCGTTGGACGCCCGAATTATACACCAACGCCGCGCCGTTGGCAGGCCGGGCGTGCCGATTCTCAAAAGACGAACGTTGCCGGAAGGTTTGGCATTTCTCCGACCGACGCGGCCGGCGGGGCGAGAGAACCCGCGAAGAACGCGTCCGCGATAGACGGCACCGGATTTGCCCCCGTGCAGGTCGCAGTCCGGTCGAACTGTTACGGGAGGTTCGTCATGAGTCCGGAAGCCAGACGAGTGTATGCCGCCGATTGGTTCATGCGCGCCGCCGCCATTCCTTGCAGCGCCGTCCTCGCGGCGGTCTGTGCCGCCGAGGCGCCCGACTCTGTCCCCGAGTTCCTCCTGAAATTCCTCATCATACTCGCGGGGCCGGCGGTCATCGCGGGGGGGTGGGGTGCCGCGCTGGGCGCGTCGATTCTTGACCCGGCGGCGACGCGTAGCGCGGGGCGCGCCACCCTCAGGGGGTTGGCCGTCGCGTTGGCGAGTTTCGTGACCTACATGTTCGTCCTCTATTTCTTTCTCGGCGTCCTCGGCTTTGACGGCCGCGGAGACTCCTTCAAGTTGTTTATCGTGGTGCTGTTCTACGGGACTACCTTTGTCGGTTGGCTGGTGGCCGCCGTGGGTGCCCTCGCAGGGGCGCAACTGTATAAGAGGCGGGAAAGTCCCGACGCCGTGCGTGCGTAAAAGGCCGCGGAGCGGCCGTGTGAATTTAGCCCGGCCTTTCAAGGCCGGGGATGCGCGGCAATGAACACGGCCGCGTCGCGTCAGCGACGCCTGGACCGAGACGGCTCGTTCAGGC
>JBJMGP010000117.1:0-11525 GCA_045807865.1 Pyrinomonadaceae bacterium
GATGTTGTGCTGCTTCTGGGTGAGGTAGTTGATGAGGGCGAACTGGAGGGCGTTGGTGTCCTGGTACTCGTCGACGAGGATGTAGCGGAAGCGGTCGTTGTAGTGGGCGCGCACGTCCTCGCGCTTGCGCAGGAGGCGGACGGCCAGGATCAGCAGGTCGTCGAAGTCTACGGCGTTGTTGTTGACGAGGCGTTCCTCGTACAGCTTGAAGACGCGGGCGATGGCGGCGCGCTTCTCGTCGGTGTACTCGGCGCGGGCGGCGTACGCTTCGGCGTCGAGGCCCTGATTCTTGGCGTGGCTGATGGCACTCTGCGTCTGGCGCGGGGCGAGCCGCTGGTCGTCGTAGCCGAGGTCTTTGATGCAAGCCTTGACGACGCGCTGCGAGTCGTCCTGGTCGTAGATGGTGAAGGAGCGCGTGTAGCCCTCTTCCAACTTCTCGATGTCGCGCCGGAGCACACGCACGCACAGGGAGTGGAAGGTCGAGACGAGCGGCGCGCTCTCTAAGCGGCGGCCTTCTAAGAGGCGCGTGACGCGCTCGCGCATCTCCTGCGCGGCCTTGTTCGTGAAGGTGACGGCGAGGATGTTGTGCGGCGCCACGTGCTTCTCGGAGATGAGGTACGCGATCCGCACCGTGATGACGCGCGTCTTCCCCGACCCCGCGCCCGCGAGGATGAGCAGCGGCCCTTCGCTCGCTTCGACCGCCTCGCGCTGCCGCTCGTTGAGTGTTGAGAGTAAGTCCATTGTCTACTTAATCAGCTTTTGAATCGCCTTGAACTGCTCGTGGCGCGCGTCGCGCATCAGCTCGAAGAGCGCGAGTTCGGTGGAGGAGGGGATGGCACCGGAGCGTTGCATCTTGTCGAGCCCGGTCTGGCGGTTCTGCGCCGTGCGCGAGGAGATGCAGTCGGCGAGGAGGTGCACCTGGTAGCCGCGCGCGAGCAGGTCGTGGGCGGTCTGGTTGACGCAGACGTGCGCCTCGATGCCGCAGAGCAGAATCTGGCGCGCGCCCGCCGCTTCGAGCCGCGCGACGAACTCCTGCGCGCCGCAGGAGCTGAAGGCCGTCTTCTCGACGGGCTCGAAGCCTTCCGCGAAGACGGCGGCGAGCTCGGCGGCCGTGCGGCCCAAACCCTTCGGGTACTGCTCGGTGACGACGACGGGCAGGTCGAGCAGGCGCGCGGCGTGTGCGACCAGCGCGCAGCGCGCGGCCACCTCCGCGAAGTCCGGGATGTGCGGGCGGAAAGCCTCCTGCACGTCGATGACGGCCAGCGCCGCCCTCCGCGCGTCGAGCGTGTTCTCGTGGGCCATTCGATAAAAACTCCCCTGTCCGTCCGAGCATTTAAGCACGACGAGGACACACGAACCAAACAGCGGCCGGCTCAGGAAGAATTAACCACAGAGACAGAGAGACACGGCTTGAAGCAATAAGTCTTCAAGCCGTGTCTCTCTGTCTCTGTGGTGAAATCCTTCTAGAGTTTGCCCGAGGCGCGCTTGGCGGCTTCGGCAGTGGCCTTGAGGCGCGCGATCTTCTCCTCCATCGTTTCGCCGGGCTTGGGTTGAAGCTCGGGCGGGACTTTGAAGCCGCCGGCCCCCTTCTTCGGCTTGGGCTTGGCTTCGGCGGTCGGGGCGGCGGGGGCAGCGGCCGACGCCTTCGTGCGCTCGTCTCTGGGCGCGCCGGGCGTCAGTTCGGTCGAGGCTTCGGGCGCGAGGTCTGAGATGGTCTCGGCCCCGGCGGCGGGCGAGGCGGTCGCGGTTGTCGGGCTCAGGGGCGCGGCCGAAGCCCGACCCGTGGCGGCCTGCGCCTCTGCGGCCGGTCGGTGCGCGTCGGCCGCAGGGGAAGAGTCTGCGGCGGCAGGCTTCGAAGGCGCGGGCGTTCTCGCGGGCGCGCTCGTCTTCGCGACCTGTTTGGGCCTGGGCTCACCGCGCCAGGCGGGCGTCGGGTATTCGTAGGCGGGGAGCGTGCCGCCGGCGGCGCTGAGGATGGCCGCGAGGTCGCGCTCGACGTAGCGCTTCTGCTTCGAGGGGTCGCGCACGTGCCCCATCGGCGGCCCCATGTAGAGCGCGCCGCACGCCTGGCAGCGGTAGAGCGTGTCTTCACCGCGCAGGTAGACACGCGAAGGGTGCTGCGTGTTGAGCTCTTTGAGGTGGCCGTTGCAGAGCTTGCCCTTCTCGTTCTTCTCGTTGCAGACGGTCTGTCCCGGCACGAAGCGTTTGGGCCGGCCGGGCTTCGACTCCTGCTGCTCGGTCGGCGCCTGCTTCGCGACCGCCTCCGCGCTCGTCGTCTGGTTGGCTTCGCTCGACATAAGGTTTAAGGGGGTCGGCTTCCTTCTCTTGATTCGGTGTACGAAAGGCGTAGGACTTCGGCGCATCCGCGCCTCGGCTTTAAACGAATCTTACGCGCGAGCCGCGGGGAAAGTAAAGGAAGTAGGCAGGAGACAGTAGGCCCCGCCCTGCTGACGATGACAACCGCGCGGTTCGTCATGAGAATGTATTTCTACTGACTACTGACTACTGTCTCCTGCCTACTTCCTTTAACATGCATCGCATGCTGAAGAGTCTGCTAGCGCGTGTGTGGCGTGGGTCGCCGCGGTTCGTGCGAAGGGCGGGGGTGTGGCTGACGCAGCCGCGGTTCACGGTGACGGCCGGGGCGGTGGTGTCGGACGAGGGCGGGCGCGTGCTGCTGCTGCGGCACGTGCTGCGCAAGGGGAGTGGGTGGGGCGTGCCCGGCGGCTTCCTCAACGCCGGCGAGCAGCCCGAGGCGGCCGTGCGGCGCGAACTGCGCGAGGAGACGGGGCTCGCACTCGACGGCGTCGAACTGGCCTTCATCCGCTCGCTCGCGCATGTGCGTCAGGTGGAGATCATCTTCCGCTGCACCATGAGCGCCGCCGCGCTCGAAGGTTTGGAGAAGGGTTTCGAGATCGACCGCGCCGAGTGGTTCGCGCGCGATGCGCTGCCCGCGGGCCTGAGCGCAGACCAGCGCCGCCTCATCGAACGTGCGCTCGACGGCGGGGCTGTAAACGCGCGCGAGTAGTGGTATGCTGGGGGAAAAGTAGGCAGTAGGCAGATGGCAGTAGGCAGCTCGCCGTCGGTGGTCGCCCGTGATTTCCGGCCGTCAGGCGGCTGATGTTAAGAATCCATCTGCCCGAGAGCCCGCTGTCTGAACTGCCTACTGCCATCTGCCTACTGCCTACTTTCTTTTTCAGGAGAACGACGACGATGACGATGCCGCGACTGATACCGGAGCAGGACGAGGTGCTGGAGATGCTGAAGAAGACGGGGGCGTACCGTGAGGGGCACTTCGTCTACCCTTCGGGGCAGCACACGCCGCACTACTTCCAGATGCCGCTCGCCTTCCGCTACTACGACACGGCGCGCGTGCTGGCCGTGGCCCTCTCGCGCAAGCTGAGGCTGGAGAAGGACGTGTCGAGCGCGCTCCCGAAGGTCTCCATCATCTCCCCGAGCCCGGGCGGCATCCCCGTCGCCTTCGCCGTCCGCGAGGCTTTGAGCGCCGAGCAGATCTACTGGGCCGAGCGCGAGGACGGCAAGCGCATGTTCCGCCAGTACGTCCAGACGGGCGACGTGCACCCCTGCGTCATCGTGGACGACATCTCGCGCACGGGCAAGGCGCTTCAGGAGACGGTCGAGATCGTCCAGCAGCTCGGCGCGCGCGTCATCGCCTGCGCCGTCATCGTCCGCTTCCGCAACTCGTCCCAGCGCCTCGAAGTCCCCGGCGCCGACTCCGTCCCCATCCTCTCGCTCGTCGATTTCAACGCCAAATGGTACGACACCGGCGAAGCCTGCAACGAGTGCAAACAGGGCGCGCCCGAAGAGCACGTCCGCTTCTAAAGAAGCGCCGTCAACCGTGAACCGTCAACCGTGACCAGAAGAAGGCAAGCCGCCTTTCGCTGGTCACGGTTGACGGTTCACGGTTGACGGCTTTATATCTCGTGCCGGTTGGAGAGCGCCTTGTCCATCGTGACCTCGTCCACGTATTCGAGGTCGGAGCCGACGGGCATGCCCATGGCGATGCGCGTGACGCGGACGCCGAGGGGCTTCAAGAGCCGGCTGATGTAGCTGGCCGTGGCCTCGCCCTCGGTGTTGGGGTTAGTGGCGAGGATGACCTCGCGCACCTCGACGCCGTCGTTGTTCTCGGGCCGGAGGCGCGGGAGGAGGTTCTGGAGCCGCAGGTCTTCGGGGCCTAAGCCGCGGATGGGCGAGAGGCTCCCGTGCAGTACGTGGTAGAGGCCGTTGTAGCTGCGCGTCTTCTCGACGGCGACGAGGTTGTAAGGCTCCTCGATGACGCAGATGATCGAGCGGTCGCGCGAGGTCGAGGCGCAGAAGCGGCAGGGGTCAACGTCCGTCAGGTTGTTGCAGACCGTGCAGGAGACGATCTTGCGTTTGACCTCTTCGAGCGCCGTGACGAAGCGCTCCACGTCCGCCTGCGTCATCCGCAGGACGTGAAAGGCGAGCCGCTGCGCCGACTTGTGCCCGATGCCGGGCAGGCGCTTGAACTCGTCGATCAGCTTGGTGACGGGCTCGGAGTATTCGAGCATAGGAGGATTGAGGACTGAGGACTGGGGACTGAGTGAAGGAGCGTGTCTCCCACTCAGTCCTCAGTCCTCAGTCCTTTTACATCAACCCCGGCGGGAGCATGCCGCCGAGCTTGGATTTCATCGCCTCGTCGATCTTGCGGCCGGCCTCGTTGACGGCGGCGACGATGAGGTCTTGCAGCATCTCGACGTCGCCCTCCTTGACGGCCTCGGGGTCGATCTTGATCGATTCGACCTCCTTGGTGCCGCGCATCTGGACGGTGACGACGCCGCCTCCGGCCGTGGCGTCAACCACCATCTCCTCCATCTCCTTCTGCATCTTCTCCTGCATCTGCTGCGCCTGCTTCATCATCTGTTGCAGGTTCATGCCGCCCGGAAATTTCATCGCGCTAGACCTCGCTCAACTGTTCTGATCTTCGGGAGAGTCCTCGGCCAGCATCCTACCCGCCGCCCGCCGCAAATGCAAAGCCGAGGCTGCGCGCGACCCGTTTACGCGCCGCGCGCGCGCGTGCTATAAGCCGGTAAGGTATGAAGCGTTACGTCATCAAGCGGCCGGCGGGCTCGCAGATGCCCGACCGTTTGGCGCGCTACCGCGAAGAGCTGAACGAGGAGCAGTTCGCGGTGGCGACGGCGCCCGCCGGCTCCGCCCTCGTCATCGCGGGCGCGGGGAGCGGGAAGACGCGCGCCATCACCTACCGCGTCGCCTACCTCGTCGAGCACGGCGTGGCGCCCGCGCGCATCATGCTCGCCACCTTCACCAATCGCGCCGCGCGCGAGATGCTCAGGCGGGTCGAGCAGTTGACGGGCGGCAGCGCGGACGTGGCGCGCCGCGTCTGGGGCGGCACCTTCCACCGCATCGCCAACCTGTGCTTACGCCGCCACGCCGAATCCCTCGGCTACACGTCGAACTTCTCCATCCTTGACGTGGAGGACGCGAAGGACTTCATCTCTACTTGCGTGGACGAGGCCGGCGTGGATACGAAGGCGCGGCGCTTCCCGAAGCCGGAAGTCCTGCAAGACATCATCAGCTTCGCCACCAACACCGACACGCCCATCGCGGACGTGGTGCCGCGCCGCTACCCATACTTCGAGCCGCTCGTGCAGCAGATCACGCGCGTCGACCGCCTCTACCTGGAGCGCAAGCGCGAGCGCAACGTGATGGACTACGACGACCTGCTGCTCAACTGGAAGCGCCTGCTCGAAGAGCGCGAGGAGGTCGCGCGCATCTACCAGGAGCAGTTCGAGCACGTCCTCGTGGACGAGTATCAGGACACGAACAAGTTGCAATCCGAGATCGTGGACCTGCTCGCCTTCAAGCACCGCAGCGTGATGGTGGTCGGCGACGACGCGCAGTCCATCTTCGCCTTCCGCGGCGCGTCGGTCGAAGGCATCTACGAGTTCCCGAAACGCTACCCGGAGGCGCGCGTCTTCCGCCTTGAGACCAACTACCGCTCGACGCCCGAGATTCTCGCCGTCGCCAACGTCTCCATCGCTTCGAACCGCCGGCAGTTCACGAAGACGCTGCGCGCCGCCCGACCCTCTCAAGGTCTCGCGCCCGCGCTCGTCCCCTGCCGCGACGCCGACCAGCAGGCCGCCTTCGTCGCCTCGCGCCTGCTTGAGCTGCGCGACGAGGGGCTGCCCTTGAGTGAGCTGGCCGTGCTCTACCGCTCGCACTACCACTCGCTCGAACTACAGCTGGAGCTGACGCGGCGCGGCATCCCTTACCGCGTGCGTTCAGGCGTGCGCTTCTTCGAGCAGGCGCACATCAAGGACGTGGTCGCGTACCTCCGCCTCGTCGCCAACCCGCGCGACGAGCTGGCCTGGAAGCGCGTGCTCCGCCTCATCCCCAACGTCGGTGCGGCGACCACCAACCGCATCTGGGAGCGCCTCCAGCTCACCCCGGACCCGCTGGCTCTCGTCATCAGGGGCGACGCGGACGCGACGGCCGCGAAGCGCGGCGCGGGCTGGACGGAGTTCCGCTCTCTGCTGGAAGAGCTGGTGCGCGAAGAGGTGCGCAACTCGCCCGCGCGCCAGATCGAGACGGTGCTCGCGCGCGGCTACGAAGAGCGCCTCGAAAACACTTTCGAGAACGCCGAGGCGCGGCTCGAAGACCTGCGCCAGCTCGCGCACTACGCCTCGCGCTACACGTCGGCGGATGAGTTCCTCGCCGAACTCTCCCTGCTCTCGACCGAGCGCTACGGCGCGCCGCAGGGCTTAACCTCCGAAGACGTGGTCGAAGGCGGCGACGAGGACGAACTGCTCACGCTCTCCTCCGTCCACCAGGCCAAGGGCCTCGAATGGCGCACCGTCTTCATCCTCTGGGCCGCCGACGGCAAGTTCCCCTCGCCCCGCTCGCTAAGAGATGCTGAGGGCGAAGAGGAAGAACGCCGCCTCTGGTACGTCGCCCTCACCCGCGCCCGCGACCAGCTCTACATCACCTACCCCTTAATGGTCACCGACTACTCTTCCAGACAGACCGTCCTTCAGAGACCCTCCCGCTTCGTCACCGAAGTCCCCCCCGACCTCTACGAAATCTGGAGCCTCGAAGAAGAGTCTGCGCAGCCGGCCCTGCCCGCGTCGGTGGAGGGTAAAGACGAAGGGGGGCCGTTGGGGGGCGGAGGCGGCGAGCCGGGCGGATACGTGAATTAACGAACCCGAGTGAGTACGGCCCCGGTTGGAATCTGACTCCGACTGCGACGGCGTATCTATCTGCGGCACGTCTGAAGCACGTTTCTCGACAGCGAAAGGGGATGGTATGCGACAGGTGTTGGCCGTCGTTCTCATCTTGGTGTGCGGCGTGGTGGAGTCGGAGGCGCAGGCGCGTAAGAGTGGGGCGGGCGGGAGGTCTGTGGAGGAGTTGATCGTCTCTTTGGAGAAGCAGGAGTGGGAGGCGGTCAGGCATAAGGATTATAAAAAGTTCGAGAGCTTTCTGGCCGAGGACTTTTACGACGTGTTCCCGAACGGGCAGGCGGTGACGAAGACGGAGTTGATGCAGAACTACATCCGCGGCGTCGAACTCGTCGAGTATTCACTGAGCGGCTTCAAGGTCGTGATGCTCAACCGTGATGCGGCCATCCTCGTCTACGAGGCGCGGGCGCGGGGCATGGAGAACCAGCGGGCGGCGCGCGCAGGGGCGGAGAAGGGGAAGGAGGTCACGACTCACGTCGCGGTCACCTCGGCCTGGGCGCGGCGCGGCGGGCGCTGGCTGAACGTCTTCTACCGCGAGAACGACCTCAAGTAGTCTTCCCCTTCTCGCGCGACTGCCCGGGAAGGCCCGGCATGTGACGGTGTGTTAGACTGCGGGCAAAGACGGTGGTCGAGCACACTGACAAAAGAAGCGTGCGAATCAGGCGGAGCGTGCGGTATGGGCAGAGGCGTCTGAAGCGCCTGTCGAGAGCCGCGACGCTGGGCGGCATCTTCCTCTCATTCCTGCAAGTCGGCACGACGGGGTTCGGCGGCGGGCTGGCCGTCGTGGCGCAGTTGCGCGCGCTCGTGTTGCAGAAGCGCAGGTGGTTTACCGAGCACGAGTTCGCCGAAGGGCTGGCCCTGGCGCAGAGCCTGCCCGGTTCGATGGCGGGGAACATCGCGGCGTACGTGGGGCTGCGTTTGCGCGGGTGGCGCGGGGCGGCGGTGGCCCTGGCGGGGCTGGTGCTGCCGTCGATGCTTCTGATGATCGTGCTCGCCATCCTCTACCGCCACCTGCGTTCCTTGCCCGACACGGAGAAGCTCTTCCACGGCCTGAACGCCGCGGTCGTCGCGCTCATCGCGGTGACGGCGTGGCGCATCGGGCGCAGCACGCTCGCCAAGCCATGGCAGTGGTACATCGCCGTCCTCTCCGGCCTCGCGGTCATCTTCCTCAACGCGACGGTGATCGAGGTCGTGCTCGTCGCGGGGCTCACAGGCATCTACATCGACTCGTTCGCCGAGCGGCGCTGGCAGCGCTGGCGACGCATCCGCCGTCGCGCGGCGCACAGGCGGGCCGAGCTGGCCGAGGCCGAGTCGCGCGCCTTCGTCGGCGGCTTCCTGACGCGCGCCGTCGCCGACGAGCATGTGCGGCAGGCGGGCGGCGAGTTCGTCGAGGAGCCGGAGCGGATACACAACGCCTCCGCGCCCGCGCGCCGCGCGAAGCGGGCCGAGAAGGTCAAAGAGCGCGTGCGCGTCTGGCGCAGGGCGAAGAAGGGCAGAGGCGAGCCGGAAGGGGCCGAAGGGCCGGAGGCTCCGGGCGATGAAACGGCGGACGCCCCGAAGGGCTCCGTGCTGCGCTCGTTCGCCGGGACGGCGTTGACGCTCGCGGCGGCGATGCCCATCATGGCGAAGCTCGCGCTGCTTTTGACCATCGCTTCGATCTTCCTGCGCATCGGCGCGGTCACCTTCGGCGGCGGCTACGTGATGGTGCCGCTCATCGAGTCGGAGGTGGTGCAGGCGCGCGGCTGGCTCACACACCGTGAGTTCGTCGAGGCGTTCGCGCTCGGTCAGATCACGCCCGGCCCCGTGCTCGTCACGGCGACCTTCATCGGCTACCGCGTCGCGGGCACGCTCGGGGCGCTCGTCGCCACGGTCAGCATCTTCCTGCCGTCGCTCGTGCTGACCATCGTCGCGGGCTCAAGCCTCCGGCGCTTCCGCTCGAACCGGCAGGTGCAGGCGTTCCTGCGCGGGGTGACGCCGGCCGTCGTCGGCCTGCTCGTCGCCGCGGCGTGGACGACCGGCCGCGCCGGCATCCACACCTGGGTCGGGCTCATGATCGCGCTGCTGGCCGCCGCCGCGCTGCTCCGCTTCCGCCCCAACCCGTTCCTCGTCATGCTCGGCGCGGTCTTGCTCCGCTTCGCGTTCGGCCTGTTCGGGTTCTAATAGCCGGAGGGATTCCATGATTCAAGAGGGCGAGCCCCTAACGACAGACCTTTCGCTCGGGGCAGAGGTGAGGCTCTATTACGATGTGTACGCGCCGGGTGGGGAGGCGGCGCCGCTGCTCGTGGCGCTGCACGGGTACGGGAGCCACAAGGGCTGGATGATGCGCGAGGCGCGCCGGCACGCGCCCGAGGGCTTCGCCGTCGCCGCCTTGCAGGGGCCGCACCAGCACATCAAGGAGCCGCGCGAGCAGGGCGGCCCCCTGCGCTACGGCTTCGGCTGGCTGACGAACTTCCGGCCCGAAGAGTCCGTGGCCCTCCATCACAAGGCCGTGCTCGACCTGATCGAGACACTCGTCGGGCGCGGCGTCGCCCGGCGCGAACGGGTCTTCCTTCTGGGCTTCTCGCAGTCGTGCGCGCTCAACTACCGCTTCGCCTTTACACACCGCGAGACCTTGTGCGGCGTCGTCGGCATCTGCGGCGGCATGCCCGGCGACTGGGAGACGAACCCCGCCTACGGCGAGACGCGCGCCTCCGTCCTGCACCTCTCCGGCACGCGCGACGAGTTCTACACGCCCGAGCGCGTCGCCCCTTACGCCGAACAACTCCGCGCCCGCGCCCGCGACGTGGAGACGCGGGCCTACGACGCCGCGCACGAGTTCGTCCCCGAGATGCGCGGTGACGTGCGCGCCTGGCTCGCGCGAAGAATTTAATTTCAAACCGGAAATTTCATGTATCCTCTCGGCCGAAAGGAGCAGGAAGAAGATGTCGGGCAGCAAGCAATTCTTCACCTTCGCCTCGCTGCTGTTGTTAGCGGCGGTCGTCGTGGTCGGCTACCAGAAGGGCGTGCCGAAGTCGCCGGGCGAGGATAAGAACGTCGCGGCGGTGCGCGCCGTCATCGAGGCGCAGGCGGCGGCCTGGAACCGCGGCGACGTGGACGGCTACATGGAGGGCTACGCGAAGGAGAACGGGACGACCTTCGTCTCGGGCGACACGCTCACGCGCGGCTGGCAGACCGTCCATGACCGCTACCAGGCGCGCTACGACACGCGCGAGAAGATGGGCACGCTCGCCTTCTCGGAGCTGGAGTTCAAGCCGCTCAGCGAGTTCTATCTCATGGCGACGGGCCGCTGGCAGCTCACGCGCGCGGGCGACACGCCGCACGGCCGCTTCACCCTCATCTTCCGCCGCACCAACGCCGGCTGGCGCATCGTCCACGACCACACTTCTTCCGAATGAAGGAGTCGCCCGACAGAATGAATTCACATGGATGGACAGGATGAACAGGATAGGCATTTAAGATTTCAAATTGAAATTTCAAATTGCTTTATCCTATTCATCCTGTCCATCCATGTGAATTACCCTCCCTCGTAAGGAGCCTGCGTGTGGAAGAACCGAGAACCGTCGCTTCAGATGAGTTAAGGCGCGAGGGGCGGGAGGTCGAGGGGCGGAGCGCCGTCCTGCGGAAGGAGCTGGGGCTGTGGGATCTTGTGCTGACGCAGATCGTCTTCGTGGTCGGCACGATCTGGGTCGGGACGGCGGCCAAGCTGGGCGACGAGCAGCTCTTCTTCTGGCTCCTCGCCATCGCGACCTTCTACCTCCCGCTGGCGGCCGTCGTCATCCACCTCAACCGGCTGATGCCGCTCGAAGGCGGGCTCTACCAGTGGGCCAAGCTCTCCCTGGGCGAGTTCGTCGGCTTCATGGTCGCGTGGAACCTCTGGGTCTTTGCCATCCTCGTCATGTCCGGCATCGGGCTGTCGGTGGTGACGAATCTCTCGTACGCCTTCGAGGGCGCGCGCTGGGTGGCCGGCAGTAAGTGGTTCATCACGCTCTTCAGCTGCGCGATGGTCGGCGTGATGGTCTACGTCTCGGCGCGGGGCCTGAGCCTCGGCAAGTGGGTGCATAACGCGGGCGGTGTGTTCGTCCTGCTCGTGTTCCTGGCGCTGATCGCCCTGCCCTTCGTCAGCCTCTGGCGCGGGACGATTACCGGGTACGACCCCTTCGTCTTCGCCGTGCCGGCCCTCTCGCTGTCGAACCCCGACCTGATCAGGAAGAGCGTCAACATCTACAGCAAACTCGCGACCGGCGCGCTGACGGGCTTCGAGTACGTGGCCATCCTGGCCGGCGAGTGCACGAC
>JBJMGP010000118.1:0-10470 GCA_045807865.1 Pyrinomonadaceae bacterium
CTCGGCTGCCTTCAACTGTTACTGCTCACTGCTTACCGCTTACTCATAAAGCGAACTCGCGCGCCAGCCTCAGCTCGGCCTTGCGGAGTTCGTAGCGGCCGCGGCCGAGGTTGCCGTCGGGCTTCATGGCGAGGACGACGAAGTACTCGGGGGAGAGGAGGCGGACGACGACGCGCGCGCCCTCGAAGCAGATGCACAGCTCCTCCGGCGCGCCGTGGCCGGTGTTGGTGCCGGCGCGCATGGCGCTGCGGACGAGCGAGGTGACCTCGGCCGCCGCCACGTCCATGTTGGCGTCGCTGCCTTCGGGCAGGAGCACCCGCTCGACCGCGATGCCGTCCATGCCCATGATGAGCGCGCCGGTCGCGCCCTCGGTGCGTTCCACTATCTCCGTGAGTGCCTGTTTGAACATCTCTGCGAACTCCTCCTTTACGGGCGGGGCGGGGTGGCCGTCTGCGGCTCGCTCGTCGTCGAAGGGTAGTAGGACGGCTGGAGGAGCGAGGGCGTCGGCAACTGCTGCTGCTGCGTCGGGCCGGCGGGGACGGACGTGGCGGGAGTGTTCGTCTCGGGATTGCCGAGCGGGACGGGCTGCGCAATCGTCACCGAGCGCGTGCCGGTCGCGGGCTCCGTGTCGATGCGGCGGCCCTGGTAGTCCGGCCGGTAGATGCGCGGCGTGATGAAGAAGAGGATCTCGTCGGTGCTGCGCGTGACGGCCTTCCGCTTGAAGAGGTTGCCGAGGACGGGCAGGGTCGAGAGCCCGGGCGTGCGGGTCTGCGTGTTGTTCTCGCGGTCGTTGACGACGCCGCCCACGACCGTCGTGCCGCCGTCGGGCACCAGCACCTCGGTCTGCATGCGCTGCGTGTCGATGCCGGGCGTGCCGAGCGCGTTGACCGTGGTGTTGACCGTGTTGTTCTCCATCGTCACGCGGAGGATGACCGTGCCGGCGTCGGTGATCTGCGGCGTGATGGACAGGCGCAGCGGCACCGAGACGAAGGTCGTCGTGAAGATGGTCGAGGCGCCGCCACCGCCGCCGCCCGTCTGCGGCGTGATGACGGGAATCTGCGCGCCGCTCTCGATCTGCGCCGAGCGGTTGTTGAGCGCCGTGACGCGCGGGGTGGCGACCACCTTCGCCTGGCCCTTGCTCTCGGCGGCGGTGATGAGCGCGCCGATCTGCGCGGTGCCGAAGATGCCGGTCGTCAGGCCGATGACGGTCGTCGGGCTGTTCGCGCCGAGCCCGCCCGAGGGCGCGGGTGTGCCGTTCAGCCCGCCGGGGATGCCGCCGGGGTTGAGCCCCGAGTTGCCGTTCGGGAAGTTCTCGAACGAGACGCCGGCGCCGCGGCTTGTGTTGAAGACCGCGGCCGAGAGCTGGACGCCAAGGTCACGGCTGAAGCTGCGGCTGGCGAGCACGATGCGCGTTTCGATCTCGACCTGCGGCTCGGGCTGGTCGAGAAGCTGGATGAGCTTGCGGACGGCTTCGAGGTTGTCGCGCACGTCCGTGACGATGAGCGTGTTGCTGCGCGAATCGACCTCGATGGCGCCGCGCGCCGAGAGCCTGCGCTTGATGATGGGGAGGATGCCGGCGTCGCCGCCCGAGCCCGCGCCCGCGCTCGACGCGCCGCCGCCCGTGAACGAGTCGGCGCCCGCGCTCGTCGAGGAGAGCGAGCCCGAGGCGCGCGCGTAGTTGAGCCGGATGAACTCGGTGAAGAGCGGCTGGTTGAGGAGTTGCGCGGCGCGCAGCTGGGTGCGGGCGGACTCCTCCTCGGCGCGAATCTGGGCCTCTTCCTTGAGCACCCCGAGCGTCGCCACGCGCAGGATGTTGCCGCTGACCTCGACGCCGAGCCGGTTGGCCTTCAGGATCGAGTCGAGCGCGAAGTTCCAAGGCACGTCCGTCACGTTGATGGTGACGGGCACGCTCCTGACCGAGGCGTCCACGACGAAGTTCACGCCGTACTGCTCGGTGATGTAGTTGAGTATGTCGCGGATGTCGGCGTTGACGACGTTGAGGTTGATGGGCTCGCCGACGAAGCCGGCCTGGCCGTACTGCGCGCCCTGCGAGGACTGCGTCGCCGGGCCGGAGGTGGTGGGCGCCGGGCGCGTCTGCGCCGGGTCGGCGGGAGCGTGCGAGGCGGCGCCGGCCGCCTCGCCGGGCATGAGTTCGAGGACGAGCTGGCTGCCTTCGAGGCGCGAGCGGTCGCGCGCGGGCGCGCGCAGGGCGACCTGGAGGCTGGCGACGGGCTCGCCCTCGCGCAGCGCGTGCCTGACGGTCAGGCCCTCGACCAGCGGCGTAGAGACGCCGTAGGCGGGCGAGAGCTGTGAGCCGTCAACGCCGGGCAGCTCGACGACGATGTGGAGCGCATCGGGGCGTCGCACCGTGTAGGGCATCGGGGCCGTCCCCTCGATGGTGATGAGCGTGGTCGTGCCGGAGACGACCGCGCGCACGGAGGTGGCCACGGGCGGCTTCGCAGCCGCCGCGCCGACGGGGCTGTTGCCGAGTGCCAGTTGGCCCAGCGCGACGACGAGCAGGAGGACGAGCGTGCCTCTCGCCGCGGCCGCGGGTATTTTTTTGGTGTGTGCCATGTTCTTCATCCTTCGGAGCCATCGCCGCGGGCCATTCTCCGCCACGCGCTAACGCTCGTTCGGGCCGGCTCTCGGCCAGCCCTTAAAGCGCGCGCCGCACAACGCGGAAGGCTCGCGGCCATGTTGTCAAAGTAAACGCCGCGGGGCGCGGCCCTCTGGAAAGGTTCTTACCTCCGTTCGAGTTCAGGCGGGACGAGGCGTCGGGCGGCGGGGTCGTTCGTGAGCCGGGGCCTTAGGGTCTCCCCTGCGGCTGGGCGGACGCGGGGTCGGTGCTCGCGGCCCGCGGCTGGTTGCCGCCGCCGGCGCCGCCCTGCTGCGGCGGCTGCTGCGCGGCGCCGGCGGCGATGGCCTTGAGCGCCTCGATGAGCACGTTAACGTCGGACTTCTTCTCCTCGGTCGCGGTCGCCGCGGCCTGCGTCTCGCGCTGCGCGGTCAACTGGTCGGCGACCGAAGGCTGCACCAAGGGCTTGGTCTCGACGGCGACCACAGTGTGGCCGTCCGTCCACTTCGTCTGCTTGCGGAAGACGAGGCGCGACTCCTCGATGGCGACGAGCATGCCGTCGTAGAACTGCTCGCCGGGGTAGATGACGTAGGAGAGATTGATGGGCGTGGCCTCGACCATCGCGGCGTAGCCGCGCGGCGTGCGGAAGATGCCTTTGACCTTCACCTCGGAGAGGAGGAGCGCGGTGGTGGGTTTGGGCGCCGCCTGCTGGAGGTTCATCGCCGCCAGCTTCTGCGCCTTGTAGTTGTCGATGCGCGCCTGGATGGGCGGGACGGCGACCGGGCCGGGCGCCGGCTTCACGACCTTGCGTTTGACGGCCGGCCTGAACTTGCGGAACGGGTCGCTCTGCGAGTTGCGGTAGGTGCTGCTCGCGGTCTGCGCGGGCGCCGTGGCCGCCGCGGCGGCGATGAGCGCGGTCGCCAGGATACCCTTGAGCGTGACGGGCGTGTGTCTGTTCTTCATAAACTCTTCCTGCATTCCGACTGCGACGTTTGCTCGCTCGGGGCCGCGCGCGGCGCACGCCCCTCCCTCTTACTCGGCGGCGGTGGTCTCGGCCTTCGGCGCCTTCGCGTCCTTAGCCGGAGCGGACTTGTCCGGAGCCTGGGCGGCCTTGTCCGGCTGCTTGCCCTTCGCCGCGGGATCCGGAGCTTGGAGCTTCTCGGGCGAGACGTAGTAGGCCGTCACGGTGAACGCGGCCGTGACGGTCTGGTTCGCCCTCGACTCCAGGGTGGCGGCCTCATCCTTCAGCTTCGTGACCCTGAAGTCCGTGATCGAGACGATGCGTTGGTAGGAGGCCATCTGCGCAAAGAACTGGCCCAGGTTGTTGTAGTTGCCCGTGACCTCGATCTGGACGGGCTTGCCCGTGTAGAAGTCCCGCTGCACCTCTTCCTGCGGCGCGAACTTCGTGAGCGTCAGCCGCCCCCTGGCGCGATCCTGGACGTTCTGCAAGACCATCGTCAGCTCGCGCTGCTCGGGCAGCAGCAGCTTGAGGTCTTCGTAGTCGGCCATGGCGCGCTCGTAGTTGGCCTTGAACTCGTTGAGGCGCTGCGAGGCGACGACGGCGCCGGCGTTGGCGCGCAGGAGGTTCTCAACCTTCTCTTCGACCTCGCGCGTCTCGGCGCGTGTCGAGCTCGTCACGGCGTACCAGAAGCCGCCGTAGACGAGGAGCGCGACCCCGCCGAAGACGGCGAACTGCACGTACCAGGGTTTCTCTTGGAGGGCATCAAGTTTGAACATCGTTCGTTTCCTTCCGGTCTGTCACGGTGCCGCGCGCGGGCGCGCCACAGCTACTTCTTCTTGCCCTGTTTGGCGGGGTCGGAGTCGGGTTGCTGGTTTGACCCGTACTTGCACTTGATCGTGAACGTGAAGACTTCGGGCTGGAACCTTTCGTCGATGGGGCCTTCGTTCGGGCCGTAGTCTTCCTTCTTGACAACGACGGTCTTGCGCTCGGCCTCGATGCTGACGTTCTGGAAGAGGTTGTCGGAGAATTCGAGGCTGCGGCCGAACTGCGTTACCGCGTACTCGTTGGGCGACTGCCCCTGGATGGTCAGCTCGCCGTCCTTCTGCTCGATGTTATTGAGGCGGAAGTCGGGGTCTTTGGGCAGGCGCGAGTTGAGGTCGGAGAGGAGCGAGACCGGGCCCTGCTGCGAGCTGCGGAGCTTCTTGATCACGTCGATGCGCGACTGGATGTCCTTGAGCTTCTTCTCCAGGTCGGCCTGCTCCTTGTTGACGGCGGCCATCTGCGCGGCGATCTGCTCCTGCTTCTCCAGCTCGGCCTTCGCCTTCTTCTGCGAGGCCGCGGCGCTGTAGTAGTCGAAGACCATCGCGAGGCCGAGCAGGACGCCGACGGCCGCGCCGAGCATCCAGAAGCGCGCCGCCGGGTTGGCGACCTTCGCCTCGACGACCGCGGCGCTCGACGCGCGCTCGGTAACAGAATCTAGAAGGTTGACCTTGATCATTTACGCATCCACTCCTCTCAGGGCGAGCCCCACGGCGACCGCCATCTCGGGCACGACCTCGCGCATGTACTCGGGGTCGAAGCGGCGCGCGTCCACCTTGATCTGGCGGAACGGGTCGAGCCGCTCGACCGGCATCTCGAAGCGGTTCGAGAGGAACTCGGGCAGGCCCCGGAGCTTCGAGCCGCCGCCCGAGATCAGAATCTTCTGGACGCTGCCGTCGTTGTCGTCGGCCGTCGCGCGGTAGAAGTCGAAGGTCTTCGAGATCTCCAGGGCGAGCATGTCCGAGACCGACTCCAGCGCGCCCTCGATCTCCTCGGGCTTCACGTTCGAGGGCGCCTCGCCGCCGCGCTTGACGGCCTCGGCCTGCTCGTAGGTGAGCCCCAGCTCCTTCTGCAGGAGCGACGTGTACTGGTTGCCGCCGACCGAGACGTCGCGCGTGAAGACGCTCCGCACCCCGCGCAGGATGTTGATGTTCATCGTCGAGGCGCCGACGTTGAGCAGCGCGACGACCAGACTCGCGGGCGGCTGGTAGTTGACCTCGTAGCAGTTCTGCAACGCGAAGGCGTCCACGTCGATGACGGCCGGCTGCTTGCCCGCGAGCTGGATGGCCTGCTTGAGGTTGGCGACGAAGTCGCGCTTGCAGGCGGCCATCAGCACGTTCAGCGAGTCGGGGCCGGAGCCGACGACCTGGTAGTCGAGGCTCACGTCGGAGATCTCGAACGGGATGTGCTCCTCGGCGTGCCAGTCGATTGAGCCCTCAAGCTCCTCGCGTGTCATCTGCGGCACGATGATGTTCTTGACGATGACCGAGCTGCCGGAGACGCCGGCGGCCACGCGGTCGGTCTTGAACTGGTGCTTGGTAAAGACCTCCGAGATGACGCCGGACACGTCGTTCAGCTCCATGATCTGGCCGTCGACGACCGTGTCGGGCTGGAGCCCCTCGAAGCCGAGGTTGACGAGCGAGAGCGCGCCGGGCTTCCCCGACAGCTCGACCGCCTTGACCGCGCTTGAACCGATGTCCAGGCCCACGAGGCCCTTGTTGCCGAGTTTCTTTCTAAACATAGCCTATCCGTTCCTCGAAGACTTTGACTGTCGCTGCCGGTGGAGTTGGCGGAGGCGCGCGCGTGCGCGCAGAACCCTCGCGTGCGTCGTGCGCCAGGACGGCGGCGCCGGTGTGTGCTGTGTGTCGGACTTCATCTCTCGCGGGTTTACTCCCCGTGCCTTGTGCGCGGGAGTTTGAGGAGGGGTTTTACTGCTGACTTGAAGCTGTGTGCGTCCGAAGGCGGGAGTGCGTCGCGGGCGTCTGTAGCGGGGTTCGCTCCGCTGCGGCTTAAAGAATCTCCCCTTCGGCAACCCGGCCGAGTCGAAGTAATTCGTTCGACTCCCGTCGGCTTTGCGGCCCAAGCTCGCGCCTGGTGTGCCTTTCTCGGTTGAGTTTCAAAGGCGGCGCGCGGCGGGCACGCTTGCCCCGCTTCCGCGGCCGGCCGCTACTTCTCAAGGGCGCCTCGCCGAGGCTGCACCGCACAAGGCGGAGCGTGGGCGAAACACCTTCCACAGAGACTATAAGTCACACGGCCAAACCGTGTCAACCAGTATTTTGCTAAGTTTAACCCTCGATATTTCACAGTTTAAATGCCTTTCCTGGATTGATTTGAGGACTTTTCCAGAAATTTCCCTGCCTTATCTATACATCGGGCAGACAGTTCGACACGGAGACACGGCCGGTTGAGTTATTGCAACCAGCCGTGTCTCCGTGTCTCCGTGTTACAAATCAGCTCAGCCTACATTCTTGCCTCACACTCACGACGAAAGTTACGATGGGCCGATATGTTGACCGTACGGAGGGCGCTCGTCACCGTTCTGTTGCTGGCACTCGCTACGTTCGCGTGGCTCTGGCTCACGCGCCCGCAGAGGGTGGACATGAGCGCGTACGCCCCGGCCGACGCGCTCATCTACGCGGAGGCCGACAGCCTGCCGGCGATCATCGACGCCTTCACCTCGACCGACGCCTGGCGCGAACTGGCGCCGGCCGCGGGCGTCGAAGCGCGACCGGGCGGGACGGGCTGGCTCCCCTCCTTCCTCTCCTTCACGGGCCTCGGCCCGAGCGACGCCGTCGTCCTCGCGCGCGCGCAGGTCGCCGTCACGGTGCTCGGCTTCCGGGCGGCCGAGGAGTCTGACACCACGCTCAAGTTCACGCCGCGCGCGGCGCTCGTCGCCGAGACGCACAGCCCCGGTTGGCGCGCGCGCGCGGCCGTCGAGAAGTTCGTCGGTGACTTCGCGCGCAGGACGTTCGAGCGGCAGTCGTTCGAGCGCAAGGAGGTGGACGGCGTCCCCTTCTACCTCTGGGTCGAGCAGGACGGGGCGCGGCGGACGCTCGTGGCGGCGGTCGATGGGAGCCTCGCCGTCGTCGGCAACGACGAGGCGGCCGTGCGCGCCTGCCTCGACGTGCGGCGCGGCGCGCGTCCGAGCCTGGCGGGCGACGAGCAGTTGAAGGAGCTGCGCGGGCGGCTGGGTGGTGAGGGCGCGCTGGCTTTTGGATATGCCCCACGCGGGAGCGCGGCGAAGGCGGTCGAGGTCTTCGCGCCCGCCTTCGTCGGCGGCATGTCGCAGGAGCCGCACGTGCAGAGCGTGCTGGCAACCTTCCTCCCGCAGTTCATCAACCAGACGCTCGGCGCCGCCGGCTGGAGCGCGCGCTTGCGCGACGGCGTGCTCGAAGACCGTTACTTCCTGACTCTGCCCCCCGAGGTCGCGCGGCGCCTGGAGGGCTCTTTCGCGCCGGCCGCACACCCGGGCGACGACGCGACGCGCGTGCTCCCCGGCGATGCGTACCAAGTGTCGTTCTACGACCTGCGCAGCCCTGAGGACGCCTGGCGTGGTCTGAACGCCGCGCTCTCTTCGCAGACGGACGTTTCGCGCGCGACTATCATCACGCTGGCGCTTGAAGCGCTGGTCAAGCCCTACGGCGTCGAGAACCCGCGCGAGTTTCTGCGCGCGTGCGGCGGCGAGGTGGCGACGGCGCGGCTCGAAGCGGCGAGCGAGGGCAAGGTGCTCGTTGCCAACGTCCGCGACGCCGCGGCGCTGCGCGCGCAGGCGCTCGAACATCTCGGCCGCGGCGCGCGCGTCGAGCGCGTGGGCTCGGCGGAACTCCTTATCTCGACGGACGAGGAGCGCGGCGCGGCCGCGTTCGTGGACGGATTCTTAGTGCTGGGCTCGGAAGAAGACGTGCGCCACTGCCTACAGTCGCGCCTTGAAGAGCACGAGCCCGACGGCGCCGACCCGCTCCAGACTGCGACGCACAGCTTTTTCGAAAGCACGGCCTTCGCCCGCACGCTCACGGACGAGCGCGACTCGGCGCGCGCCGTGCTCTCACACTTCGCGCGACGCGGCGACGCGAGCCGGCTCGAAGCGGCACTGGCCCTGCGGCGCTACGCCGTCTCCGAAACGCTCCTCGCCAACGGCGGCTTCGAGAAGAGGACGCGCTCTGCCTTCGGCCTCTTCGGCGAGGTCGTCACGCGCGCGGCCCCGCGCTGAGTTGTGTAGTTTTAAGAGTCCGGCGACTTCGGGTTGAAGGGGCGGTCGGCGAGCACGGTGCGCATGTTGACCTGTCCGAAGAGTGTTTCGAGGTAAGCCTCGAAGCGGTGGAGCGTCCGCGACAGCTCGCCCGCATCGCGCGCCGAGTCGATCTCCTCGGCGAAGCGTTCGAGCGACTCCCAGTCCTTGTACATCAGGTAGCGCTGGCCGCCCTCGCCGAAGGCCGAGAGGGCTTCGAGCACGCGCGTCGCAGGCGGCGCGTGCCCGTCGGCCGAGGAGCGCGCGACGAGCATGACGAGTCCCCACAGCTCGCGCCGCAGCGTGAGTGACTGTTCGAGCTTGGTCGAGAACGAACGGAACAGCGTCCCGCCGTCGATCCCCGGCTCGAAGCTCTGCGCAAGCGCGACGACCGATTGCTGATAACAGTCGCGCAGGAGCCCGGTCGCGTTCTCGACCTTCGCGAAGAGTTGAGGCGGCTGTCGCACTGAGCAGAGCCCGGTCAGCTCGTGCTCGAACGCCTTGCGCAACTCCATCCGCACGGCGTAGGCCGTGCCGTCGAGTAACTCGCTCGTGCCGCGTTCGAGGCCCTCGACGCGCAGCGCGCGCCCCTCGATTAAGTCCAGCAGGGCACGTGTCTCCTCGTGGATGAGAGTGAAGATCGGCAGCAGGCGCTTGAGCTGCGCGTCGTCCTTGAGTGAGGCTTCGACGAAGCGCAGCAACGCGAGCAGGCGCGAGCAGGCTTGGAAGACTTCGAGCAGATCTTCGCCGAGGTCTTCCGGCACCAGCCCTTGCGCGAGCCCGACGAGTTTCTCCTGAAGCTCGGCGGCGCCGGCCGCGTGCCCCGCGGCGAGGATGAGTCCCGCGGCCTCCGAGCGCTTCAGCTCGCGTTCGAGGAGGCTGCCCAGGCTCGACCACGCCACGAATCCGACCAAGCTTGATTCGAGCAGCGCGTCGCTCAGGCGGCACACGTCCTTGAAGACTTCGCCGAGGTCTGCGAGCGACTCCTTTGCGCCGACGAGGCCGAGTGCGCCGGCCGCCGGCGTCGCCTCCTGGACCGGCGGCGCGTTGCCGCGCGCGAGGGTCGTGAGCAGGTGCAGGCAGCGCACGAGGGCGTCGCGCACAACACCCGTCTCACACTTGAAGCTGCGCTCGCCCAGGCTGGCTCGCTCCGCATCGGTCAGGGGGTGGTTGGCCGTGTTGAAGAAGCTGCGCAGAGCGCGCAGCCACACGGCCAGCTCCTGCGTCGGCGGCAGTGCTGCCGCGGTTGTGGGATGCTGGGACAGTTCCTTCACTCTTCCGGCATGCCCGACGGTGCGCGTGCCAGACCGCGCGGGCGGATTCTAAAATGAGTTCGATAGCTTGGGAGAAGTGGGCCGTCGAGGCCCCGAATGATTCTAAACAGTAAAGTCGCCGGCAGCAAAGTATTTCGACTTTGCAACTCTGTATGCAACTCTGTATATGAGCGCACACGACGAGCTTCTGGTCGCCACCAACAACGCCGGGAAGGTCAGAGAGCTGTCGCAGCTCCTTTCAGACTTCCCCATGCGCATACGCCTGCTCGGAGAGTTCCCGGACATCGACGAGGCCGAAGAGACAGGCGAGACGTTCGCCGAGAACGCGACCATCAAGGCGCTGTCCTACTCCGCGCGCAGCGGCCTGCTGACACTCTCGGACGACTCGGGCCTCGTCGTGGACGCGCTCGGCGGCGCGCCCGGCGTCCGCTCCGCTCGTTACGCGGGGCGCGAGGCGACCTATGCCGAGCGTATGTCGAAGCTGCTCGGCGAGCTTGACGCGACCGGAGACCCCGAGCGGCGCGCACGCTTCGTCTGTGTCATCGCCCTCGCAGAACCCTCGGCCGGCACGCTTCACACTTTCGAGGGCACCTGCGAGGGACGCATCGCACAC
>JBJMGP010000119.1:0-19519 GCA_045807865.1 Pyrinomonadaceae bacterium
AAACCACCGTCAACGACTTGTCGCTCACAAGGTCCATCACCTTGCCAAAGTAGGTCTCCGCGTTGAGCCGACGCGCCAAATAGCCGTCAATCAAGTCGCTGCACATTGCGAGCGCGTATAGTGCCGCTAGAATAGTAGTGGGGACATCTTGAAAGGCGAGTGAGGCAAATAGTAGCGCTGCCATTAGCCGGGCCAAGCTGATTGACTCAACCAGCCAAAGCCGCGTGCTTGAGGGAAGCATAATTCCTAGTTATCACTACCTGACCTAGAGCGTGGGATTAGTGGTGGGCTGAATGCCTGCGTCTCGGGACTGGTGGAGTCGGCCAAAACTTGATTCCTGTTAATGCTATGACTGTTTCGACCAGAGATATCGCACGGTACTACGACACGCACCAGATCATCTACACACTGTTTTGGTCGCGGAACGCTTTGCACTACGGACTTTGGGATGAGGATGCGAAGAACCTTGCCGAAGCGATCTTCAACACGAACAGATTCGTTGTAGACGCTTTGGCTATCGGTTCCGGGGACACTGTGCTCGACGCGGGTTGCGGTGTGGGAGGAACAAGCATTCACATCGCGGAAACTACCGGAGCAAAGGTTGAAGGGATCACTCCATCTGATGTGCAAATGAAGATAGCAAGAACAAGCGCGTCCGAATCACCGGCGGCCAGCCTCCTTCACTTCTCGAAACAGGATTTTACCAGGACGAATTTCGTGAGGAGCACGTTTTCAAAAGTGTTCGGCCTCAAGAGCATCATGTTCGGGATGTCGTTGGTCGGCGAGAGCACCGCCGCCGCCACCAGGATGACGACCAGCGAGATCTTCCAGTGCGAGACCAGGAAGTGCGCGTCCACCAGCCCGATCCGCGCCAGGACGTAGGTGATGGCCGGCATCTGGAAGGCTTGTATCGAGTGAGGTTGCTACCATCTCGGAGGATTGAGAGCTGCGTTCGAGTCCATCCGCCGCCCGAGAGACGAGCCGCGCTTGTCTCGACCTAAACCTCTGCCGCGGCTGCCTCGTGGCCGGCGAACGATAGCCCGCTAGAGACGGGCGCTTCGTGCAGAGACTTAAGAGTCTCTTCGACGGCCGGGGCCGATGTCGCAACGCCGAGGTTGGCTTCCGCCGCCGCGGGGGCGAGCGCCCCACGCTCTGCGTCGATCCGCGCCTCCGTCTCCCAAGTCCGTTTGAAGTCTTCGGAGGCGCTGCGAAACTGATGCATCGCCCGCCCGAGCGAGCGCCCCAGTTCGGGCAACTTCCGCGGGCCGAAGATGATGGGCGCCACGACGAGCACGACGACCAGCTCGGACGTGCCGATGAATTCGAGGAATAGAAGAGTGTGCATGTGCCGCCTCCCGTCCGTCGTTAATCGAGGTTCTGTCTGGCGTGGCTCGCCGCCTCGCCTAGCGCCGGGGCCTCGTCCATCCCGGCTGCGCCCCGCTTGAACTCGCGGATGCTGGTGCCGAGGCCCTTCGCCAGTTGCGGCAGACGCGAGCCGCCGAAGATGAGCAGCACAACGCCGAGCAGCAGCAGCATCTCCGGCATGCCCAACCCTATACCTAATGCGTGATTCATGACGTAGGTCTCCTTAACGTTCGAGTGGCGGCCCGCGGGCGGCGCCAGGGCCTATTCAGACTTCGCCTTGCCGGGCTTCTCCAGCTCAAGCTCCATCTTGCACTTGGGGCATTCACCGGGCGACTTGGTGTGAACGTCTTTGTGCATCGGGCAGGTGTAGGTGGCCTCCTGCTGCGGCGTGCTCTTGCGTCGCTTCGCCGGGCGACGGCGGGCGCCGCTCTCGGCTTGAGTCCGTTCCTTGTGCGCGTGAGATGCGCGCACAGAGGATGAGGGCGAGATCGTCAACGTCAGAGCCGCCAGGGAGAAGGCGAGCGGTAATGCGAGATTTTTTTTCACGAACGAATCCTCTTTCACTGAAACGGGTCTTTGAAGGAGTCGTGAGAGCAGGGTGACGCCTGCGGCACGGGTGTCTCTCGGGAAGCGACAGTCGGTTCTCGCGTTCCGTCCGGTGAGCAGCGTCGCTTCCGGTCGCATCAAACCGTATGTCGCCTATCCCTCTCCAAAGCAAGTCACATTCCGCATCGGTGCGCGCGTGTGAACCCGCGCCGGAGCATGCGACGGCGTCGGAAGGTGTGTCCGCGGTGCGACAGATTGACGGGTGGCTGTTTCATGGTGAAACAAGCGGCAGGGGTCGGCTGAAGCGTGGCGGCCCCGGCAGACTTGAGTCCCCCGGGGCCGCCACGCTTCGCTTCGAGCCTCTCTACCCGAAGAAGACTGTAAAGAACCTCCGCAGCGTCGCCGCCTACTTCGCGAGCACGGCCCTCGTCGCCGAGCCGCCGAGATTGCTGCGCACCGTGATGTTCTGCGGGTTGGCGGCCGCGGTAAGTTGCCCGTTGGACTTGCCGCCTCCTCTGCTGGTCAGCGTGCCGAGCAACTGCCCCGTCGAGGTGACGAAGACCTGTAGCGTCGCGTCCGAGCGCGTACTGGAAGCCTCGACGAGCAGCGTGCCTTTGGAAGAGTCGTACTCGGCCTTCTGCACGGAGACGGTGTCGGCCGCCACGGCCGGGTTAACGGTCAAGGTGGCCGTACGCGTGATGCTCCCCGAGACCGCGGTGATCGTCACGCTCACAGACGAGGTCACCGACGTGGTGCCGACGACGAAGGTGGCCGACGACGCGCCCGCCGGGACGGTGACGCTGGCCGGCACGCTCGCGACGGCGCTGCTCGACGAGAGGTTGACGACCGTCGCCGACTGCGCCGGGCCGCTGAGCGTGACCGTCCCCTGCGCGTTCGAGCCGCCGGTGACGGCACTCGGGCTCACGCCGACGGCCGTGAGCGTCACGGCCGGGGCGGGCGCCGGGTTGACGGTCAGCACGGCCGACTGCGTCGAGCCGCCGTAGGTGGCCGTGACCGTGACCTGCTTCGCGGCGCTGACGGCCGCGGTCGTGAAGTCCGCAAAGCCGCTCGTACCGCCCGGGGCGATGCCGAGCGTCTGCGGCAAGCGCACGACGTTCGGGTCGCTGCTCGACAGCGTGACCGTCGCCCCCTCGGGCGGGGCCGCGCGGTCGAGGCCAACCTGAACCCTGACGGACTGCGTGGAGCCGCCGACGACGGACGAGGGCGTGAGCGTGACAGAAGTGACCGCCGCCCCATTAGAGGGGGCGTTGACCGTAAGCGTCGCGCTCTTCGACACGCCGCCGTAAGTGGCCGTGATGTTGACGGGCGTCGTCAGCCCCGTCTGCTGCGTGCCGATGGCGAAGCTGGCCGACGACTGACCGGCAGGGATGTTGATATTGAGGGGTGTGCTGACGAGGCTCGGGTTGTCGTTCGTGAGCGAGACGACCGCGCCGCCCGAAGGCGCGACGGTGCCGGGCGTCAGGCTGACGACGCCGGTCGCGTTCGTGCCGCCGAAGACGCTGGACGGCTGTGTCTGCAACGAGCCGAGCGTGGCGGCGCCCGCGGGCGTGACGGTCAGCGTCGCGCTGCGCGAGCCGCCGCGGCTGCTCGACACGGTGATGGTGACGGTCTGCGTCGCCGTCACGCGCGCGGTGTCGAGCGTGAACCTGACGTTGGTCATCCCCGCGATGACGCGGACGCTCGACGGTACCGTGGCGACCGAACTCCTGCTGCTCGTCACCGTCAGCGTCGTACTCGTCTGCGCGACGGAGCCGGGCGCGAGGGTCACGTTGACCTCGGCCTGCGTGCCGCCGCCGACGCTCGCGGGCGAGAGCTGAACCGAGCCGAGGGCGAAGGGCGCCGGAGCGCTGCCCGTGGTGTTGACGAGGACGGTTGTGCCGGGGCTGTTACCGCGCACCTGCAAGGTCACATCCTGCCGGCCGTCGCCGTTGAAGTCCGAGGCGACGAGCGCCCCGCCCCCGCGAGCGACGACGAAGCCGGGGACGAGGTAGCGCGTCACGGGCTGGAAGGTTCCCACGCCGGTGCCATAGAGCACGCCGAGCATCCCGTCGCCGTTGGTTGTACAGCAGTTCGCCATCCCGAGCAGCACGTCCTGCGCGCCGTCGCCGTTCAGGTCGGCGACCGTCAGCTCGCCGGGCCGCTCCAGCAGCGCGTCCGAGACGGAAGCCGACGGGCGGAAAGTCCCGTCGCCGTTGCCGAGCACGACGACCGTCCGGTGGTCGGCGTCGGCGGCGACGGCGAGGTCGGGTATCGCGTCGCCGTTGAATTCGCCGACGGCGAGGTCTGTGTTGTCTGTGCCCGGCACGACGGTCAGGTCGGGCACCTGCCGGAAGGTTCCGTCCCCGGCGCCGAGCAGGACGAAGACGCTCCCGGCGCCGCCCGCGACGGCCAGGTCGAGGTTGCCGTCGTTGTTCAGGTCGGCGGCGGCCACGCGGGCCGGGGCGGAGCCGACGCGGAGCTGTTGCGGCGCCTGGAAGCTCCCGTCGCCGACGCCCCGCCAGAAGGAGAGCGAGTCGCCGACAACGCAGCCCGCATTGAAGCAGGAGACCTGGTGCGCGACCGCCGCGTCGAGCCGCCCGTCGCCGTCGAAGTCGCCGAGGGCTATCGAGGGCGAGTCGAACCCTGTGTCGTTGGGGTAGCTGACGGCCGCGCTGAATGTCCCGTCACCGTTACCGAGCAGCACGGAGAGGGCGGTCTGCGGGCTGTCGTTCGTCACGACGAGGTCGAGCCGCCCGTCACCGTTGAGGTCGCCCGCCGCCACGTCCTGCGTGAAGCCGCCCGCCGGGTACTCGACGAACGGGCGGAACGACCCGTCGCCGGCGTTAAGCGCGACGCGGACGTTACTGCCCGCGCCGGCGAGGTCGGGGCGGCCGTCGCCGTTGAAGTCGGCGGCGACGTGCGTGTTGCCGATGATGGGATAGTCCCTTCCGGCGAAGGAGGCGGTCTGCGCAGCGGCGCCCGCGGCGCAGAGTAAGATACAGGTCAGAAGGAAGAGCGCCTGCTGTGCTCGCGGCGCGAACAGTTTGCTTGCGAATGACATCCCTGATTGTTCCCCTTTCTGTGACAGTGCCTCCTGCGCTCCGATAAATACCCGACCGCCACAGGAGTTTTTTTGCCGAACTAAAAAGACCCCGCGGCGAAGGAGGGGAGACCCCTTCACCCGCGGGGGCATTGAGAGGGCGCGGGCACCCTTTTACAAAGAGCGCTTCGCGATGGTGCCGTTGCCGGTGCAGGCCACCCACAGCGCCGAAGGCGTGGCCGCCCCGATCAGGGGGGAGCGGTCAACCAGGTCTTTGCTGATGAACGTGCCGTCCGTGAGCGACAGCCGCGTGACGCTGTTGGCTCCGTTCGAGATGACGGCCAGCGTGCTGCCGCCGTAGGAGATCAGCCCGGCCGGGCCGTCGCCGACGGCCGTCTTCGAGAGGACGGCGCCGGCGCTGCTCAACCGCTGCACGACCCCGTCCCAGAAGCAGGCCACGAAGAGTTCGCCGCGGCCGTTGACGGCGAGGCCGAACGGCCCGCGCCCCGTGGCAAACTTGGCCGCCAGGGTGCCGTCCGACCCGACCTTCCAGACCTCGTTGGCCTTGTTGCACGAGACGTAGACGTTGACGGTGGTGACCGTCTTATACGAGGAGCCCGAGGCCGAGGTCGTAGACGCGTCGGTAGACGTGGTGCCGCTCGTCATCGTGCCGCTCGTTGTCGTGTCGGGCGGGGGCGCCGTGCCGCCGCCGTCGGTGGTGGTGGAGGCGTCCACGGTCGTGGAGTCACCTGCGGTCGTGTTAGTGGTCGTCGTGCTGCAATCAATGCAGTCCGGGGGGGGCGCCGTGGAGTCCGTGGCCGCCATGGTGCCGCTCGACATGTCGGCGTTGTAGTAGTACTTGGTGGAGGTCACGCTGACGACCACCCAGACGGGGCGCGCGCCCACGGGCGACGAGCCGAGCGCCGTGCCGTCCGCGGCCGAGAGGCGCACCAGCGTGTTGCTGCGCTCGCAGGCGACGTAGAGCACCCCGCCGTAGAGGGCCGCGTGGACGGGGCCGTCGCCCGCCACCTTGAAGGTAGCGACCGGCGTGCCGTCCAGCCTCAGCTTCGAGACGGTGTTGTCGGCGTTGTTCAGGACGTAGAGCAGGCCGCCGTTGTTGTTGTCGACGAGCAGCCCCGTCGGGTTGCGCCCGACGGCGAAGGTGCCGACGACCGTCCCCGCCCCGTTGAGCTTGACGACCTTGTTCGTGTACTGGAGCGACGCATAGAGGTTGCCGTTGGCGTCGGCGGCCATGCTGGTCACGCCGTCGTTGAGGCCGACGCTGGTGACTGCGGTCGAGTCGGTGGCGGCGGTCTGCTTGGTCGTCGTCGAGGAGGTGCCGGTGCCCGAGGACGAGGTCGAGTCGGTGGCCGTCGTCCCGGTGGCGGAGGTGGTGGTGGTGGTCTGCGCGGGCGCGGCCGCCGCCGAGAGCAGCGTGAGCACGGCGGCAAGCAGCGCAGCGGTCAGGTAGTTTCTGGTTCGCGGTTGGGTCGTCATTTACCTTCTCCTTTCGCCGAGGGGCGCGACTCCGCCGGCATCAGCCAGCCGATGGACTCGACGATCATTTCCGGCTTGGACATGCCGGGGCAGGCGGCCCAGCGCTGGAGGGGCTCGTTGCCGTACCGGACGTTCCCGATGTGGTTCGACTTGTCCGCATCGACCAGCGGGTCGGGGTCGGTGAAGCCGAGCTTGCGCCGCAGCAGCTCAAGGTCGGCGGGGGCGCCGGTCAGGTACTGCCAGCCCGGCCCCACCTTGTGCATCCGCGCGTACTCGGCCAGCGCCTCCGGCGTGTCCTGCTCCGGCTTGAGCGAGAACGAGTACATGAAGATGTCTTTGCCCACGCGCTCGCCGAGCAGGCGCTGCACCTTCACGAGGTTGGTCGTGATGCCGGGGCAGATGCCCTCGCACTTCGCGTACATGAAGTTGATGACGACGATCTTGTCCTTGATGAGGTCGTCATAAAAGCGCACCTTTCGGCCCTCTTGCGTGACGAGCTGGACGTTCGGGAAATGCTGCTCCCTGATCCTGTCACGCGACGCGAAGTCTTCCGCCCGCGGCGCGGGCTTCGGGGTCTCGCCCCGGGCCACGAGCGCCCCGACGAAGGGCGCGGCGCCGAGCAGAGCCATCACGTTCCTTCTGCTGATGTTCTTCATAGTTCAGCCAATCCTTTCTCCGGACGCCCGGCTACGGGTTCGTCTTCAAATCCCCCGTGTCGTTGATCTCAAGGAGCACCATCATCGCGTGATCCTCGTGGACGACGTTGTGGCAGTGCAACGGGAGCAGGCCCTTGAAGTCGCGGAACCGGAAGTAGACCTCCGCCTGCATGTTGTGCTCCAGCCTCAGCACGTCCTTGCGCCCCGCCTGCACGATGCCCGAGACGGCTGGCGGCTGCCCGTTGATGGCGAGCGTCTGGAACTCCTCGAAGTGCATGTGGATGGGGTGCTGCCAGCCGCCCGAGTTGTTCTGGAAAATCCACTTCTCGGCGGTGTTGAGCTTGATGGAAAAGCGGGGCGGCTCCAGGCAGTTCGGGAATTTGCCGTTGACGGCCCACTGGCCGTTGTTGCGCTCGAACTTGAAGGTGCGCGTCACGCGGATGGGCGTCGTCGTGTCGGGGAAGCCGTAGAAGTAGGGCTGGCCCGCGGGCAGACTCGCCAGCGCCGTGTCGAAGTTGACGCTGTTGTCGGCCACCGCCGGTTGATCGACGACGATCTTCAAGACCTTGGTGCCCTGGCCGGCGCCCAGCACATTGCCGGTCGGCCCGCGGCCGTCCGTCTGCTCCATCCGGTTCTCGATGTAGAAGGTTCTGCCGGCGAGCCCGGTGAAGTCCACGATCACGTCCGTGCGCTCGGCGACCGAGATGCGGACGCCGTCCACCTTGACGGGGCGCGCGAGGAAGTTGCCGTCCGTGCTCATCTGCCAGATCTGCTTCGTCGAGTTGTTGGTCGGGTCGAGGATGGAGAACTGGTAGAAGCGCGACGGCCCCATGTTGAGCCAGCGGAAGCGGTAGCGGCGCGGGCTGACGTGGAGGACGGGCTGCACCTTGCCGTTGACCTGCATCTTGTCGCCGAGGATGCCGTCGAGGTTGAAGAGGTCGAAGGCGAGCTGGTCGGTCTGCGAGTCGTAGACCGCGTCGTTGAAGACCATGTTGATGTCGAAGTTCGGGTACGAGGGCAGGCGGAAGCCCGTGTTCTCGTCGCCGCCGTCGAACTGGCCGTTCTTGTGGAAGAGGTTGAACATCCCGGCCAGCCCCTTGTAGACGTTCTGCGACGTGTAGTCGAAGCGGTGGTCGTGGTACCAGAGCGTGTGCATCGACTCCTTGAGGTCGCCCGGGATGCCGGCCGCATTCAGCGCCGGGTGCGTGGACTGGAAGCCGGCCAGCACGTTCGGGTAATGGTGGTCGTAGAAGTGCGTCCGGTCGTTGAAGAAGCAGGGGTGGCCGTCGGACTCCTGCGGCGTGTGGCCGTTGTGCAGGTGGGTCGTCGTCGAGTTGAGGCCGAACCCCCCGTTCTGCCCGTCGGGCGGCAGGTCGTTCCAGTGCCGCACAAGCATCGGCTCGCCGTAGTAGGCCCTGAAGAGCGGGCCGGGGAAGATGCCGTCGTAGCCCCAGAGGGTCGAGGGCTGCGAGAACTCGGGGTGCGACTTGGCCTGGAAAGCCTTCTGGTGAATCTCGTAATACTTCTGCGGCGGCTGGCCGGTCAGAATCTGGTGGTTGACCGTGCGGCTCTCGCCGGCCACGGTGTTGGGCGTGACCTGCGGCGGCGGCCCCGTCAGGCTCGCCGCCGAGGTGAAGAAAGGCTTCTCGACCAGCCGCGGCATGTCCTCGACGAACGGCGTGGTCGGCCGGCTCTGCGGGGTGTCGTCGTAAATGAAGCCGGCGCTCGTCAGCGGGCGGGCGCTCAGGCCCGACTTCGGGATAAGCATCCCGGCGCTCGTGAGCAGACCCATCTTCAACAGGTCGCGCCGCTTGAAGCCTGCGGCGATCAGCTCGCGCCTGTTCTTCGCGGCCAGCTCACTCCGTTTCTCTCTCGTCCGATCTCTCTTCGAGATGTGTGCCATTAACGATTCTCCTTCTGAAACATGCTGGGTGGAGGCGGACCCTCTAGGGCTTCGGCTCAAAGGGCCGTGTTGGGCGGCGGACAGACCGAGGGCGTAGGGCCGCGCGCCGCCGAGCGCGTCGTCCTCATTCGTGTGCGCTACCTCCCGCTGTGAGTGGCCGAAGGCAACGCCCGATTCTGTTGATGACGTTGGTGTGACCGAAGGACTTTACGCTGTCAGGGCGTGAGTCCTTTTCTGTTTGTGTAACAGCCCCGCGGTCAAGGGTACGTGGGCAAGATTCTTTGAGTGCCGTGGCCGCGAGTTGCCTAAAGAGACGCGCCGACGCTGAAGCAACCGCCATGCCCCTAGGCGGACGGCCCGATGCGGAATGGCTCGCGGAGAATCGCCGCGCCACTTAACTCGCATGCACGACGCGATGAAGACGAACCTCGGCAACGACCCGCGTGTTTTACCGTGAGTCAAGCGAAGGCGTGCGATGTCACACGGTGAAACAGCGTCAACGTCGCGCCGGCGCCAAGCGTGGGGGTTGTGTCGTGCCGCGGGTGAGGCAAAGTCAGGTGCGGGCGGCCCGAGGAATGGCGGTTGCTCGGGGGCCATCGAGGCGTTCTACTGGTACGCCGACGCGCGCATTAACCGCTCCATCGGCGGCAACGTCCGCCTCGTGCTCGCCAAGGAGGCCGCCTTCACGACGCCGCTGCCGTCCATCGGGAACCAGATCACGTTCGACCGCATCCGCGTCCGCATCGACAACCTGACGGCCGGCGCCACCTACACCATCACGCACCCGTTCGGAGTCATCACGGCGACGGCCGACGCCGACGGCGGCATCATCATCAACTCGTCGCTCAAGACGACCACCACGGCCTCCACCTCCGTCGCCCCCACCACGGCCACCACGACCCAGGCCACGACCGCCGACGGCTTCACGCCCACACCACAACCGGCAGGCCGGCCCCTCCGGACCGGGCCCGAAGGTCACTTACCAACTGGTGACTCATTGCCCAACCTGTCCACGGCCGTCACCACCACCTTCTTGACCTCCCTTCCGGCGGAGAGTGAGATCGACCTTTCCGCCGCGGGTAGGACCGAGTAGCCCCACCCGTCCCTGTCTTCGACGTACACGACGTACCGGAACGCCTTCCTCCTGCCGCGCCCCCTCCACACGGCGCGGACGAGACCGCCCCCTCGCGAGACTTGAACAGCAGGCGCGAGAGGCGCTGCCGCCCTGATCCAAGGCGACCGGGGCACCAGCGCATCCCTCGCGTAGACGCCGCCCCGCAGCACGCCCTGTATTCCGCCCAGGTCGTTGCGCAGCGATTTGAGACTGAAGTGGACGGCACCGCGCGTCAGAGGCGACCCCCTGGTCAGCCTTATCTGATTCTCTATCTCGTCGGCTCGCAGTATTCATTTCGGCCTGTTACTGCTCCTGCGCTGCTGTGAGTACATCCCCGCGATCTCCTTCGCCGTCGTGGCGTCCTCCGCCGACTTGTCGTCGCGGACGAAGTTGAGTACGCGCGGGAAGCGCAGGGCCAGCCCGCGGCCCCGCTCGTCCTGCGCGGCGGTGTGGACGGGCGACCGTGTTATCTCGTCGGCGAGGACGGTGACGACGAACTTGGGCTCGACCCACACGTCGGGGACGAGCCGCGAGTCCACGCGAGCCGGCTTGTGGTCTACTTTCTGTGTGTCCAGAAGCGTCTTCATTCTCGACCAGTTCTCGTCGCTCAGCCCGCTCCCGATCTTGCAGACACTCTTGAACGTGTCCGACGCCTCGTCGTAGACGGCCCCGAGCAGCGAGCCGATGCCGAAGCGCGCGCGGTAGCCGCGGCCGAGGAGGTAGCCGACGATGCACACGTCCACCGTGTCGTTGAGCTCGCTCTGGTAGGCCCGCTTCAGCTTGATCCAGTTGTAGTTCCTCGCTCCAGGCTCGTAGCCCGAGTCGAGCCGCTTCGCGACCACCCCTTCGTGCCCCCGCTCCAGGCTCGCGTCGAAGAAGTCCTGTAACTGACCGCCCGTCTCTACCAGCTTGCTGTCGGAGAGTTGAAGACGCCCGCCGCCTTTGATTCGGCCCGCCAGCTCTCTACGCCTCTCCGTATATGGCCTGTGAGTTAGGTCCTTTCCGTCGATGTAGAGCAGGTCGAAGGTGACGAGGTGGAGCGGCAGCTCCTCGGCCATCTGCTCGATCTTCTGCTTACGCTTCCTCTGCACCGTGACCTGGAATGGGTGGAACTCGCCCGTCGCCTCGTCGACCGCCAACGCCTCCCCGTCGAGGATGGCGCTCCTGGCGGAGAACTCCTCCTTGAGTGCCGCCGCGATGTCGGGGAACATGTCCGTAGTCCGCTCCAGGTTGCGGGAGAAGATCTCCACCCTACCGCCCTTCAGATGGACCTGGCAGCGGAAGCCGTCGAGCTTGGCCTCGACCTCGCAGCGGCCGATCCTCTCGATGATCTTCTCCGCGGACGGCAGCCGCTCGGCGAGCATCGGGCGGACGGGGCTTCCCACCCTGACTTTGAACCTTTCGAGTGCGCCGGGGCCGTCTTTGAACAGGGTGGTGAGTACGAGCCCGAGGTCTGAGCAGGTGTTGTACGCGCGCTCGATGACGCGGCGGGCCGCCTTAGAATCTTCCTCGCGGCGGGCCAGGGCCTCGATGACGGTCGGGGCGGCCACGCCCATGCGGAGGCGCCCGAGCGCGAGGCGCACGACGTACCTGGCCTCCAGCGGGGTCGCCTGCGCGAGCAGCGCGGCGAGCTGCTTCTGCTTACCCTCGGTGCTGCCACGCCCTCCCGTCCTCGCGATCCCGAGCAGCCCCTTGTACACCTCCATCAGAGACAGCTTCGGACGCTTCAGGGGCCGTGTCAGTTCCTCCGCCGCCAACCCCAGGTCGCCGAGGCGACTGGAAGCGGCGTACACGTCCTCCGGCGTGCTCCTGGTCGCCGATGCTACTGACTGAGCGGCTGTGCGCTCGCCGACGCCGGTCTCGACGCCCTCGAAGGCGGGCAGGAGCCGGCCCTCCAGCAGATACGCCACGGCCGCCACCTCGTCGGCCTCCGCCTTCCCGAACAAGGCAGCGAGTTGTGAGTACATCTCTAGACGGCTGGAGGTGTTCTCCAGCGTCACGAGCGTGCGTGCGAACTCCGAGAAGCGCATGCGTGCGTTGCCCCCTTATTGTCCGGACGGAAAGCCTGCGGCTATCTATAGCACGCCGAGGCGGCGATTGTACTGCCGGCCAGTGTGCGCCGTTTCCCGATTTGGGTTAGTTACAGAGACGAAGACCCGTCGTGAGAGTTCCGGAGGCCGTACATGTATCAGAAGTGGATTCCGCTGTTAGTGATCGTCCTCGCCGCCGTCCGGCCTACTGCTGCACATAAACCGGGAAGGGTATCTTCTGTGGAAGTCGGTGGTCGCCCCGTACCTTCGCTGACACCCGCCTAGGCCGACCTCATGCGCCCGCGTGAAGATTCGCTATCGAGATTTACCTTATTCTCGCAACGAAGTCGCAACCAAGCCCGCCTGCCCGGAGGTTAACATCCTTCTCACCTAACGGGCGTTCCTTCTGAGAACGAGTGGAACTTTGGGCAGGCCACGCGAGTGGCCGTGGGCGTCGGGAGTGGGGGCTCCCGGCGCCTTTTCATTTGCGTTCCGTCTCGGCGTGGCCCCTCGGGCGGGCTGCTGTTAATTTCGCGTGAGGCATTGACGGAGGAGACTTAATGATGACCTACGTGCTGTGGATCATTCAGGTGTTGCTCGCCCTCCTGTTCCTCTTCGCCGGCGGGACGAAGTTGGTCATCCCGCCCGACGTGCTGGCCTCGATGGGCTCGCCCAACCAGATACCGCTGCCGGGGTGGTTCGTGCACTTCATCGGCGTGGCCGAGGTGCTCGGCGCGCTCGGCCTGATACTGCCGGGGCTGCTGCGCATCAAGCCTTGGCTGACACCGCTGGCAGCCGCCGGACTGGTCGTCATCATGATCGGCGCGACGGCGCTCACGATGGCGGCCGACGGGGTCGCGGCCGGGGCGGTCCCGCTGGTGGTGGGGTTGCTCGCGGCCTTCGTCGCCTACGGGCGGTGGCGACTGGCGCCACACCGGGCGCGGCGGGAGATGATTCGGCGGAGGACGAGTTGCTGACGGTAAGAACTATTTAGTGGGCGAGATGACGACTGACGACAACCAACTGACTGACGAGGCCCGGATACGCGAACTCATCGAGGAATGAGGTAGGCTAGTAAAAGTGGACGCCGTCAACCGCAGGTTTTAGCCTCACACTTGGAGGTGTCCACGATGGGGAAGTTACCACGGCAGGTTTACACGAGTGAGTTCCGCCAGCAGGCGGTCGAACTGATTACACGTGATGGATTAAGCATCGCCGAGGTACGCGGTGATCGAAGAGTTCCGCCGCGATTACCCGGTGCGCGGCCTGTGCCGCGTGCTCTCGGTCTCCGCGAGCGGCTACCACGCCTGGCTGCGAAGAGCGCCGTCTTCCTCTCGCTCATACTCGACTGTGAAAGTCATCATCGTCACCTCGCGGCAATCCTATCACAGCGCCTGAATGCGAAGCGGCCCAACGCCCGGCATCACCCGCGGCCTCGAACCTTTGAAGATATTTGACAAGTAGCGCGTCGGCGGTCGGGTGCATGCCGTTGTTAGGCGGCGGCTCCCGGCAATTAGGTCTCTTCTCGAAGCCTGGGCTCGCTCTCAAAGTCCGGGTACTTACCCCTGATGTCTCCGTAAAAACCCCGTATCTTATTCATGTCTTCGTTAACATCGCCGCTCGGTAGCACGAACATCCCGAGGCCGCATAACTTTCTCTCGTAGTCCAGATAACCGAGCCCTATCGGCACTTCGCTCTGAGCGGCGATATGATAAAAGCCTGACCGCCAGAAAGCCACTTTCCTTCGGGTCCCCTCCGGCGGGACGGCTAAAATAAGATCATCACTACTCCTGAATTTCTCCGCCATCTGCACGACCAGCAACTGTGGTGCCCGCCTATCGACGGGGATCCCGCCCAGTCCGCGCATCAGCCACCCCCACGGGGGCATGAACAGCGTATGCTTGCCGAACCACGATATCCGCACCCGCATGACGTAGGCCGTTGCCAGCATAAAGGGGAAATCCCAGTTGGACGTATGAGGTGCCGCGATGAGGACAAACCTCCTGTACTTCGGCGCTTCTCCATGAACCTTCCAGCCGAACAACCAGAGCCATAATCTACCTACCCGGTATGAAAGCAATGCCCTCGGGCTCCTGTTCCGCTCAAGTCAGCAGCCTAACGCCCGGCATCACCCGCCGCCCCGAGCCTCTGAAAGTAGAGGACAGGCGGCGTGTCGGCGGTCGGGTGCAGGCCGTTGTTAGATTTCGCCTCGGATTATCAAAAACTTCCATCCGGTTTTGACTTCTCCGGGTGAAACTTCGCCCTCGCGCGCATCGGCTTGGCGGAGACCCGGTAGTGTAATTTCGAGGCCACCTCCGCCCCGTCTATCTTGCGCCCGACCCAATCCAGATTCAGCACCTCGACAAGCGCCCACCGCACCTTCTGGCCGCCCCCATTCAGGTATTCTTGCTCACGGGCCTTCCCGATCTCTACTGCCCGCCTGAAGGCGTCGTCGAAATCCCGCGCCCTGAAGGCCACGACCGAATCGTCACACAAATTCTTCTTCTTAGGCTTCCCGTCATCGACCAGGCAAATGAAAAGGAGCCGAGCGCTATAGAAGTCCATCATCACGTGTTATTGGCTTGCCGCCCGTAATATCAACCGAGGCTATGTCGGAGAGGTCTAACGCCGGGGATACCTGGCGAGCCCGCGACCTCAATGATAACAGCCACGCTGATTGCGAGTCCGGTTCATCCCCTTGTTAGACCGATGTCGGCGGGATCGGTTCAGCCTTGGTATGCATACCCGTTACCAAGCGGACGTATTCGTCCATGACTGCACTGTTCCTCGCGGCGTCCCACCCACGCCGATTTTTACGAGGTGCGGTTTTAATATCAGCCACGAGGAGGTCCGGGCCGAGTTGTCGCGCCGACTGAAGCACCACGCCGTCGGGCGAGACAATCCCGGATGACCCGTAAGACAACAAGCTCTCAGTCCGCCCCGCGACATCGGCACGGATCACGCAGACACTGTTCTCGACCGCCCGAGCGATGTCAACATTCCTGGCGTGGGCGACCATCTCTGGCGCCACTGTCCCCGGGGGGAGGCCATTGTTCGTGGGCACGAACAGGGCTGTCGCCCCCTGTGCGGCCATGATTCTGGCCGGCTCGTAATAGTTGGAGTCATTGCAGATGATGATCCCGAAGGTCAGGTCGCCGACCGTGAAGACCGGCAGCTTGTCGCCGGCCTCGTAGACCGATTTGTTGATCGCCGGGTACAGCTTGCGATACAGGCCGACGACCGATCCTTTGTGAAAGACCGCTGCGGAATTGTAGAGTCGGCCGCGGTCAATTTCAGTGAACCCCAAGATGGTAGCGAGCCTGTCACTGGTGAGGGGGGCCAACAGGGCGTGCAACTGACCAGCCTCCACATTGATGGCGATGTCGGCGGGCCGCTCCGCGTAGTCGGCCAAGCCTCCGACCACGCCCTCCGGACAACACAAAACCTCGACGCCCTGCGATTCACACCGGTCAACCTGTTCGCGAATCAGGCTAATGACCCCGTCCGAAACGGTAGCGCCCAAGGGAGCCTGGTAAGCAGCAACCTTCATGAAAATCAGTCCCTCGGGACAAGAATCGGTCTAACGCCTGGCATCAGCGGGCGCGCAGCCCGATTGATGGAACATGACAGCCTCCGTGTCCGCGCTCCGCTGCATGCCATTGTTAGGCTTTGCCCACGCGGAGGCACCCCGTCCTTGGACCATCATTTCGCTTTGAATGTGTAAAGCAGCTTTACGTACTGTGACGCGGGGTGGCCGTTCTTCATCGCAGGTTTGGATTTAATTTGGCGGGCCGCCTCGATACACTTCTTGGCCCAATCCTCTGCCACCTCTTTGGGCAAGTCCTCGGGGGTTATCTCAATGACTTCAACATCGGTGACCTTGCCGGATGACCTCAATATCGCGCGGACGGTGACAGTACCGCTATAGCCCCGTTGCTGCGACTGATCGTTCTCGGGCTGTGGCTGTGACTTTATCTCAGCCCTATGGCCTTCTTTCTTCTCCTGGTAAGCGGCTGATGTTGCCCGCACTGGCGAGGGCATAAGACCTGAGCACAGAAGCGCAACCCACAAAACCAGCCATGACCAATGTTTCATCGCTTCCCTCCCGAAGAAATAAGACAAAAGCATAACGCCCGGCATCACCCGCCCGCCCAAGCCTCTGCTGAAGATGAAAGCCGTGGTGTCACGGGTCGGGTGCATGCCGTTGTTAGGCTCGCTGCTTATCTTGAGGACACTGCTTTGCCGCCTCAGACCTATCCCAATGAACAAGCACCCAAAGGACACTTCGGAACGGTTGCGCCTTACCACCAACCACCAGAGGCTTGAATCTCCATTTCATCGCTGCTTCTAGAGCCGCACTCCTCATGACTGAGGTGCCGCCCGCCAATGGTCTAGCGCACCGGATGTTGCCGGATTCATCAATCTGCACTTCAAAGAGAACCGTGCCCTGAGCGTCGTAGGTCGGAGGCAGGCGCGGGATGGAGCAGCTTACGATACGCTCTTTTAGTTTGGCGGGCTTCACCCACTTCATCTGTTCACGCGACATAGGCTCTAAGCCGTTGCGACATTCCCATTTGTCAGGAACTTGCCCCGCCTGAACGAACAGTAAAAGACTGGCAACAAGTGCTTTCATGTCCTCTCCAAATTGCTAGAGCCGAACGCCGCCAATCACCCGCCGCCCCGAGTGATTGATTGTATTTGACAGGCAGCGTGTCGGCGGTCGGGTGCATGCCGTTGTTATGCTGCCGTGCCTATGAGATAAGCTTGTCGTAATCGGCATGCGAGCCAATCCAAAACCACACGACCCCATCCGGCTTGTCCAGACCCAAGGCTCGGTGGTGGATGCCGACGCGAACCGACCACAGTTTCTCGATCTTCTTAAAGTGCAGCGACGGGTGCTTCGGGTCGGACTTGAGCAGCTTGAAGTTTTTGTCGGCGAGGGCGCGCACATCGGCGGGGAGTTGGCGGTACAGGCGCCAGAATCGCGGCGATGCGTAATGTCTCACAGCGGCTCACATTGCCCCTGCGCGAAATCCTGTTCCGCCTGTCTAATCAATTCATCAAGGCGGCCGGCTCTTACATCCTGCTCAAGCTGCGCGTCCCAAGCCCTGGCCTGAAAGTCTTCAAACCACTTGGCCAGTTCCGCTAATTCCGAGAGCGGTAGTTGCGCAATCGCGGATTCGATCTCTTTAATACCCATGCCAAAAGTTTAGCGCACATCAATACGACCGGCAAACATTAGCCGCAGCAGCCGAACGCCGCCAATCACCCGCCGCCCCGCGAACTGGTCGAAGATGACAGGCGGCGTGCCGGCGGTCGGGTGCATGCCGTTGTTAGATTTCGTTCCTCGCTAAACCGAGCCCCACTTCCCCACGATGATGCCGATGATGACGCCCCCGACCGCACCCAACGCGAGGATCGGCGCGTACGCCTTCGTGATAATGGCATCCGGCAAGCTGAGCAAGACGCCGAAGACGAGCCCCTGCGCCCAATCCGGCAGCGGGAGCCGGGCGGCACCGATCACGAAGCCGATGGCGAAGCGGTTAAGGAATGCTCCGGCCAGAGCGGCCGTCTTATCCTGGAAGGTAAGAGGCAGCATTGACGCAGCCGAGAGGACGCCGTAGGCAAGGCCGCAAATAGTGCCGAGCATGAGTCGAGACATCGGGGAGCCTCCGAGAACTTGTCTGACCTAACAAAGAAGAAATCTAACGCCCGGCATCACCCGCCGCCCCGAGTGATTGATTGTATTTGACAGGCAGCGTGTCGGCGGTCGGGTGCATGCCGTTGTTATGCTTCGCCGTCGATTTAAAAACACTACTGTAATGACGGCGGTATCCCCAATGGGAAATTTACAATCGAGAAGGCTGTACACGCCAGCGAATCTCCCTCCGGCACGATTTCCGTGAGCAGGAAATATGTCCCTTTCTTCGCTTTAGAAGTACGAACCGCATACCAGAATTTACGCATCGACTTCCTTGTACCATCGCCGTAAACCTTAAAGCCCTCCTCATCTTTTTTGTATTCAACTTCCAGTGGCTTGCCATAAGCCGCATACATCTGCTCAAGCAAGGGCTTCATGCCGTTTTCCGGCACGGCATCGCGGAAAGCCTGCTCCATTTTCGGATACAGGTCTTTAGTACGGTCTTCGATAACAGCCTTAGCTAAGCTATCACTCAACTCGCGAGCTTTCTTCTGATCAACTGGTGAATCAGCTACGGCTTCCTGATTGGAATCTCCCCGCGGCTCTGGCGCTCGTTTAACTTGAGCGCATCCAGTGACAGGAAGGGTGAACACCAAAACGCTGAGGATAATTAACTGAAGCATGCGCGTAATTCATGCGGCTATCCGCCAACGCGCTAAGTCTATCCGCTCTTTGACTTCAGCGATGGGCTTACCTTGCTGGTAGTTACTCCAGCAGATGACTTGATAGGCCCACACGCTGGCGATGACGAACGCCCCGTTGCGGCGCAGGCTCTTGGTCGGGCACCTCCGCAGGTCGAAGGCTTGCAGCACGCGCTGGAACAGTAACTCGATGGTCTGCTTCCGCCAAGAGTAGACCTCGTGCTTGAACGTCCTGTAGATGCGCGGCAACTGCTTCCGCGTCAGCAGCCAGCCGCCGCATTCCGCGTAGGCCGCCACGAGTTCGGGCGTGCCGAAGCTCTCATCGCCTAAGAGCACGGGCGCGATGGCGACCTGTTCTTTACCGAGAGCCTCAGCGAAGACTTTGCCCTCGCCACGGTTGTTCGGCTGCCAGGTGGCGAAGAGCGGGATGGGCGCGGGCCAGACCAGGCACTGCATCACCAGCCGAAAGCCTTGCACCCAGCCGCGGTAGCCGCTCTTGCTCCAGGCGCTCTCGGAGTCTACGTTGCGCAAGCCGCGCGGGATGATGCCCGCTTTCCGCTGCTTCCGATGCCACTTCGGGCCGAGCGCTTCATATATCCGCCCGCCGATGGAAGCCGCCACAGGTAAGCCGCCCCGCGGCTCGACCTGCTCGATGATCTGCCGACCGAGCGCCACGACTTGAGCCTCGGCCTCCGGTTGCAGCGCAGCTAAGTGAATAGCCAAAAGTCTTTGCACGAATAGCTCTTTGACACTACGCTGGCTTCATGCGCAAGCCAGCCACGCCATCCGAACGAGGGATCACGGCCACAGACCGACGACGCCTCGTGCGAGCTTTAGCCGAGGCAAAAGAGGCGCGCCTCGACCGCCGCCTGCAAGCCGTCCTGCTCGTCGCCGAGGGGCGCGCGCCCACCGAAGCCGCGCACGTCACCGGCTTGAGCCGCCGCGCTGTCTACCACATGGTCAAGTCCTACGCGGCGAGCCATGAAGTAGCGACGCTCTGTGACCGCCCGCGCGCCGGACGGCCAA
>JBJMGP010000120.1:0-7503 GCA_045807865.1 Pyrinomonadaceae bacterium
CGGTCGCGCAGCACGTCCAGTTCGTTGTCCAGTCTTCTGTGGTGTTCCATCTTCAATAAAACCCTTGAAGCTGTTGGCCGGTAGCTTTTAGCCGAACTTTCTTTGCGCTCTTCCCGGCGAGGATGCGACGGCCTTAAAGCTAACAGCCAACAGCCGACAGCTCTTTTCACCCGAAGCGGCCGGTGATGTAGTCCTCGGTCAGCTTCTGGCCGGGGGCGGTGAACATCTTCTCCGTGTCGCTGACCTCGATGAGCTTCCCGAGCCAGAAGAAGGCCGTGCGGTCGGAGACGCGCGCCGCCTGCTGCATGTTGTGCGTCACGATGACGATGGTGTACTGCCGCTTCAGCTCGACGATTAACTCTTCAATCTTCTGTGTGGCGATGGGGTCTAAGGCCGAGGCGGGCTCGTCCATCAGCACGACCTCCGGCTTGACGGCCAGGGCGCGCGCGATGCAGAGCCGCTGCTGCTGACCGCCCGAAAGCCCCAGCGCCGAAGAGTTAAGACGGTCTTTGACCTCCGACCACAGCGCCGCGCCTACGAGCGCCTCACGCACGCGGTCGGCGACCTCGCCCTTGTTCTTCGCCATCCGGTTGATCTTCAGCCCGTAGGCGACGTTGTCGAAGATGGACTTCGGGAACGGGTTCGACTTCTGGAAGACCATCCCGACCTTGCGCCGCAGGCTCACCACGTCCGTGTCCGGCGCGTAGACTTCTCGGCCGTCGATGAGCACCTGTCCTTCGACGCGCGTGCCGGGGATGGTGTCGTTCATCCGGTTGAGCGTCCGCAGGAACGTGGACTTGCCGCAGCCCGACGGGCCGATGAAGGCCATCACGGCGCGCTCAGGAATGTCGATGGAAATGTTGCTCAGCGCCTGCGTGCGTCCGTAGAAGAAGTTAAGGTCGCTGACGCCGATCTTGGTCGGCGTCGGCCCGGGCGCGGGCCGCCCGGCGTCGTGTCGCACGCCGGGGCGCGGCGCGGACACGCGCGGTTCGGTCGTGGGAGTTGGCGTGGACATCTCTAAAATTTTTTGCGTGTAAAGAACCGGACGGTGACGTTGATGACGAGGATGAGCGTCATCAGCACCAGCGTCGCGGCCCAGGCCTGCGCGTGCCACTCGTCGTAGGGGCTCACGGCGTAGTTGAAGATCTGCACGGTCAAGGAAGCCATCGGCTGGCCGAGGTGCCAGTTGAAGAAGCGGCTGCCGAAGGCCGTAAACAGGAGCGGCGCGGTCTCGCCCGAGACGCGCGCGATGGCGAGCATCACGCCGGTCGCAATGCCCGAGGCGGCGGCCGGGAGCACCACGCCCGTCGTCACCTTCCACTGCGGCGCGCCGAGCGCGAGCGCGCCCTCGCGCAGTGAGTTCGGCACCAGCCGGATCATCTCCTCGGTCGTGCGCGTCACGATGGGAATCATGATGATGCCGAGCGCGACCCCGCCGGCGAGCGTCGAGAAGTGCTTCTGCGGCTGCACGATCAGCGCGTAGACGAAGACGCCGACGACTATCGAGGGCACCCCCGTCAGCGTGTCGGTCACGAACCGCACGACGTTTCCGAACCAGTTGTTCCCGAACTCCGCCAGGTAGACGCCGGCCGAGATGCCGACGGGCAGACCGATCAGGCAGGCCAGCAGCAGCAGCACGAACGTGCCCGTGATGGCGTTGCCGATGCCGCCGCCCTCGCCCACGGGCTTTGGCGTGTCGATCAGAAAAGTCAGGTTGATCGAGGTCAGGCCGCGGTAGGCGATGTATCCGAGTATGAGCAGGAGGACCGAGACGGCGACCAGGGCGCAGAGCGCCGTCAGCGTCGTCATGACGGTGTTGGTCGCGCGGCGGCGGCGGCCCGTGCCTGCTGCGGGGGTAGCCATCAGGTGGCCCTCGCGGTGCCGCTCGTCTTGCGCGTCACGCTCCACACGAGCAGCTTGGCGAAGCCGTTGACGACGAAGGTGACGAGGAAGAGGATCAGGCCGAGTTCGATGAGCGCGCTCAGGTAGAGGTCGCCCGTGGCCTCGGTGAACTCGTTGGCCAGCACGGAGGCGATGGTGTAGCTCGGCTCGAAGAGCGAGGCGGAGATTTGGGGCCGGTTGCCGATGACCATCGTCACGGCCATCGTCTCGCCGATGGCGCGGCCGAGTCCCAAGATGATCGCCCCGGCTATCCCCGAGGCCGCGTTGGCGAGGACGACGCGCGTCGTCTCCCACTTCGTCGCGCCGAGCGCGAGCGCGGCCTCCCGCTGGCTGACGGGCACGGCCGCGAGCACGTCGCGCACGACGGCCGAGATGATCGGCGTCACCATGATGGCGAGGATGATCCCGCCGGTGAAGAGCCCGATCCCTGTGACCGTCCCCTGGAAGAAGGGGAGCCAGCCGAGCCACTTCTGCAAGGGCGGCTCGACGTACTCTCGCAGGAACGGCGCGAGGACGAAGATGCCCCACAGGCCGTAGACGACCGAGGGAATCGCGGCGAGCAGCTCGACGAGGAAGGCGACGGGGCGCGCCAGGGCGCGCGGCGCCTGCTCGACGAGGAAGACTGCCACGCCGAGCGAGACCGGGACGGCGATGACGAGCGCGATGACGGAAGAGACGACCGTGCCGTAGACGAAGGGGAGCGCGCCGAACTCGCCCCGGATCGGGTTCCATTCGCGGCCGGTCAGAAAGCCGAAGCCGAACTCGCGGATCGACAGCATCGAGTTCGACGCCATCCCGTAGATCATCCCGCCGACTATGACGAGCAGCAGCAGCGCGCTCAGGAACAGCAGCCCGCGGAACACGGCGTCGCCCGTGTTGCCGGTCGCCGAGAGCATACGCCGCCAGTTCCAAGGGCGGGCGCGCGCGCCGTAGGCGGTCGTCGGGGTCGCTGTCTTGAGTTGCGGGTCTGACATCCTTCTCATCCGGTGACCGGGGAGGGTAGATGAGCGCACTCACCATCCCTCCCCGGCCCCCATCTTCGACTACTGCGCCGCGCGCAGCGGCTTGCCGCCGGAGCCGATCAGGTTAATCTTGCCCTCGGCGCGCTTCACCGTCTCGGCGGGCAGGGGTGCGTACTGCAACTCCTTGGCGAAGCCCTCTCCGTCGTGGATGCCCCACCAGAGGAAGTCGACGAGCGTCTTGCCCTTCGTGGCGTCCCTCTGGTCTTTGTAGACGAGGGCGTAGACGTAGCTGGAGATGGGGTAGGTGCCGGCCCCCGCCGGGTCGGTGATCGAGACGCGCAGGTCGTCGGGGGTGGTCGGGAGCGACTCGGCGGCGGCGGCCGAGACCGTGTCGAGACTCGGCTCGACGAAGCTGCCCGACCTGTTCTTGACGGGGCTGACGGGCAGGTTGTTCTTTACGGCGTAGGCCAGCTCGACGTAGCCGATGGTGTTCGGCGTCTGCTTGACCTGACCCGTCACGCCCTCGTTGCCCTTGCCGCCGATGCCGACCGGCCAGTTGGGCGAGGTGCCCGCGCCGACCTTCTCCTTCCACTCGGGGCTCACCTTCGAGAGGTAGTCGGTGAAGACGGCGGAAGTGCCGCTCCCATCCGAGCGGTGCACGACCGTGATGTCGCTGGAGGGGAGAGTCACGTCCGGGTTGTCGGCCTTGATGCGGGGGTCGTCCCACTTCTTGATCTTGCCGAGGAAGATGTCCGCGATCACGTCGGGCGAGAAGCGGAGCGGCTTCGCGACGCCCTGAAGGTTGTAGGTGATGACGACCGCGCCGCGCACGAGCGGGACGTGGTTGATCTCGCCGGGGGCGCTCTTCAGGTCGTCGTCCTTCATGGGCGCGTCGGACGCGCCGAAGTCTATGGTCTGCTCTTTAATCTGCTTGATGCCGCCGCCCGAGCCGATGGATTGGTAGTCGATCTTCACGTCCGGCTTGAGCTTGCCGTACTCGCTCACCCACTTCTGCAAGAGCGGGTTCACGAAGGTCGAGCCTGCGCCTTGCAGCTTGATGTCGTCGCCGCCCGCGCCCCCTTGCTGCCGGCCGCTGCAAGCGAGGGCCAGAACGGAGGCGGTGGCGAGCAGCAGCGCGAGCGGCGCGCGCACGATTGTTTTCGACAGGTGCACGGGATTCTCCTCGGGGTAGGTAGTAGGTACCAAGACCCGCAGGATAGCGGCGGCGTGTTACATCCATCTGAACGGAGTGGGAAATCTCTGTTAACAGTTCGGAGGGCGTGGCGAAGGCGGCCTCGGGCACCATCGGCATGTAGATGACCACCCGGTCGCCCCGCGCGACCCTTGCCCGGGCAGCACGCCTGCGAACCCTGACGCCTCGTCGAGCAACTGGCGATAGGTGGAGACCCTGACGGTGGAGGTGACAGGGCTGTCATAGATGAGCGCGGGCTGCTCGGCGCGGCCGTTCGCCACGTGAACGTCGAGCGCGTTGTAGCAACTGTTGACCTGCCCGCCTGTGAACCAACGATAGGAGGGGGCCTGCGAGTCGTCGAGCACCCTCTCGTATCTTCGAGGCCAACAGACCGCCTCGGCCGCTTCCGCCCGGAACCCCTCCGGGTCATTCAACCTGCGCTCGTACACCGCCTCGTACGCCTTCGGCATATCCTCTCACGGACCTCCGCCGAGACTGAGGTGCCTTATGTATCATGGGGGCGCGCGACTCTCTTCTGCCCTAAAGCGCACTGCTGAAGGTCGCCCGCAGCTTATCCAGGGCGTCCAGATTCTTTTTCACGGTCGCGTTCTTGCGCGCCACGCCGGAGAGCATCCCGCTGAGAAAATTGAATTGCTCGGTAACGCTGGAAAGTTCTCTCTGGGTGGAGCCAGTCCCGAAGGCCCTGCGGTAGAGAGTGATAATCTCTTCCAGGTACTGCTCCACATCGCCCGCCGCCAGGTGGCGCAAGAGTTCGGCGTCCGGCTCGGTCACGCGGTTCCAGAATGAGGGCGCCAGCTCATTCGCCTTCCGGGCGGCCTCCTTACACTCATCAAAGAGCGCGACGTCATCACCGAGCGACTCGCCTAAGAGGAAACGGTACGTGAGCCAGTTGAGCGCGGGATACGGATTGATAGAGCCCCGATGATCCCGATGGAAGAAGTGAGCCCTGCCGTAATACTCCTTCGCCTGCTCAAGCCATCTCCTCCTCTCGCGGGGTGTCTGCGCGGCGGTGGCCTTTCGCTTGTAGCAGCCTGCCAGCAGTGACAGCCTTTCGCTCGACTCGCCCAGCCCCAGCAGCCACTTGAGTAGGTCGATGGCCTTGTCAATCAGACTGCCCGGCTCCTTCGCCCCGGCGGCCGGGCCATTTTGCCCGCCGGCGCTCTGCTCCGCGCGCAGCTTGTCGGCATAACGGACCAGCAGGTTGGCACGCTGCTCGATTGTACTCAGCGGCGCCCCCGCCTCCTCCTTGTTCACCGCATCCTCGTAGCTTTTAATCGCCCGGTCGAGATGTCCGAGGGCGGCCCAGGCGGCGCCGAAGGCGCTGAGGACGGCGCCGTCCCGCCAGATGTCGGGGAGGTCTCGTTCGAGTTCCTCAAGCCGCGCGCGCAGCGCGTCGCGGCCTCGGGCGTCGTTCCGGGTGGTGTCCGATGCAATGTCTTCGAGCCTTTCCAGGTACTCGCGCCGCGAGTAACAGCGGTTCTCCGGCGGGGGCGCGCTCTCGCTGTTGTCGCCCGAGCGTTCGAGCACGAAGTCGGGGTTGCCGTAGCACTGGTACGCGCCCCAGGTGTTTGAAGTGGGGGAGACTCTCTGGGCTTCGCGGCGCGCCTCCTTGACCGCCCCGCCGAACTTCTTGCCGTCGAGCATCTGTTCGTAGAAGACCCTGGCGAAGGCCGCCGCCGCCTTGTCTTCGACGGCCCAGCCGGCGGCGACCACCGCCTTCACGCCCATGTTGATCAGCTTCTCGGAAACGCTCGCCGCGAGGGCGTGCGGCGCGTCGGCGTTAAATTTCTGCGTCCCGTCGTCGAGACGGCCCAGGTGACAGCAGTTGATGAAGACCAATTCCGGCAGGGAGACGAGCAGGTTTTCCAACATTGCCGGGCTTAAGCACCTGCCGTTATCCAGGATCATCCCGCTCTCGTCGGGCTTACCCTTCACGTACTGGCCGTGGCCGGCCAGGTGTAGAATCTTGTAACCTTTCGCGCTGAGTCCGTTGAGCACTTCGAGCCCGTCCGCGCCGAGCAACGCCCCGCCGCCGACATCATAGCCCGCCGCCTTTAACACGGCGGCGACATCCTCGGCCTCTTTTCGCGCGCCCGGCAGGCGCGGTTGGTTGCTCTTCGGCTCGCCGATGACGAGCGCGTTCCGCCCCCGCGACGGCTGCGGGTTCGCGGTGAAGTTCTTCGTCTGGAACTGGCGGAGGATGCCCATGCGCAAGGCCAGAGGATCGGTGCCCGCGTCCGTCCGCTCGGCCAGCATCTCCCAGGGGTACTGGGCCGTAACCTCGTCGAGTATGAGGAGGAGGCTGGCCTCCGAACGGGTTTGATCTTTGATCGTGTTGGGGACGAGCAGCCTGAAGAGCACCGTCGCGAGTTCGCCGGCGCGTGCGGTCGAGGCCACCGTGTCCCGCACCAGTTCATCGATAAACTCTCGCTGGGTGTACTGGAGCGTGTCCTCGGCGCGTGCCCGATCTGTGAGGGCCAGGAAGCGCAGCACCTCGTTACCGCCGTTATCCTTTTCGGAGGTGACGCGGATGCGCCTCCACCACCCTCCCTCTGTATATGGGTCGGCGGGCCTCTGCGTACGCCCCTGACCGAGGGGGTGCAGGTAGGGCGGTTTGACCTTCAGCTCGACCCCGGCCAGGCTGGCCGGTCGGTGCTGCTCCAAATATGAGGCGGCGCGGGCCGCTTGCAGTGCCACGTCCTCGTAAAGCTCCACCACCTCTACCTCGTCGATGCGCACCTTGTCCCACAACCGCTGAGACCGCAGCGCCTCGTTGACGCGCAGGACTCCTTGAATGATGGCCGTCAGGGACGCTTCGATGCTGAGCGCATTCCCGCCGTAAGTGCCCAGCAGCAGGGTACTGAAGGCCGCCGAGACCCAACTCTGTTCCGTCCCATCACCTCCGCCCGCGGCGGCCGTCGCGTCGCGCTTATTACGCGACTCGTTGAGGACGGCCATGGCGTAGCGCAAAGCGACATTGCTGATGCCGTTGCGGACGATGACGGGCTTAATCTCGCCGACATCGCCGAGGCCGATGACGAGCGCGCCGGGCGGCTTCGCGTGCGGCAGGGTAATGACCTCGGCGGTCCCCTCCGGCCCGGGGTACAGGTACAGGTTGAAAAGCTCGCTGAGCCGTTCGCCCAGTTGCTTGTCCAACCGCTTCTCGGCGTGGACGATGGTATCGCCGTCGTAATGGCCGACGGCCAGCGGGTACTTGGCCAGTCGCAAATCTCCGTGCGAGATGGAGATGAGCAGGGTGTATGGCTGGTGAGCGGCGGGGTCCCCATCCTCGGGCAGGTCCAGTCGGGCCATGTCTATGTTGCCTCCTACATCAGGGTGGTGAGAGTGATAAGCGCCGCGGCCGGAAGGGGCGGCGCCCGGCGGGGGGCGGGGGGGGGGGGGGGCCCCCCCCCCCCCCGCCCCCCC
>JBJMGP010000121.1:0-44332 GCA_045807865.1 Pyrinomonadaceae bacterium
AGCCGCTGGCAAAAGAGAAGGCCGTGACCGAGCTGGAGCTGGACGCTGCCGTCGCGGCCCAGAAGTCAGCGAAGGCCGGCGTCGATGCCAAGCAGGCCAACCTCACTAACCTCGAAGCCTCCGTCAAGTACACCATCGCGCGGGCCACCGCTGAGGTCTCCGCCGCCGGGGCGCGCATCACGCAGGCCCAGTTAGACCTGAGCTACTGCGACATCTACTCCCCGATCAACGGCATCATCGGCTTCAAGATCGTTGACGTGGGGAACCTCGTCGGCCGCGGGGACGCGACGCTCCTCGCCACCGTCTCGTCGTCCGACCCGCTGCTCGTGGACTTCAACCTCAGCGAGATCGAGTTCCTGAATCTGACCAGCCCGGAGACCGTCGGCCGGCACAAGGGTGACCGCAAGATCGAGCTGATCCTCTCCGACGAGAGCAAGCACCCCTACGAGGGCGCGCTCCAGGTCGTAGACCGCGCCGTCGATCCGCAGACCGGGACGATGAAGATCGAGGTCAGCTTCCCGAACCCGAGAAGCTACCTCCGGCCGGGGCAGTTCGCGCGCCTGCGCGCCGTGGTGGCCGAACGGGAGAACGCCATCCTCGTCCCGCAGAGGGCCGTCCAGGAGATGCAGGGGGCGAAGACGGTTTTGGTCGTGGACGCCCAGAACAAGGTCTCGGTGCGCACCGTGAGCGTCGGCGACAAGACGGACAACTACTTCGTCGTGCTCCAGGGCCTCAACCCCGGCGAGCGCGTGATCGTGGAGGGGATGCAGAAGGTGAAGCCCGGCGCCGAGGTGACACCCGCGGCGGGCGAGGCGGCCCATCAGACCGAAGGGAGTTAGACCCCGTGGCGAACTTCTTCATCCGGCGGCCCATCGTCGCCATCGTCATCTCCATCCTGACGCTCATGCTCGGCCTCGTGGTCATCCGCGGCCTCTCCGTCGAGCAGTACCCATTCCTCGCGCCCCCGAACATCCGCGCGACGGCCAACTACCCCGGCGCTTCGGCCGAGGCGGTCGAGCAGTCCGTGGCGACGCCCATCGAGCAGGAGGTCAACGGTGTCGACCGCATGATCTACATGAAGTCGTCCAACACCTCGGACGGCCGCATGCTGCTCGACGTGAACTTCGAGGTCGGGACCGACCAGGACACCGCCAACGTGCTCACGCAGAACCGCGTCTCGACCGCGGCCGCGCGCCTCCCGGCGGAGGTCAACCAGCAGGGCGTGACGGTCAAGAAGCAGAGCCCGAGCATCCTGATGGTCATCTCGCTCTACTCGCCGAAGGACGCCTACGACGCCAACTTCCTCATCAACTACTGCGGCATCAACCTGCGCGACCAGATCCTGCGCATCCCCGGCATCGCGCAGGTAGACCTCTTCGGCGGCACAGACTACGGGATGCGCGTCTGGATGCGCCCCGACCGGCTCGCCAAGCTCGGCCTCACCCCGGCCGACGTGATCTCAGCCATCAAGGAGCAGAACCTGCAAGCGCCCGCCGGCAAGGTCGGCGCGCCGCCCACGCCGAACGATCAGGAGTTTACGACGACGCTCAGCGCGCCCGGCCGCCTCGTCACGCCCGAGGAGTTCGAGAACATCATCGTCCGCCAGACGGGGACGGGCGCGGTCGTGCGCATCAAGGACATCGGCCGCGCCGAGCTGGGCTCGCAGGACTACAACTCGTTCGGGCGGCTGAACGGCAAGCCGGGCGGCGCGATGGCCGTCTACCTCCTGCCGGGGGCGAACCAGCTCAAGGCCGCCGAGACGATCTACGAGACGATGGAGCACGCCAAGTCGATCTTCCCGCCCGACATGGACTACAAGGTCGTCTACGACACGACGCCGGCGGTCGAGGCCTCCATCGAGGCGATCCTGCACACGTTCGTCGAGGCGCTGGTGCTCGTCATCCTCGTCGTCTTCATCTTCCTCCAGAACATCCGCGCGACGTTCATCCCGGTGCTGACCATCCCGGTCTCGCTCATCGGCACGTTCATCTTCTTCCCCCTCCTCGGCTTCTCCATCAACACGCTCTCGATGTTCGGGCTCGTGCTCGCCATCGGCATCGTCGTGGACGACGCCATCGTCGTGGTCGAGGCCGTCATCCACCACCTCGAACACGGGCTGGCCCCGAAGGAGGCGACCTACAAGGCGATGGCCGAGGTCTCCGGCCCGGTCGTCGGCATCGCGCTCATCCTCTCGGCGGTCTTCGTCCCCGTGGCGCTGCTCGGCGGGCTCGTCGGGAGCATGTACAAGCAGTTCGCCCTCACCATCGCCATCTCGGTGCTGCTCTCGGCCTTCAACGCGCTGACGCTGACGCCCGCGCTCTGCGCCCTGCTCCTCAAGGAGCCGAAGCCGATGCGCGGGCCGCTCGGCGCCTTCTTCCGCGGCTTCAACAAGGTCTTCGACGTGACGACGAGAGGCTACGTCAGCACCTCGCGGATGCTCGTGCGCCGCTCCTTCCTGACGATTGTCATCATCGGCGTGGTCATCGTCGGCGCGGGCTTCTTCGCGCGCAAGCTCCCGCTGGGTTTCATCCCCGACGAAGACCAGGGCATCTTCGGCGTCAGCGTTCAGCTCCCGAACGGCGCCTCGCTGGCGCGCACGAGCGATGTGCTCAAGCAGGTCGAAGAGATTCTCAAGGAGACCGAGGGCGTCGAGTCGTACCAGACCGTCGGCGGCTACGGGGTGGTGACGAACACCTACCAGACGAACTACGGCTCGCTCTTCGCGCGGCTCAAGCCGTGGGAGGAGCGCCACGGCGCAGAGCAGCACGTCAAGAGCATCATGGCGAGATTGCAGCGGCGCTTCGCTGCGATACCCGAGGCCGTCATCTTCCCCTTCAACATCCCGACGCTGTCGGGGTTCGGCGCGGCCTCGGGCTTCAACTTCCTGATACAGGATCGCAGCGGCTCGATGTCGGTCGGTGAGCTGGGCGAGTACGCGCGGGCCTACATCGCCGCGGCGCGGGAGCGGCCCGAGCTGGGCAACGTCTTCACCTCGTTCGACCCGAACTACCCGCAGGTCAAGGTCGATCTCGACCGCGAGAAGGCGCGCACGCTCGGCGTCCCCGTCAACGAGGTCTTCCAGGCGATGTCCACCGCGATGGGCGGCACCTTCGTCAACGACTTCAACCGCTTCGGGCGGCTCTACCGCGTCTACGTGCAGGCGGAGTCGGAGACGAGGCTCAAGGCTTCGGACATCGGCAACATCTACGTCCGCTCGAAGACGACGGGGCAGATGATCCCGCTCTCGACGCTCGTCACCGTCAAGGACACCGCCGGCACGGAACTGACGACCCGCTTCAACCTCCTGCGCTCGGTGGAGATTCAGGGCGCGCCCGCGCGCGGCTACACCTCTGGGCAGGCGCTCGCCGCGCTCGAAGATGTCTTCCGGAAGACGATGCCGAAGGAGATGGGCTTCGCCTACTCCTCGCTCTCCTACCAGGAGAAGGTGGCGCCGCCTTCGGGGCCGACCTTCATCCTCGCCATCCTGGTCGTCTTCCTGCTCCTCGCCGCGATGTACGAGAGCTGGCGGCTGCCGTGGGCGGTGCTGCTGGGGTCGCCGCTGGTGGCGCTCGGCGCCTTCTTCGGGGTCTGGCTGGCGGGCTACGACAACAACGTCTACGTGCAGATCGGCCTCGTGATGCTCATCGGGCTGGCGGCGAAGAACGCCATCCTCATCGTCGAGTTCGCCAAGGCGAAGCACGAGGAAGGGTTGACGCTGGAGGACGCGGCGCTCACCTCGGCGCGGCTCCGCTTCCGGCCGATCCTGATGACGGCCTTCGCCTTCATCCTCGGCGTCATCCCTTTGATGAAGGCGACCGGCGCGGGCGCGGGCGCGCAGAACGTGATGGGCACGGGCGTCTTCTGGGGCATGCTCGTCGCGACGCTGCTCGGCGTCTTCATCATCCCCGGTAACTTCACCTTCATCGAAGGGCTGGGGCGCAAGCGGCGCGCGCAGGGGGCCGTGCCGGAGGCGGTGCCGGAGGCCGAGCCCCCGGTTGAGCACATCCGGCCGAAGTTCCCGCTGGTGCCGTTCGACGGCGACACGGAGGACACCCTGGCCGAGCCTTCCGCGGCCGAGGTTGAGCCGCAGCCGGCGAACGCGGACGTGAAGGGTGAACACGTATGAGGCGCTCGATAGTATTGCTGTTGGTCGTGTGCCTGGCGCAGTCGGCCGCGGTCGGCCAGAGCGGGCAGAAGCAGAATCTCCCCCCGCCGGTGCCGCTGGTGCCGGCCCCCGACGACTTCAGGGGCGCCGTCGCGCCGCCCGACGTGCAGTCGCTCGCCGACGCGAAATGGTTCGAGGTCTTTAAAGACGAGAAGCTCCAGGAGCTGATTCGCGAAGCGCTCTTCCACAACTACGACGTGCGCGAGGCCGTGGCCCGCATCGACGCGGCGCGGGCCGAGCTGGGGCTAACGCGCTCCGAACAGTTCCCCACCATCGGCGCCGGCGCCGCCCTGCCGACCGAGCGCGTTTCGAGAGACGGCGCCATCACCGTCCCCGAGCCCATCAAACAGAACCGCACGTTCGGGAACGTCCTGCTCAACCTCTTCACCTTCGAGCTGGACATCTGGGGACGCCTGCGGAAGCAGACCGCGGCGGCGCGGGCCGATCTGGCGGCCACGGAGGAGGCGCGCAGGGCCGTCCTGACGACGGTCGTGGGCGACGTGGCCACCGCCTACTTCAACCTGCGCGAGCTGGACTTCGAGCTTGAGATCGCGCGGCGCACGCTCGCCTCGCGCCAGGAGTCGCTCAGGCTCATTCAGCTCCGGCAGGAGCGGGGCGTGTCGAACCTGCTCGAACTCCGGCAGTCCGAGGAGCTGGTCTACAACGCGACCGAGACGATCCCCGCCATCGAGCAGTTAATCGAGCAGCAGGAGAACTTCATCAGCCTGCTGACGGGCAAGAACCCGCAGGCCATCCAGCGCGGGGAGGAACTGACGAAACAACAGTTGCCGCCGGAGGTGCCCGCCGGTCTGCCTTCGGATTTGCTCGCGCGCCGCCCCGACATCCTCTCCGCCGAGCAGAGCCTCGTCGCCGCCAGCGCGCGCATCGAGGTCGCCCGGAAGGCTTACTTCCCGCGCATCTCGCTCACGGGGTTTCTGGGGTTCGAGAGCGACTCGCTGACGAGCCTCTTCAGCCCTTCGCGCGCCGTCTGGGGCCTGGTCCCGGAGGTGGCGCAGCCCATCTTCACCGGCGGCCGAATCAAGTCGAACGTGAAATTCACGCAGGCGCGGAGAGAACTCCTGCTGGTCAATTACGAGAGGACGATTCAGAACGCCTTCCGCGAAGTGTCGAACTCGCTGGTCGCCTACCGGAAGGTGAAGGAGGTTCGCCTCCAGCGCGAGCTGCTCGTCGCCACGCTTCATGACCGCGTGCGCCTCGCCTACATGCGCTACAAGGGCGGGGTCTCGAACCTGCTCGAAGCGCTCGACGCCGACCGCGAGCTGTTCGAGGCCGAGCTGAGCCTGGCGCAGGCGCGGCGCGACGAGCTGCTGTCGGTCGTGCAGCTCTACAAGGCGCTCGGCGGCGGCTGGCAACCGTGAAGGGGCGAGGTCGTCTCTTCGTTCTGACGTAACCGGCATGAGAACGGGGCAGATAGAATCCTCGGCCTTCCAACGCGCGGCCCTCGAAAGCGAGTGGCGCCGGACACTGGGGCTGGTCTGCCTGCTCGGCGCGCTCACGCTCTACACGGTCGCGCGCGGCCTCACGGCCGGGGAGTTCCGGCTCCTCCTGGCGCAGACGCTGCTCCTCGCGCTCGCGCTCGCGTACGAGGGCTTCATGCTGGCCGTCGTCAGACGGGCGCTCCGGACGGGGAGGGATGTCCCGCAGGCCGTGTGGGCGCTCAACGTCTTTGTGGAGACTCAAGTCCCCACGGCCGCGCTCTTCCTGCTGCTCGACAGCCGTCTGATGAGCCCCCAACAGGTTCTGGTCGCGCCGGCCGTGTTCGCCTACTACCTCTTCATCATCCTTTCGACGCTGCGGCTGAGTCCGATTCTTTCACTCTGGACGGGGCTCTCGGCCGGTTTGGGATATCTCGCGGTGGCCGGCTACACGGAGACGATGTTTCAGCGGCCGGCGGCGGAGACGGCGTCGTTCCCGCCCGTCATCCATCTCGTCTACGCGGGCATGTTTCTGGCGGGCGGCGCCCTCGCCGCGTTCGTGGCTGGGCAGATCCGCGCACACGTCTCGGCGGCGCTGCGCGAGGCCGAGTTGCAGCGCAAGCTTGAGCGCGTGAGTCACGACCTTGAGGTCGCGCGCTCGATCCAGCAGGGGCTTCTGCCCGCGCGCCCGCCCGAGCTGGACGGCTTCGAGGTCGCGGGCTGGAATGAGCCCGCCGACGAGACGGGCGGCGACTACTTCGACTGGCAGGCGCTGCCCGGCGGGTGCGTTGCCATCAGCCTCGCGGACGCCACGGGGCATGGCATCGGCCCGGCGCTGGTCGGCGCCTCGTGCCGTGCCTATGCGCGCGCGAGCTTCCTGGCCGACGGCGGGCACGACGGCGTGCTCGATCACCTCAACCGGCTGCTGGCGGATGACCTTGAGTCGAACCGCTTCGTCACCTTCGCCGTCGTCTTTCTCGACCCGCAGAGCGCGCGCGTGAAAGTGCTCTCGGCCGGGCACGGCCCGATCCTCTGGTACCGGCGCGCGAGCGACAGCTTCGAGAGACTTGAGGCGCAGGGCATCCCGCTCGGCATGATCGCGGGCGTCGGGTACGAGCGCGGCACCGAGGGGCCACTCGCGCCGGGCGACATGCTCGCGCTCGTCACCGACGGCTTCTACGAGTGGGCGAACCCGGACGGCGAGGAGTTCGGGATCGCAAGGCTGGAGGCCGTCCTGCGCGAGTCGCGCAACCGCCCGGCCGAAGAGATGATTATGGCGCTGCGCTCGGCCGTCGCCGACTTCTGCCGGGGCACGCCGCAGATGGACGACCTGACGGCGGTGATTCTGAAGCGGGGGGTGCGGCCGGCGGCGGCCGCGGAGGGCGTACGCCCTCTGCTGGCGGAACCCGCGCCGGCGTTGGCAGGTCAGTATGTTTGAGATCATTCATCGCTACGACCCGAACCACCCGCCCGAGTACCAGCCGCCACGCGACCCGGGGGAGGCGCGGCTCCTGCTCGAAGCGGGGAACCGTGCCTTCGCCTCCATAGCTGACGGCCCCGCCGCCGGGTCTCGGATCGTCTACGTCGGGCCGGAGGATGTCGGCCTGGCGGAGGCGTGCGGCGTCCCTGCCCATCAACCGTTCGCCGTCGTCATCGGCTGCTCCGACGCCCGCGTGCCCACCGAGCTGGTCTTCGACCGGGCCTGCAACGAACTGTTCGTGGTGAGGGTGGCGGGCAACATCATCACCCGGGAGTTGCTCGGGAGCGTAGACTACGCGGTCGAACATCTGGGCGAGAGCCTGAAACTGATCGTGGCGCTCGGACACAGCCGGTGCGGGGCGGTCACCGCCGCCGTGGACGCATACCTTGAGCCCGGGGGTTACCTTCACCTCGGCTTTGCGACGTCTCACAACGTGAGGTTTATCGTGAACGTTCTGTTCCCGGCCGTGCGCGGGGCATCGCGGGCGTTGTCGGCCGGCCGGGGGGAGGGGCTCGCAAAGCTGCCCGGCTACCGCGCGGCCCTCATCGAATGCTCGGTCATCCTCAACGCCGCGATGACGGCCTCCATGATCAGTAGTGAAGTCAGGAATTCGGCGAAGGGCATCCGTGTCGTCTTCGGGGTCTACGACCTCGCCACCCGCCGGGTGCATGTTCCACTCACGACCACGGAGCGAGATGAGACACCCGCCCGCCTGCTGGACGCGCCGGAAGAGCACGAGGAGTTCAGTCGGTTCGCCCTCCGGGTGGCGAACAGCGCGCACATCAACCGCCTGCTGCTGAACCGTTGAGCCTCACTCACCTCAGCGCGACCCGCCGGCGGCCGTCGAGACGTAACCATCCCGCGCCCGCACCGCCAGGTCCGGCCGCTTCACACGCACCTTGATCTGCCGCCTCTCGCCCGCGCCGGCGGGCGGCGTCTTCGGGTAGTAGCCGAGGCTGTACTGCCGGCGCAACTCCTCGGCGATCAGCGAGAAGGCACGGGCCAGTTGTCGCGGGTCGTCGGCGTTATAAAGTCGGCCGCCCGTCTTTTCCGCCAGCTGGCTCAGGTAGCTGCCCGCCCGCTCGTAGTCGGCGCGGGTGAGGCCCGAAGAGCCGAGGCCCCCCGACGGCGACCCATAGATAACTCTGGACGAACGGCTGCTCCCGGGGTACCACCCGCCGTAGCCGGGGGGCTGGATCGTGACGACGCGGCTCGTGACCGCGTTCTGATCCGCGTAGGTGTCATACTGAAGTGGGTAGACCAGCACGTCCAACTCCTCGATGCTACGAAGGGTGTCCTCGTAGGTGGCCATGTAGCTCGCCGTGTCCAGCCCGTCGGTGAAGAGGACGATTGCCTTGCGCCCCTTAATCTTGTTCAGACGCTCTTTGATGACGAGATCGACCGCGTCGTAGAGGCGCGTTCTGCCGCCGGTTCGCGCGTTGTACCTGATGACGCCGCTGATGACGCTCTGGTCGTTGGTCGCCTCGGTCAAGAGCAGCACCTCGTCGTCGAAGGTCACGACGAGCATGCGGTCCTGGGGCTGTAATTGTCTGGCGAAGTCGATGGCGGCCTCTTGTATATCCGAGAGGCGAAAGCGGGTCGAAGACGAAGTGTCCAGCAGGAGCGCCACGGTGAAGGGCTTTTCCGTGGGCTCGAAATAGGCGACCTCCTGTTCGACGCCGTCCTCGAAGATGCGGAAGTCCTGCTGCCGCAGGTTCGTGACGACCCTGCCCTGCCGGTCGAAGACGCTGACGGGGACGGTGACGAGATTCGTCTCCACGCGCACGACATCGCCGTCATCGACCTCCAGCGGGGCGGAGTTTAGAACGGAGGCGTCCGGCTGAGGCTTGGACGCCGCGGGGATGGTCGGGGTCGCGCCGGCGAGTACGGGAGGGCCGCTGGAGCCCCGTTGTGGCGGCCCTCCCGTGCCACCGGCGATCTTGCCGGTGGCACGGCTCGCGGGGGAGGCAGATGTCGCGGGCGGTGGCGCCGCCGCCTTCGTGGCCGGCGGAGTACTCTGCGGCGCCGCGGCGGAATCAACTCCCTCCTTCTTGATGACGAAGGCCCCGCCCGGGCATTCGGGCGAAGTCGTTTCGGCGACGACCGTGTAGCCGTCGGGGATGGTGATGCCCCGGCAGATTTTAACCGCGCCCTGATGAGTCCCGGCTCTGACACCCCGGCGAGGGGTCTGCGCGCGTGAGCCGGCCACAGGCAGACCCGCCAGCAAAACCACTAAAGCGAGAACGACCGAAGACAGCCTCGTCATACGAGCCCCCTTTCGACGTCGGCCGGGCCTATTCTGAAGCTGGGAAGATGTTCTCGATTCTATTTCGTGTTAAGCGCGCGCCGTCACTGTCAGAAATAACAGGGCGGAGTCGCTCCGGCTCAATCGCCGGTTGCGACTTCACGCTCCCTTGCTTCGACGCGCCCCTCGCCGACCTCCGGCTCTCCGCCCGAGGGGAACAGAGGGTAGACGATGCCCGCCAGCGCCCCGCCCAAGAGCGGCGCGACCCAGAAGAGCCACAGCTGCGAGAGCGCCCACCCGCCGACGAAGAGCGCCGGGCCGGTCGAGCGCGCCGGGTTGACCGAGGTGTTCGTGACGGGGATGCTCACGAGGTGGATCAGCGTCAGCGCCAGCCCGATGGCGAGCGGGGCCATCCCGGCCGGCGCGCGCCGGTCGGTCGAGCCGAGGATGATGACCAGGAAGAAGAAGGTCATCACCACCTCGCAGACGAGCGCCGCGACGAGCGAATAATGGCCGGGCGAGTGCTCGCCGAAGCCGTTCGAGGCGAACCCGCCCGAGAGGTCGAAACCCGCCTTCCCGCTCGCGATCAGGTAGAGCACGCCCGCGCCGGCTATCGCGCCGACGACCTGCGCCGCGATGTAAGGCAGAACGTCCGAGGCCGGGATGCGTTTGGCGGTAAAGAGGCCGACGGTGACGGCCGGGTTGAAGTGACCGCCCGAGACGTGCCCCACCGCGTAGGCCATCGTCAGCACCGTCAGGCCGAAGGCGAGCGAGACGCCGTGCAGCCCGATGCCCACCTGGGGAAAGGCCGCCGCCAGCACGGCGCTGCCGCAGCCGCCCAGGACCAGCCACAGGGTGCCGAAAAACTCCGCCGTCAATCTCTTGCCCATTGTCATCTCAGCCACCTCCATTGGAGCAATGTTCAGCCCCGCGCCGGGGCAATGATTCAACTCGTTCCTCTTGTCTGCTTACGCCGGCCCACGCTAAATGCGCTTCGCCCGGCCGGCGGGCGTCTTCTTCTGTTGTTCGCGTTCGAGCACCAGTTTGAAAGCGACGTAGTACTTGTAGATGTTGCTCACGTAGGTGACTGTCTCGCGCCCGATCTCCCTGTCCGCGACCAGCTCCACGTTGTTGAGCCACTTGTTCGGGTCGAGCCCTTCCGCCGCGGCCTGCCTCCGCAGTCTCGCCACACGGCTCGGCCCCGCGTTGTAGGAGGCGAAGGCGAAGAGTCCCCGGTTGATTCGGTCGATGGCCGGGTCGTCGAAATACTCGTCCACCATGAAGCGCAGGTACTTGACCCCGGCGTGGACATTCGGTTCGATCTGCTCGACATCGTCGATGTTGACGGGGTTGCCGGCCGCGGTGCTCGGCTTGATCTGCATCACGCCGACGGCCCCCGCCGGGCTCCTCGCGGACTGGTCGAGGCGCGACTCCTGGTAGCCTTGCGCCGCGACCATCAGCCAGTCGAACCCGTACCGGCCGGAGTATTTCTTGAAGTACTCGGCCGTCTCCCTGAGCTTCCTCATCTCCCCTTCCGAGGTCGAATCGACGATCCACTTTGTGCTCTGGAAGTACCTGCGCAGCAGGATGTTCCCGAACGCCGTCCCGACCTTGTGCTCCTTCACGAACTCGTTGACGACGGCGGCGAGCTGGGGGCTGCTCTTTCTGAAGGCCCATCCGATGTCAACGTTCGGCGCGAGGGTGAGCGAGGGGTGTAGCGTAACCCGGCCGAAGACCTTCGTCCACAACTCGCCGACAAGGCTGTCCACCACGGTGATGCCGACTATCCCGGCGTTGACCATCTCCAGGATGTCTTCGTCTTCGAGGTCTTCCTCCGCGGCCTTCAGGATGACCTCCGGCTTGCCCGTCTGCTTCAGCTCCTCGTTGAGCCGGGTCAGCAGGAGCCAGTAGCGGCTGTGCCTCCTGACGAAGACCTCCTTGCCCCCGAGGTCGTCGAGCACGGTCAGTGACGGCGCGTTCGGTCCCGTCACCACCACGTTACTCACGTTCTCGCGCACGGGGTCGGAGTAATCGACCGGCTCACGCCCCTCCGGCATGATGGCGATGTTCGAGGCCGCGATGTCGCCGCGGCCGTCCGCGAGCGCCTTGAAGAGGTCGCCGCGCTGGACGGGGACGAAGAGCACGCCGACCTGCCGGTTGCCGGTGCCGAGCTTCCGGTTGAGAAACTTCTCGAACTCCTTCAACCCTTCGTAGCTGATGCCCCGCGCCTCGCCCGCCTCGTAGAAGTAGTAGCTCCGGTTGTAAGTCACCAGCGCCCTGATGTAGCGGCGCTCGACCATGCCGTCGAGGTCGCCCGCCCACCTCTCGCGCTTGACGCGTTCGAGCACTGACGGGTCGGGCGGCTCCGCCTGCGCGCTCACGGGTGCGGGGACGGGTGCGTCGGCCTGCGTCTCCGTCGCGGCCGGCCCCGTGCGACAACCCGCGCCGGCCGCCAGCAGCGCGGTCAACACGACTGCCGGCCAGAGGCGGCACCGATTGTGAGCCCTCCTCGTCACGCCTCTGACACCTCGATTGCCTCCAGGCCGCAGGCGGTAGCCACAGAGAATCTCCTGGCCGCGCGCGCCGCGCGTGGCTTCATCCCGTTCGTGTTCATTCCCTCTCCAACGCCCGCCCGCGCCGCACACGCCGGCCGTCGAACGGCTCCCGCCGTCAGTGCCTCTCCCGATAAGGGCCGTAGGTCGTCCACGTCTTCGTGTCGAAATCGCGGGACATCCCGCAGGAGAGGCACACGCGGTAGGTGCGACCCTCGTTCGTGATGGGCCGCCCCATCTCACGATGCCAGCAGCCGAAGAAAGAGCCCATCAGCCGAGTGACGGCACCGCTCAGTGTGTGCTGTCGCTCGGAATAGACTGCGCGCCAAGTTTGTTCTGTCGTCGCCATGCCACTCCCCCTACTCGGCCGGCGGTCACGTCAACGCCGGGATCAGATAGAACATGAGGGCGATGATCGCGTAGACCGTGACGAGTTGGACGCCCTTGTACCAGTTGGACTGGCCGTCGCCGCAGACGAGCGCGCCGATGAGCACCGCGATGGGGACGATGGCCAGCGCCGCCGAGAAGAAGAGCACCGGCGGCGGCGCCGGGCCGACGTGCTCCAGCGCCACCGTGACGGGCACAAAGAGCAGCAGCCAGTTCAAAGGGCTTCGCAGGAACCCGCCGAGCGGCACTTCGAGCTGTAAGGTCGAGTCGTGGCCCATCCCCTCAAACCGCCTTGAGCCCTTCGGCCCGGAACATGTCGCAGGCGCGCTCGACCGCTACGGGCGCGGGCGGCTGAACGTCCCCGAGCGCGTAGTCGAGCCCGAGCGCTTTCCACTTGAAGCGCCCCATCTGGTGAAAGGGCAGCACGTCCACGCGCTCGACGTTACCCAGCGAGGCGGCGAACCGCGCGACGTTCCCGACCTCCTCTTCGTCGTCGGTCAGCCCGGGCACCAGCACGTAGCGCAGCCAGACCGGCCGGTCGCGCTCGGCCAGCCGCAGCGCGAAATCGAGCGTCTGAATCACGTCCCGCCCGGTCAGACGGCGGTGGCGCTCCCGATCCCAGCCCTTGATGTCGAGCAGCACGAGGTCGATCAGCCCCAGCTCCGAATCGCTGAGCCGTTCGCCCAGATACCCGTTCGTGTCGAGCGCCGTGTGGATGTCCATCTCCCGCGCGGCGTTGAAGAGGCGGACGGCGAAACGATCCTGGATGAGCGGCTCGCCGCCGCTCAGGGTGAGCCCGCCGCCCATGGTCTTCAGCCCGTGGCGGTACTTGCCCAACTCCGCGGCGGCCCGCTCGAAAGTCACGGGCGTGCCGTTCGTGATGTTCCACGTGTCGGGGTTGTGGCAGTAGAGGCAGCGCCACTGGCACCCGGCCGTCCAGGCGACGACCCGCACGCCCGGCCCGTCCACGGTCGAGCCCGTGGTGAACGAATGGAGGAAGCCCACGTCGCCCGACTCAAGCGCCCTCTTCACGGTGTACTCCGGGATGTCCGGCCCCGTTCTCACGCGCAGCTCGAAGGGGCTCTCCGACTCCAGCGGGTCGGCCCGTATGGTCTGTTCCGTGCTCATACGGTCGCCTGCCTTCCGTGGAAAGTGCGGTTGATCACGTCCATCTGCTGCTCGCGCGTCAGCCGCACGAAGTTGACCGCGTAGCCGGAGACGCGGATCGTCAGCTGCGGGTAGTTCTCCGGGTGCTCCATCGCGTCGAGCAGCGTCTCGCGGTTCAGCACGTTGACGTTCATGTGGAAGCCCGTCGCGCCGAAGAAGGCGTCGAGCATGCTGCGCAGGTTGGCGACCCTGTCCTCCCCGGCCCGGCCCAGCCCCTCCGGGAGCAGCGAGGCCGTGAGCGAGATGCCGTCGGCGGCGTCGCGGAACGGAATCTTGGCGACCGACGCGCCCGCGGCGTGGATGCCGTGGCGGTCGCGCCCGTGCATCGGGTTGGCCCCCGGCGCGAACGGCTCGCCGCGACGGCGCCCGTCCGGGGTGTTGCCGGTGTTCTTGCCGTAGACGACGTTCGAGGTGATGGTCAGAATCGACTGCGTGTGCGTGGCGCCGCGGTAGGTCGGGTACTTGCGGAGCTTCCCCATGAAGGTGCTGACGAGCCACGCGGCGAGGTGATCGACCCGGTTGTCGTTGTTGCCGAAGTGCGGGAACTCGCCCTCGGCCCGGTAGTCCACCACCAGCCCCGTCTCGTCGCGGGCGACCCGGACCCGCGCGTGGCGGATCGCCGAGAGGCTGTCGGCGACGACGGACATGCCGGCCATGCCGAAGGCCATCGTCCGCGCCGGGGCGTAGTCGTGCAGCGCCATCTCGACCCGCTCGTAGGCGTACTTGTCGTGCATGTAGTGGATGACGTTCATCGCGTTGACGTAGACGCCCGCCAGCCAGTCCATCATCCGCTCGAACCGTTCGAGCACGTCGTCGAAGTCGAGGTACTCGCCCCCGACCGCGCCGAAGGCGGGGCCGACCTGCTCGCCCGTCAGCTCGTCGCGGCCCCCGTTGATGGCGTAGAGGAGGCACTTGGCGAGGTTGGCGCGCGCGCCGAAGAACTGCATCCCTTTGCCGACCTGCATGGGCGAGACGCAGCAGGCGATGGCGCCGTCGTCGCCGAGCGCGCGGCGCATGATCTCGTCCGACTCGAACTGGATGGAGCTGGTGTCTATCGCCACGCGCGAGGCGAAGCTGCGGAAGCCTTCGGGCAGGCGCGGGCTGTACCAGACGGTCAGGTTCGGCTCCGGGGCGGGGCCGAGGGTGTAGAGCGTTTGCAGGAAGCGGAAGCTCGTCTTCGTCACCAGCGCCCGCCCGTCGTCCCCCATCCCGGCGATTGACTCGGTGACCCACGTCGGGTCGCCCGCGAACAGCTCGTCGTACTCGGGCGTGCGCAGGAAGCGGACGATGCGCAGCTTGATGACGAAGTCGTCGATGATCTCCTGCGCCTGCTCTTCGTCGATGACCCCGTTCGCGAGGTCGCGCGCGAAGTAGATGTCGAGGAAGGTCGAAGTCCTCCCCAGAGACATCGCCGCGCCGTTCTGCTCCTTCACCGCCGCGAGGTACGCGAAGTAGAGCCACTGCACGGCCTCGCGCGCGGTGCGCGCCGGCGCCGAGATGTCGAACCCGTAGGCGGCGGCCATCTGTTGCAGCTCGCCGAGCGCGCGGATCTGTTCGGCCAGCTCCTCGCGGTCGCGGATGATGTCGTCGGAAGAGTGTGCCGCGTCGAGCGCGCGCTTCTCCTCCTTCTTTCTCCGGACGAGACGCGCCACGCCGTAGAGCGCCACGCGGCGGTAGTCGCCGATGATGCGGCCGCGCCCGTAGGCGTCGGGCAGGCCCGTCAGGATGTGCGAGCTGCGGCAACGCCTGATCTCTTCGGTGTAGGCGTCGAAGACGCCCTCGTTGTGGGTCTTGCGATACTTCGTGAAGGCTTCGACCACGTGCGGGTCGGGCTCGTAGCCGTAAGCCTTGAGCGCGTTCAAGACCATCCGCAGCCCGCCGTTCGGCATGACGGCGCGCTTGAGCGGCGCCTCGGTCTGGAGGCCGACGACGACCTCGTTCTCCCTGTCGATGTAGCCGGGGCCGTGCGCGGTAATGGAGCCGGGAGTCTGCGAAACGTCGAGCACGCCCTTCCTTCGTTCTTCGACAAACAGTTCGTTCAGCCGCCCCCAGAGCTTTGTCGTGCGCTCGGTCGCGGGCGCGAGGAAGGAGCCGTCGTCCTCGTACGGCTCGTAGTTCTGCTGTATGAAGTCGCGGACGTTGATCTCCTTCTGCCAGAGGCCCGACTTGAAACCCTCCCACGGGGAGGATTCTTTCAAGGCCGCGACCTCGCTCGAAGCGGTGGGGGACATCCTTTGCTCCTTCCTGTTCGCCGTGCGCGAAGACCTCAACTCAGACCGAGCAGTGACCCCGTGTGCCGGGCGATCATCAACTCCTCGTTAGTGGGGACGACCCACGCCGAGACCTTGCTTTCCGGCGTGGAGATTCGCGGCCCGTGCCCCTCGTTCGCCTCCGCGTCCAGCTCCACTCCCAGCCAGCGGGAAGCCTCGCAGATGCGCCGCCGAACCTCGGCCGAGTTCTCGCCGATGCCTGCGGTGAAGACCAGCCCGTCCACGCCGCCCAGCACGGCGGCCAGCGCGCCGATCTCTTTGGCGGCGCGGTAGACGAAGTAGTCCACGGCGAGGCGCGCCTCGGGCTCGCACCGGCCCAGCAGGTCGCGCATGTCGTTGCTGATGCCGGAAATGCCGAGCAGCCCCGACCTCTTGTAGAGAATCGTCTCGATATCTTTTGGGGAGAGGCTGAGGCTCTGAAGGAGGTAGAGGATGACGCCGGGGTCGAGCGAGCCCGGCCTCGTCCCCATGCAGAGCCCGTCGAGCGCCGTGAACCCCAGCGTGCTGTCAACGCTCTTGCCCTCCCGCAAGGCGCACATGCTCGCGCCGCTCCCGAGGTGTGCGACGATGACTCTCCCCCCGGCGATCTCCGGCGCCACCTCCGGCAGGACGGAGGCGACGTACTCGTAAGAGAGGCCGTGGAAGCCGTACCGCTGCACCCCCGCCTTGCAGAGCTCGCGGGGCAGCGGGATGACCTCCGCGACCGGCGGCTGGCCGCGGTGGAAGCTCGTGTCGAAGCAGGCGACCTGCGGCACGTCGGGCAGGCGTGCGAAGACCGCCTCGACGGCCGCAAGGTTGTACGGCTGGTGCAGAGGGGCGAGCGGCACCAGCTCGTACAGGTGCGCGAGGATGTGCCGGTCGATCACGGTGGGCGTCGTGAACCAGATGCCCCCGTGGACGACGCGGTGGCCGACACCCAGCACGCGCGCGCCGCCGTAGTTCGAGCGGAGCCACACGGCGAGCACGTCAACCGCGTCGCGCCCGTCCCGCACCCACGTGTCCACCCTCTCTTCGGTCACGCAACGGCCCTCGCCGTCCTTGACGCACAGCCTTGGCGCAGTCCCTATGCCTTCGATCTGACCCCGCGCCGGCAGCCGCCAGCCTTCGCCCGCCGGCCGCTGGTATACGCAGAACTTCAGACTCGACGATCCGGCGTTGAGCACAAGGGCGTAGTCGTCCATCAGCGTACCCCCCCCGGGATCAACCGCCGCGCGTGAGCCACGAGCGCGGCCACGGCGCAACTGGCGATACGCGACCGCACGCTGTCGGCGCGGCTGGTGAGAATGATCGGCACCCGCGCCCCGAGCACGAGCCCCGCGCTGTCCGCGCCCGCGAGGAAGCTGAGCTGCTTGGCGAGGATGTTGCCGGCTTCGAGGTCGGGCGCGAGCAGGATGTCCGGGTCGCCCGCGACCTCCGAGGTGATGCCCTTGGTCTCGGCCGCCTGCCTGCTGATCGCGTTGTCGAACGCCAGCGGCCCGTCGAGGCGGCCGCCCTTGATCTGCCCGCGCTCGGCCATCTTGCAGAGCGCGGCGGCGTCGATGGTCGCGGGCATCTTCGTCGTGACGGTCTCGACCGCGGCGAGGATGGCGACCTTCGGCGCTTCGAGGCCGAGCGAGACGGCGAGGTCGATGGCGTTCCGGCAGATGTCCGCCTTCTCTTCGAGCGTGGGGGCGATGTTGATGGCGGCGTCGGTGACGACCAAAACCTTGTGGTAGGTGGGCACGTCCATGATGAAGGCGTGGCTGATGCGGCGGCCGGTGCGCAGGCCGTCGCGCGCGACGACCGCCGACATCAACTCGTCGGTGTGCAGGCTCCCCTTCATCAGTACCTCGGCCCAGCGTTCGCGGACGAGTGCCACCGCCTTCTCGGCCGACGCCTGGCTGTGCTCGGTGTCGAAGATCTCCAGGCCGCCGATGTCTATGCCGGCCGACTCCGCGGTCGCGGCTATCTTTGCGGCCGGGCCGACCAAGATCGGCACGATCAAGCCCCTCTTGGCCGCCTCGACTGCGCCCGCCAGCGCCGTCGCCTCGCAGGGGTGCGCGACTGCCGTGGGCACCGGTTCAAGGCCCGCGCATCTCTCCAACAACTTTTCATACTTGCCGGTTCCGGTTCGGCTCATCTCTACGTCTCCTCGGTCATGCCGGACGGCGTCGTGCGGGCCGCGGCCCCCGTCTCCTTCAGCAGCAGCGCGAGGAGAATCGCGAGGGCGACGCCGTACAGCATCGGGGTGAAGGCCGTCTGAAAATGGCCCCGCTCCAAACGCGCGGCGCCGCCGGAGGCGCTTTGCAGCATCCCCGCGAAGGCCGGCCCCAGCAGCGCGCTGAAGGTGAAGTTGAGGAAGTTGATGACGCCGGTCGCGGTGCCCCCGAACTGCGGCGGGTTGGCCTCCTTGATGACCGTGTAGGGGAGCATCGCCCCGCCCGAGGCGATCCCCACCACGAGGCCGAGCACGTACGGGGGGAGCACGCCGGCCGGGCCGTAGAGAATCCACGCCATACAACCGAGGAGCAGGCAGGCACTCCCGATGATGACGGGCTTACGCCGACCCAAACGGTCGGAGATGAAGCCGAGCAGCGGGCAGCCGATGATCCAGCCGAGGGGGACGGTCGCCGAGCGCATCACCGCCGCGCCGTAGTCGATGCCGTGCGCCTCCTGCAGGTAGCGCACGCCCCAGACCATGTCGAAGATGGTCGTCGGGATGAAGAGCAGCCCCGCGATCAGGCCGCAGAGGATCGACTGCGGGTTCCTGAAGACCACCTTGAAGGCACCGAGCGCCGCCTGCATCCAGTTGTCAGGCTGATTCCGCCGCTCCGTCTTCGGCAGGAGAAGTAAGAGAGAGAGGCCGAGGAGCAGACCGATGGCGGCCATGCCGACCCAGAAGGAGCTCCACGCCAGACCTCCTCCGATCAACGGCCCGACCGCGAACTGCCCCGCGGAGCCGCCCGCCATCCCAAACATCTGCGTCGCGCCGACGAAGGTCGCGGCCTTCGAGGCCGGGAAGTAGTTCGCGGCGATGTAGAGTGCGCCCACGGCCGCGAAGGCCCCGGCGACTCCCTGCAAAAATCTGCCGACGCTCGCCGCCTCGGTGTTGCCGGTCGAGAAGAGGAAGGCCCCGAGGCCGAACACCAACGCCATCCCGGGCAACAGCAGCCTCGGCCCGAGCCGATCCATGGCGGCCCCCGCGACCGGGCTGAAGAGCGCATAGCCGTAGTAGAAGACCCCCACGACGGAAGCCACGCCCAGCGTGCTGAGGCCGAAAGCCTCAGACAACTGCGGCATCATGACGGCCGGCGCGGAGCGCAGCGCGTACTGGTAGAAGTAGAAGGTGGCCGCCACCACCCACGCGACGACGGCCACGCGGGCGCCCGCGCGCGCGGCGCGTTCGCCCAACACTTCTATGGTGGCCGGCGTTTCCATCAACTCTCCATCCTGGCAGTGTGATGTTCTCTTTAAGGGTTACGCCGAGGGTTGCGAGGATTTATGGTCTCATGAGCAATGCAAAAGGGAACGTCCTCAGGCGAATGTTAGAAACTGACGGTCGTCAAAAAGCGATGATCGTCTGAACCATCGGCGCCCAGCCGTTCATCCCCGCAGTGTACGGAGTAAACGCCCCGCTATAAGGCGCCCCCTTAACCCGCATCAGCTCGGCGTTGAGCCATAGACGCTCGGTCGGGAGGAAATGCCATTTGGCGCCGCCGGCGTACTCGTACGAGTCGCCGAACTGTCCAAAGACCTGCGAGCTGCGCCCATACAAGGCCAGCTTCTTGGGGACGACAAAGTAGCTCGCCGACAATTCATAGCCGTGGTCGAAGGTCGAGGTGACCGGAATCGGCCCGTCGGCTTTGAAGTCGCTGAGCCAACGCATGAAGTACTGCCCGTTGACCGCCAGCCCGTTGTATTTGACGCCGCCGTCAATCGCCCACATTTTGTAGAGGGCGTTGGTGACGGTCACACCCGGCGCGAACGCCCCGGTCGCGAACGTCAGGACGCCGTCGGAGTTGTAGAGCGCGGTGTTCTCGGGACTCGATTGATCGAGGTTTGAGAAACGATCCTCCGGCGACCTTGTGAACGAGGTGCCGATGCGAATGCGGGTCTTCTTCTCGGCGAAATAATCGTCGTACATGTTGACCGACTTGCCGGGCTTCCCGTATCCCCCCAGCGGCTCCCACCAGACGCTGCCGGAGACCAGCAGCTTGGTGTCGATCTTGTTCGCAGTGATATTCAGGGTGTTGAGACTGTTGCCGACGAACGCGAGATAGTTCAGCCCGTGCCCGAGGTCTCCGTTCGCCCAGACGCCCTGTGTGAAGCCGGGGCGGAAGAAGTTGTCCGCCATGCTCCTGTCGGTCGAGGTGTAGTACGGGAACGTGTTCACCAGTGACCGGCTCCCCGGCACTCCCGTGTAACCTCCGGTGACCGTGAGTTTCTTGTTGAACTGCCAGCCGATGTTCCCGGCGACGACAATCGAGGCGGCCCCGGCCGAAGTCCAGACGGTGAGGCTGTATCGCACACGCTTGTCGAAGATGTACCCGCCCAAGATGAACATCGAGCGATTGACCGTAATATCATTGCGCCGGTTAACCTCGCGGACGACGCCGAGGTGGTCGGTGAAGGTATCTACGGATGAAAGCGTATTCAGGTATCTGACCTGGGTGTTGTTGTTGAACCTGAGCAGGAACGGCACACTGGCGTCGTCGGAAGTTTTCCAGATGATAATCCCGTCCTGGTAACGCTCGTCGTTTGCCTGTTTGGGGGCGGCGGAGGCCGTCGGTGCGGAAGTACCTGCCGCATCCGCCGACGGCTGCGGGCCATTCAACGCGCCATTCGCTGCCGGCGGTACAATCGGCTGTCCGGCGTTCGACACATCCTTTGCCGTGCCCGGCTCAAGCCGCCGCTGCAAGCCTTCGACCAGTTCCAGCAGTGCCTTCTGCTGCTCCTCCATCTTGCGAAGCTGCTCCCGCACCGCGGCGTTCTCGGCCTTCACAGCCTCGACTTCGCTCTCCAGATCGTTTTTCTTCGGCTCCTCGGCCGCGACTTTGTTCTCCGCCCCGCTCGGCTTGGGTTCCGAGGCAGTGCTTTCCGGGTCGCTCAATCGCGGCTTCTGCGCGACGGCGACCTGCTTCTGCGGGCCGTCCGGCCGAGTTGCCGGAGTCTGTCCGAAGGCAGAGCCCGAGAGCAGCGTCACCGAGGTCAACGCCAGTGCGACTGAGCGCTTGATGTAGGCGCGGTGTCTAGACATGCTGAGCGGCCGCCCGGAAGACCCGGAAGATAGAAGATAAAGGCTCGCCAAGTCACCGGAAGGCACCTTTGACTTGGCGAGCCGTGGCCGACGGACACTCACCTTGTACGATTCACCAACCCGTGTCCCATCGGAGTCCCGTTCGATCAGCAGAGCACCACGGAGAGGGCCAGCCCTGCCTCGCTCGTCTCCTTGTACTTGCTGTTCATGTCCTTCGCGGTCTCGGCCAGCGCCTGAATCGTCGCGTCGAGGTCAACACGGTGCCTGCTCGCGATCTCGTTGCTGGCGATGGCGTAGGCCGTCCAGGCCTTGACCGCCCCGAACGCGCAGCGCTCGATGCAGGGCACCTGCACGTACCCGGCGACGGGGTCGCAGGTCATCCCCAGGTGGTGTTCCAGCGCCGACTCCGCGGCGTTCTCGACGACGCGGGCCTCGGCGTCGTGGGCGGTCGCGGCCAGCGCCGCGGCCATCGAAGAGGCGACGCCGATCTCGGCCTGACAGCCGCCCTCGGCGGCCGACAGAGTCGCGTGGTGCTTGCAGAGGTAGCCGATGGCCGCCGCCGCCAGCATGCCCATGCGAATCTTCTCCATCGGGATTTTGCGCGCCTCGACCAGCCCGTAGACGATGGCCGGCATGACCCCGGCCGAGCCGCCGGTCGGCGCGGTGATGACGAGGTGGCCGCGCCCGTTCTCCTCAGAGGCCGCAATCGCGGCGGCGGAGAGCAGACCGATGCCGCGGTCGGCCACATTCGTGTCGTCCATCGCGCGCTTGTAGATGGTCGCCGCCTTGCTGTGCAGCTTGATGGGTCCCGGCAGCACGTCGTCTTCCGGCATCTTCAGCCCGGACTTCACCGTGGCGATCATCGCGTTGATGATCTTGTCCGTGAAGGCGAAGACCTCGGCCTCAGTCCGGCCGGCGATGGACATCTCGTTGGCCAGCACGACCTGGCCGATGGAGAGGTTGTTCTTCTCGGCGTGCCCCCGCAGCTCCTTCATCGTCCTGAACGGATACTTCGGCGGGTTCTTCTTCGGCGGCGTGTAGCCCTTCCACTCGATGAAGCCGCCGCCCACGGAGTAGTACTCCTGCTCAAGCAGCACCTCGTTCCCGGCGAGGAGCTTGACCGTCATCGTGTTCGGGTGCTTGAAGTCGCCCTTCGTCGCGTCGTAGATGACGTCCTTGAGGCTGACGTTGAAGGTCGAGCTGCCGAGCTTCACGGGGAACGTCTGGTCGGGCTTGTCCCGCAGGCTGTCGAGGAACAACGGGTCAACCGTCGCCGGCTCCTTCCCGATCAGCCCCGCGAGTGCGGCGCGCTCGGTGCCGTGCCCCTTGCCCGTGGCGCTGAGACTGCCGAAGAGGTTCACCTTGAGTGCCGTCGCCTTCGCCAGCTTGTCGGCCGGGAGCTTCTCGGCGCGCTGGTAGAAGTCGTAGGTGATGCGCATCGGGCCGATGGTGTGCGAGCTCGACGGCCCCGGCCCCACCTTGTAGAACTCGTCGAGCGTCGTCAGCACCGGCCCCTGCCCCTTCTTGACGACGTTCAGGTCGTTGGAGAGCTGGGGCTCCGGCCCGCTGGCCAGTGGCGGCGGCAGCGACGCGACGGCCTTCAGACTCCTCTCCTGCGCGGAGACCACGCGGCCCGTCATCACCGCGGCGGCGCCGACCACGGCGCTCCGAATCAGAAAGTCGCGGCGATCCACGCCGGACGGGATCGCGTGCGAGAGCACCTGGCCGGTATCGGCTAACGGGTCTTCACGAACGGCTCCGGGGCCGTGCTCTGTCGAGCGAAGTTCGTCACGAACCTTCCCATCTTCTTTATTGGACATGATGCACCTCAGCCTATGATTAAGAGTCAGGCAGTCACGAACCGCGTCAACGGCTCATTAAGTCCTGTATCTGATTTCCTCTTTGCTCGTGCGGGCGAACACACTCTGCTGCATGGTGTTCGACCGAACGCGCCGAGTATTGCCCCTTCCGCACCCATGCGACACTGTCAGTTTTGACAGGTCTCTTTGAATTGGCGGGGGGTCAGACTCATCCGCCACCACGGCCCGCGCCGCCGGCTACTGATCGCCCATGACCGGCGTCCACGTCTTGTCCGGGTTGAACCGTTCCAGCTTGATCGCCTCTTCGAGTGAGTGCGGCCCGAGGTCTTTCTCGTAGACCACGCCGTCCTGGCTCACCATGAATGTCTTGACGCCGGTGACTCGGTACTGCGCGGGGGCGGCGATGAGCGCGAAGCCGCCGATCATGACGCCCTTCACGACGTAGTCCAGCTCGCCGAGCGGCGCCTTAGGCCCTTGCCCCTTCAGCACCTTGAAGTAGTAGCCGTGGAACGGCTGATCCTTACCCGAGAAGGTGCGCTCAAGGGCGCGCGCGAACTCTGCGTCAATGGCCCCGCCCCACGTGCCGTCGGCGTTCTGCCACGCCAGCCCGTCCTGCGTGCCCGGCGTGCTGATGATCTTCTGCGCATACTGGTTCACGTCGTAGCCCTCGCGGGGCTTGAGCGCGTACTCGTGCTGGGCCTCGACGAAGCCGCGGCAGATGGCGATGGCGTCCAGCTCATTCCCGCCGACGCGACGGTAGAGAATCTCCTGCCGCCCCGCCTTCGCGTCGAAGGCCCACCTCCCGCCCTGCCTGACGATGGGCACGGGAAACGGCCAGTCGTCGTCGCCGATGGAGAGGAAGGCGCGGCGCTGATTCCTCGGGTCGAAAGAGACGCTCTTCTTCGCGCGGGCCAGCGCGGCGAACTCCTTGGCTGTCTCCCGGTCGCGGGCGGGTTCGCCCGTGTGGACGATGTCATAGCTCTCGGGGCCGAGAATCTCTTTGAGCGCGACCTCGTCGAACTGTTCGGCGGCGTCGATGAGCGCGTCCGCCGCCGCGTCGGCCGTCCCGAATGTCCTCGCGTTCGTCGAGGATGCCGTCTGACCCTGCACACTCGTTTGCGACGAGGCGCCGAGTAGCAGCAGGCACGAAAAAGCGAACGTGCCTACCGCGGGGAGAAGCCGTTTGAGCTTCCGAATAGAAGGGCTTGCTGTCACGTCTGTACTCTTGTTCATGATTCGTTACCTCCGCCGGCCGCCGCCACCACCGCCGCCACGGCCGCCGCCTCCGCCACCACCACCACGGCTGCCTCCGCCGCCGCCGCGACTTCCACCCCCGAAACCGCCGCCTCCACCGCCACGACTACCTCCGCCCATGCTGGAAGAGCCGCGGCTGCTGCTCTGGCGCGTGCTGCCGCCGCCGAAGCCACCGGAACCGCCGCCGAAGCCGCCGGAACCACCGCCGAAGCCGCCACCGCCGCGACTGCCGCCCCCGGAGCCGCCGCCCCTCGAACGGTCACTCACCCCGGCGCCGCCGCGATTGCCGACACGGTCGCCCGAGCCTGCTCCGCCACGGCCCCCGGCTCCACCGGGACTGCCAACACCACCACGGCCACCGGCTCCACCGGGACTGCCCACTCCGCCGCGGCCACCTACATCTCCGCGACCGCCGGCACCTCCCGGGCTGCCAACACCGCCGCGGCCGCCGACGCCCCCAGGGCTACCAACTCCTCCACGTCCGCCAACCCCGCCTGCTCCTCCAGCCCCACCGACTCCACCTGGCCTGCCAGCCCCGCCGACTCCACCGGCGCCACCTACTCCACCTGGCCTGCCGGCACCGCCGACTCCGCCTGGCCTGCCGGCGCCGCCGACTCCGCCGACACCACCTACTCCACCGCGGCCGCCGACACCACCCGCGCCGCCTACGCCGCCGCGGCCACCCACCCCGCCGCGGCCACCGACACCATTGCGGCCGCCGGCGCCGCCGAACTTGTTCGCCGTCCGCTGGTCTCTATATGGCGCGCCGCCGCGATGCGAAGGATTGTGCTGCCACTTACCTCCCCCGGCGCGGTTGCCGCTGATGTTGTTGATGTTGGTGTTGCGGTTGAAATTGTTATTCATGTTGACGTTGACGTCGCCGCCGCCCCAGCCGCAGCCCCAACCCCAACCGCCTCCGCCCCACGCGGCGCCGATGGCGAGGCCGACGCCGAAGGAGATGGCGCTCGCGGCAATCACCCCGCCCGTCGGGTACGGCGGGTAGTAGATGGGCGGGTACGGGTAGGCCGCCGCGCCGTAGACGTACGACGGGTTATAGGAGGGCACGTAGACGACCTCCGGGTTCGACTGCTCGATGACGATGACCGACTTGCTCTCGACCACCTGCGTCTCGACCGTCTGCTGCTGGTTCGAGGCGAGAGCGCCCGTCCCCTGCGCCTTCTGGCGCATGCGCTGGACGGCGTCAAACACGTCCTGCTGCTGCGCGAGGAAGGCGTTGCCGAGGTCGGTCGTCCACGTGATGTCGTCCGCCAGGAGTTTCACCACGTCGGGCAGCGCCGCCATCGCCTGTATGCTCGGGTCCCAGGGCTGTTTGGCGACCGCGTCGGACTGCTTCTTGCCCGTGAGCCCCGGGTTCTTCCCCATCCACTGCTGGAGCTGCACGATCTCCAGCGGGTAGGTCGAAGCCACCAGCGTCTGGCTGAGCAGCGGGTCTGGATAGAGCGCAATCGGCGCCACTATCGAGTCGAGCTGCTCGGGCGGGATCGGCGTTGCAGCTTGAGCGGCGTCCTGTGCGACGGCCGGACTCGGGTCGGCCCCGCGCGCGAGCGGGACGCCGCCGGGCGCCAGCAGCCCCCCACACGTGATGACGCAGGCGCACTGAAGGAGAAGGCTTGAGCATCTCTTGCGCGCGATTTTCCTTTTCATGTTGAACCTCCGCAGAGAACCCTGAATATCAGTCGAAGAACGGCCCGCCCGCGTCACTTCAAGTGCGCCCGCTCCCACGCGCGCACCTTGAGCCTCGCCGCGTCGAAGATGCGTTCGTAGTTTCCCTTGCGCACCTTCTCGCTCGCCTCGCGGTCGAGCAGTTTCCAGAGCGGGGCGTACTGGTTGTAGACCCGGAGGTAAGTCTCCTGATCCTTCGGCGCCACCTCGTCCGTCCCGAAGAGGAAGCGGTCGGGGTAGCGGTTGATGACTTCGGCCACGGCCCGCGCCGACTCGGGCGTGGCGACCGCGTACTTCGCCACCTCGCTCCACGAGATGTCGAAGTTGACGTGAGCGAACGCGGGGTCTTTGAGCAGCTCCGCGACGAGAGCCCCCTGCGCCTTGGCCGGGCGGATGATGCGCCCGACGCCGATGTGCGCCCAGATGATGGTCGCGTCGGGGTGTCGTTTGAAGAGCGCCTTGATCTCGTCGAAGTAGGCGGGCGGCGACCCCTCTTTGGCGAACGGCGTGTCAACGTCGTTGTGGATGAGGACGACGAGCCCGGCCTCGGCGGCGAAGTCGATGAGGCGGTCGAGCGCGGGGTCGGTGAGGCTGGCGACCCCGCCGGCCACCTTCGCCGAGACGAACTCCTTATGAATGCTGAACTCGCCGATGCCGGAGAAGACGCCGGGGAAGGCCGTCAGCACGCGGCGGACGTGGTCGGCCGCGTACATGTCGGTCGGGTTGAAGCCCGTGATCATCGGGTCGAGCCGGGACTGCTCCTCTTTCGAGAGCGACCTGTAGGCGGTGGCGATCCAGGCGTCGGTGAACGAGTAGTAGTAGAGCGGGGCGTCCGAGTTCAGGTAGTAGGTCGGCCCCCTGTCGCCGTCTACCCGGTACGACCACTGCTGCTGAAGCGGGATGCCGAAGAGGGTGGAGCGGCCCGCCTTGTCCCCCATGATCTTCAGGAAGTCGTGGGCGTCGATGCCCTCCTGGATGTAGTTCGTCAGGTGAAAGTGCACGTCGTCGAAGAGGTAGTCGCGGGGCTGCGCCGCGCCGGGTGGCGTCTGTGCGTCTGGACGTGCAGCGGGGGTGAAGATTGCGACGCACAGCGCCACCACTAGCGCGAACCGTGAGACCTTATGCCGAACCTTTCGCGTGCTCATGCCTCACCACTCAGAAGGCCAGCTCGACGCTGGAATGGAAGACGAAGCCGTTGCCCCCGACCGCGTAGGGCACTGACGTGTAGCCGACGGGCGACTTGCGCAGGTAGAGCGCCTCGTTGTTCCAGCGCACCACCTTGTTCTTGAACGGGAAGAAGTTCGCCCCGGCGCGGAAGTCCCAGGGCTTGTTGTAGTCGCCGAAGATGCGCGAATGCCCGACGTAAGCCTGTAGCTTCCTGGGCACGAGCATCGCCGCCCCCTGAAGTTGGAAGGCGTGGTCGAAGATGCGCCCGGGGACTTGCTCCGCCTGCAACGGGTTGAGGGCTTCGAGGAACTTGAAGTCGTCGAGCCAGCGCCAGAAGTATTCGCCCTCGACCGAGTAGCCCTTGTACTTGAACCCGCCGTCCACGGTGCTCATCCGGTAGCGCGCGTCGGTGATGGTGATGCCGTCGCCGAAGATGTTGGGCGTGAAGATGACGGTGCCGTCCGTCAGTCGGAGCTGCGTGTTCTCGAACGCGTCCGAGCCGGGCTGGCTCTCCTTGTTCTCGTTGCTGCGGGTGTAGTGGAATCCGATGCGCGTGGAGAATTTGTCGTGGTGCTCGAAGTCGCCCCACCCCTGGCCGCTGAAGCCGTCCTCGAAGTTGCCGGTCGGGAACCAGACGAGCGCGCCGGAGAACGTGTTCAGGCCGTTGTCGATCCTTGAGGCGGGCACGCCGAGCGTGCTCATGTTGTTGCCGATCATGGCGGTGTACTTCACGCGCTCGTGGAGGTTCCCCATCGCCCAGAAGCCAGAGGTGTAGGAGGGGCGCATGAACTCGTCGGCGATGTGGCGGCTGTCCACGTTCGTCCAGAAGGGGAAGTTGCCCTCGACGCTCCGCGTGCCGGGCAGCGAGCGGATGCCGCCGCCGAGGGTGAAATACTTGTTGAAGGTGTATTGGAGGTTCCCGGCGAGCACCACCTGCGCGCCCTGCCCCTGGTTGGCGTTGGAAGTCCAGGCGTAGAGGAAGTAGCGCAGCTTCGGGTTGAGCATCCACCCGAGGAACTTGATCTGGAGCTTCAGGAGCTGCGCGTCCTGCCGCCGCTGGACGCTCTTGACGTTGCCGAAGGCGTCCACGTAGCTCTCGTCGAGCCCGAGCTGGTTCAGGTAGCGGACGTAGGAGTAGATGCTGACGTTGAGGTCGCCGTACTCCGTGTCGGCGAGCTTGAAGCCGAGGTTGGGCGTGTAGTCGCCGAACCTTTTCTTATCGTCCCCGCCTTGAGGGGCCTCGACTGGTTCCGCGGGCGGGGCGGGGGGGAGCGCACCTGTCGTCCCGTCGGGCGGCGTGTGCCCGGCCGCGTCCGGAGCGTCCGGAGCGTCGGCCGCCTTCGCCTCCTCGGCGCCGGTGACCTGAGCTTCGAGCCTGGTCACACGCTCCTGAAGTCCCTTGATTAATTCGAGCATCGCCCGCTCGCGCTCCGTGAGCGGAGCGGGCGATGGGTCGGGGGAAGGGGCGGGGGTCGGAGTCGGAGTCGTGTTCGTCACCGCTTCAACAGCGGCCCCGGCCGTCCGGGCCGCGCAGAGATGCGGAACGACCAGGAAGGCCGAGACGAGCGCAGCACGCAGCGCGAGCTTCAGGCCGCGCGCCGCGCGGGTTCTGTTGCTCGGCGTGTAGGTTGACATGCGCCTCTCCATCGCGGGCCCTCAACTGCTTTCGTCCTTCGGTCGGCTACTTCGACGCCACGGGGGCCGCCTTCAGCCCGACCGAGCTGGGCGAGTAGACGTTGAAGTCGAGCTTCCTCGCGATGTATTCGATCACCTTCTGCGCCCTCAGGCTGTTGCCCGCCTCGTCGAGCGGCGGGGAGAAGACCGCGATGGCGCCCTTGCCCGGCACGACCGCGACGATGCCGCCGCCGACCCCGCTCTTGGCGGGCAGACCCACCTTCCAGGCCCAGCCGCCGGAGCCGTCGTAGAGTCCCGCCATCGTCATGGTCGAGAGGATGTAGGGGACGTTCTCGGGCTTGACGACCTGCTCGCCGGTCGAGGGGTTCCGGCCGTTGTTGGCGAGCGTCGCCCCCATGCGCGCGAGTTGCACCACGGTCACGCCGACCGAGCACTGCTTGGTGTAGACATCCACCGACTGGAACGGGTCGGCGTAGATGCGTTCGTACTTCGCCAGCAGCATCGAGAGCGCCTTGTTGCCGGTGTTCGTCGCCGCCTCCGACTTGTAGACCTCGTCGATGAGCTTGAGCTTTTCGCCCGCGGCGCGGCCGTAGAAGTTAAGGATCTTGTCCCACTTCTCGTCCGCAGTCCGGCCGGAGATGAGGCTGACGGTGGCGATGGCGCCCGCGTTGACGAGCGGGTTGCCCGTGTGCGTCGGCATGTCGGCGACGGCGAAGACGGAGTTGAAGGCGCGCCCCGTCGGCTCCGAGCCGATCTTCTGGTAGAACACGTCGGGGCCGACCTCCTCCATCGCCAGCGCCTGCGAGAAGACCTTCGAGATGGACTGGATGGAGAACGAGTAGTCGGTGTCGCCTATCGAGAGCACCTGGTTGTCGGTGGTGGCGACCGCGACCCCGAACAGCTTCGAGTCCACCTGCGCCAGGACGGGGATGTAGTCGGCGTTCTTCCCGCCCATCTCGTTCTTGAACTTCTCGTAGGCCTCCGTGACCACCCTCTGCGCCTGCGCGCGTGTGGGAGCGACGGGGCTGGCCTGCTGCGCCTGCGCCGGCCTCAAGGCGGGAACGAGGCCCGTCGCGAGCAGCGCCGCCAGGACGAACGGCGCGATGCGCATTCTCTTTCTGAACATATCTTCCCTCCCCCACGGCGTTTAAAATTCGAAGACCTTCGAGAAGTTGTATTTGAACGAGAACTGGGTGCGGTAGTCGTTCACGCTCCAGCCGTCGCTGAAGTTCTCCCGCCGGCCCCAGATGAACTCGCCGCCCACCATGGCCCTGTCCGTCATGTTGTAGAGCAGGTTGCCGCTCGCGTAGTGGCCCCTGCGGAAGGCGCTTGGGGACTGCGCGTTGGAGTTGTTGATGTCGAGCAGGGAGTAGCCGAGGGCGGAGGTGTAGCTCTTGTTCCACCTGTGATCGAGGTACAGGGACATGCCGAAGACCGGGAGGGCGACGCCCTTGAAAGGCTTGTTCGGGTTGCCGGGGTTGAACTCGGCGCCGACATCGACCGGCGCGTCGTTCATGTAGTTCTCGATGCCTTCGCCGTAGGTGAACTGGAAGCGGCCCACGTCATTCTTGCCGAAGTTGAGGCCCGTACTCGTCGAGAGCCCCCACCCGACGGCGCTCCCGCCGAAGTCGAACGCGTCGCTGTGGTTGGCGTCTATCCAGCGGATACTTCTCAGGATGCCGCTGGCCTGGAAGTGACCCCAGCTGCGCTCCACCCGCACGTTACCGGTCAAATCGGGCCAGGCGAATTTCGGCCTGATGTCCGACAACTCGATGCGATTCGCCAGCACGCCCTGGTCGCCGCTGCCGCCCGGCCGCTCAAGGGCGAGGGTCAGGGAGTTCCTCCCCTTGTACGGCATCCAGCGCACCTGGACGTTGCGATACCAGACCAGCCCGTTCGGCCCCCAGTATTCGGTCGTATTCGGGAAGGCATCCACGTCGCCGAAGACGGTCCAGTACTGGCCCGCGCCGAAGTGCCCCAGTTCGCCGTAGGCGTGGCGGAGGCGGAAGGTCGTCTGCCCGGCGTCGACGCCCGTGCCGAACAGCTCGAACTCGAAGGTCGTCTTCAGGTCGCCGTACTTGGTGGGCGTGGTCGAGCGCGCGCCGAGCCTTGACTGCCGGACGCTGAAGTAGGTGTGGCCGCTCGGGGTGAACTCGCCCTCGAAGGCAGGCAGCTTCGTGGGCCTGACCGTGTCGAACCAGTCCGGGTGGTTCTGCCCGAACTGGTAGCCCGCGTCGAGCATGGCGAAGCCGTAGACCTCGAAGGTGCCGCCGGTCTTCTTCTCCTCCTGCTTGGGGGCGGGGGCAGGGCCAGCCACTGGCGCCGGCCCCCCGGCTGCGATGGCCTCGCCGACCGGTGCAGCGGTCGTCTGTTGGGCCGCCGCCGCCTTCTGTGTGCCCTCGATGACGTCGATCTGCCCTTTCAGCTCCTCGACCGTCTGCTCAAGCTGTTTGACCCTGTCCTTGAGCTGCTGCACCTCGGGCGCCTGTTTGGGCTCGTCCGGCTGCGTCTGCGCCCGTGCGGGCTGCGCACTCACAGTCATCAGGACGCCCGCGAGCAGGGCCGCCCCGGCGGCTCTCGTCATGCCTTGAAGATTCGGTTTCATACGGCCTCCGTTTCTGTGAAAGAACAGACTCAGTCCGGTGCACTCGTTCCTTCGGGCGCAGAGTAGCGGAGAGGGTTTATGACTAGTAACTGTCACTTTTGACAGGGTGCGTTTGGGGACGTTGAGAGGCTTCGACCCAGGGGCGCGGTCTTGCCCGTGAGCGCCGGCTGGCTTACAATTCTTCCGTCCCCTTTCCCGCTGTTGATCCGGCCCCTGAGCCGACTGCCCCGGTCATTAACTAAAAACTTTCGTGGAGGGTTATTGCATGCTGCACCGGCTGGCAGTGAGGCTCGGCCTTATCTCCGTCCTGTCTCTCGTCGCTCTCTTCTCCTCGCCGTCCGCCCGCGTTCAGCAGCCGGACGGCGCTGCGCAGGTTCGGGTGCCCGGCGACTATGCCGACGACGACGCGCGCCTCGTCGTCAACACCGACCTCATCTCCTTCCACGTCACGGTGACGGACGGGTCGGGCCGCTGCGTCGCGGCCCTTCCCCGGTCGGCCTTCACCGTCCTCGACGGGAAGCAGGCGCAGGAGATCAGCTTCTTCGGCGAGGACGACTCGCCCGTCACCGTCGGCATCGTCTTCGACCTGACGGGCTCGATGTCGGACGCGAAGCTGGGGCGGGCGCGCGAGGCGCTCGCGCACTTCATGGAGACGAGCCACAAGGACGACGACTATTACCTCGTCACGTTGGAGGGCGGCGGGGTCGCCATCCCGCTCGCCGCGACGCGCGACCACGCGGCGGTCGTCCGGATGCTCGACCGGGTCGTGCCCCACGGCCAGACGGCCCTCTACGACGCCTGTTACCTCGGGGTGAGCAAGGTGCTGCGGGGCGCGCACCGGCGGCGGGCGCTCCTGCTCATCTCGGACGGTCTGGACAACAACTCCGTCTACACCTTCGACGAGTTGCGCGACCTACTCACCGAGTCGGACGTGAACGTCTACGCCATCAGCGTGGCGGAGAAGGGCAACGACGCCGCGACCGTCAGAGCCGATAAGATTCTCAGGGACATCTCCGCCGTGACCGGCGGCAAGTTCTTCCAGCCCGGGTCGGCCGAAGAGATGTACGAGGTCTTCGAGCGCATCGCGTTGGAACTGCGCCGCCAGTACACCATCGCCTACAGACCTTCGGGGCTGGCGGCGGACGGCAGGTGGCACAGCCTCAAGGTGAAGCTCTCCCCGCCGCCCGGCTCGCCGCGCCTGTTCGCGCGCTACCGCGACGGCTACTACGCGCCGGCGGCGGCCGTCCGCCGCCGCTGAACGCTCCCGCTCATCCTGTAACTTCTGACAGTTACCGGGCTGCGGCCCGCCGCCTTACCCTTTTCGCCGTAGGCTGCATCCAGCTGTGCGGCCACGGCACGAGGGTAAGGACGACGGCCGCGACATGCCCCGGCACATCCGAACGCTACCAACGGTTCTCATCACGGCCGCGCTCGCGTGGGCGTGCGCCGTCTCGTGTCTGGCCCAAAGCCCTGCCGAGGAGTTCCGGAGCACCCTGCTCAAGGGCGCGGCGCTCACCGCCGAAGAGTTCTCCGCGCTCGAACGGGGCGAGGTCGTGGTCAAGACCCTGCCGGCGGCCGACAAGCGGGAGGTCGCCTTCTGCGGCGTGGCGCGACTGCGGGGCGACCCCGCGGCGCTGCTCGCGGCGTTCAAGGAGAGCCTGACCCGCTCGGGCATCCGCGTCATCCGCGGCAGCGGCGCCATCGGCATCCCGCCCGCGGACGAAGACCTCCACGCGCTGTCGCTTGAGAACGGCGAGATCGAAGACATGAAGCAGTGCGCGGTCGGCGACTGCAAGGTGAAGATGTCGGCCGCGATGATCGCGCGGCTGCGGGGCGAGATGGACTGGGACGCGCCCGGCTACCGCACCGCGGCCGACCGTCTGTTCAAGTCGATGCTCCTCGACTACGTGCGGGACTACCTCGCGCGTGGCGACGCGGCGCTCATCGAGTATGAAGACCGGGCTCGCGCCGTCCGCCAGGCAGATGAGCAGCGCTCACTGCTGGCCTCACTGCCCTACGTCGGCGAAGCGGCGCCGGAGTTCGCCGCCTACCTGCGAGGCTTCCCGCAGGCGGGGCTGCCGGGAGTCGAGAACTCGTTCCAGTGGTCGGAGGTGAAGGTCGGACTCAAGCCCGTCGTCCTCTTCACGCACACCGCGACCTACACACGGCAGAGCGCCGGCGCCCCGCAGATCCTGATCGTCACCAAGCAGCTCTACGCCACACACTATTTCGACTCCTCCCTGTCGCTGACGCTCCTGTCGGGCGCGGCCGGCCGGGAAGGGACGGCCGACACCTACCTGTTCTACGCCAACCGTTCGCGCCTGGACTCTCTCGGCGGACTGTTCGGCGGCGTCAGGCGGCGCGTCATCGAGACGCAGATTCTGGAAGGGCTGTCCACAGTCCTCCAGAGGATGAAGTCCAGAACCGAAGCCGGCCCGGCCGGCGCCCCGCGCACGGACCCACTGGCCGCCGACGAAGAGGGCGCGGCGCGACGCTGGGCGGGTCGTTGGGCGGGAATGGCCGGCTACCTCTTCCTGGCCCTCTCGCTCGTCGCAAGCGTCATCCTGCTGCTGCTCCGAAGACGCGACTTAAAGGCCCGCGGCACGTGAACGTTAAAGGCGCGCGTTAATCCTCTCCAAAGACGGCCGGCCGGGGCCGTCAATCCTTCGAAACAGACCTGTTAGAAGTGACAGTTACCGGGCGCCGCGGCGCGTCGATACACTCGTTTCAGTAGCGTATCGACGGGGACGCGGGGCAACTGAGCGACCTCATCAGGACGGGCGGCGAGACGCTCGTCAAGACCCGGCGGTAATCTGGCGGCGCTGTTCCCGGCCGCGGGCTGATAAAGAGGAAGAGATGAATCAGACGGCGATTTGCGACCTTCCACCCGCACACACTTTCTTCCCGGGCGTGGCGGCCGACGCCCCACCGGACTCCGACTTCGCGCTGGCGCGGGCGGCCGCGCGCGGCGACGACGAGGCGCTGGGTGAGCTGTACGTCCGCCACCACCGGCGCGTCTACTCTCTGTGCAGGCGCATGCTGCGCAACGCGGCGGACGCCGAGGACTTGACGCAGGACATCTTCATCCACCTCCTCAGGCAGGTCGGCTCCTTCCGCGGCGACAGCCTCTTCACCACCTGGCTGCACCGCCTCACGGTCAACCACGTGTTGATGCGCCTCCGCCGCGACGCACGGCGCCGCGGTCTCATCCCCGACTACGTCGAAGGGCAGGTCGCCCGTGTCCGTAAGACTAACCATATAGCGCCCCCCCAGTTCGTGAACCGGCTGGCCCTGGAGGCGGCCCTGTCCCTCCTGCCCCCGGGCTACAGGTGGGCCTTCATCCTCCACGACATAGAAGGTTATAGCCACGACGAGGTCTCGCGCATGCTCGGCTGTTCGGCCGGCACCTCGAAGTCGCAACTTCACAAGGCGCGGATGAAGCTCAGGCGCCTGCTGAAGTCGTCCAAGGTATGGCGGGGCTAGGACGAGAGTCCTAAAGAGAGTGAGAGCCCGCTTGAAGGTTCAGGCCGCGGAGGCGTCGAATCTTCAGGCGGGCTCTTCTCGGTTCTATGCGGTCGCGTCCCGCCCCGGCGACGTGGCTAACGCTGGCGCACGCCCATGAGGCGGATGGGCGCGACGCCGTAGCTCTCGATGTCGATCTGGTTGCCTTCCTGCGCCTTCACCTTGGCCGCGTAGACGAGCGAGCCCTCGCCCTCCTCCCTCTTCCCCTTATTCTTCAGGTCGAGCGTGAGGATGCCGAACGGGTAGTCCGTGGACTGGTTGCCGACGTACAGCTCCAGGAAGCCCATCGGGCGGTCGCCCACGGCGATGCAGAGGCAGAGCAGGCCGCAGGCGACTCCCGTGGTGGCCCTCATATGAACCTCCTGCGTGTGAGCCCGGCGGTACGTCCGCTAACTCTTCGGCGGCGGCGGCGGGAAGTTCTTCATCAGCTTCGCCATCGCCTTGTCCAGGTTCTTCTGACGCTTCTCCGGCTTCTTCTCGTTCTTCAGAGTCTTGGTCGCCTCGCCGCGCCAGACCTGCTTCTTCGTCGCCACGTCGTAGAGGTCTACGTTCAGCGAGCCGACGTTGATGGTCGAGCTGGTGACGGTCGTCGTCTCCATGCCGCCCCAGCCGCCCCAGCCGCCGTAGCCCCAGTAGCCGCCCCCGGTGCTGTAGGCGTTCCACTGCTTCTCCTGGTTGACCGCGGCCTGGTAGACAATGTAGAGGTCGGGGCTGTCGCCCTCGACCCGGCGCAGCCCCTTCAGCGCGAGCTGCCCGTCGATAGACTGCTTGATCTGCGCGTCCACGAGCTGGTTGGGGTACTGGACGTTCGGCACCTGTACCCACTTGTAGGTCTGGTACTTCGAGAAATCCGTACCGGGGAGAAAGTTGTAGCGGACTTCCTGCGCCGCCACGCTCACGCCGCACAGGAGAAGCACGCAGCCCGCCACGACGATCCGGAATGCCCTGCCAAGCTTTTCCATCTTCATCACCGCCTTCTCTGAGATTCCTGATTTGACGCATAAATTTTATCGGCGCGCGCGGCGGTCGATAACTGTCACTTTTGACAGGCGACGGCCCGCGCCCGCGCCGCATAGGATTTCGCCCGCGCCCGCCCGCCCGCGGCGCGGGCCGACCGGAGGAGGTGTCTCATGAAGCTGCAACACGGCACGTGCGCGCACGGGAATGGGCGCCGCGATTTTCTGAGGATGGCGGTTCTGGCCGGGGGCGCCGCGGCGTTGGGTTCGGTCGTGCGCCCCTCGCCCGCGCTCGCCTCCGGGCACGCGGACGCTCTGCTGCTCACCTGCATGGACTACCGCCTGATTGACGCGACGAACCACTACATGGCGGAGCGCGGCCTGAAAAATAAGTATGACCACGTCGTGCTGGCCGGGGCTTCGCTCGGGGCGTTGACGGAGAAACGTCCCGAGTGGAACAAGACCTTCTGGGATCACCTGGGCCTGGCGCTGGAGCTGCACCAGGTTCACGAGGTGTTGGTGCTGGACCACCGGGACTGCGGCGCGTACAAGCTGCTCCTCGGGGAGGACTTGTCTAAAGACCCGGGGAGGGAGACCGAGGTGCACGCGGTCTGGTTGAAGAGGCTGGAGGAGTCGATTAAGGAGAAGCACCGGGAGCTGAAGGTCGAGCTGCTCTTGATGAGCCTGGCCGGGAAGGTGGAGCACATCTAGGTCGCTCTCCCCGGGCGCGCTTGGGAGGCGGCTACGACGGCAAGCCGCCGGTCAGGGCCGAGAAGAGTGAGCTGGGGGCCAGCGCCTCTCTGGGCTGGAAGTTCTGAGCGCGCCTGAGGCCCCTGTCACTATTGACAGGATTTTCGGCCGGCCGCCTCACGTATAGTGCCTTCCGACTTCGGTCACACTCGCAGGAGGAGGAAGGTCAAACATGTTTCTCGGACGCATAATTTCGAGGAGGACTGCCGGGTTACTGCTTGCGTATACGGTCTTGCTCGCTTGCGGGTCTCCCTCCGTCGCGGCGCAGAGGAAGCAGAAGGTGCCGAAGTACACGGTGCCGGCGAACACGCTTATCCGCCTGCGGCTGAACGACTCGCTCAGCTCGAAGGACGCGCAGGTCGGCGGCACGTTCTCCTCGACCGTGGTGACGCCCCTGTACGTGCGCGGCGTCGAGGTCATCCCGGCGGGCAGCATCGTCACGGGGCACGTCACACACGTCACCCGCGCCAGCCGCAAGAGCAATACCGGGAGCATCAACGTGACCTTCACCCACCTCGACCTGCCGGACGGCGCGGGCCACCCGCTCAACGCCTCGCTGACGACCTCCGCCAGCGCCGACAACGAGGGCGAGGTGAAGGGCAAGGCATCGACGAAGAAGAACGTCGCGTTCGTCGGCGCGGGGGCGGTCGTCGGGGGGCTCATCAACGGCGCGGCGGGGGCGGTGACGGGCGGGCTGATCGGCGTCGGCCGCGGCCTGATTAAGAAGGGGGAGGAGGCGGAGGTCAAGTCAGGCACGGAGTTCAACATCATTCTCAACCACGGCATCACGCTGAAAGCCTTCCGCTGAATTTAGTGCTCTTCCACGGGCGGGGCGGCGCCGTAGTTGAAACGCGCGCCGCCCCGTCAGTCTCATTCATCGGCAGGGATGTGATAACGGGCCAGAACCGCCGTGACATCGTCCTCGCCGCCGGCCGCCACGGCCAGGGCAACCAGCGCTTTGGAGGCGTGCACGGCGGGCAGTTCTTTTCCCAGCACGTCCGAAATCTTCGCCTCCGCGACCGCCTCCGTCAGCCCGTCGCTACAGAGCAGGAGCTGGTCGCCGTCCGCGAGCTTCACGTGGCGGAGTTCGACCTCCGCGTTCTCACCCGCGGCCGTGATCGAGCCGGTCAGCACGCGACGCGCGAAATGTCCGGGCACCTCCTCGGGCTGGATCACGCCGGCCTTCGCGAGCAGTTGCGCGACCGTCTGGTCGCTGGTCAGTGCCAGCAGGTGTCCGCGGCGAAAGATGTAAGCGCGCGAGGCGCCGACGTGCGCGATGACCAGGTCGGCCCCGAGGCTCACGGCCAGCGTCATCGTCGTCCCCATGCCGGCGAGGTGCGGCTCCGATTCGACGATAGATTTAAATGCATCCGCGAGTCGTCCGAACCGCTCCTCCATCCGCCTGAGCACCTCCAGGGTGCCCATCCAGTCCGGGCGCATGATCCAGTCGGGCGTCTGCAGCATCAGGTCAACGAGCGCGAGGATGGCCGTCCGGCCCGCCACGTCCCCGTGCGGCATGCCGCCCATGCCGTCCGCCACGAAGAGCGCGTAGCCCCTCTCGTAGTACCCCGCGGGCGCCTGTCCGGCGGGCAGGTTCGTCAGGACGGCGTGCAGTCCCCGCTGGAAATTCAAGACCAGATAGGAGTCCTCGTTAAAGGGTCTGGACTCCCCCCTGTGCGAGGCGGCCCCGAGGTCAACTTTCGTGCGCGACGAGAGAGACTCACGGTGTGCCCCCTTCTTCCGCCGCGCCGACGGCCGCCCCCCGCCGGCTGGTTCAACGCCCGGCTTCATGGAACTTTCCCCCACTCTTAAGCTATACGGCCGAAGGAGTCGCTCCCCCGACTCCCCCGGCCGCGCCTCATCCGACCCATTCCCTTCCTTTGACCGACGCGATCCTACCGTCACGCCCGACAGGTTTGTACTGTCAATAATGACAGTATCGGCGGCCCTCCTTCGTCACTAGAATCGCCCGCGAGTGAAGCCGGTCGGGGTTCAGATCCTAAGAGAGACCGGTGCGTCACCCGGAAGCGGGCTGAGGGGCCGACGGCCCCGGCCAGACTGTGAACGCGGAGGGGCAGCAGCCGCTCCGTTTATCGACGAAAAGTTAGCGACGGAGGAGCAAACCCATGACAGGCAACAGGCATTTACTTCAGAGGCTGGCGGCCCTCGCCTTCGTCCTCGTCCTCGCGGGCGCGGCGCAGGTCTACGGCCAGGAGGTGCGGCGCGTCTCGAACGGCGAGAGGGTGGAAAAATTCAAGGGCCTCGTCGTCAAGCGTGATGCCGACTGGTTCACCATGAGCGACACGAACGGCGGCCCGGTGACGGTCGTCCTCCTGACTCCTGAGACCGGGGTCAAGAGCCACAAGAAGGGGGTCTTCCGCGGGTCGAAGGACTACCAAGCGAGCTACATCCTGCGCGGCCTCCGGCTGGAGGTGGACGGCACGGGCAACGCCGAGGGCCAGTTGGTCGCCGACAAGATCCGCTTCGACGAGCAGGACTTGAGAACCGCGCAGGCGCTCAGGACGACGGTCGATCCGGTCGAGGCCGAGCTGCGGGAGAAACTGAGGCAGCAGCAGGCGGAGCAGGAGCGGCTCGCCGGGCAGCTCGCCGAGACGAACGCCGTCGTTGAAGCCAACCGGGCTGAAGCGCAGGCGGCAAGCGGCAGAGCCCAAACCGCCGCCGAGAAGGCGCAGGCCACGGCCGACTACGCCAACAACCGCATCAACGGGCTCGACGACTTCGAGCCGATCAAGACCATCACCGTCAACTTTAAGACGGGCAGCGCCACCCTCGGCCCGCAGGCCAAGGCCGCCATCGACGAGGCCGCCGCGTGGGTGAAGACCCAGAACACGAACGGCTGGGTGATGGCGGTCGTCGGGCACGCGGATTCGACCGGCAACACCGCCCGCAACCGCGACCTGAGCGAGCGGCGTGCGCAGGCCGTCATCTACTACATCGTGACCAAGTACAAGACGCCGATGCACCGGTTCGTGCAGCCGTTCGGCTACGGCGAGCTGGAGGCGGCGGCGGATAACACGACCACATCGGGCCGCGCCAAGAACCGCCGGGTCGAGATCAGGCTGATGGTCAACAAGGGCATCGCCGGCCAGGCGTCCGGCGGCCAGTAGCCGGCGCACGCCCCCGAGCGGCAAGGTCAAAGGAGGTACGGGGTGCGCACGCCGCCTCTGGTCGTACTGCTGTTGGTGAGCATCCTCTGGGGTTTGCACGGGCGCGGCACAGGCGCCGGGCAGAAGGAGGCCGGGGCCACGTCCGCCCCGGCCTCCGACGGTCTAATCAAGGTGACAATCGCGACCGGGGGCGGCCTGTTCGGGATCGTAAAGAGTAAGTTCAAAGTCGGCGAAGAGATTCCGGTCGTGGTTTCGATGACCAACACGGGGGACGAGCCGGCGAAGTACTGCCTCTCGACCACCGTCATCCAGAACCGCCCGCAGCTCGAAAGAGACGGCCAGACAATCCCCTACCTCACCAACCTGCCCGCTCAGGTCGACGACCAGGCCGCCGTCGAGAAGTGTGAGAACAGCGCGTTCAGGCGTTTCTACGAGTTGCAGCCCAAGCAGCAGAAGATAGTCGATTGGATCACGCTCGGCCAGCGGGGCGTCCTCTGGTACGAGCCGCTCCCGCCCGGCCACTACGAACTGATCCTGACGCGCCGGGTGGAGTGCTGCCGGGGGCCGCTGTTGAAGTCCAACAAAGTGGCCTTCGACATCCTGCCGTAAACGACACGGCGCAGTGGGAGCAGACCTCCCACTGCGCCGTCGCGCGCGCCACCCTCACCAGCGACCTCGTCCTCATCAACGGCCTCCGTTTTGTTACGGCTGACTTTGAAGGCCTCGGCCCGGTCGCCCCTCTGTACGCCCCCGAGAGCAGGTTGTAGTGCGTGATGTCGGCGTGCGAGCCGAACGCGAGAAGGTAGAAGGGCCTGTACGTCTCGAATATATTTCAGGCGACTTCTTTCGCGCGCACGGCACCAAGCCAGGTGGGGGCCGCCGCTTCATCCAATTCCTCCGCGAACCCAATCTCGATTATCACCTGCGGCTTTCTGCGCTCTCACGGCCGCTGATCAACACACGCGCGCACTTCCAGGACACGCCTCGGACGCCCTCTCTATTGACATATCTTCGGTCCGTGCATATCTTGTCCGAATTCAAGGGAAGTTTTCCTTGTAGGCCGGCGGCAACGCCAACCTCACAACGACACGAAGTCGCTCACGACACTGAAAGTTCAGAGTTCACCTTTAACTTGCATGAAAGACTCACACTATGTCTGGCGTCACAAGCAGATTACATTCAGCCAACGTTGCTGACGAAAGCGCACCTCTGACACTGCGCCCCGGAAAGTTGACGGCCATTTTAATGCTGTTCGCTTCTCTGCTGTTCGTAGCCGCCGGACTCGGGATGGGAGACTCATCGGGCTATTTCTGCGCCGCGTTTTTCTCCCTCGGCATTCTGGCTTTTACCATCAGGCTCTTGCCCAAACAGTAAACCAGCCTTTACCTGACCAATAAGGAGTCAACATGATCGAACCGCCCGCCCCCCGCCGTAACATTCACGCGCTGCTGATAGGGGTCGACTGCTACCTCCCAAATCGCTTACCCGACGGCGGCTCCTACCCGAGCCTCGGCGGCTGCGTCCGCGACGTCAAGCGCATCGAGACGTTCCTCCGTAACAGCCTGGGCCTGACCGACGGCGACATCACCATGCTGACGGCATCGAACCGGCCCGGCTCGCGCGAGCCGGCCGAGCCGAAGGAGCAGTGGCCGACCTACGAGAACATGGTCCGCGCCTTCAGGGAGTTGACCGAAAAGGCGCAGCCCGGCGAGCAGGTCTACATCCACTACTCGGGCCACGGCGGCCGCAGCCGCACGGCCTACCCCCGCCTTAAGGGAGAGAGCGGGCTCGACGAGTCGCTCGTGCCCACCGACATCGGCAACTCTGAGGCGCGCTACCTGCGCGACCTTGAGGTCGCCTACCTGGTCAACGAGATGACGAAGAAGGGGCTCGTCGTCACGCTCGTCTTCGACGACTGCCACTCGGGCGGCGCGACGCGCGGCGGCGACCCCGGCTCGGCCGTCCGCGGTATTTCCAGCGTCGACACCACCGACCGACCGACCGAGAGCCTCGTCGCCTCAGACGAGGCGTTGCAGGGGATGTGGGAGGCGGCGGCCGCGCCGGCGGCGGCCGCGGGCCACCGCAGCGCGAAGCTTTCAAGCGGCTGGCTTCCCGAGCTGGAGGGCGCCGTGCTGCTCGCCGCCTGCCGGGCTAACGAGCTGGCCAACGAGTTCGCCTTCGAGGGCACGGAGCGCAACGGCGCGCTCACCTACTGGCTGCTCGACACGCTCAAGCAGCTCGGCCCTAACCTCACCTACGAGATGGTGCATGACCGCGTGCTGGCGAAAGTCCACGCCAAGTTCCCGCAGCAGACGCCGCAGATCTACGGCGACGGTGCGCGCGTCGTCTTCGGGACGACGGTCGCCGCGCGCCCGCCCTCGGTGCGCGTCGTCGCCGTCGATCCCGCCGGCAACCGCGTGCGCGTCGAGGCCGGCAGGGCGCAGGGGCTCGTCGGCGGCGCGCGCTTCGCCGTCTACGCGTCCGACGCCGACTTCGCCGACGAGTCGCAGCGCCTCGCCCTCGTCGAGGTGGCCGAGCCCGGCGACACCGAGTCCTGGGCCGCCGCCGTCGAAGGGACGAAGGTGAACGCCGTCACCGAGGGGGCGGCCGCCGTGGTGCTCGACGCGGGGGTGCGCTTCCGCGGCCGCGTCCGCCTCGTCCGCCGCGACGACCTGCCCGGGGACATCGACCAGGCCGGGGCGCTCGAACGGGTGCGGCGCGAGATCGAGAATCGGAAGTGGATTAAGCTCGCCGAGGGCGATGAGGCGGCCGACATCCAGGTCGCCGTCAACTTCAACTACGAGTATGAGGTCTGGGAGCCGACGGGGCGCATCATCTCCAACCTCCGGCCCCTGCTGCGCATCAACGACGACGGGGCGGCAGCGAAGGTGGCCGACCGCCTCGTCCACCTCACCAAGTACCAACACGTCAAGCTCATCGAGAACACCTCGCCCTCCTCGCCGCTGGCCCACGCCCTCGCACTGCGCTGGGAGGTCAAGAACCTCGACGGCCGGGACGAGCCCTTGAGCAAGGGGCCGGGCGGCGAGTTCCTCGTCGATCACGGAGACAAGCTCTTCCTCACCATCGAGAACAAGTCTTCGGAGGCCCTCAACGTCACCGTGCTCGACCTCCAGCCCGACTGGGGGGTCTCCAAACTCTTCCCGCGCGACACGTCCCATGAGTTACTCGACCCGAGGTCGGAGCTGCGCCTGCCGGCGGGCATCATCTTCGAGCTGCCCGAGGACTACAAGGAGGGGCTCGAAACCATCAAGGTCTTCGCCACCGTCGGCAACACCAGCTTCGACTGGCTGACCCTGCCAACGCTCGACGAGAAGCCGGAGGCGCGGGGCACGCGCTCGGCCGCCAACCCGCTCGAACGGCTGATGGCCGACTTCGCCGACGACGCGCCCCCCGAGAACCGGACGCGCGCCCGCCTCGATCAGGCCGAGGTCTCCACCTGGACGACGACCCAGACCGACATCCACATCCGCCGCCGCCCGCGCGCCATCAAGCACGTCCGCGAGGCCAGCGTCTCGCTGCTCCAGGCGGCCTTCGAGCAGGTCGCCGACAAGCATCAGCAGGCGACGCGAGGGCCGGGAGCGCCGGCCCCCGCCGGCGCCACGCGTGGCACCCTTACCGACCCCGACGTTGAAGCCGTCACGGCCTTCTTCGCCTCCGACGACGAGGAGATGCCCGACGCCGCCACCCGCCAGCGCGACGGCGCGACGCGCGGCGTCGTCGATACCGTCCGCCACTGCGGCGGGCTGCTGAAGAGGATGGCCTCCGAGCTGTGGAACGCCAAGGTGAATGGCAACGACGCGGAGTACACCGCCGCCCAGACGGGCCTCACCGAGAAGTTCGGCAGTTGCGACCCGCGCTACGTCGAGACGTTCGAGCAGTACGCCCGGTTCCTCGCCAACCACGGCAAGATTCCTTACCGCCCCTGGAAGCAGAAGTCTGACTTCGTCATCGAAGGCCGGCTGCCCGCCGACGCCCGCATCGGACTCATCGCCGACTGGGCGACCGGGCAGGAGGAGGCGCTCGAAGTGCTCCGCCAGATTAAGAAGCACGACCCGCACGTCGTCGCGCACCTCGGCGACATCTACTACGCGGGCACGGCCGAAGAGGTCGAGAACTACTTCCACAAGCCTTGGAAGGAGATTCTCGACTACGAGGCCGCCGGCATCACCTCCATCGCCCTGCCCGGCAACCACGACCTCTACGCGGGCGGCGAACCCTACTACGACCTGCTCGACAAGCTCGGCCAACCGGCCAGCTACGTCTGCCTGCGTAACGAAGACTGGCAGCTCATCGGAATCGACACCGCGCTCAACGACAAGACCTTCAACCCGGCGGGCACGCCGACCACGCTCGCCCCGTCCGAGGTCGAGTGGCTCCGCGACAAGATCGAGAACTCGGGCGGGCGCCGCACCGCGCTCATGTCGCACCACCAGCTCTTCTCGACCAACGATCAGTGGGGCAAGGAGGGCTTGAGCTACAACCCGCTGCTCAACGGGCAGCTCGCCGACCTGCTGGACAAGGTCGATATCTGGTTCTGGGGCCACGAGCACGACCTCGTCATCTTCGACAGGCACCTGGGGCTTGAGCGCGGTCGGTGCATCGGCGGCAGCGCGTACCCCGTCAGCAAGTACGAGATGCCGGAATCGCCGAGGAACGCCGACGTGCCCTACAACCGGCAGGTCGTCCTCGGCAAAGGCGCGGCCTTCTACCAGCACTGCTACGCCGTGATGCGGCTCGACGGGCGCGAGGCCACCGTCGACTATTACGAGGACAGCGACGGCGGCCGGCGCCTCTTCTCCGAGACCTTCTAGTTCCGGCGCGCGGGGGGGTCGCCCCCCCCCCGCCCGCCCCCC
>JBJMGP010000122.1:0-47555 GCA_045807865.1 Pyrinomonadaceae bacterium
GAAGTTGAACGTAGTCAAGCCGCGTCCCCGCAAAGGGGCGTCCCGAGAGGCTTGAGCCGGATGAGGGGAAACTCTCACGTCCGGTTCTGAGGGGGCGGGGCGGCGGCAACGTCGCCCTGCTACCCGACTACGTCTCCTGCGAGCGCCTGTTCGCGCCGCGGCTGCTGGGGCGCCCCGTGGTGGTGCTGTCGAACAACGACGGGTGCGTCATCTCACGTTCGGAGGAGGCGAAGCGGCTCGGCATCCGGATGGGCGTGCCGCTCTTCAAGGTGCGCCACGTCGTCGAGGAGAACGACGTGGCCGTCTTCTCGTCGAACTACCAGCTCTACGGCGACCTGAGCCTGCGTCTGGCCGACGCCTTCCAGGAGTTCACGCCCGAAGTTGAGGTCTACAGTATCGACGAGGCATTCCTCGGGCTGGACGAACGTCCGGGACAGTCGTTCAGGGAACAGGGACTGAGATCAGGGCGAAGGTCTACAAGTGGACGGGCATCCCCTGCTCGCTCGGCATCTCGCAGACGAAGACCCTCTCGAAGGTGGCTCAGCGCTTCGCGAAGAAGCGCCCGGAGACGCAGGGCGTGCTCGACCTCACGGCCCCGTCCGACCAGGAGGCCGTGCTCGACGAGACGCCCGTCGGCGACGTGTGGGGCGTGGGGCCCGCCTACGCGAAGAAGCTCAAAGCCGCCGGCATCGACACGGCGCGGAAACTCCGTGACGCAGATCGGCGCTGGGTGAGGCAGCAGATGACGGTCGTCGGGTCGCGCATCGTCGAGGAGCTGCGCGGGGTGAGTTGCCTCCCGCTCGAGATGTGCCCGCAAGGCAGGAAGTCGGTGACCTGCTCGCGCTCGTTCGGCGTGCTGGTGGAATCGCTGGAAGAGCTCCGCGAGGCCGTCGCCGCCTACATGACCAAGGCGGCGGAAAGACTCAGGCGCTCCCGCCTCGCCGCCGGCGTCGTGACGGTCTTCATCACCACCAGCCGCTTCAGCACCGACCCGCAGTACAGTAACTCCATCACGTTCGAGCTGGCGTACTCTACCGACTCGACTGACGAGCTGTTGGGGTGGGCTTTCGGTGCCTTGGAACAGATCTACCGCCCCGGGTACAGGTACAAGAAGGCAGGGGTGATGCTGAACAGGCTCGCGCCGGCGGACGGGCTCTCCATGCGCCTCTTCGGGGACGAGCGGTTCGAGAGGTCGCGCCGCGTGATGAAGGCAGTGGACGACATCAACCGGAAGTTCGGCCGTGAGACCCTGCGCTTCGGCGCCTCGCGCGCGGGCGGCCGGTGGGAGACGAAATTCCTGCGGCGCTCGCGGTGTTACACGACCCGGCTGGAAGAGGTGCTTCGCGTCGCATGAGCGCGCCCGCGCCGTTGACAAGTGACCCGGCCGGGCATATGTTTTCGCGCTCCGCGGACGGTTTTCGCATGGGCGTTCTCCCGTCCAAACTAAGCGACCCCTGGCCCCTAAGAGAAGTGGGGCGTCATTGACAGGGAAGAACATTGATGTCTGAGGTCATAGAGCTCAGGAACAATTACCAGGAACGCATCGGCACCCTGACGTTCGTCGAGGACTCGCGCCGGCTGAGTGCTCGCCGCACGGCCGCGGGATTCCTTATATCGTTCCCCGTCGTCATCTCCATCCGGTATGTGAAACGGAACGACGACGTGCCAGTAATAAATGGGCTGGGGGGTACGCTCTTGACCGGATTCGACTCCGGCACGGCGCTGGAGCTGGGTCACATAGCCGTCGACCGTGAGATCACGACCGGCTGGACTGAAGACGGCTCGGGGGAGAATACGAATCAAGCCTACATGGACTGGCGGGGCACCTTCGAGGAGTTGGCGGTCTTCGAGAAGATTAGGGAGGGGAGGTCGCCCCGGTTCAAAGTCCATTTGAAGGGCGAGCTGCGTCACCTCTTACAGATCAACCACCCGCGCTACAAAATCCGCAGTGAACCGGACGACCTCAGGTTCGGCAACAGCAACATGACGGAGTTCGGATTCGCGGCCGAAGGCTGGGCGGAGAGGATTCTGCACGGGTTGGGCATCTCTGAGAACGTCCTCGTCGAGATCCCGCTCCCGAATTCACCGCCCGCGCCGTGGGACGAGGTATGGCAGTCTCTGGTGAGGGCCAGGAACTCCTTCAAGCAGGGGGGCTCCACCGGCTGGCAGGGGTGCGTCGTGGCCGTCCGGCTGACGCTCGAGAAATGGCGGGACATAGAGAAGCCGAACACGGGGCCCGCCGACCCGAAGCAGCGTTCGAAGCGCGAGCGCCTCGACGCCCTGCGCCTGAGTCTGCACCAGTGCACCCACATCTGGGTTCACGGCAGCGACGACGAGTGCTCGCGCGACGACGCGCTCCTGATGCTCTCGACGCTCTCCGCGCTGCTGGCCGAGAGGAAGCCTTAGTCGTCGACTCGGCCCGGCCTGAGGCCGTGAGCGGTCTCGAGACCGGGCGCGACAAGAACCTGTTGCGTCCCAGTTTGCTTGTGGGCTATCATGAGCCAAAATGAAGGAAATTGCTCATGGGAGCTGATCCGGTGAAACCCAAGATACCGCCAGGCAAACTGACCTCTTTGAAGCGCCCGGCTGGCAAAGGTGTGACCCTCACCAAGCGCATGTACACCGTCCCCGAGCTGTTGGGGCTGACGGGGCTGACCCGAAAGCAGGTCACCTACTGGGATCAGATAGGCCTCCTGCCTCCCACGGTGAAGGACCCGGGCGCGAGGACGGGTTCCCCGGCTTCTTTCTATTCCGCGGCCGACGTGGTCAAGGCGCTCGTCTTCTGCGACCTTCGGAATGCCGGTTTTAAGCCCCGCCAGATTCGACAGGTCGCGATGAACTTGCGCGAGCATCGGATCAGGCTGGACGTGGCCGAGAACTACCTGGTGACGGACGGCTACTCGGTCTACTACGCCTACAGCGACTCCGAGGCCTTCGACATCCTGAAGCACCACCGCCAGATGATGATGTTAGTGTCGATTCATGAGCAGGTGGAGAAGCTCCGTAACGCCGCTTGAGGTGACGTACATGCCCCGCTGATAAAACCTCTCATAGGGACGAGCCCCTGAATGACCGCGGCAAAGCTACCAGAGCAGAGCTTCAGCCACACCGAGCCCGGCGCGGTCGACGTTAATTCATCCCCAACGCACCTGCGAGATGGCGCCGCCGCGGCTGGCGCGGCGCGCGCACGTTTGATTAGAAACCGTCTGTCATGCCTGATACGCTCGAGCTGAAGGTCACGGAGTTTGCCGAGCAGGCCTCGCCGGGGTCGTGGTTCCTCTCGGCGGAGGACGAAATCGCTCTGTACCCGGACCTGCTCCCGTATGCTCATTACTTACGGCAGGCGTGGGATAAACTCGGATTGAGCGGCGTGCTGTGCGTGGACCGCCGGCCCGCCGTGTACCTTTGCGCCGGCGCGTCCTTCACCCGAGAGCAAAAGCGCGACAGCCACCGCTTCGTCTGGAATCAGGGGCTGGTGCCGCTCCTCATCTTCCTCACGCCCGATCGGGTGGAAGTCCACAGCACCGTGAAGAAGCCGGAAAGAGACCCGGACGCCGGGGAGTTCCAGTTCGACGACAAACTGTCCAGCCTCATCACAGGTCTCGGTAACGTGGCGGAGACGCTCAAGTGGGCACACCTCGTGCGCGCGATCGAGACGGGCCAATTTTTCCAAGATCACGCAGCATTCTTCCCGCCCGGTGAGACAGTAGATCGGTGTCTCATCGAGAACCTCAAGCACACCGCGCGCAGGTTGAAAGCGTCAGGATGGGACCTGCCCCGCGCGCATGCGTTACTCGGCCGCGCACTGTTCGTGTCCTTCCTCCACGAGCGTAAGTTCATCAAACCGCATTATTACCCGGAAGGCACGACCTGCCTGCTCGACATTCTGAAGCAGCAACGGGTGGGGGACGTCAAGCGACTCCTCTACCGAGAGTTCTTCGCCAGGCTCAAGTACGAGTTCAACGGGACGATGTTCGACACGGCGCTGGCCGGCGAGGAGAAGTACATCGGCAAGGCCCAACTCGATATCCTGGCCGACTTTCTCAGCGGGCACGACATGCAGTCAGGCCAGATGACGCTGGACTTCTGGGCCTACGACTTCCGATTCATCCCCGTAGAGACGATCAGCGCCATCTACGAGGAGTTCATGAAGGATGAAGACCTGAGAAAGCAGCGTGAGGAGGGCGCCTACTACACCCCACGGCACCTCGCCGAAACGACCCTGCACGTGGCGCTCGAAGGCCGATACGACGGAGCCGAGGGCTGGCGCGTGCTCGACCCGGCATGCGGCTCTGGGATCTTCCTCGTTGCGATGTTTAACCTCTTCGCCGAGCAGTGGCGGCGCGGGAACTCGACGCGCCGCAGGCAGACCAAAGCGCAGGCGCTGCTGGACATCCTCCGGCAACAGATCCGCGGAGTCGATGTCAACCCGGTCGCCTGCCGCATCACGGCCTTCAGCCTCTACCTCGCGCTGTTCGAGAAGCTCGTCCCTATGGACGTCGACGAGTTCAAGGAGAAGGTGAGCCGCAGCGCCTTCCTCCCCCCGCTACTCTGGAACACCGAAGAACCAATCGCCGACCCCGTCGTCATGCGGGGCGACTTCCTCGAAGACGACTTGCCGCTTGAAGATGATTATCATCTCGTGATCGGCAACCCGCCGTGGGAGAGCCGGGGCAAGGAGCAACGTGCCCTGCACTTCGTTATGCGCTCGTCGGACTTCCTCCGCGAAGGCGGTGTCGGGTGCCTGCTCCTGCCTTCGGCCATCCTCGTCAACCGCAACGGCAACTTAAACGGGGATTGGTTTCGCGAGGTCACGGTCGAAAAGATTGTCCAGCTCGCGGACTTCAGGGAAGCGCTTTTCGGCGCCCGGCACCCTTGCTTTATCCTTCGTTACCTCAAAGTCGTCCCTTCTCAGGACCACACCATCGTCTACGAGACGCCGAAATTTAACCGCTTCGACCGTAGGCAGGGGGTGATCGTCGTCGAGCCGGATGACTACAAGGCCGTGCCGCAGCGTGACGTGCTCGAGGCATCCTTGCGTGGCGAGCTGCAGTCAGTCTGGAGCCGGAAGTTTTGGGGGACGCCAAGGGACGAGGCGTTTCTCCGCAGGCTGGACTTCTTTCCGGCACTGTCCGATGCAATAACGAAAAGGGGCTGGGAAAGTGGCGTGGGCTTCCAGCCCTACTACCCGGGAGTAACTGAAGGGGATCCTGAGCCGCTCGAGTCGTGGAGGCTAACCGACAAGTTCCTTCCCAACGACGATAACTTTCCGCAGCTGGTGGCGCAGGAGCAGGATTTTTCGACGTTGAGGGAGAGCCTGGAAGCGGCGGTGCATAGGACGCGTGGGGTCACGGCGTCTTTGAGATATTTATGCCGTAAACCCGACGACGCTGTCTTCACGCCGCCGATGGTGATCTACAGCAAGGGTTTTACGAAATGCGCATTCTGTAATTACGACGCCCCGGTGCGGTTCTTTGACGGGCTGCGCTCTATCAGCGGGAAGAGAGGCGATGCAAACCTCCTTCGCTTCCTCTCGGCGGTCATGGGCTCCAGACTGTTCCAATACATCAAGTTCCATAGGGGGTCGAATTCGGGAATCGGGCGTGACCAATTGCACGTCTACGAGAGCCTAGCATTGCCGTTCCCACTCCCTGACGACGGGCTCGCCCCGCCTAACGCGAAGGAGATAGTTAGTGAAGCGGCCGGCATCGTCAGGAATCTCGAACGTAGCGGCAGACATGCCAACGCGGCCAGACGGGCGGACATGGTGAAGGAGGCGGTGAAAGAGCTTGAGCCGCTGGTCGAAGCGTACTATTCTGTCACCGCCGCCGAGCGTATCCTGATTGAGGATACGCTCGACATTTACCAGCCCAGTATTCATCGGTGGGATCTAGACGCCGACATTCCGACCCTCGCGTTCCCCACGCCCGCCGAGCGAAAGCGCTATGCCGAAACACTGTGCGAGGTGCTTAACCGCCTGGCCCGGAAGCAGGGCATCAAGATCAACGCAGAGGCGAGAGTTTCGGAAACACTGAACTTGATCCTCATGACGGTGGTCTTCACCGACGAGCGTAGACCTTACAGGGAAGTCGAAGGTGAAGAGGAGCTTTGGCAGGGGCTGGACCGGGCCGCCGAGGCTGCACGACGCGAGGAAGGGGTGTTCAGCTACCTTCGCGGATTCAACTACATCGAGCCGGACCGCCTTCACATGCTCAAGCCTGCTACTCTGAGAAACTGGTCCCGCAGCGCCGCGCTCAACGACGCCGACGCCATCTTCGAGTACCTGGTGAGCCAGAACGCATGACCTCGCGAAACTTCAGTGGGAGGCTTGACCCTAAGTTCAATCCTTTTGCCGAAGACTATTTGGCCGAGATTCTCGAAGCCGTGGCCGTCGCCTGGGCGCGGATGGAGCACCCGGCGAGAAACGAGCTGGAAGACCAAATTACCTTCCGTTTAGCCGGGCAGATAACTAACGACCCCCACTTCGCGGAACTGCCTTACGTCGTCGTCCCTCAATTCTGGCTCGTGGGTCCAAAAGGTGAGAGGCTCGGCCGCCTGGACTTGTATTTCAAGCATCGCAACTCACAACGTGACTACTTCGCATTCGAGTCCAAGCGTCTGCACGTGACCTATCCCGGGGGCAGTTCATCAACAGAATACTCCACCTACGCGGGCGAGGACGGGATGATGGCGTTTGTCGCTGAGTACTATTCGAAGGGGCTCGGCGCGTGCGGGATGCTCAGCTACGTTATGGACGGCAGGTCGGACGTAGCTTGGGACGGACTAGGACGCGTCATCGAGGGCCGGCGCACGCCATTGAAGCTCACCGGAAGCTGTAAGCTTGAAAAGTCTGCCCTAGCGAGGGCCGTCGCCAAGGGGGTCTCGGGTACGCACCTAGGTGAGACGGCACACGATCTCAGTAGTTACCGCCTACGCATCTTTCATCTTATACTTCCAGTCATGTAAGTACGTTGATCCGCAGAGAAGCTGGCGGCGTGTTTTGAGAATTTACCGCGCGCCGAAACTTCGTCTATCCGTTGACTTAACTCATGCCGAAATTAGCCACAAAACGCCCGGCCGGCGGCATCACCCCTCTGGCCAAGAAAATAAACCAGTTCCGCAACGATACTTCCGGGGAGAGGAACCTTTACCCCTTTATCCGCGACCTGCTCGTCAACCCTGCCTTCGGCATCGGATTGAAATCCGACCAGGTGGTGGTGGACACCGCGATGACCGGCAGCCGCGACATCCCGGACCTCACCGTATTCAGCACTAAGGCGGGCCGCGCCATCAAGACCCCGGACCACGCGTACGCCGTGATCGAGGTGAAGCGCAGGCGCGACGTGTGCGACAACTCGGCCGCCATCTACGGGGAGAAAAAGAAGTACGTCAAGGCGGGCACGCGCTGGCTCTTCATCCTCGATCAGGAGGAAGTGCACAGGTGGGAAGTGATGGCCAAAGCGGAGCCATCTGCCCAAAAGGCCAAGACGGGGCCGTCCGTTCACCGCTGGATTGACCTCACGGATCCTGGTAAGTTCGCCGAGTGTTTCGGGGTACTCCGGCCGGAGGAGGTAGCGCTCGAAGAGCAGTTGAACGCTTTCAAGGCGGGCAAGACGCCCTACGCAGTCCAGTCGATAGACGAACTGGGCAGGCATCACTTCATCGACACCGTCCGGGAGACCGCCTCCATCCTCAACGCGTCCGTGACGCAGCTGGTTGACACCAAAGTCGTCCCCGACCTGACCGCGGCTAACGCCCTGCTTCAGCAGATGGAGGTCAAGTGGGGCCCCGCTGTTTACGACTGGGGTACCGTAGGATTCCCCATCGAGTTCACCAACGTAGTCGACGAAGAGATCGCGCGCACCCTCACGGCCGAGGAGGTGGCCGAATACGGGGAAGCGCACGACCGCTTTACGGCCGACGTACAGCCTTACGTTTACGCCCTGCACATCGAGAAGCACCTCTTAAACGAGTACGCCACCCGGCTCGGCATCGAAGGAAGTATTTCGCTGCTGAAACCGCGCCGCGCCGGCAGCAAGCTGACCGACAGTGGCAAGGCGGCAGAATCATTCATTTATGAAACGGCCTCGCTGATCGTATCGCGCATGCTCATGGTCAGGTTCTCCGAAGACCACGGGTTCCTCAGGCGTTATATCAGTAACAAGGGCGTGGAAGTGTTCGCGCGGTATGCCGAATATTACTCCAAGCCGATGCAGGCTCTGTTAAAAGAGACTTATCGCCGGTCGGCGGAGCTCTACCGAAATCTCTTCGATCGGAACATCTTGGACTGGGCGCTCGACAGCTCGGACGAAGGCTTCAGCGACGCGCTGCTCCACGCCATGTACCTGCTGTCGCGCTGGGATTTCAAGGACATCCACGGCGACATCCTTTCCGGCGTCTACGACCACTACCTGGACCCTCAGAAGCGGCGCGCGCTGGGCGAAGTGTTCACCCGCCCGGAGATAGCGCGCTACATGCTGGAACGATGTCAGTACGGGCCAACCAAGACCGTACTTGACCCGGCGTGCGGGACGGGGACGTTTTTAGTCGAGGCACTGAACCAGGACGTGAGGAGGCTGCGCTCCGCCGGGATGCTGACGGAGCAGACCGTGATCAAGACGCTACAACGGTTGCACGGTTTAGACCTCAGCATGTTCTCGGTTTCCCTCGCACAGATTCAACTGCTCTGGCACAACATCGACCTGTTCACGGGCAAATCCGCCATCGAAATTCGTACATTAGCGGCGTCTCTAGTGCCAGCTATCCAGGTTCAGGGCGGACACTCTTCACTGGACACTTTGGGCATCCCCCTCATCCACGGAGACGATACCGTCGCGTCTCAAACCGGGTTGGACTTTTCCGTAGTCGAGAGCGAGTTGCGCCGTAAGCGTGTCGCCAGCGTGCCCAGGCGGTTCAGACAGATACTGGAAGGTAACTTCGACATTGTCATCGGCAACCCGCCGTACGTCCGCCCGCACCGCCTAGCGCACGAGGAGTCAACCCTGCGGGCTTACGACGAGGTGGCGCAGGGGCAGGTCGACCTCTACATTCTGTTTCTGTACCGGGCGGTGCGCGGGTGGGTGAAGGAAGGAGGGCGGGTCTCCTTCATAGTGCCTATGGGCGTGTTGGACTCCGCGTACGCAGGCCTTTTGCGCCGCGTGTTAGCCGAATTCAAGTTGATCGAAATCGTCGATATGGAGGCGCTGAAGAAAAAGACGTTCAGGGGCATTAAGCGGCCGACCGTCATTTTCATCCTTGAGAATTCACCCGGCTCGGAAAGTGAGGAAGTTGCCACCACCACCTTGTCAATGGCGTGCTATGACGTCGCAACGGATACCATTGACTTCAACAAAGCGGATCGGTCGTCCGTCAAACGCAGCCGAATCTCACAGTCATCATACTTGCCGACAGACGTGGGCACCGCCCCTTGGATGGATGAGGTCGCGGGGGAGGGAACCGCGGCACTTTTGACTAAGATATCTTCCGCGGATGCCGACGTGCTGGAGCGCCTGGCGCGGGCTCCGCGGCTCGGCAGCATCATCAAGGTCGTTTATAAGCGCAGGGGTAAAAAGAAAGTCGGCGCGGCGCAGGCCGACGCCGTCGAACAAATCCCCCCCGGCAACAGCCCGCTAAAATGGGAACCCTACGTCATGCTGGCGTACGGCATTAAGCTCGGCGGCAAGCAGGCAATCGTTGATTCCGGATGGCCCATCTATAAGGGTCAGAATGTGTTCCCTAAAGGCCCGCTGGGCGCGCCCATGGGGTACTGGGACCCTCAACGCTCGGTGGTAGATTCTTTGCGCCTTTATGCTTACCGCCACCTGTTCGATTTCTCGAAACTGTATGCGATCCGCGAAATCTCGCAGCTGCCGACGGCTTGCCCGGTGCCGGAAGATACGGCATTCCAGAACACGGTTCTGATGGCGCAGCTCACCGAAGACTTCCCGCTCAATCTGTACCTCATGTCCCGTATCTCTCAGTGGTTTGCCATTAAAACACTCAGGGCCAGCATCATTGAGGATCTGACGACGCACTGGTTCAAGCGGAGCATCCTGCTGCTACCGATACCGCCCAAGCGTACCGCCGAAGGTATGGCAGAATTACGGGACGTCGGCGAGCGCGTAATCGTCAGAGACAAAGACTTAGAGCCTATCCCAAAACTATGAGGCGGTAGAGTTGCAACGCGAACGCGAAGTAAATCAGCGCGACATAGTTCTTCTCGCTCTTCTCCCACCGCACCAGCAGCCGGCGGTGGCGGTTGAGCCAACTGTGCGCGCGCTCGACCACCCACCGCTTTGCCTTGCGCCTGCGCTTGCCCGTGAAGGCGGGCGTGCCTCGCACTGGGATGTGCGCCGTGTAGCCGCGCTCGGTGAGCCCTTCGCGCACATCCGCGAAGTCATAGCCTTTGTCCCCGCACAGGTGTTGCGGCGCCCCTTCGGTCGGCGCGGGTCGCTCGACCATGATGGCATCTACGACCCGCAAGGCGACCCGCTTGTCGTGACGATTGGCTCCCGTCACGCACAAGGCCAGCGGGGCGCCGCGCTGGTCACAGACGACGTGCCGCTTCGTGCCGGATTTGGCCCGATCCGTCGGGTTTTTCCCCGTCGCCTCGCCGCCCAGAGGCGCCTTCGTCATGGCGCTGTCGATGGCTTGCCAGAGCCAGCGGATGCCGCGCCGGGAGTCGTATTCCCTGAGCATGATGCGCCACAACCGGGTGAAGACGCCGCGCCGTCTCCACTGCTGGAAGCGACGGTGCAGGGTCGAACCACTCCCGAACTTCTCGGGCGCTCTCTTCCACTGGCAGCCCGTCCGCAGCACGTAGAGGATGCCGTCGAAGACCGTGCGGTAAGGCACCACGGGGCGTCCCGGCGTGCCCGGCCGCTTCTCCCGCCCGAGGAGCGGCCTGATCTTCTTCCACAAGCGGTCTGGGATGTGCCATATTGTCGGCAGGGTGGGTTTAGTGGCCATTGCTCTGTTCGTCCAAACAAAGCATACAGGCTGCTAATACTCACCCTCTAGTTTTTAGGACAGGCTCTAAGGGATTGAAACCTGACACCATCGATCTTGGGGCCTAGCGCCTCGAACTTCGTTGCAGTGATGAATGGCTACTAAGGAATTGAAACCGGTCGTTGAAAACTAGGATCGCGAAGTGCGCGGGCGCGAATTGCAGTAACGAAAGGCCGCTAAGGGATTGAAACTTGCCCGTGCGGTTGTACATCAGGGACATCACGTCGCTGTAGTTGCAAAACCGAAAGACCAGAGAGGGATTGAAACTCCGGGTCGTAGGTAGTCTAGTCGGGGTTGTTCTTGATCGCGTTGCAGTAAGGAAAGGCCGTTAAGGGATTGAAACTAGAGAAGTGAGGTGTTGAAGTCCGGCCCCGAGAATTGAGGTAACGAAAGGCCAACGGGGGATTGAAACTTCTCATCCACCGGCTGCATGATGAGGGGGATTTTGGTTGAAGTAACGAAAAGCCAATGAGGGATTGAAACCTGATGTACACGTCTTGGTACTTACCAGCCTTGACCAGTTGAAGTAACAAAAGGCCACAGGGGAATTGAAGCTTCTCCGCGAGCACGCGTGTCATCAGTTCGTAAGGTCTGGTTGAAGTAGCGAAAGGCCAACGAGGGATTGAAACTGAATGTCGGCGTCCGAGACGTTCACGATCTTCACGGTTGATGTAACAAAAGGCCCAAGGGGAATTGAAACCCCGACAGTCGGAACGGCGGCGGTGGCAGTAACGATGAATTGAAGTACCGAAAAGGCCGAAGACGAATTGAAACTCTTGTAGGCACTTTTGGAAGGCCAGGTTAGTGACCCTGCGTTGCAGTAACGAAAGGCCACTTTGGAATTGAAACTCTTAGAGTCCGAGCGAACGTGCCGCGCTCTCCCACGCTTGTTGCAGTAAGGAAAGGCCACTTTGGAATTGAAACGGAATCACCCACAGGTCGTGCATGACCGGTACGATCATCAGGGTCGAAGTAAGGAAAGGCCACTTTGGAATTGAAACACAAGGAATATGGTTACGAGCATTGTCTTGTCCGCAAGTTCGTTAAAGCAAGGAAAGGCCACTTTGGAATTGAAACATGATGTACGGCAACGCCTTCTTCAGCCAGTGCAGAAACGTTGAAGTGAGGAAAGGCCACTTTGGAATTGAAACAACTTGAAGCCTTCCTTGACCTGCACCTTGGGGCTCATGTTGAAGTAAGGAAAGGCCACTTTGGAATTGAAACGTGTCACACCCTTTCATGCAGTCTGCGTAGGGCCCGCGCTGCTGGTTGAAGTAGAGAAAGGCCGTTAAGGAATTGAAACTCTTTCCGGTGCAGTACCGGTGTCCCGTTGAGCTGAAGCTTCAGTCGCTGTAGTGAAAGGCCCGTAAGGGATTGAAACTCAAACATCTCGTCCGTAACCGGGAGGACGGTGATGAGTCGCAGTAATGATAGGCCGTTAAGGAATTGAAACAACTGTTCGTTGAACCCACCCGCGCAGTGGCAGAGGAAAAGTTGAAGTAATGAAAGGCCGTTAAGGGATTGAAAGCTTATTCGTCGCTTCCCAAAAGAGTGCCGCGTTGTCCTGCGTTGAAGTAAGGAAAGACCGATAAGGGATTGAAACTGGTTCCGGTCAGATTCGGCGACCATGTTGTTTTTGAGGTTGAAGTGAGAAAGGCTATCAAGGGATTGAAACGAGCCGGTGTAGCCCGCTGTCAGGGTGTACACGACGGGTTGAAGTAGAGAAAGGCCAGCTAGGGATTGAAACTCCGGTCCGTGGTAGCCGGAAGCGATGTTGATGCCGCCGGTCTCAGTAGTGAAAGGCCGTTAAGGGATTGAAACAGGTTGAGGTGCTTGGCCGACAGGAGCATGAGGACTCCGAGCGTTGAAGGTAAGGAAAGGCCACTTGGGAATTAAGACAACACCCCGGAGTCGCATCTGTAGCCTTGGCAGACCGTGTTGAAGTAAGGAAAGGCCAATGAGGGATTGCAACTTATAGCGCCGATTAGCCCCGTCGCAGTAGGCATTGGTTAAAGTAACGAAAGGCCGTGAAGGGTTTGAAACACAGTGATGAGGTCGCCTACCCACGTGATTGTCGAAGGCTTTCTAGATTCTGTGTAAGTGGCGATAATAAACCGTTCAATCTCGAAATGAGACCTGATTATGCCACCGATCAGACCCGAACTGTTCGACGAGTTACTGAAGGACTATAAGAGGTAGTGTTGCAAAATTTTTTTTGACCACAATGAGCGGTGTTTAGTGACAGCCTATTACCTCAAGGTATTGGGGCTAAATGAAATTTTTGCAACACTACCCGCGTCCTCGCCTTAGCCTTACGCAAACCGACCTTGAGCTTCGACCAGCATTGCTCGATGGGGCTTAGGTTGGGCAAGTACGGCGGTAGGTATAGCAGCTCCGCGCCGGCTCGCCTGATCGCCTCGCGCACGCTGGACGACTTATGCACGGCAAGGTTGTCCATCACCAGGATGTCGCCCCGGCTTAGCTGTTGGGCCAGCACCTCGCCGAATCGATCCTCAAGGGAGATGCCTCTCTTTCACACTAGAAACCATCTCATAACGTGTATAAAATCTATGAGGAGTGCTGCGACATCCCGAAGGCGTCTGACTCAAACGCTCGGCATAACCTTCCATACAGCCGGATCGTCACTATAGAAGATGCTCAAGAATGAATTCGAAGGAATATCCGAAGAGGATATGGAGGACTTCCAAGCGCTTCTCGTGCAGTTTTACGGAAAGCCCTGGGAGGAGAGCTACGCGCTGTTTACGAGAGAGGTCGCGGAACGGCTGGGGCGCAAAGACACAAATAGGAAATACAGGTCGCCCCTCTCAGCCGACGAGCACGACCTGGTCATGTCGGTGGTGGCGCGCTTCATCAAGATAAACAGCAAGCTGCGGCGGGCGGAGACGGAGATTGTCAATTTCTACGCGATGCTTGAGAACCGGATTGATCACGTCCATCACGAGGAACTCAGGGATTTATCAAGGTCGGCGCGCACCTCCAACGTGGACGACATCGACATTATTTCGCAGGCGGCTCCGATAGATAGGGCGATGGAGGAGAGCGAGGCGGGTAGGATCGCAGCCGAGTGCTACAACCAATGCCTCGACGAGCTGCCGAAACACATCCACGATATTTTTATTGAATATTACGACGTGGACGGACTCACGCCCGCGGAGCGAACCGAGATGCGCCGGAGGCTCGCCCTGCGTGTGGCCGGAATCTCCCCCTCGGAGGCGACCCCCGAAGCGACGGGGGGCGCAAAGAAAAAGCTGGACATCATGCTGAGCAAATGCCGGAGGAAAACCCTCGCGCCCTGTAAAGCTAAATGCGTTGAAGAGCACACTTACGTTGACGGTCGGCCCCTTTGAAAATTTTTTACGTTTTTCCGGGTAAGTTTTCTCCGCCCCGGTCACTTATATCAATGGAGGTGCGTTTAGGCTGATGGAGGTATTTGACGAAACAGATGAAACCCTGGTCGGGTACTTACTCAACGAGCTGTCGAAGGCGGAGAATGAAGAGATCGAGGACGAGATGGTGCTCGACCCTGAGTTCTCCGAGCGCGTGCAGGCGGTCGAGACGAGCCTGATCGAAAGCTACCTGCTGAGCGAAATGAGTGCCGCGGAGCAAACCCGCTTCGTGAAGGGCTATCTCATCTTTCCCGAGAACCTGGACAAGGTCGAAGACGCGCGTGCGTTCCACGAGGCCCTGCGCATGCGGCGGCGGGAGAGGCAGGTGGAGCCGCCACCGACGCCGATGACCGAACCGGCCCGGCCCGGTTGGTTCGCCTCCATCCTCCGCATGCCCGCCCCGGCGATGGCATTCGGCGCGCTGGTCTTGATTGCGGCGGTCGTCGCCGGTATCTACCTCTTCGGCCGTCTCAGGTCGAACGAGGTGGTTTCCGGCAACCGTAACGGTCAGGAAAATGTGAGGCCGCAGGTCGTCTCGCCCCCGGAAGTCAACCGTAACGACAACTCCCGTCAGGGCAAACCTGACGAGAACACAAACGCCCCGACTAATAACGCCACAAACCAAAGCCTACCTTCCAATCAGGAGGTCGCGCAGGTCAACACGGTCCCGCCGGCCCGCGTGGTCGTGTCGATTGTTGAGAATAACGGCAGGGTTGGCACGACCAGAGGGGCGGGCGGTGAGGTTAAAGTTCAGACCCTCAAGATTCCGGCCGGCGCCAAGGAGTTCACGATGAGGGTGGGCCTGGAGCCTAACGAATATTTTAAGGATACCCTCGACTGCTCCGTGGACATCAGCAACGCCAGATTTGCCCACCTCCATCCCGGCGCCGGTTTTCAGAAGGTCAAAGCCAGGCCGGTCGCGGGGAAGTTCCAGGTCTCCTTAAACGTACCGACCGCGCTCTTGAAAGAGGGCGAAATCTATTACTTCAGGGTTGACGAGATAGACAGCCTCACGCCCTTCAAAGTTGCCTTCACGAAATGAGAGCCGGGGGCTCTACCTGAAACTGCCATACAGGACGAAGGGCGCCCAGTAGAACGGGTGTTCGAGGTTCGCGTCGGGCGAGGTCTCGACACCTTTCAGCAAGTCCAGTTGGGCGCGGCGGAGCAACTCGGCCTTCGACCATTCCTTATGCAGCCGGTGTAAGGCGTAGAACCTAATCATCAGCCGGCTCGCGCCGATGTCGTCGGCCTTCCAGAGTGTCGCGAGCACGGAGGCCGCGCCGAGACGCTGGGAGAGTTCGGCCAGCGAGTCCACCTCCTTCCCCATCTGATTCGGCTCCAGCGCGGCGGTCTGGCAGGCGGAGAGGACGAGCAGGTCAACGCCCGCGTAAAGGTCGGGGTAGGCCCCCATCTGGCTCAGCGAAAATTTTTCGTCGTCGCCGAGGAGCAGGAAAGACCCTTCGGCATCTCCCGGCCGGAAGCAGAAGTGGCTGGCGATGTGGACGAGCGGGGGGTGATTCCCCTTCACCATGGCCTCCCTCGTAAACTTTTCGTCGAGCACCACTTCGCCTTTGAGCAGAGCGGGCTCGCCGGGCGTCCCCGTGAAGATGGTCGCCATCTCCTGCGGGACGTGGCTGAGTGGCTCCAGCTTAGGGTCGCAGTGCGGCTTGTCACAGGGCACCTCACACGTCGCTTCGGTCGGAGTGGACTTCCCGAAGCCGACGGCGTTCGCCCACTCCACGGGCGGGCGTGTGATGCGGTCGGCGTCGGCGCGCGTGAAGACGACGTTCTGGTATCTCTCGACGAGGTATTGCAACCTGCGCGCGTCGAAGAGCGCGGCCACAGGGAGGTAGCTCAGCGCGCCGTCCAAAGACCAGAGGAGCACGTCGGGCCTCTCCCTTTCCAGCTCCGCTTCGAGCAGGCTCTTCCCGTCGCGGGTGGAGGCCGCCTTCAGAATGACGTTGTAGAGTTTTGCACTCGACCCGAGAATCTTTTTAGGGAAGCCGGGGTTCTGTAGGTCGTACTGCGCGTCAAGCGCCAGCTTGTTCAGTTCGGCCGCGCCCGTCGGGTGCATATACGCTTCGACGGCGCCAGGCTTGAGCAGGAAGACGTAGAACCTCTCGGCCCCGATAAGCGTGTAGAGCGCGAATGCTTTCCGTCTCCAGCCTTCTCCTTGCGCAGCCTTTCCCACGGAGTCCAGCGCCCGTTGCATCTTCGTCACGGGGGTCACGTCCGCGACCTTGTCTTGCTCCAACGGCGGCCGTGCGAACTCCTTTTTGGCCCCTCCGACGACGCCGGCGAACGCTCCCACAGCTCGTGCGAACTCCGCCTTGAGGTTCTCCAGCTCGGCCTTCTTCTCGGCGGTTGGCGGGCGGTAGCCGATCTGCCGCTTGACCTCGTCAATCCGCGCGCGGAGCCGCGCGAGCGTACCACCCGCCGCGTCGTAGCGCCCCGACCAATCGCGCTCACGGTCGGTGAACGCGGCCTGTTCGACGGAAGCGCCGCGGTCGAGGTCGAAAAATTGCTGATCCTGGTAGAGGTTCAAGGTCTGAACCGCCTGCGCGTAGAGCCCCTCCGCGACGAGCAACTCCGCGAGGCGCTGGTAGGAGCTTCTCACCCTCCGCAGGTAGTCCTTCTGGATTTCGGTGTTGAGCCCGCGGGCCGAGCCGCGCAGCTCCTGAAAGATATTTATCGCCTGCTTGCCGCAGAAGACAGCCATCCGGCGGTTGCCGGCGCGGTTCCACGCGTTCATCGAATCGGCGAGGGTGATGGCCTCGCCGCCCTTGTCGTTGACGGCCTTCAAGAGCGGCAGGGCGCGGTCGAAATACTCCAGCGCCCGGCGGTGCTGGCCCCGCGCGGAGTAGACCTCGCCGATGTTGCTCAGGGTGATGCCTTCGGCGTCCTTATCTTCGGAACTGCGACCCACCGCCAGCGCTTTATCGAAGCTCGCCATCGCCTCGGCCGTCCGGCCCGAGGCCGCCAGCACGACGCCGATGTTCGTCATGACGGTCGCCTCGTGCCTCCGGTCGGAAATCTCCCTGTAGAGCGCCAGCGCCTCCCCGTACGAGCCGCGCGCCTTGCCGTATAGCTCTCTCGCCTGTGCTCTCGCCGCGGCGGCCCTGCGCGGGCTCAGCCTGCTCAACTGAATCGCCGCCTCGCGCTCCCGCGCGGAGGCGAAATTCGCGGCCCCGACGTAGTTGAGCATCGTCGCCCTGTCGAACGTGGTCTTGGCGCGCAGACTCGCTATCTCTGCCTTGGCGCCGAAGTCGTCGTGGTTGAGAGCCTTGACCGCCTCAAGGTTTATTTTGACGAGAGCGTCGGCCTGCCCCAGATACTCCAACGCGAGGTCGTTGGCGCCGAGGTCGTAATAGAACTTGCCGACGCTGAGCAGGGTTTGCGCCTTCTCGACAGAGCACTCTGGCCCGGCCGGGTACTTCCGCCAAGCCTTGTCGAGCAGAAATTCCTTGGCCTGCGCCTTCTCGCCGATTGCGTAGTGGTAGAGGCCGAGGTTGGAGAGCGTTTCGGGGAGGCCGCAACGGTCGCCGCTCTTCTCCCTCTGCTGCAAAGACTCGTTGAGGTATTTGAACGCCTCTTTGTTTTCGCCGATCCCAAGGTAGAGCACGCCGAGATTGTTGGCCACCGCCGCCGCGTAGTCCGGCTGCTTGAGGTCTTCGGCGTAGATGGTATGGGCTTCCCGCGAACTCCTGATCGCCGAGTCGGTGTCGTTGAGGATGAGGTAGTAGGTGACGAGGTTGTTCATGAGGTCTACCTTGACGCTCTTATCCCCCGAAAATATCGGCAGTGTCTGCTCGACGAAGTTGATGGACTCCGCCGTGCGGCCGAGCCCCTGCTCTGCGAGCGCCGCGCCGAGCAGCGAGGCGCCTTCGTTGATACTTTGGCCGCCCTCGTTGAAGAGTCGGCGCGACTCCTGAAATTTCATTGACGCCACCCGGTAGTTCGCCCCGCTGGGCTCCGGTGGCATCTTGCTGAGAAGATTTCGGCCCTCGATGAAGATGGCTCTGGCCCGCGACCGCGTGACGAGTAGGTCTGAGAGTCGGGTCATGTACTCGTCGCCCAGCTCACGCCAGCCCTGCGAAGCCTCGGAGAATTTCTTGATCGCTATCTCTGCCGTACCCGTCCCGTCCCGCGCGACCATCCCCTCCGCGAAGAGGCGCTCCACCTCTACCCGCCGTCTGTCGGCGGCGGTCGCCGCGCGCGCGGGCTCACGGAGTATTGTGAATGTGCCTTTCCCCACCTGCTTGTCTAAGAGTCCGACTTCCAGCCGGTAACTCCTCGCCTCCGACGCCACGAACGATAAGGTCTCCAGCCCCTCCCATTCCCTCGGACTGCTCATGCGCGCCAGCTCCGCGCCGCCCGCGCCGAGCAGCAGCCGGAGCAGTATCTCGGAGTCCTTCTGCCAGACCCGCACACGGAAAAGCTCGCCCGGCTTCAGCGAGACTTCGTAACAGGCTTGCCCTTCGCCGGACACTTCCCGTTCGACCCTTGCGTCCGCGGGCAGCGCCTGGCACTGCGAAGCGGTCGCCTGCTGGCCGGGCGCTTGTGTGCCTGACGAAAGGAGCAGCATCACGGCCAGCGTCACGACACAGACGCCGCGTTCAACTCGCCACACTCTCATTTTATTGACCCCTCAGAGACGTTCGTTGCGTGAGACAAAGGTATTTGAGACGGACGCGAGGGCAGGGCGCGGCGCGCGCGACCCTGCCCTCGCTCACTTGCGCGTAACACTTAACGTCGCGGTCAAAGCTTATACGCGGCGAGATTATCGTGCGCGCCCGCCGCCTTCAACTGTAGTGGCTTGCACGGGGCCGGCACGGAGTCGGCGGCCGACTCCTCCTCGGACACCTCGACGAAGATTCCGAACCTGTGGGGCAGCCCGCGCCTCCACCAAGTAGGGAACGGGATGCGCTCGCCGTGGGCGCGGACGTTTAGCACCTTCCCCTCCTTTGTGATGATGGAAATCTTGTACTCCCCGGTCTCACAGCCCTTGCCGCTCACCTTCAAAATCTCCTCGTAGATCTGCTGGGTCTCGGCCGTCACCAGCCCCTTGAACGTGAGCGACTGGTGTTGGAGCGACTCGATATTCCTGTGGCCGAGGATGGCCAGCATGCTCCGGTTCACCTTGCGGAACTCGTTCTTCTCGTCGAGCCAGACGAACGGCGTGGAGGCATCCTTCATCACCTTCGCCATCTTGTCGAGGACGTTGCTCATCTCCCGTTTCAAGACGGCGTAGTCCCAGAATAGACTCCACGTCACGGCTATTACAAGGATTATTCCGGCGGTGAAGAGGACGACATTTTTCGTCAGATGCTGAAGGACACGGGCGGGGTCGAACTCCACCCAAAGGAGCCTGGTTCTTTTAACGCCGTCTTTGGGCTCAAAGCTTGAGACCGGCACTGTGAAGCGCACGACGCCGCCACCATCACCCTTGGGCGGCTCGGTCGCTATATTCCCCAGCACCTTAGACCGCGCCTCCTGGGTCTCACTTTCGCGAACCAGCCGCTCGAACCAGGAGAACTCCGGCGGGGGGAAACCCTCCTTGCCCGGCTCGATAACATTCTTGTCCGTACTCCAGTAGAAGTCAGACACTTTCGCCCCGAGGCTTTCGATGTGCTTCTCCACCTCGTCCGTCACCTCCGGGGGCAGCTTGGCGTCCACGCAGAGCACCCCCGAGCGCCGGTTCGGCAATGAGAACTTCTTCGAGTAGGTGACGACGAACCCGTTGCCACCAAGATCGAGATAGGGCTTCGTCACGTAGTCGAACGGGGCGAACTTACTCTGCTTCAGTTCAATGGCTCCCCAGAAATAGGGTCTGTCCATGAACTGCGTGTACGGCTGGAACTGCTTCTGGTAGTAATCGCCCTGGTGGTTGACGCCGCTCGCGCGAATGAGGAAGACGCCCGACTCCGTGATGAAGTACGTCTGGATGACCGCCAGCCGCTCGCCGCTGACGCCGTCTAACCTCCGCATGATCGGCTCAAGCTCCGACACGAGGTCGAGGTCGAACAGGACTTCCGGATTGTGCTCCAGCACTTCGACAAGCTGCGAGTGGTCGTCCTTCGCGTCCGCTTCGAGCGGCGGCTCTTCGAGCGTCTTGCGCCGGAGCGACATGACGGGGACGAGCGTGAAACTCCCTTCCCGCAAGCTGACAATCGCCGTCCGCCACGTCTCCCCCGTCGGGGGTGTCCCCGAGCGCATGACTTCGAGTTGGAGCTTGTCGATGAGCCCGCGCACGTGCGAGGCTGAGGCCCGGCCCGCATCGCGCGCGTTCATTCGGCCCGCCTCTTCGGACTTGGCTCCGGCCGCCACCTCCTGCACCTTGGCCTCGATGCTTTGGAGAATCGAATTCAACTCCGGGATGTAGAGGTGCTCGGGCTTAGCCCAGTCGCCTCTCACGCCGGAGAGCAGGAACGCGGAGATGCCCTGATCCGTGCTCCTCGTCGGTTCCAGCTTGGCCGCGAGCGCCGCCGCGACGCTGTGGTGCGAATTGAGCAGGCTGAGCCTCAGCTCGTTCCCGTAGTATAGGGCGACGACCAGCCCGCCCGCCGCGAGCAGAAGTTGAACCGGAGTCCAGAGCTTAGCAAAAAGCACGTAAAGGTTTCCGAGCGCGGTCAACCAGGGCGACCCTATCTTCGCCGTCACTTCCGACACCGTCTCGTGGTTCTCATTCGCCGAACTCATGCAGGCTTACCCCCTTTTCAAGGCGCAGTTATCCGTGCCGCCGCCGGCGGCGGATGTCGGACGGATTCACATCGCCACTCTTTTAAGTTTGAGGCCGCCGCCGCCCCACGCGGCTTTTCGGTCTCTGGCTATTAGTGTCAGGATGGGGAAAAACTTGCCCGGTCCGAGGAAAGTAATTTGCGGGTCGTGTTCACGCCTCCGAGATCACGTCCGTGGACCGCGCGAGAATCAGCCTACATTGAGTTGTAGACCCCGGCGCAGAGGCATTTGGGATGAGATTCTGACAATCGACGTTTGCTCAAGATGAGTCTGGAGCTAGAGCGTATTATATTGCTCACGTAATAAGGCCAACTCAATTGAATGCGGAGCAGGTGGCGCGCCGGTGAGAGCACCCGCTCGGCCTGAGGAATGAAAGTATCGATTCATCTTGTTTATGTCTCGTCATACCCGAGGAAGTTTACGGCGTTCTGGTCTAAGTTCTCACGCCCGTGGTCGTACCTCATGACGGTCTTCGGATCCCGATGCTTCGACATCATCTGGACTTGGCGGTAGCTGAGCCCCGTCTCCAGTGCGCGCGTGATCGCCGTCCGCCGCAGGTCGTGCGGGGAAAGGTCGCCGAGGCGGGAGTAGTCGGCCCACTTCTTCACAATCTTCTGCACCATGAGGGTCGAGAGCGGCTTGTCGAAATCCAGTGTCCGGTAGTTGGTGTGTGGCTGGAAGAGCGGCGCGTGCTCGCCTCCCGAATGCGCGATCTCCCTCCTCTTTCTGTCGAGCCGGAGGTAGTTGTCGATGGCCTCCTTGACCTCCTTTGGCAGCGGCCAGACCTCCTCTCTGCCCCCTTTCACCTTGCACCGCAGCGTCCACCTGCCGTGACTCCACTTCACGGACGAGGCGCGCAAGGAGCAGACCTCCGAGACGCGCAGTGAGAGGCGCAGCATTACCAGCATTAGCGCGTAGTCCCTCGCTCCATCCGGCTTCTCGCGATCTGGACCAGATAACAGGTAGCGCACCTCCTTGGCCGAGAGCGCACGTCCCGCAGGCTCCGACGGCAGTTCGGGCGGCGAGACCAGCTTCGTCGAGGCCGGGTTGAGGGGCACGGCCCCGGCCGCCTTCAGGTACTCGAAGAAGGAGCGGACGACTGACAACTTGAAGGCGACGGTCGAGGCGCTCTTCTTCCGCGAGCGCAGCCAGTCCCTCCAGAGCAGGATGTCGTTGGGCACGACCTCCGAAGGGTGCTTCATGCCGGCGGACTGGAAGAACTCCCGCAACGCCCGGCCATAGGCGCGCCGCGTCCCCTCCGAGACTGACTTGTTGACGAAGGGAGTAGCGCTCCTTGGGTCAAATCTTCTAGCGGGAAATTCCCCGCTGTGGAGGATTTCCGGGGTCAGTGCTTCTGTAGACAAAGGCTGTGAGCCTTTCAGAGTGGATTTGACGAGCAAAATCAAGGCGAATCATGCTCTAACTTGCTCAGCATTGTCAAAGTAACTGTTCAGCTATATGCTGCATCTTCTTAGACTTAGCGGCGCACCCGTGCACGCCCCTTCGAGCGCCTCCAGCACGCCCCGCCCGTGCTTGCGCATCGTCGAGACGTAGGAGCGGATGCGGCAGAACCGGCGCGCCCCCTCCTCGCGCCTGAAGCAGCCCCCGACCTTCTGCTGGAGCTTCACCATCCGCAGATCACGCTCCGCTTGATTGTTGTCGAACGGCACCCGGGGGTCGGTCAGGAACAGCAGTACCTCCCCCTTTCTTCTTTCCAGCCGCAGCAGCAGGTTGTGCGCCTGCCTCCTCACCTGCTCCGGCACGCCGGGCGGAGGCTGCGCTTCGAGACCTTCTGCTATCAGCCGGTCGTAAGCCCCCGTCAACTCGGCCAGCTTACTATCGGCGAGCCGCCCGCCGCCCTCCACGCCCTCGCGCTCGACCTCCGCCTTCATCTCCAAGAGCAGACCTTTGAGCGGGGCGGCCCACGCCTTCGTCTCCTCGCTCAGTTCCGCGAAGAAGGTCAGCTCGCGCAGCAGGTGCGCCCCGCACAACGCGTGGCGGCACTGGGTGTAGAAGCTGTAGGCCGGCCACCCGTCATGCACGCAGGTGCCGCGGTAAGAAGGCAGCACGCCCGCCTCTTCAACAGCCGTCCGCCCTCTCCCGGCTGCCGCCGCGTAGTGCGTCAGCCGCGAGTTGCTCGTCACATGCACCAAGTGCAGCCGCCCCTCGACCCGCAGCCCCGTCTCGTCGGCGTGGATGAGAGCCGAGCGCCGTAGGCTCCGCTTGATCTTCAGCTCCGTCTCCAGGAGCCCGTCCGCGCACTCCCTGATGATGTTAGCCATCGTCCCTGTGGAGAGCGGGCAGCCGAACAGATCCCGCATCGCCTCGGCCGTCCTCTGGTATGGCAGCAACTGGTACTGCTGGAGGTAGAGCACCCGCGCCTTCACGCCGGGTCCATACTGGACGCCCGAACGGACAGACCCTGCGAACTCGCCCCGCGTCGTCTCCCCGCACGCCCGGCATCTGAGCACTGCCAGCCGGTGTTCGGTCACCCGCAAGCGAGCCGGAACGACCTCCACGACTTGCTGCCGACGGTGACCCAAGACCTGAGCCGAGTTGAGCGAAGCGTGGCAGCCCCGGCACTCTTGCGGCCGGTGCTCGACCACGCGGTTCGGCCGCTCCGAGAGCCGGAGTGTCTCCCCCAGGTGCCCGGCCTGCCCGCCCGGCCGCTTGCCCGACAGCCGCCGCAGGCTCTTCGTGCGCTTGGCCCACGGCGGGTCCGAGGAGGGCGGGCGCGAGGAGTTATGCGAGTCCTTCGCCACGAGCGCCTCTAGCTCCTCGTTCCTGCGCTGGAGGCGGAGGTTATGCCCCTGGAGTTCGCCAACCTCGGCCTGGAGCCGCTCGTTGCGCGCCTGTAACCGCCCGATCTGCTCCGAGAGCTCATCGATCTCGCGCTGCTGTAGGTCAGGAGGCCCGTAGAGCGCCTGCCTGCCGAAAGCTTCTTCAAAGAGCTGGAAGAGGGCGTGTGGCCCTTGCAGCCAAGCCTGGTAGATCTGGAAAGCCATCCCGCGGGGCAAGTTCGGCAGCATCGGCGCTCCCCTTCCGGCGAAAATCAGAGGCATCGGGAAAGGGAGTGCTATACTTCTGACCAATGACGCCGCTATCTCGCCTGTATCATCTTTCCTTGCCTGCCTTTACGCAATAGCTGAACAGATACCCGTCAATAAGTTCGTTCGTAAAATATCTATAAAGCGAAATGATTAAATATCTACATTTCTTCTACTTATAGTGAAGTAATGGATTGATGAGGGACGAGCGTCGGCGTCAAATAGGACCATCCTCCTATCTAAGAGGAGGTGACGTGTCGCTTAATGCTTTCGCTCGCTCCACTCGCTCCACACCGCCGAGGGGATGCTGAGGGTATTGAGTAAACGCACTCAGGGGCCGAGTGTGCCTTGACATCACAGGCCGCTTCACAGAGTTGCATCTGATGAGGAAGGGACAGGTGAAAATGGGCGTCGCAAGGTTTCTCAATCTGGTGTAATCTTAGCGCGCCCTTCAGACTCGCGTAAGCAGTCTGCACACCCCACCCATGTTAGAACTCAGGCGCTGACCGGTCCGCCGAGGGCGCTCACTGTAATGGGTGACGCGGTCAGCACCGCATAGCCATAAGGAGGGACCCTCATGTCGCAAAGTGAGATTATTCGCGCGTGGAAAGACGCCAAGTTCCGGCGGCGGCTGAGCGAGGCCGAGCGGGCGATGCTCCCGCCGAACCCCGCCGGCGTGCTCGAAGTGTCTGACGAGCAGATCAAAGAGGCTTCGGGCCTGGCCGGGAGTATCGCCCTGACGACAGCCATGACCTGCACGGAATTTACATTCCGCGGCTGGCGGCAGTGCTGCCCGTAGGGCGTCCGGCACCTATTCGGCACCGCGCGCGTGGTTAAAGCACGGTGTCTTAACAGCGCGGGCGGGCCGTCGCACGACGGCCCGCCCGGCAACGTCTGTGACGACGCTTGACGACGCGGCGGGCGTCCGTCGGTAATACGTCGCGGCATCTTCCCTCGGAGAGTTAAGGACGTTGGTACGGCCGACCGATCTCCTGCAACGCCCGGACTGGTATAACGCGCTAACTCTGACCGAACGCGCGGCGTTGCTCCGGAGCGGCGCTCTGGCGGTGGGGCGCGAGGCAAAGTCAGAGGCCGAGTCCGCAGGCGAGTTTTTACGCGAGTGGCGCGCGCAAGCTCCGTTTCAGTCAGACTCTCTCTTCGCGCAACGCCTCGCGCAGGATGGCCTGACTGAGACCGACTTCGTTCACATTCTGGCCGCGCCGGCCGAGCGTCTGCGCGACGCCATCCCCGCCCCGCCCCGCTGGCTGTGCGAGTTGTCGCAGGCGTTTTTGTCTACCGACGCCCGCGAGACGCAGGCTCCAGGTCTCCCGCCCGAACTCGCCGGGGCGCAATCCACAGCTTTCTTGAACGCCGTCACGCCGCTCGCAATCCACTTCCGCGCACGGCTGAGTGAAAACATACACGCCCTCGTGCGGCGGCGGCCCGAAGCGCCTTTCGACGCCGCCACCGTCTTAGACCTGCTGTACGCGAACGTCCCCGCCCAACTGCTCGGCATGATCAGCCGGACGATGGTGCTGGAGCTTAACGTCGCCCGGCTGCAAGGGCTGCTCGAAGGCGACACGCCGGCAGAACGCTTCGCCGGCTTCGCCGCGCGCCTGCGTGAGAGCGAGGTGGCGCTCGCGCTCCTGGCCGAATACCCGGTGCTGGCTCGTCAGTTGGTGCTGGCGCTGGAGCAGTGGGCCGACTCGTGTCTGGAATTCCTCGCGCGACTTTGCGCAGACCGCCGGGAGTTGTGCCGCCTGTTTCAGATCGGCGAGGCGGCGCGGCTCTCCGAAGTGGAGGGCGGGCTCGGCGACGCGCACCGCGGCGGGCGCTGCGTCATCCGCGTCCGGTTCGACACGGGACATCAACTCATCTACAAGCCGCGCCCGCTATCCGTTGACGTGCACTTCCAGAACCTCCTGGCGTGGCTCAACGAGCGCGGCGCACGCCCCGCGTTCCGCACCCTTCACATCCTTGACCGCGGCACACACGGCTGGGTCGAATTCGTGCACGCGAAGGACTGCACCTCGGCTGCGGAAGTGCGCCACTTCTACGAGCGGCAGGGCGGCTATCTGGCGCTGCTCTACGTGCTGGAGGCGACCGACTTCCATCACGAAAACCTGATCGCGGCGGGGGAGCACCCCGTCCTCGTCGATCTGGAAACGCTCTTCCACCCGCGCGTCGAGGGCGGCCGGGGCGGGCGTACGGAGTTGGAATTGGCCCGGCACGTGGCAGTGCGGTCGGTGTTGCGCACCGGCCTGCTGCCGTTCCGCGTCGGCGCGGGCGACGCACAGGCGGGCGTAGACCTGAGCGGCCTCGGCGCGGTCGCCGGACAGCTCACGCCGGACAAGGTGCTGCGGTGGGAGCAAGGCGGCACGGACGAGATGCGCGCCAAGTTCGAGCAGGTGACGATGCCGGGCGCGCGTAACCGTCCGGGGCTGGCCGGCGGCGAAGTCAGGACGCTCGACTATGTAGAACAGGTCGTCGAAGGGTTCAGCCGCACGTACGAGTTGCTCCGCGCGCGGCGCTCCGAGCTGCTCGCGGATGACGGCCCCCTCGCGCCGTTCACCGGTGACGAAGTGCGCGCCGTCGTCAGGCACACGCGCGGCTACGGGCTGTTTCTGTACGAGAGTTTTCATCCCGACTTACTGTGCGACGCGCTTGAGCGCGAGCGCTTCTTCGACCGGCTGTGGATCGGCACCGAAGAACACCCTCATCTCGTGCGCGTGCTCGGAGCCGAACGCGCGGACCTCCTCGAAGGCTGCGTCCCGAAGTTCACCACCCGTACGGACTCGCGAGACATCTGGAGCAGCGCGGGCACGCGCACCCCTGACTTCTTCGACGAGCCGGGGCTCGCACTCGCGCGGCGTCGCCTGGGGCGGCTGAGCGACGAAGACCTCGCGCAGCAGGTCTGGTTCATCCGTGCGTCGCTGGCGACGCTGGCTTCGGGCGAAGAGGATTGGCTGTGGCCCGGCTACCGGCTGGAGGAGAATGCGCGGTCGCCGGCCCGAGAACGGCTGCGCGAACGGCTGTTGGCGGAGGCGCGGCGGGTCGGGGACAGGCTGGAAGAGTTGGCGCTACGCGACGAGAAGGACACGACGTGGCTCGGCCTCGCGTACGGCCAACAGCATTGGGCGCTCGTGCCGCTGGGCGAAGACCTTTACGGCGGCGTGCCCGGCATCATACTGTTCCTGGCCTACCTTGGCGCGCTGACCGGCGAGGGCCGCTACACCGACCTGGCACGCGCCGCTCTGGCGACCCTGCGCCTCGGGCTGTCGCACACTAGGACGCAGATTAAGATGATCGGTGCCTTTCAAGGCTGGGGCGGCGTCATCTACTTGCTCACGCACCTGGGCCGACTCTGGGACGACCCCACTCTGACAGCGGAGGCCGAAGAGATCGTTAAGACGCTGCTGCCTCTAGTCGAGAAGGACGAACACAACGACATCGTCAGTGGTGCCGCGGGCTGCCTCGCAAGCCTGCTCTGCCTTTACGCGTGCGCTCCCTCTCGGGACACGTTGGCGGCCGCGTTGCAGTGCGGTGAGCGCCTGCTCGAACAAGCGCGGCCGATGGAGCAGGGGGTAGCGTGGTTAATACGCGTGGATACGACGAGGCCGCCGACGGGCTTCTCGCACGGCGCGGCCGGCGTCGCGTGGGCGCTGCTTGAGTTGTCGGCCGTGACCGGCGAGGAGCGCTTCCGGCGGGCAGCCCTTGCGGCCGTGGCTTACGAGCGCAGTCAGTTCTCCGCTCGAACGGGTAACTGGCTTGACCCCGGCGATCCTAATTCGGCCGCGCGTCCCGGCGGGGAGAGCGCGCAGGCGCTGACGCTTGCGTGGTGCTACGGCGCCCCGGGCATTGGGGTGGCGCGGGCGCGTATGCTGCGGCACGCCGACGTTGACGTGCTCCGCGAAGACCTGGAAGCGGCACTCAAGGTCACGATGCGTAGCGGCTTCGGGAGGAATCATTCCCTTTGCCACGGCGACTTGGGCAACCTGGAGTTGCTCTTACTGGCTGCCGATACGTTATCCGAGCCGGCGCTGCGCCTCAGGGCGGAGAGCATCGCCGCAGGCATCTTGAAGAGCATCGAGCGGGACGGGTGGCTGTGCGGCACGCCTCTCACGGTACAATCTCCCGGACTGATGAACGGGCTGGCAGGCATAGGGTATGGCCTGTTACGCTTAGCCGCGCCCGGGCGCGTCCCGGCCGTACTGGTGCTGGAGGCGCCGTCGCGTACGCGCTTAAACCCTGACAGCTCCGCCGTCGGCGGCCCCATTGATATTTGATAAGTTTCGGCGTAGCATTTGCCGAGCCCCGCTCACCTCACGTCAACTTAACTTCTTACGGGGGATGAAACAATGCAAGACAATCGAAACGCGGGTGCCCGCCGGGACCCTTTAAAGCAAGACAGCAGCCTCCCATTCTTCGCGCGATTCCTCGAAGGCCAGAACAACACCGGGCAGGACTTCTGGGCGACGACGAAGTTTCCCTCCGATTTGGACGAGTACGACCAGACCATGAAGTACCCGTCGGACTCGGATGAGGGCGAGCCATCCCATAACTACGCTGGCTAGCCGGTCGCGGACACGCGGGCAGACGCTCAAGGGTCTGCCCGCGTGTGTGCCGGCCCGCAGGACGTTCGGAAGGCTGGCTCGCGTCCAAAGCCCTTACCACGAAAGCTCTCTCCCGGCGGGGGCTCGGTTCGCAACCGAAGCAGGCGGCCTCGGGCCGACACTCCCGGGCGCCTCGCCTCTGACCACATGACCTCAAAAGCACAGCGCGACGCCGTCCTGCTACTCACACACAGCGGCGACTTCTACACGATTGACCTCGTCTCGGAAGCACTCGCGCGCAGGGGCGCGCGCCCCGTTCGCCTGAACACGGACCTCTTCCCCACCTCCGTCAAGCTCTCAGCCCGTGCGGGAGACGAGCGCGCCGCGCACCTGCTCACGGAGGCGGGCTTGCAGCTTTGCTCCGGGGAGATACGCGCCGTCTGGGCGCGTAAGCTCTGGGTGCCACGGACGCACGACGACCTCGACGAGCGTTTCCGTGAGATGTGCGTCAGAGAGTCAACAGCCGCGCTCGAAGGATTTCTCGACGCGCTCTACCACGCCCGCTGGGTCAACGACCTTCAGCGCGGGCGCGCCGCCGAGAATAAGCAGCGGCAGCTCCGCGTCGCCGCGCGGGCCAGCCTCCGCGTCCCGCGCACGCTCGTCACCAACGACCCCGAAGCGGCCCGGCAGTTCTTCGCCGAGACCGAAGGACAGATGGTGGCGAAGCTCCTCCGGCCGCTCACCGTCAGCATGGGCGCCGCACCCCTCTTCGTTTACACGAGTCGGGTGCGCGAAGAAGACCTGGCCGACGCCGAGACGCTCCGCCACAGCCCGATGGTCTTTCAGGAGTTGATTCCGAAGGCGCTTGAGCTGCGCGTCGCCTGGGTGGCGGGCTCAGCCTTCGCGGGCGCCCTCGACGCGAGCGGCACGTCGCGCGGACGGACGGACTGGCGTCAGGCCGCGCCGGATGAGTGCCGCTGGCAGAGGGCAGAGCTTCCGGCTGAAGTCGCGCGCGGCCTGCAAGCCCTGATGACGGAGTTGGGGCTCGTCTTCGGCGCGATTGATTTCATCCGCACCCCGGCGGGCGAGTACGTCTTTCTTGAGGTGAACCCCGGCGGCGAATGGGGCATGCTCGAACGCGAGCTCGGCCTGCCCATCTCCGACGCCATCGCCGACGCCTTGTTAAGTGATGAGTGATGAATCTCTCGACGAGGTGAGATTCATCACTCATCACTCATCACTTCTTATGACTGTCCTTATCATCACGCGCAGCGACGACAACGAAAGCGTCTCGATGGTGGCCCGCGCCATCGAGCGCAAGGGCGGCAAAGCGATTCGCTTCGATACCGACCGCTATCCGACCGAGGTGCGCCTCTCGGCCTTCTACGGCGCAGGCGACGAAGAGCGTCTGACGCTCACGAACGACGAGGGCGAGTTCGACCTGCGCGAGGTGACGGCCGTTTGGCATCGCCGTCTCAACTTCGGAGCGCGACTCCCCACGACGCTCGACAGGCAACTGCGCCACGCCTCCCTCACCGAGACGCGCGCCGCCGCACAAGGACTGCTCGCCAGCCTCAAAGCATTTCGCATGGACGACGTGCGCCACATCCGCCACGCTGAGAACAAGCAGCTACAGTTACAGGTGGCACGCGAACTCGGACTCGACATCCCGCGCACTTTGACGACCAACGACCCCGCGACCGTCCGCGCCTTCGCCGAGAGTTGCAAGAGCGGGATAGTAACCAAGATGCTCTCGTCGTTCGCGGTCTACGAAGACGGGCAGGAGTTGGTCGTCTTCACCAACCCGGTGAAGTCTGAAGACCTTGCAGACCTCTCGGGACTGAGACTCTGTCCGATGACTTTTCAGGAGATGATTCCGAAGGCGCTTGAGCTGCGCGTCACGGTCGTCGGCGACCGCATCATGTCGGCCTCTATCGCCTCACAGTCGTCAGAGCGCGCTGCGCACGACTGGCGGCGCGACGGCCTCCGCATGATTCAAGACTGGCGGCCTTACGAGCTTCCGCGCGAGGTCGAGGAGAAAATCCTGTGCCTGATGGACTACTTCGTCTTGAACTACGGCGCGATTGACATCATCGTCACGCCCGACGGGCGGCACGTCTTTCTCGAAGTCAACCCCGTCGGCGAGTTCTTCTGGCTCGAACACTACCCCGGCCTGCCCATCTCGGACGCCATCGCCGACGTGCTGCTGGGGCGTTGCCGCCGTCGCCTTTGAAAACTCAACCGGTTGGGAGTATATTTCGCGCGCTAGCCCCAGAGAATAGTTCTCCCGTCGGCCCCGTTCGGCATGTCTCCGATGCCGGAGCAGCACCTCTCTGAAAGAAGACAAGCCAAAGAAAGGAGCACGTCAATGTTTAAGACTCACCGCGTCGTCAAACGGACGGCTGCTGCTTTGCTGACCGTGTCAGGGCTCATCATAATCGCTTGGGGTCACGGCAGGCCTGCGCCTGTGCCGGCGCGGGGCGCGACGGATTCGGTGAGGGCCGTGAAACTCCGGCTCACCTTCGAGGGCAGTCACTGGGCCAACGTGACCGAGGTCGAAGGCGGCACAATCAAAGTAGAAAGGGACGGAAAGAAGCTGGCCCTCACCCCGTACATCCGCGACCAGAAGAGCAGCAAGGTGGAGCTGCGAGTGTTTCAGGTGATTCAGCGCGGAAGCGGGGAAACGTTGGAAGCTATAGACACTCTGATGGTCGGCACAGGCCCGACGAAACTCGACCGGGGCGGCCTGTCGTTTGGCGTGCAGGTTCTAGACGTTGAGAAGAGGCTGCCTCGCGAGCTGCTCGCCGCGCCCGCCGCGGAGTGTTGCACGCGGACCTGTAACGGGACGCTGGTCTGCGGCGTGTGCGTCTGCACGGATTGCGGAGTCTGTTTCACGCACGGCTGGTGTGACTGTAACCCGCCCGCGCCCCCTGAAGAGTGATATTGCATTTGCCCGGCCGGAACACCAGACCGGTTAAACCTTCACGCACTTTAACCACCGCAAGGAGAGGAGGAACAGATGTCGAAAGCGGACGTGATTCGCGCCTGGAAAGACCCTGAATATCGCAGCAGTCTCGGCCCGGCCGAACTCGCCGGGATGCCCGAGAACCCTGCGGGCGCGATTGAGTTGACCGACGACGACCTGGACGGGTCGGAGGTCGGCTTCGCCACCACCTACTGGACATGTACCTGCACGACGGCGACCCGACAGATCACCTGCACTTTCTGAGCGGCAGGCGTCGGGTCGCCCGCGCGGCCGAAACTGAAGACGAGAGGGCCTGCGCGCAGGCTCTCTCGTCTTGATTTTCTACCCCGCGACTCCGGCGATTAGACTATCCCGATTCCCTCTCTCTTTAAACGTGGAGCATCTCGATTTTCATTCTTCGGAATGGTGCCGGGCAGCCACGCTGCTCGAACGCCTCGCGGCGCTTCGCGCAGACGACGGACAGACACAGGGCGGCGAGTTCGACGAAGCCCTGTGCGAACATCGCCTGAGCGCATGGCGTGCGCAGAAGCCGTTCGGCGGCGACGAGCACTGGCGACGGAGGCTCGCGCTCGACGCGATGACGGAAGGCGAGTTCCGGCGGCTCCTCGGCGCACCCGCGTCCGCCGTGTGCCCCCGCTACACGCAGGAAGCAGGGTGGCTCAAGGAGTTGGCGCGGGCCTTCACGGGGTGTCCCGCGTCCGGGGACAGAAGGACTAGCCTCCCGGAATTTCTGCGAGACAAGCCGGTCGCGGGCTTTCTGAATTTAATCGAACCGCTACTCCAGCGGGGCCGCACGCGCGTGCGCGAGGGCGCGAGGGAGATCGCGGCGCGCCACGCGGCGCGGCCCTTCGACCCGGAGACCGTGCATAAAGTGCTCGCGGTCGGGCTGCCTCAGAAACTCCTCTCGATGGTGGGGCGCACCCTGACGCTGGAACTGAACGTCGCGCGCCTACAGGGAGAACTCGAAGGCGAGACGCCGGCGCAGCGTTTCGAGAGCTTCGTCGGTCGTCTGCGTGACACGGAGCGCGCCGCGTCCCTTCTGCGGGAGTACGCAGTGCTCGCGCGCCGCGTGACTTGCGCCGTCGAGAGTTGGGTCTGCGCGAGCCTGGAATTCCTCGAACGGCTCTGCGCCGATTGGGACGGGCTGCTTGCGACCTTTAGCCCCGACGCGGACACAGGACTCCTCGTTGGCGTCAAAGGCGACGCGGGGGATTCGCACCGCGGCGGACGCTCGGTCATGATCGCGGAGTTCGCCAACGGCTTCCGCGTGGTCTACAAGCCGCGCTCGCTCTCCGTAGATGTACACTTCCAGGAATTGCTTGAATGGCTCGAACGCCGCGGCGCGCACCCGCCCTTCCGCCGCCTGAAGATCGTAGAGCGAGGCACGCACGGGTGGGCAGAGTTCGTCGCGGCGCGCCCCTGTCAGACCGCGGAAGAGGTGCGTCGCTTCTACGTGCGGCAAGGCGCTTACCTGGCGCTCCTCTACGCGCTGGAGGCGACCGACTTCCATTTCGAGAACCTGATTGCAGAAGGCGAGCACCCCGTCCTCGTAGACCTTGAGTCACTCTTCCAACCGCGCGTGATGGGCGCGGACATCAAGCAGTCCGACATACTCTTGGCTTCGCAGACCGCCCTCCACTCCGTCTTACGCGTCGGCCTCCTGCCGCAGCGCATGCTCGCGAAGGAGGGGTACGAGGGGCTTGACGTGAGCGGGCTCGGCGCGGTCGCGGGGCAGCCGACGCCGGAGCGCGCCGTCAAACTTGAGGGCGCCGGGACGGACGAGATGCGCGTTGCGCGTGAGCGGTCGGAACTGCCTGGCGGCTCGCACCGCCCCGGCCTCTCGGGTGGAGAGGAGGCCAACGCGTCCGACTACGCCGCGGAGATTATCGATGGCTTCGAGGCGATGTACCGCCTGCTCGTGCGTGAGCGCGAGAGGCTGCTCTCAGAGGGCGGCCCCATCGCGCGCTTCGGCTCGGACGAAGTCCGCGTCATCGTGCGCGATACGCACTCCTACGGACTCCTGCTGAGCGAGAGCTTACACCCCGACCTCCTGCGCGACGCACTCGACCTTGAGCGCTTCTTCGCCCGCCTCTGGGTCGGGATCGAGAAACACCCTTACCGCGAGAGTGTCATCGCCGCGGAGCGCGCTGACCTCCTGCGCGGCGACGTGCCGTTCTTCTTCACGCGGCCGGACTCGCGTGACCTGTGGGGCAACACGGCCGAGCCCGTCGCGGACTTCTTCGACGAGACGGGGCTGTCGCTGGTGAGGGGGAGGGTGCGCCGTCTCGACGAGGAAGACCTCGCCCGGCAGGTCTGGTTCATCCGCGCCTCGATGACCACGCTGTCCGGCGAGTTGACGGTGGCCGACTGGCCTAGTTACGACATGAGAGAGCGGTGCTTCCCGGCCGACGCCGCCGCGTTGCTCGACGCCGCGAGCGCCGTGGGCGACCGATTGGCCGCAATCGCCCTGCGCGGCGAGACGGGCGCGACATGGTTCGGCCTCGACTCGGTGCGCGAGCGCAGTATCTCGTTGAGGGCGCTCGACCACAACCTCTACGAGGGGCTGCCCGGCGTCGCCCTCTTCCTTGCACACCTCGGCGCGTTGACGCGGTGGGAAGGTTACACCGAACTCGCGCGCGCCGCGCTGGCGACTCTGCAGCGGCAGGTGGAGCGCGGGCGCTCGACCGTCAAGCGCGTCGGCGCGTTCGACGGCTGGGGCGGCGTCGTCTACGCGCTCACACACTTGGGCGTGCTCTGGGGCGAGCCGTGCCTGCTCGAAGAGGCGCACGAGATAGTGTCGCTCCTCCCGGCGCTCATCGAGCAGGACGACGGCTACGACATCGTCGGCGGCTCGGCCGGTTGCATCGGCGGGCTGCGCAGCCTTTACCTCCGTGCCCCTTCCGCGCAGGTGCTCGACGCCGCGGCGCTGTGCGGGGAGCGTCTCGTCGCAGGCGGGCTGGAGATGGAGCGCGGGATCGGCTGGATAACTCCCGCGCCCGCGAAGAGGCCGCCGAGCGGATTCTCGCACGGCGCCGCGGGGATAGCGTGGTCACTACTCAAACTCTCGGCGCTCACCGGCGACGGGCGGTTCCGCGCCGCGGCGCTCGCTGGCATCGAGTACGAGCGCAGCCTCTTCTCGCCCGAGCACGGCAACTGGCTCGACCAGCGCGACACGGGGAACTTCTGGAGGCGGAAGGGTCAGGCGGAGCCGCGGAGCATCACGGCCTGGTGCTACGGGGCTCCGGGCGTCGGGCTGGCGCTACTGAGCACGCTCGCGGAGTTGGACGACGAAGAGACGCGCGCCGAAATAGAGGCTGCCGTGCGCCACACGGCGGCACACGGCTTCGGACAGAACCATTCTCTATGCCACGGCGACCTCGGCAACATAGAGCTGCTCTCCGAGTACGCGCGCGTCTCCGGCGACCGGCGCTGCGCGTCCGAAGTCGTGCGGCTCGCGGGCGTGATTCTGGAGAGCATCGGGAGGAGGGGGTGGTTGTGCGGGTTGCCTTCCGGCGTCGAGTCGCCCGGGTTGATGACCGGGCTGGCCGGAATCGGTTACGGCCTCCTAAGGCTCGCCGCGCCCGAGCGCGTGCCTTCCGTCCTCACGCTCGCTCCCCCGTAACTGCTCCAGTTTACCTGAACCACAATCCAAAATTGACCCTTTGAAACGGGAAGGAGGAGGAGCCTGCCGCTGGCCGTCGCGGCAGGCTCCTCCTCCTCCCTGTCCGACCGCGTTAAATGCTTTCTAACGCGCCCCCGCATGCAGCGGGACTATAAGCCTCTCGACGCGCGCCGCCGAGCCTGCTGCGCGTGGGCACTCTTAGGATGTTCGCTTCGCGCCCACCAGCCGCGCGCCGCCGTTGAAGTCGGTCAGGTGGAAGCCGGCGAAGTCTTCGTTATAGGTGAAGCCGTAATCCTCAAGCAGTTGGATAGCGACCTTCTCGCCGAGAAACACCGACTCGGTGTAGTCCGAGCGCCAGTGAACGCCCGCGATGTTACGTGCGATAGCAATGTTCGAGGCCAGCTTGTTCAGTTCGCCGCCGACCGTGATCTGGCCGATGTTCGTGTCGGCGCAATCGAGCGAGTGCACGTCCAGGCCATCCGGGTTGGGCTCCAACACCTTGCCCAGCTCGCAGAACGGCTGCGCCTCGTCGAACCACGCCTTGAGGATGGTCACGCAGGCCCCGGCCAAAGTGGCGTGCCCGGCCCCGTAGGACGGGTGGACGGGCGAGCCCTCGGGGAACGCCTGCGGCAGGAAGTAGGAGCCGAAGGCGCTGAAGGTCTTCCCCGGCGCGTCCGACTGCTTAATGACGTCGTTGACGGGGTAGTTCTTCTGGTTCGTCAGCTTGAAGTGGACGCGCGCGCCGAACTCCTCGGGCCTGAGCCGTCGGTGCACCTGCCACTTCTGATACCAGACGGCCTTATGCGCGCGCACCGACACCTCGCCGATGAGCGAGAGCAGTTGGGAGGGGCCGAACTCGACGAAGTTCTCCTGCTTGCAGTAGCGCAGGTAAGGGTTGTTCGAGTCGAGGCGCGCCCCGAGCCCGCCCATCTTGGGCGGGAGCATGAGCAGCAGCGCGGCGTTGAAGTACGCCTGGTAGATGGCGTCGTTGTGCACGTACTCGGCGAGGTCGCGCCCGCTGCGGATGAAGCGCTTCTGCGGGTCGAAGGCCGTCTCGCGCGACGGCGTGCAGCCGTTCTGGACGTTGAGCCACTCGGAGAACGTAGTCATGAAGTCGTTCCTGACGGTGGAAGTGGGGCTGTTGGGCAGCGGCACCTTGATGCGGGCGGGGATGGTCTGCTGGCCGTATGGGATGTCCCGTAAAAGGAGCTGCGAGAGGAAGGGGCCGGCCAGATCGCCGGGCAGGATGCCGCGGCTGTAGACGGCGGGCGAGACGTTGCCCCACGGGTCGAGCGGCCCGTGGTAGTACTGTTTGATCTGCGGCTTGTTGAGGTCGTTGGCGACCGACTGGATGAACGGGTCGGAGTTGTAGTTGGCGAAGGGCACGTCGCGCGTTAGCGCCTGCCAGTAGTTCTCGACGATCTCGACGGCCTCGTCGGGGCTCGCGAAGGTGAAGGCCGACGGGAAGGCGATGGGCACGGGGCCGAGCTGGTTGTCGCGGCTGACGAGCTGGTGGTAGTCCTTGCCTTCGAGATCGAAGTTGTAGCCAGCCTGCGGGTTTTGCAAACGGCGCTGGCGCGGCCGCGAGGTGTCGGGCGGCGCGAGGCGTGACTCGGGGTCGCTGTCGTTGTCGGGAGAGCCGGGCGGCGGCTGAAGGCAGATCGGGTTACAGCCGAGCGGGACGGCCTCGAAGTCGTTGGGCAGCCCCGAAGCGAGCGCGCGCAGCAGCGCGCAGTAGGCCGCCGAATCGACCTCGCCGAACGGATTCGGGTGCGGCAGCGCCTTCGTGAAGCTGCCGATAAAGTTCTGGCCCGCGTACAACTGCTCGTCGCCGTTGCAGGGGTGGAGCGGGATGGGCATGTTCCGCTCATAGTCGGCGGCTGACACGCGCCGCTTGCGGGCGGTGTCGGCACGGTTCACCCCCATCAGCGGCCCCTGCTCGCAGCCGGCGGGGCAGTCGGTAGACTGGGCGGCCGCCGCCGCGCCCTTGAACCCCGACAGCGACGGTACGCCGACGGCGGCGGCCACGGCCGTTACCGCCGCGGCCTTGCCCAGAAATTCTCGCCTACTCGGCGAGTCCGGTCGGCAGCGCCCTTCTTGCGCGTCCCGGCGCTGTCCCTCCTTGCGCTTCGACCCTTGTGAAGCGTCTTCACTCGAAGATGACCTCTTTCTCATGTCGTTAATCCTCCCTGGTATGGGCAGTCGGATGGGCGTCGGGGCTAACGTCAGGCGAGCTGCGTGCGTGCGGGTTGCCCCGCTCGGTCGGGGCGGGTATGCCCTGCCCCCGTCACGCCTCAGGCGGTGAGCGCCGGCGTGTGATGATTCTTCGCTTAACCTTCGCGCAAGGGGGCCAGTCAGAGGTGAGAAAGGGCAAGCCGAGGGGGTATCAATCAGGAGGACGGTTAAAGTTTCTACGGGGCAAGCGCCGCGGGTAGCGGAGTCGGGGACATGAATGAAGTGGCTAACAGGCGCGAGAAGTCATTATCGGGAGAGACGTAAATTAATCCTTCGGCCGAGTCGAGTCAAATGAAGAAAATGTCTCGTCGCCGTCGCGAAAATGTGGCGTGACATTCATGTACGGGTCACGGGCGGGCACCCTCATAAAAGGAATTCTATTCTTTCGACACCACGTGTAATAGAGCTCTTGCAAAAGTGATCAACCGAGGCCGAGTTCAAAGTTGCGCAGCCCGGCGATCAAGTTGCAGTGCAGCGCGAAACGCTGCCGTCAGCGAGTATGTCAGGAACTCATTCCTGAACTATGGCGTCAAGCAACAGCGGCTATTGCTGTTGGCCTTTGTGGCGCGCTCGCGGACGGAGGCTGTCGGTTCTTCGCCGGGGGCCCGCTGCCCCGTCGATTTCGGCGGACGCGTTCACTCGTAGTGCTGCCTGTCTTTACATTAAACGCGCACTCACATGTGTCACACGTTGCGCATCTTGGGTTGCCTTTGAGCGCTGCCTTTCTGCGACTCCGGCAGGAGCAATAGCCCGATAGTGAGGTGGGTCGTCAAAAACGGACGCCATGTGTGACATTCACGCCGCCTGTTGCCGGCGCGTGAACTGCTGCGTGTAAGCAGCCGGCGACGGTAGTGGTTCAATTGCGAGAGAGATTGTAGACTCCCTCGTATGGTTAAACTCAAGTGCTATCACTGCGGTGGCGACCGACTCGCCCGCAACGGCTTAACCCAGAACGGCAAGCAGCGCTACCTCTGCTCCGACTGCGGGCGCATGAGCCGTGATGACCCGCAAGCCAATGGCTACACCGAAGCAGAGCGTGAGCAAATACTTCGTGCCTATCACGAGCGCAGCAGTTTGCGCGGCCTGTCTCGCACCTTCGGCGTCTCTCGGAACACCGTCACCAGTTGGCTCAAAAAAAGAGATGAAGCTTCCTGAGTTGAGCGAAACGCTTTGCGAACCCGGCCCGGCGGAGGCGGTCGCCCTCGAACTCGACGAACTCTGGTCGTTCGTGCTGAAAAGAGCGAACAAGCGTTGGATCTGGATCGCCTTGTGCCGGGCCACCCGCCAGGTCGTCGCTTACGTCGTCGGCGACCGCCGCCGGGCGACTTGTCAAAAACTCTGGGCGGCCGTCCCTTCGGTTTATCGCCGCGCCCATTGCTTCAGCGACTTCTGGGAGGCGTATCAGTTAGTGATCCCCGCGGAGCAGCACACGGCCGCCAGCAAAGAGAGCGGACTCACCGCGCACGTCGAGCGGTGGAACAACACGCTGCGCCAAAGGCTCGGCCGCTTCGTCAGGAAGAGCTTGTCGTTCTCGAAATCAGACACGATGCACGAGCTGTGTCTGCGACTCTTCTTGCATGATTACAACAAGTCACTGGCTCTCTCCTGTGATTGAGCCACTACCCTCACTTTATGTTAGAACCTACAGTCGCGGCAACTTCTCCTCGGGCATACAGCTATCCCCTCACACGGGTCGGTTAACTTCCATTATCTTCGTTCCGCAAATTCCCATCATGGAATTGCCCCTTCGGCTGCCCCTATGCGAGTTCCAAAAATATTTGTAATGAAACATGTGTTGTGCTATAAGGGACTACCGTCACGGTCATTCTTTATTTGCGTTTAATCCGGCTTTAACCTCAGCTTATACCATGAGATATCTGCCCTACCATCTCCCGTCAGGAATCATTGTCGCCGACATAACGATTGAGCTGATGAACCCCGTCCCGGCGGGGTGCGCCTGCTGAAAAGTGGGTAGATGGCAGACCCTTTAGACTTAATTAACGTCACTCCGCTGATGGAGGAGACCATGGGTAGGCCGGAGATCGTTATAGGAATCATAGATGGCCCGGTGGATAGGTCTCATCCTGACCTTCAGGGGGCCACGTTGAGCGACGTTTCGGCGGGGGCGCGTGATTCGACTTGCCGGATTCCTGACAGCACCGCCTGTCATCATGGGACGTTCGTGGCGGGGATACTCGGGGCGCAGAGGGGTTCCTCCGCTCCCGCTATAAGCCCTAGTTGCTCGTTCATCATCCGCCCGATTTTCTCGGAAGTCCTGTCGGCTCAGGTTTACCCGGAGGTGTCGCCCGCGGAATTGGCCTCGGCGGTCGTCGACACTGTAGACGCCGGAGCCAGAATCGTGAACATGAGCTTGGGCCTTGCGACAACGTCATTGGTCAGTTGTCGGGAGTTGAATCAGGCGGTTGAGCACGCCTTCCAGAAGGGGACGATGCTGATAGTCGCCGCGGGCAATCACGGACGTATCGGCCCGGTTCCCCTGTTTAACCATCCGTGGGTGGTGCCGGTGTCGGCCTGCGACGAGCAGGGGCGGCTGGTCGTCAACTCAAACACCGGAATATCGGTCGGGCGGAGGGGCTTGCTCGCGCCGGGAATCGCCGTGTTGAGCACTGTCGGGGACAGCGGCTACGCGCGGATGAGCGGAACCAGTGTGGCCGCCCCGTTCGTGACAGGCACGGCGGCGCTCCTCTGGTCGCTCTTTCCGCGGGCCAGTGCCCCGGAGATTCGCTCGGCTCTGTTGCTGCCGGGAGTGGCCCGGAAAACCATCGTGCCCCCCTTACTGAACGGCGTGGCGAGCCGGGATGCATTGGCCCATTGAACTTCAGTGCTGAATGGAGGAGCTATGAGTGAAGAAATGGCAGTGGGCGGAGCGACCTCGGAGTCCGTCGAGCTTCCGGCGCCTCCCGCCAAGCAGGGCAGGATGAATGCCGGCCCGCCAATGAGTGCCCCCGCGGGGGCCGTCCCCACCCTGGGCGTAAGACCCCAAGATTGTTCTTGCGGAGGTGGCGCGGGAGGAACCTGCACGTGCGGCGCGACCGCCGCGCAGGCCGCCATCGGGTTCGTTTACGCCATCGGAACCGTTACGGCCCGCTTCCCCAATCAAAGTGTGGAGAGGGAGTTCATACAGGTTTGGGGGAGAACCAACTACAGTGGCCCGGTCAGCAATAAGGCCATGTTTGAAGTGCTCAGCCAGGGGCAAAATATCTATCTGGCGCGCAGCATGTGTTGGATATTTCAAAACGAGAGCGTGGACATGTACGTCCTTCAACCCAGATCGTATGTTGAACTGACCGACTTCATTCTGGCGCTGGATGACCCCATCGATAAAGTCACGCTGGATATGATCATCGGTGTGCGCGGCGGAATCGCCCCGCCGACGATGTGCAACGGCACTCAGTTGTCCATCGTCGTCTGCGACCAGGTCTTCACCTTCACGACAGAAGCCTTCATCCAGAGCATTATTGATTACGCCGCCAGCCTGGGCAGGATCGTCACCAGGGCGGCGGCCTATAATGCCTTCAGCATCCTGGTGAAATTGACCGACAACAGCGGAGAGAGCGACGAGCACCGCGCCATCAATTACGTCACTTTCAAGTCGCTGGACATCTACGTGCTGGAGACTCAATTAGAGGCCGATAACTTTCAGCTAACGAGCGTCACGGCCACGCCCTCCAGCCTCAGCGGGGCCAGGAAAATCGTGAATGTTATCTTCACCTACACCAACACCAGGTCTACGGAAGTGCAGCAGTACTTCACGCGAGTTGACGTGACGGGTGAGTTTCCGTTCCTGGTGACGGGCATCTCCAGGTTCTACAACATGCCGTAGTGGAGACGGCGCAAGTGCGACTCGCCCGGAGGTTCGACATGAAATTACCGAGGATGACGGCCGCGCAGAGTCTCACGCCGAGCGTTCCGACCAACATGGTCGCGACCACTCAGACAAGCTTCGTGACGGGCGCCGCCGGCCAAGCGGGGAGCGGCGGCGTCACCACGATGGTAAATACCAAGTGTCTATTCGGTTGCGGCGTGAACGCGCTCTCATGTCTGCACTGCGGAAGCAACGTCGGCTGCTGGGCCAGTTGCGCCGGGCCGAGCGCGCTCAACTGCGTCATGCGCTGCCTCTGAGCCGGAGCGCACCCGGACGGGCTGAAAAAGCTGCCGTCGGGAAACACGCACGTTGCCGGGGCCCGCTCCCGGCGACCGCTTTCTGCTCTAGGTGAAGATACTCTTGGAGTAGCGACATGTTACCAATCCCCTCGCTCTCGCGGTACGCTCCGTTAGGCAATGCCGCTTTGCGGTTCAACGGACTCCTCGACCGTGTCGTCGTCTCCGAACTGCCCGCGTTCCCGACGGCTGATTACTCGTTCACAATAAGCTGTTGGCTCAACTTCCGAGCGCACGCCCCGAGAATAACCTCCATCACCCCCGTGCGCGGCGTTACGACAGGGGACACCCCGGTTACGATTACGGGGGCGGAGTTCTATAGCGGGGCGAAGGTCATTCTGGGCGGCGTGCCCGCGACGAACGTCAACGTGGTCAGCAGTACGTTGATAACTGCTACGACGCCGCCACGCGGGGCAGGGCAGGCGGACGTTGAAGTGACTAATCCGGACGTGCAGAGCGGCGTCCTGGCGGGCGGCTACGGGTACGCCCCCTCACCGCCCGCGAGCGCCCCGACCGTCACGGGCATCTCGCCTAACACCGGCCCCTCAAGCGTTGAGACTCCGGTGACGATTTCCGGGACGAACTTTGCCCAAGGGGCGACAGTCTTCATCGGAGGATTGCCCGCCCGGGTCACGTCCATCAGCGGCACCTTCATCGCCGCCGCGACGCCCCTTCACGGCGCGGGGATGAGCGACATCGTCGTGGTAAATCCAGACCTCCAGGTGGGGACGCTGCGGCGCGGATTCGTCTACACCGGCCTCGCCGCCGTCAACACGGCCCCCAACTATCAGATGGGCGTGTTGGGCATCATGAGCAAGAACTCGCCCGAGACGACCCTCTTCAGTTGGCGTATTGATGCGGGCGCCACCCTCCACATCTCGTTACAGGGGGGCGAGAGCGCCCTCAATCTACAGCCGTTCGCCAACCAATGGGTCTTCGTCACCTCGGTCTACGACGCGCACCTGATGTCTCTCAGCACCTACATAAACGGTGGCGTCTTGCAGATAACGGAAAACATCTGTCTTGCGGTCTTGCTAGACCCCGGGGCGTTAGTGATCGGTCATACCGGCAGCGCCGAGTCACCGTACTTCAGCGGTCAGTTAGGACGGATGCGCCTCTGGAATGCGGTGCTCGACGTGAAGGCGATGAACGTAGAGATGAATAGCACGCACATCGGCTGGGTGGCCGCCGACCTGGGGCCGTTCAGTCCCCACCTGCTCGGCTCCTGGCGAATGACCGAAGGGTACGGCGACGTGGCCTTCGACTACGCCCGCCCGCAGGGCAGCAACGGAATACTGGGCGGCGGCGAGGAGGATCGAAAGCCCGTGTGGGTATTCGCCAATCCGAACCTGACGCCTTTTTGAGGAGCCGGGGGCCGCGGAGCTTTACGGGGCGACACGCGTCGAGAGGGAGTATGAGATTACCAAGTCTTACCGCCGAAAAGAGTTTCGGCCGCCCGGCGGGATGGAGTGCGAGCGGCGTGAAGGCTGTAAGCGGGAGGGGCGCCGGCGGCGCGGTGCAGCCGATGGCTACGCTTGCTTGCCTGACCGGCTGCGTGGGCGGCACGGCCTACGACTGCTTCCCGCGGTGCGGCTCCGACCTGAGTTGCTGGGCCACTTGCACGGGGGGCGACGTGAGTTGCATCGCGCGCTGTTTCGGGACGGGCGGGGAATAGTAGGCGCTGATTAACGGCGGCTTGGCTGGAGAGTGAGAGCCGGAAACCGTCTTCGGAGGGGACGAGATATGAAACTGCCTAGACTGACATCACATGAACGCTTCCGCCCGCAGCCTGGCGGCCACGCCGCTTCCCTAAGTGGCTACAGGCAAGTGGAGATGGACGGCGTGCAGTTCAGGACAGGTCTCAGTATGGCGGCTGACGATGATTATTGTATCTGCGATATGGATCAAGCGGGTGATTGTGTTATAGCCGTTGACGGGTGTGCCTCCCCTGAAACGTCGCATTGCGCACGGACTTGGGACCCCGTAACCAACAAATTCCAATGTGATTGCGTGTGCTACGTGAATCGTTCCAGCTAGACGGCGAGAGCGTAGGAGGTAGAGATGAAACTGCCGAAATTTACTGCCGAAAGAAGTGTCGGCGCGTCGCAAGTCCCCGCGCCGGGAGGCGTCGAGCCGGTAAGGTCATACTCGGTCGTCCCGCAGGGCTGTTCCTGGACTAAAAAGATTGCGTGCGGCACGGCCTTCGCCGCTTGCGGCGCGAGCTGCGCGCTCGGGCCGGAGATCTGCGTACCCTGCCTGACAGCGGTCGGGGCGACGGATTGCCTCAACTGCCTGCTGGACTGGTGAGCGGTAACGCGAAGCGCCGTACGGCTCGCCCGACTCACCTCTCCGCTCGTCGAGCCGTGCGGCTCTCCTCGCGCGGGCAGCGTCAAGCGGCTCTGAGAAGGAGGCGAAGATGAATGAAAGCGTGAGGGCGCAGGCCGAAAACGCGTCCCCGGGCCCCGCGGCAGAAGAGGTCGCGACCACGCCCCAGGTGCATGTGGTAACGGCTCCGGGTGAAACCTCATACAGCCCACCGCACATCAGAATCAGAATGATTCCCGCGCCGACCGGCGGGGAGTTCAGCGGCTACATGGACATAGACCGGAGCGTCGTTTCGCAGTACGCCATCGCCGTTTTCATCCAGAGGTCGTCGGATCACCTTTGGGCCGGGGTGCCGCCCGTGTTGCCGATAACGCCCAGCGGATTCTGGCAAAAGGGCTGGATTACGCCCCCCGGCGGGCAAACGCTGCTCAGGTGCGCGGCCGCTCTGGTCTCATCGACATACCCGCTCTCCCTCCCCTCTGCGACGTTGCCGGCCATCAGTTCGCAGGTCAGTGACATGGCTGTAGTGAGCGCCAACAGGCTGGCCTTCACCACCGTCGAACGCACCGGAGTCTCTATCGCAGGTCAGACCTACTGCCTCCCGAGTTACAGCCCCTACGGCGTCTGGCTCTTTTACGCGACCTCTTCGCAGGGGTGGGTGCCGTTCAGTCAACTCCCCATCCAGGCCAGCGGCGCATGGAACCTGACAGCGGGCTTGCCGCCCGCTATCCAGTACGCCGCCGCGCTCATCAGGACTCCTTATAACGTGCTGCCGCCGAGCGGCAATCTGCCGGCGGTCGGCGGCAACGTCGTCGCCCTGCTCATCAGTATGCCGCAGTTTAGCTTCTCAGTCACTATCATCCCGCCGACGGGCGGAGGCACCTTGAGCGGGGCTTCGCACAACGTCAACATGAGCGCGGCAGATCACTACCACGTCGCCGCCTTCAGTCTTGCCGCGGATCGCTCGGTGATCGCTGCTTATACCGCGCAGATTCAGTCGGACGGGACGTGGCGTGTTAACGGCATGGCAGGCGGCGCGATGTACGCGGCCGTCCTGGTGGGCCAAAATTTTACTTACACGCCGAACCCGCAATACCCGAAATTGCCGAACCCGCTTCTGCCGACTCCCACCGGAAGAGATGTCTGGGAGGTTGAGGTACATATCGCCTCGGTCTGAGCGAGTCAACGAAGGAAGGTCGGGGTGTCGTTCGCCGAACAAGCTAGGCGTTTTACCCGCTCGCTCCCCGGTTAACATTTGAGCGCGTCGCAGGCTTTACCGCCTATGTCGTCAGGTGTCAGAACACATCGGCCGCAGGCTACGCAAGGAGGAGACAACAATGTCGGTTTATCTCACACTGCACACCGGAACTATACCGAACTCGTGGAGTAACCCGAACGTCTGGGTTGTGCCGGGGCCTGACCCGCAGGGGCAACCGGGAAGCCCGCAAGCTAATCAAGACAACTGGTGCTGGGCCAATGTGGTTAACGCGGGCACCGATGGCGCGCAGGTGACGGTACAGTGGTACTGGTGTAAGTTCAACGCCCAGACCGCCTACTGGAAAGACGTTCTCGCCAACGACGCCGGATTTACCTCCTTCCCGCTGAACGGCGGGGGGACGGCGCGGGTATACTCGAACGCGCCCTGGAGGCCCACTACCACCGGTCATACCTGTATAGTCGCCGTAGCCTCGGCCCCGACCGACAGCTTCTCACCGAATCCTAACGACCCGTTCGACCCGAACGACAGGCACGTGGCTCAACAAAATATCACCGTAGTGTCGCTCGGGAACAACTTGAGCGTCGTCGAACAAGAGTTCGCCCTTTTCCCGAGTCCGAACGAAAGTACGGTACGGGTGCAGCGCGTAGAGATTGCTCTGCTGGCCCCCAACCTCTATAGCCTCGGCCTGACGCACGTTCCCGCCGAAATGGAACAGATCGATCCTCCTACACTCAAATACTCGGGCGAAGCGGGTTCCAAGCGGAAAAAACAGGCGGGGAGTACGATCACCGTCGGGGCGAATGAAGAGCATGAATTAACGCTGACCATAGAGCCTCCGGCAAAGGTGACTCCCGGGAGCGGCGCGCTATTTAATATCGACACAATCGAAAATAGTCAGTTGGTCGGAGGGGCGTCGGTGCTGCTTCTCGCGCCGTTTGGGGGAACCTCCCAGACCGAAAGTTCAACGACGGCGGGCCGAACCAGCGCTCGAAAGAAGAAGTCGGGCGGCAGTAAAAAGCGGACTTCCCGCTAACGGATCGTAGGTGAGTGGCGCGGTAGCGGTGCGCTCAGGATGGTTATTACGTTTCCGCGATTTCGCGGGCTGCAACGACTCGTATCATCGAAGAAAATGCTTGCCCCCGACCGGTGCCTGTAATACCTTCTCTCTGCACACGGTAAAGGCGTCCGGGTTCTTCCTTCAACCGGCGCGAAAGCAGAATACGTCCGACACTCTTAGCGTCGAGCAAGAACGCTGACCGGCAAACCAACGACGGGAGAGGAGATGTGCCCCATGAATTTGCCTAGACTGACAGCAGACCAGAGTCTCGTTTCGCGCCCGAAAGCTGCCGCCCCAGGGTGGCCTGCTTCGCCCGACGGCGTCTGGCCTGCGGGGGCGGGATCGAATGGCGTAACAATGATGATTAGTTACGTAAGCTCCTCGTTTAAGCAGGACATAATAAACGGGGACGCTGAGAACCCCTGCGGGTCGCGGGTTGCCTGTTGGGGGACAGGCAAACAGAAGTATGGATTCATATGCTGCGATCCCGGCCTATGTAGGCAAGATGCTTCGGGTAAACCCATCTGCTACGATTTATCGTCTAGTGATAAGAAAACAATCCTCAGTGAGACCGGCTTGCCTCAGGATGTGATTAACCTCATAGTTCAATAGCTACTTTAGGGAAGAACTTTATGTCCGCGAACAGCCGTCGCGTAAAGGCGTAAGCTCCGGCCGGACGACAGGTCAGCATGCAACCGGATTGTTCGTCACCGGATCAATCCACGCCACCGTCGCCCGCAAAGCACAACATGCCGCACGGTTAAAACGGGCGGGATTGCCGTTGTCATCGTTGATTACCCATGGGGGATTTTCGATTTATGCCGGAACCTACATCGCTGACGAGGGATACGTCGAGCGTGTAGAGGTTTTGGTCTCTTCCTACCGTTCCGCGTCACCCGCTTCTTCGCCGGTGGTTTCGCCATCGCCGCTAACTTCTCTTCGGCCATGCAGCTATAACCCTCACGCGGGTCAGAGAACTTCCATCACCTGCGTCCTGGAAATTCTCATACCAAGTTGCACAACAGAGTAAGTTTCAGCTTTCCTCTTACTGACGTAACTTCAACGGCTTACGGGCATGCTGAACCTTAACCCCAGACGCAACTTGGTATCATTAGATGAATTACGTTTGAGTGTACAGGAGTAAACTTCACCACAGAGGCACAGCTAAAAGCATTAC